>JBDRIT010000116.1:0-19579 GCA_043815665.1 Pseudomonadota bacterium
CGCGGCCCTCCCCGCAGCACGAGACCATGGAGACGAGGTCGTCGCGAATACCAAGTCCATGTGAATCGGCTCCTTCCTGCGTCGGGAGAGCCCCCCCCCGGTTCCAAGCTCCGAGGTCGTCCAATCGATGCGATTTGGGCGTGGTTCCAATCTGGGAGATGTTGGGCTATCTGTCATGTGGTGGGGTCTGACCCCATTTTCTCCGGACTCTCCGTCCGGCGGTTGGGGGAGGCCAGCACCGAGGGGTGAGGCAGTCGGCGGCGGAGCTGTGGCCGCCCCGGCCGAGGGCACCTGCCGAGCGAAGCGTTCCGAGGAGCGAGTCGGACTCTCCGTCCGGCGAGCAACGAGGACGGCAGGGGGCCCGGCCGGGGCGGTCACGGCCCGCCGCCGGCGCCGAACCCCGAGGGGCTGGACTAATCGAAGGACTTGCGGCCGGCGGTGAGGACGGTGGCGAGGATGAGGCCGGTGACCGCGGCGGCGCCGAGGCCGACGAGACCCACGGTCTTCCAGGTGGACAGGAGCTCCACCTCACCCTTTGGCTTGAGCTGGTTCATCATGAAGATGTAGTCGCGATCCGAGGCCACGAGCTGCTGGTTGATGATCCTGAAGTTGTACGGTGTGATGGGGTAGCGCTTGCCATTGACGTCCCGGACGAAGAGCCGGGTGGACGGCTCTACGACGACCTTCTCGTCCTTCTGGGTCGGGAGGGCGACCTTGGTCCCCTTCTCCACGGTCTGGATCTGCTGCAGATCGTCCATGTCGACGTAGTACGTGTTGTAACAGGCAAACGAGCCGAACGACACGAGGACGAGCAGCGCGGCGATCTTGTACATGATCCCTCCAGCGTCGGGGCGGTGCGCGCCCCCAGGTACCGATTCCAAAGGAAGATACAGCAACGCGGTGCGCTACATCAACAGCTTTTTTAAGTGATCACCTCGGGGACGTAGGGAGCGAGGCGCTCCCGCATGATGTCCACGGCCTCGGGGTTGGAGTCCACCAGGGTGAAGCGCCGCCCGAGCTCCCCCGCGGCGGCGCCGGTGGTGCCGCTGCCCGCGAAGAAGTCCAGGACGTGGTCTCCAGGGTTGGAGTGGACCCGGATCATGCGCCGGAGGATGCCCATGGGCTTCTGGGTGGGGTAGCCCGTGCGCTCCCTGCCGTTGGTGGGCACGATGGTGTGCCACCACACGTCCGTCGGGCTCTTCCCCCGGGCGGCCTTCTCGGGGCCCACGAGACCCGGCGCCATGTACGGGATCCGGTCGATGTCGTCGTATCGGAAGGTATAGCACGCCGGATCCGCCACGTACCAGAGGATGTTGTCGTGCTTCGCCGGCCAGCGGCGCTTCGACCGCCCGCCGAAGTCGTAGGCCCAGATGATCTCCCCCATGAAACGCGCCCGGTCGAAGATCCCGTCCAGGAGGACCTTGCAGTAATGCACCTCCCGGGGATCGACGTGGAGGAAGAACGTCCCCGTCGGCGCCAGGACCCGACGGGCCTCCTCGAGGCGCGGGGCCAGGAAGCCCAGGTAGTCGTCGAAGCGGTCCGACCAGGCCCGGACCCCGAGGATCTCCGTGCGGTACCGACGGCCCTGGAACCCCGTGCGGTCTCCGTCCTCGTCCCGCACCGTGCGGAGCCGCGGCCGCGACTGCATGATCCCGGTGTTGAAGGGCGGATCGATGTAGATCAGATCCGCGCAGCCCTCCGGGAGGGCGCGCAGCACCTCGAGGTTGTCCCCGAGGTGGATCCTATTCGATGTAGCCATGGTGCAGGCTGGAGATGTCCACGTCGCCGGACCCGAGGGCCGTCTTGCGCTTGCGGTAGTTATGCAGCTTCAGGCGCAGCGCGTTGAGCTTGATGAAGCCGTCCGCGTCGGAGTGCTTGTACACCGTGTCCTCGTCGAAGGTCGCCACGGCCTCACTGTACAGGGAGTTTGGAGACTTCCGCCCCATGACCTGGCAGCTGCCCTTGTAGAGCCGCACCCGCGCCGTCCCCGTGACCCCCTCCTGGACCATGTCCATGAACCTGAGGAGGAGCTCCATCTCCGGGGAGAACCAGAAGCCGTTGTAGATGTACTCGGTGAACCGGGGCAGGAGCACGTCGCGGATCCGCGTCACCTCGCGATCGAGGGTGATGCTCTCCACGGCCCGATGCGCGATGTGCAGGATCGTCCCGCCCGGGGTCTCGTACACGCCGCGGCTCTTGATCCCCACGAAGCGGTTCTCCACGATGTCGGCCCGGCCGACGCCGTGGCGGGCGCCCAGATCGTTGAGCTTCGTCAGGAGCGCCGCGGGGCTCAAGGCTTCGCCGTTCACGGTCGTCGGGGTGCCGTCAGCGTAGCCGATCTCCAACTCCTCGGGCGCATCCGGGGCGTCCATGGGGCAGGTGGTGGTGAGGAACATGTCCTTGTTCGGCGGGTTCCAGGGGTTCTCCAGGATCCCACCCTCGTAGGAGATGTGCATGAGGTTGCGGTCCATGCTGTAGGGCTTCTCCCGGGTGGAGCCGACGGGGATCCCGTGCTTGTCCGCATACTCGATGAGGTGGGCCCGGCTCTTGAACTCCCACTCACGCCAGGGCGCGATGATGCGGATCTCGGGCATGAGGGAATACGCACAGAGCTCGAAGCGGACCTGGTCGTTGCCCTTCCCGGTGGAGCCGTGCGCGATCGCCCACGCGCCCTCCTTCTTCGCCACCTCCACGAGGTGCTTGCTGATCACGGGGCGGGCCAGGGAGGTCCCCAGGAGATAGTCGTTCTCGTAGATCGCATTGCCGCGGATCGCGGGGAAGACGTAGTCCCGGACGAACTCCTCCCGGAGGTCGTCGATGTAGACCTTGCTGGCGCCCGTGGCGAGGGCCTTCTCCTCGAGGCCGTCGAGCTCCTCCGCCTGGCCCACGTCCGCGGTGTATGCGATGCATTCGGCGTCGTAGGTGTCCGCGAGCCACTTGAGCATCACCGAGGTATCCAGACCACCCGAATAGGCGACGACGATCTTCTTCTTCATCTAGCGACTCCTTGCATGCCCGGTCGACGAGCTTCTGGTTCGGCACAGTCCAATTCGTTGCATGAGCTTCATCTCGAGGACGCCTCCCGGGGACCTCTACCGGTCGGCTCCGTCCAGGGCCAGCAGTGTGCGCAGGCTCCTCTCCGTCCCGTCCATGTCCATCGACGCATCCAGGACCACCAGGATCGTGTCGTCCCCGGCGACGGTGCCGAGGATCCCGGGCAGGGACAGGTTGTCCAGGGCCAGGGCCGCCACCGACGCATTCCCGGGGGCGGTGAGGAGGACCAGCATGTTCAGGGAGCGGCCCAGGCGGATCACCGAGTGGCGGAGGGTCTGCTCATGGCGCACGGGGGCACGCTCGGCCTTTGGGTTGGCGAGATATCGCGACCCGCCGCCGTGCTGCGGCACCTTGAGGATCCCCATGTCCCGCAGGTCCCGGGACAGGGTGGCCTGGTTCACGTCGACGCCGTGCCGCTGGAGCTGGGCCCGGAGGTCCCGCTGGCTTGCGATGATGTCCCGCTGCAGGAGATCCAGGATGAGCTGTCGGCGTTCGTTCTTGGAGAGGCGCTTCTTCATGGGGACGAACAATGACGCATGAAAATGCAGAAGTCAAGCATTTAATTGCGGCCTGGCGCCTGCTACTTGGGTTCGCAGAAGCCCTCGCTGCAGCTCTCCCCCTTGGGGCAGTCCACGCCAAGACAGTTCAGGAAGCCCTGGCACCCCCAGGCCCCTGGGGGCGCGCAGACCTCCGCGCCCACGCTCGGTCCGTGGTTCGGTACGCAGAAGAGCCCCGGTGGGCAGCCATCGAGGTTCCCGGGCCACTGGACGAGGTCGCACTCGAAGGCGCAATGGAACTTGTTCTCCACCGCGTACTGGTAGCAGACCCCGGTGTCGCACTCGTAATCCGCCATGCAGGGGTCACAGAACTCCTTGTTGCCCTTGTAGCAGGTCTCCACGGGCTCCCCTTCGATCTCCAGGGTGCAGATCTGGAACTCCTCACCGGGCAGCTCGTAGCACCCGAAGCCCTTGCCGCACTCCTGATCCGTCTGGCAGATCGTCGCGCAGTAGGACTCAGCGGTGGTCTCGTTGGAGTGGCAGATGAGGCCCTTCTGGCAGTCCACGTCCCCCTGACACGGGGTGCAGTGGGAGCCGTCCCCCCGGCAGGTGCCGAAGAGGGGGTAGCAGTAGTAGTCCTCGATCCCCGCGCCGGCATTCTTGCAGTAATGGCCCGGCGGGCAGGCGCCCTGGTTGTCCAGGACGCACTTGTTGGCGCAGAAGGAGCCCCCCGCCTCGTCCTCCATGCACCGCAGGCCGCCACAGTCCATCTCGACCTCGCAGGCGTCGCAGTACCCGGCGAGCTGGCAGATCTTGTCGTCGCCCTTGGCCTTGCAGATCATGGTGTCAGGGCAGTCCGCGGTGGCGGCACAGGCCTGGGAGCAGATCGGGGTGGGATCCGCCGGGCCGAGGGAGAAGCAGTTCAGGCCCCAGTCCGAGCAGTCCGCATCGGTGATGCAGAACTCCAGGTAGCCCGGCGGGATCTCCGTCCGACCGCCGGTGTCGTCGCCGCCGCCGCCCTGATCGGCCGCCACGTCGGGGGTGCCGGTGATCTCGCCCGCGGGCGGGGTGTCGACGCCGGGGACGTCGGCTGCGGGGCCACCGCCGCCGCCCGAGGAGCAGGCGCAGAGGGAGAGGATGGTGATGGAGAGGAGGATCGGCAGGAGTCGCTTCATGGGTTGCCCTCGTCAAGTCGAGCGTTGACACCGGGGGCAGGATACCAGAACTGTGGGAGGGGCGTCCACGCCCCGCTTGTGGGAGGCCCTTCAGGGCCGACTCTTCGACTGTGGGAGGCCCTTCAGGGCCGACTCTTCGACTGTGGGAGGCCCTTCAGGGCCGACTCTTCGGGGCTGAAGCCCCTCCCACAGGGGAGTCGGGGCTGAAAGCCCCTCCCACAGCACCCCCTTGCCCCACCCGCACCCTGATGCTACAAACCGAACAGACCCAACCGGAGGCGCCCGATGCCCGACCCCAGCCCCCGCCCCTGCGTGATCTTCGACTTCGACGGCACCCTCGCTGACTCCGTGGACGGCATCGTCGTCGCGGTGTCGGACACCCTGGCCCGCTACGGCTACCCCGCCCGTTCCCCGTCCGACATCGTGGATCACATGGGCCGCGGCCTCGGGTCGCTGTACACCTGGGCGACGGGGGTCGACGACCTGGGCGCGCTGGGCCCCGTGGTCGACGCCACCCGGGCCCGGTACAGCGAGGTCTGGCGTGCCCACACCAGGCTCTTCACCGGGATCCCGGAGCTCCTCGCAGACCTGCGCGCACGCGGGGCAGCGCTCGGGGTCCTGTCCAACAAGGGCCACGAGGCCACGGTGGAGGTCGCCGAGGGGCTCCTCCCGCCCGGGACCTTCGAGAGCGTCCACGGCATCGCCGAGGGCTGGCCCGGGAAGCCGAACCCCCAGGGGCTCCTCCGCATGGTCGAGGACCTGGGCTCGACCCCATCCCGAACCCTCATGGTGGGCGACATGTCCGTGGACGTCCGGGTCGGCCGGGCCGCCGGGATCCGGACCGTCGGGGTGACCTGGGGCTTCCAGGGGCCCGCCGCCTTCGTCGACGATCCCCCGGACTTCATGGTGACCGCCCCCGAGGGGATCCTGGACCTCTTCGACGCCGTATAAATTGGTTGACCCCCCATGGCGCTTCTGGTAGAAAGCTGCGACTCTCGTCTCGGACGGCTGGAGGGGACCGTGGATTTCATGCTCCGAATGTTCATCGTGGCCCAGGAAAACCTGGGCGGCGGCGCAACGCCGGCGCCCGAAGGGGCCGCGGAGGGTGCGGCAGAGGGCGGCAAGCAGGCGGTCGATCCCTGCGCCGGCGGCGGATCGACGGGCATGATCATCTGGATGGTCCTGCTCTTCGCCCTGATGTACTTCATGCTGATCCGGCCGCAGAAGAAGCAGCGGCAGCAGCACCAGAAGCTCATCGAGTCCTTGAAGAGGGGTGACCGGGTGGTCACCACCGGCGGTCTGCTGGGCGTCATCACCGGGCTCACCGAGAACACGGTGATCGTCGAGATCTCCGACGGCGTCAAGGTCAAGGTACAGAAGAGCCACGTCACCGGTCTCCAGACCGACCCGAACGCGGCCAAGAACGAGTAGCACCGAGGCACAAAGATGGAGAAGAAGCGGGCTTGGCGTCTGATCGTAGTCGGGTTGTTGGTGGTCTTCTGCGTGCTCTACGTGGTCCCCACCTTCGTCGGCGGCAAGAACCTGCCGGGCTGGTACCCCTTTACGAAGGAGCTCAACTACGGGCTGGACCTCAAGGGTGGCCTCGAGCTCCGGTATGGAGTCGACCACAAGAAGGCGGTCATGGAGTACGTCCGTGACATGATGCTCCGCCTGGAGGAGCACATCGCCCAGAAGGTCAACAACCTGGAGCCGGACGAGGCTCCGACCCCTGCGGAGGTCGCGGCGCTCAAGCAGCGGATCCAGATGGAGGTCACCGCGTTCGACACCCTCACGGTGACGACCACGGACGAGGAGATCCTCCCCTACCTCGCCACCAAGTACATCGCCGAGAAGCTGGACAACCGCTTCGAGCGCATCGACGGCCCCGACGGGACGTACCTGCTCCGCATGCGCGACTCGGAGCTGGAGTTCATCAAGAAGCAGGTGGTGGAGCAGACCCTCTCGATCATCCGCAAGCGCGTCGACGCGTTCGGCCTCGTCGAGCCCGACGTCCGGAAGAACGGCGAGACCAACATCGACGTCCAGCTCCCCGGCGTGACCAAGGACCAGATGGACATGGTCCGGGAGAAGATCGGCCAGACGGCGCGGCTCACCTTCCGCATCGTGGACGACAAGATCGACTTCTTCGCCCAGGAAGACGTCCAGAAGGCCTTCACCGACTACAAGGCCTCCGCCGGGGAGAAGGCGAAGAGCCTCGAGATGACGGCCTGGGACGGCCGCACACAGATCAAGGCCTTCCGCAAGAGCGAGGTCCTGGGCTTCGTCCGGATCCTCCACGCCAGGAAGCTCATCCCTGACGACCACATCATCGGCTACTACGAGGTAGAGGAGAAGGGCGACACCGGCGCGATCAAGCAGAACTACTTCCGATCCGAGTACCTCTGGGCCGAGGTCAAGGTCTCGGGCGATCACCTCACCCGGGCCGCGACCTACTACAAGCAGAGCGGCGAGCCCTACGTCAGCCTCGAGTTCAACGCAGCGGGCGCGAAGCTCTTCGAGGAGGTCACCAGCGAGCACGTGAAAGAGAACATGGCGGTGATGCTCGACGACGACATCAACTCCGCCCCGGTCATCAACGAGGCCATCAGCGGCGGCCGCGCCCAGATCACCCTCGGCGGCGCACGCAGCCCCCAGGAGATGCTCCAGGAGGCCCAGAACCTCGTCACCGTGTTGACCCACGGCGCCTACAAGGCCCCGGTCCACAAGATCCACGACCACCAGGTGGGCCCGAGCCTCGGCAAGGACACCATCCAGGCCGGCGTCATCTCTTTTGCGGTGGGCTCGATCCTCGTGATCCTGTTCATGCTCATCTACTACGGAGGCGCGGGCGTGGTTGCGAACATCGCGCTGCTCCTCAACATCCTCTTCGTCCTCACGGTCCTGGTGACCTTGAACGCCGCGCTGACCCTCCCGGGCATCGCGGGGATCATCCTCACCGTGGGGATGGCGGTGGACGCGAACGTGATCATCTATGAACGGATCCGGGAGGAGCTGCGCGCAGGCAAGACCCCGCGCACGGCCATCGAGACCGGCTACGAGAAGGCCTTCTGGACCATCGTGGACGCGCAGGTGACCACCGCCCTCGCGGCCATCATCCTGCTCAACTTCACCTCGGGCCCGATCTACGGCTTCGCGGTGACGCTGCTCATCGGCATCGTCTCATCGATCTTCACCGCGCTGTACATCACCCGCCTGATCTTCTTCTGGATGCTCGACAAGCGAATCATTCGGGAGAGGGTGAGCATCTGAGGCCGGAGGACTGGAGGAAGCGTCATGTCAATGAACATCATCAGGCCCGGCACCACCATCGAGTTCATGAACCGCCGGAAGTTCTTCCTGTTCGTCTCCGCGGCGATGGTCCTGCTCAGCTTGGCCTCCGTCCTGTTCGTGGGTCTCAACCTCGGCATCGACTTCAAGGGCGGCACCAAGGTCATCCTCGCGTTCAAGGGGGATCAGACCATCGACCGGGATCGGATCCGTGATCTGTCGGCCGAGACCTTCGCCAAGATGATGGACGCCAAGGACCTCCCCCAGGTCCAGGTCCAGGACTTCTATGCCGGCGGCACCGATGACACGGGTGAGCGGCGCTACGTCATCTACACGGAGCTGGTCTCGCTGCTCACCGACACCGAGAAGAAGGCCATCGTCCAGGACTTCTCGGACACCTTCGAAGAGGGGACCGTGGTCAACGCGCCTCAGGAGGGCGGTGACCAGTTCTACATCTCCTTCAAGGATCCGGTGCCCATCGCCGGGCGCATCCAAGAGATCGAGGCCATCTTCGCCAGGCACAAGCTGGACCGGATCGTGGTCGAGGCCGAGAAGGTGCGGGACATGCACCTCGAGCACATCAAGGACCTCAACCTCATGGCCGAGGAAGATGACAGCGAGGACGAGGCCATCGACAGGATCCTCGCCGGGCAGGACTTCGAGAAGCGCCTCGCCGAGTTCAAGGCCAAGACCACGGACCGGAACTTCACCGTGCGCATCGAAGAGGTCAAGGCCGCGGTGGAGACGGCGGTGAAGTCCGACGACGAGCTGGGCCCGATGTTCCTCGCCGTCGAGTCCGCCACGACCGTGAGCCCCAGCGTCGGGCGGGACATGCTCAACGAGGGCCTCCTGGCGTTGCTCTACGCCATCATCGGCATCCTCCTCTACATCGCGCTCCGGTTCGACTTCAAGTACGGCCCCGGCGCGGTCGTCGCCCTGACCCATGACGCCGTGATCACCGTCGGGATCTTCGCCGTCACCCAGATCCCCTTCACCCTGCCCATCATCGCCGCGGTGCTGACCATCGTGGGGTACAGCGTCAACGATACGATCGTCGTGTTCGATCGCATCCGGGAGAACGTCTCGAAGCTCCGGGAGAAGTCCCTGGACCGGGTCATCAACATCAGCATCAACGAGACCCTGTCCCGGACCCTGCTGACGTCCATCACCACCCTCCTCGTGGTCCTGTCCGTCTGGATCCTCGGCGGCGGGCTGATCAAGGACTTCGCCTTTGCGTTGATCATCGGCGTCATCATCGGGACGTACTCGTCCATCTTCGTGGCGAGCCCGGTGCTCCTGTATCTTGACAAGCTCCTGCGCCCCAAGGGCGCGTGACCCCTCTCCCCCGTCCACCGTGCGCTGGCTGACGGCCACACCCCGCCCCGACATCGTCGAGACCCTGGAGCGCGCGCTGGACATCCCACGGGTCCTCGCACACCTGCTGGCCGTACGTGGCCTCGAGACCCCCGAAGAGGCCCGGTCCTTCCTGTACCCGACCCTGGGCACCTTCCCCGACCCGTCCACCATGCCGCAGATCAACGAGGCCTCGGCGCGCCTGGCCAAGGCGATCCGAGGCAAGGAGTCGATCCTCATCTGGGGTGACTACGACGTGGACGGCATCACCTCCACGGTGCTGCTCCTGTCGTTCATCGATGACTGCGGGGGCACGGCCGCGTACTACCTCCCCCACCGGGAGGACGACGGGTACGGGATGAACATGCCCCGGGCCGAGCAGACCGTGGCCGACGGCGTCGATCTCGTGATCACCGTGGACTGCGGCACCGCCAACCACGCGGTGCTGGGAACCCTCGCAGACGCCGGCGTCGACGTGATTGTCACGGATCACCACGTGCTCCAGGGGGAGCATCCGCGGGCCCTCGCGTTCATCAACCCCCAACGGCTCGACGCGCCCGCGGCCTTCCGACCCCTGGCTGGAGTGGGCGTCGCGTTCCTCCTCGTCGCAGGGACCCGCAAGGCCATGGCCCTGGGCGATTCGGTCCCACCGCTCAAGAGCTACCTCGACATGGTGGCCCTTGGCACCATCGCGGACATGGTCCCCCTGACAGGGCTCAACCGCACCCTGGTCCACCACGGCCTGCACGGATGGGAGAAGCCGGCCCGGCCCGGCCTGAGCGCGCTCAAGCGCATCGCAGGGATCGAGGACCGTATCCTGGACTCCGGCACCATCGCGTTCGCCGTCGGGCCCCGGCTCAACGCCGCGGGGCGGCTGGACACCGCGTCCCTGAGCGTCGAGCTCCTGCGCACCCGGTCCTTCGCCGAGGGTCTGATCCAGGCCAAGGAGCTGGATCGACTCAACAGCGAGCGCAAGGAGATCGAGGCCGAGATCTTCCAGCAGGCTGTCGCCCAGGTGGGCCGGACCCCCGAGGAGGTGGGTCCCCAGTCCATCGTGGTCGTCGGGGAGGGCTGGACCAGGGGCGTCCTGGGCATCGTCGCGTCCCGGCTCGTGCAGACCTTCCACCGCCCCGCGGTGGTCCTCTCGGTGGACGCGTCGGGGACGGCATCCGGGTCCGGCCGCTCCATCAAGCCGTTCAACCTGGTTCGGGCCCTCGAGGCCTCTGCGGACCTCATGGATCGATACGGAGGCCACGCGATGGCCGCGGGCATGACCCTCCCCCTCGAGAGGGTCGCCGCGCTCCGGGAGCGCCTGAGCGCAGCGGTGGCTGCGGAGGTCTCTGCGGAGGACCTGATCCCCAGCCTGGACGTGGACATGGAGATCGCCATCGACGCAGTCGACCAGGCGCTGGTCACCGCGGTGGAGACCCTGGCCCCCTTCGGGAACGGCAACCCCGAGCCCCGGTTCCTTTCCAGGAGCGTCCCTCTCCTGTCCTGCAAGCGTGTGGGCAAGGACGGCGCCCACCTCAAGCTGGTCGTCGACGGCGGTGGCGGGCGTCGCGTCGAGGCCATCGCGTTCCGACGAGGGGACGCTGCGGTGGAGCCAGGCGCGCACGTCGACCTGGTCTACGTACCCGAGTTCAAGACCTGGCGGGGCATCAGAAGCCTCCAACTCCGGGTGGAGGATCTGGGCAGGAGCGCACAGTGAGCTGCCCGGTGATCCCAGACGGGGAGGGCCGGATCCTCTGCGTGGACTTCGGGGACGTGCGCATGGGCCTCGCACGCAGCGACCCCGGGCGGTGCTTTGCGTCCCCCTGGAAGGTCGTGACCTACAAAGGAACCTTCAAGCGCGCCGCCCATCTGGTGATCGAGGCCGCCGCCGAGGGGGAGGTCGTTGCGATCGTCGTGGGAATGCCCCGATCCATGGACGGTTCCTATACGGGGAAGGCGGTGCAGGTCCGTGAATTCGTGACCTTCCTGAAGACCCTCACGGCGCTCCCCGTGGATGTCTGGGACGAGCGCCTCTCCACGGTGGAAGCCACCCGCAGCATGCAGGACGCCGGACTCCGGGAGCGTCGAATCCGCCCGAAGGTGGACAAGGTCGCGGCGGCGCTGATCCTCCAGGGCTGGCTGGAGCACGCGGCGGCCCGAACACGATACGAGCAGGAGGACGACGCATGAAGCGCTGGGTGCTCTGGATGCTCATCCTCGTGCTGGGCGGGGGCGGCGGGACCCTCCTGGTCCGGTACCACTTCAACTACTACATGACCAACCCCGTCTCGCCGGACCCCGAGCACAGGAAGGTGACGATCCCCAAGGGCACCGACATGTCCATGGTCATCGAGATCCTCTCCCAGGAGGAGGTGGTCCGGCTGCCCCTCTACTTCAAGCTCGCCGCGGTCTCGTCGGGCAAGGGAAAGCGGTTCCGCCCGGGCGTGTACTGGTTCGATCTCCAGAGGACCCCGTCGGAGATCCTCGACGAGCTCACCCAGGGGCCGACGGTCCCGTGGCTGCGGCTCGTGGTGCCTGAGGGGAGCAACATCTGGGACATCGCCGGCATCATCGAGGAGGCTGGCCTCGGCTCCGCTGACAAGTTCCTGCGCATGACCGAGGACTGCGCGTGGCTGAGGAGCCTCGGGGTCGAGATCCCCGACGCGCCGGAGCGCCTCACCTGCGCGGAGGGCTTCCTCTTCCCCGAGACCTACTTCGTGGAACCTGGGATGACCCTCGAGGAGGTCCTCGAGATCATGGTGGACCAGACCCTCAAAGAGCTGCGGGCCCTCAAGAAGACCCACATCGAGCGCTACGCCAAGATCGTCCATGAGTTCCACTTCGATGACTGGCAGCTCCTGACCCTGGCCTCCCTGGTGGAGGCCGAGGTGAAGCTCGCCTACGAGAAGAAGCTCGTCGCGTCGGTGTTCTACAACCGCCTCCGCAAGGGGATGCCCCTCCAGACCGACCCCACCCTCACTTACAGCCTGGAGCGGAAGGGCGCGGTGCCCACCAAGAAGGACCGGCTCAACAAGGCGAACCGCTACAACACCTACGAGTACGAGGGCCTGCCCCCGGGACCCATCGGCAACCCCGGACGAGAGGCCATCGAGGCCGTGCTCGCGCCGCCGACGAGTCGCCACCTCTACTTCGTCGCCAAGCGGGACGGCTCCGGGGGCCATCACTTCTCCAACACCTACGCAGATCACGTCCAGGCCGTGAAGAAATACCTGGGCGGGAAGTAGGACGTGAGGGGAGGCCCCGAGGGCGAGTGCCGCCTGGGCACCGTCGTCTCCGCGGAGGACGGCTTCGCGCGGGTCCAGGTCCAGAAGGTGTCGTGCGCCGGATGCGAAATCGCCGGGGCCTGCCTCGCGTCCATGGACGGGGGCCAGGACTACGTGGTCGCGCGGGACCCGATCGGGGTCGCTCCGGGGGACCGCGTGGAGATCGGGATCTCCGCCGCGTCCGAGGTCAAAATTGCCTGTACTCTGTACCTGGTTCCTGCTATATGCCTCACTCTGGGCGTAGCGGCGGGGGGCTGGGGAGCCGGTCAACTTGGCCTCGATCCGACCACCGGTTCCCTGCTCATCGGGTTGCTTTCAGCGGCCCTTTCCCTGGTGCCGGCGCGACGGTACGCACGCCGGATCGGGGTTGTTCCTGTGGTCCTGCGGCACGAGGAGTGATCTGACATGACGATTGTGACCGCGGCCGTCTTCCTGGGCGCGCTCGGCGCCCTCCTGGCCACGATGCTCATCGTGGCGGCCAAGAAGTTCTACGTGTACGAAGATCCTCGCATCGCCCAGGTCGAGTACGCCCTCCCCGGCGCGAACTGCGGCGGGTGCGGCTTCCCCGGCTGCTCAGGCTTCGCCCGGCACGTGGTCGAGTCCCGGGACCCGGACGCGCTCTGCCCGCCCGGAGGCGCGGAGGTCCAGGCGGCCGTGGCCGCGATCCTCGGCATGGCAGCCAGCGCGGCGGCGCCGAAGACCGCGCAGGTCCGCTGCAAGGGCACCGACGCGAAGGCCCTGAGCCTGGGCACCTACCTGGGCATCCACGACTGCACTGCGGCGGACCTCGTCATGGGCGGACACAAGGTCTGTCCCTACGGCTGCCTCGGCCTGGGCACCTGCGTGAAGGCCTGCCAGTTCGGCGCCCTCTCCATCGTCGACGGCATCGCCATCGTCGACGAGGGGAAATGTACCGGCTGCACCAAGTGCGTCGCCGAGTGTCCCCGGGGCATCATCAACATGCTCGACAAGGGCCCCAGGGTGGTGGTCGACTGCCACTCCGCGGACAAGGGCAACGCGGTGAAGAAGTACTGCCAGGTCGGGTGCTTCACCTGCATGATCTGCGTGAAGAAGTGCCCGGACGAAGCCATCTCCGTGGTCAAGGACATCGTCGTCATCGATCCGCAGAAGTGCACCCACTGTGGCATCTGCATCGGCCTCTGCCCCCAGGACGTGATCAACGGCTATCACGGCGCCGGGGCCCAGCCCCCCGCGGACGAAGCCGCGGCTGCGGAGGTGCCCTCGTGAGCCCTCACCTGGCGTTCAAGAAGGGCGGCGTCCACCCGGCGGACCGCAAGGAGCTCTCGGCGCAGGCCCCGATCACGCCCCTGGCCGCGCCCGAGACCGTGGTCGTGCCCCTGGCCCAGCACATCGGCGCGCCCACCAGGCCGCTGGTGAAGAAGGGCGACGAGGTCAAGGTCGGGCAGGTCCTCGCGGAGCCCGGCGGCTTCGTCTCCACGGTGATCCACAGCCCCGTCTCTGGCAAGGTGAAGAAGCTCGCCGACGTCCCCACTGCGGGCGGCGAACGCACCCCGGCCATCGAGATCGTCAACGACGGGCTGGACACCTGGATCGAGGGCGTGGATCTCGACGCCACGGACATTGACTTCTCCACTTCGGCCACCTTCAAGGACCGGATCCAGAAGGCGGGCATCGTGGGCATGGGCGGCGCGGCCTTCCCCACCCACGTCAAGCTCTCGCCGCCGCCGGACAGCCCCGTGGACGCGCTGGTGATCAACGGCGCCGAGTGCGAGCCCTACCTCACCGCGGACTACCGCCTCATGCTCGAGCAGCCCCGGGAGGCCCTCCTGGGGATCAAGGCCATGCAGCTGGTCCTCGGCGTGGACACGGTGCTGGTGGGCGTCGAGGACAACAAGCCCGACGCGTACGAGGCCATGAAGCTTGCGGCCACGGGGGAGCTGGCCCACATCCAGGTGCACATGCTGCGCACCCGGTACCCCCAGGGCGCAGAGAAGCAGCTCATCGAGGCCCTCCTCGGACGCCGCGTCCCGCCGGGCAAGCTGCCCTTCGCGGTGGGCGTCATCGTGCAGAACGTCGGGACCGCCTTCGCGGTGTTCGAGGCCCTGGCGAAGAACAAGCCCCTCATCGAGCGGGTCGTCACGGTCACCGGTCGGGCCGTGGGGAAGCCATCGAACTTCCGGGTCCGCATCGGGACACCCGTCTCCGCGCTGCTGGCGGCCGCCGAGGTCTCCGAGGACGCCGTCCGCGCAATGATCTCCGGCGGGCCCATGATGGGCCGCGCCTTCCGGCACACCGACATCCCCGTGGTCAAGGCCACCTCGGGGATCCTCCTCATGAGCGCTGATGAGTTCGTCGCCCGCCAGGAGCAGGACTGCATCCGCTGTGGGCGCTGCGTGGATACGTGCCCCATGGGCCTCGTCCCCTGTGACCTCGCCGCGTACGCGGAGTTCTCCGAGTGGGAGCAGGCCAGCAGCGGGGACAACTGCGTGGAGTGCGGGAGCTGCCAGTACGTGTGCCCCTCGCGACGATTCCTGGTTCAGTGGATACGCCTCGCCAAGGCACAGCGGCGGAGGTTGAAGAAGTGAGCACCCCCATCTACCTGCAGTCCTCGCCGCACATCCGCGGCAAGGAGGACGTCCGCGCGATCATGGTCCAGGTCGTCCTCGCCCTGGTCCCCGGGATGGTCGCTGCGGTGATCTTCTTCGGCGGCCGGGCGGCCCTGGTCCTGGGGGTCGCTGCGGCCTCGGTCCTGGCCTTCGAGGCCCTGTTCCTGCGCATCGCCGGCAAGCCGGTGAAGGACTTCGCCCTGGACGGGAGCGGCCTCATCACCGCCCTCCTCCTGGCCATGAACCTCCCCGCCGGGATCCCGATCTACATGGTCGTCGTGGGCGCGTTCATCGCGACCCTCCTCGGGAAGCACACCTTCGGGGGCCTCGGGAACAACCCCTTCAACCCGGCCCTGGTCGGGCGGGTCTTCCTGCTGATCTCCTTCCCGACCGCAATGACCACCTGGCCCGTCACCACCATGGCCGGAGTCGACGCCACCACCGCAGCCACGCCCCTCGGCATCTTCAAGACGGATGGCATCGGCGCGCTGAGCACCTGGGTCTCCGACGGCGGCTACCTGAAGCTCCTCACCGGGAACCGGGGCGGCTGCCTCGGGGAGAGCAGCGCGATCGCCATGCTCATCGGCGGCCTCTTCCTGCTCTGGCGCAAGATCATCTCCTGGGAGATCCCGGTGACCTTCATCGGCACCGTGGCCGTGATCACCGGGCTCGCCTGGGTGGGACACCCGGCCGACTACGCCAACCCGGCCTTCCACGTCCTCTCCGGCGGCCTGATGCTCGGCGCCTGGTTCATGGCGACGGACATGGTGACCTCGCCGGTGACCCGCAAGGGCCAGCTTGTCTTCGGCGTCGGGTGCGGCGCCCTCACCGCAGTGATCCGCCTGTGGGGCGGTTACCCGGAGGGGGTGTCCTTCGCGATCTTGATCATGAACGGCTTCGTCCCGCTCATCGATCGCTACCTGGTCCCCAAGACCTTCGGGGAGGTGCCGGCATGACGGACCCGAACCACACTCCCCAGAAGGAGAGCCTCGCCTGCCTCATGACCCCCATCATGGTCATCGTGCTCATCGCCTCGGGCGCGGCCACGCTCCTCGCGGTGGTCAAGGAAGCCACCAAGGACGCGATCGCCGCAGCGGAGCTGGCCGAGACGGAGAAGGGCGTGAAGCTCGTCCTGCCCGAGGGCGCGAGCGTCGATGTAACGAAGACCGCAACCACCACGGTGGGCGGAAAGGAGCTGACCCTCTATGCAGGCACCGACGCGAACGGGAAGGTGACCTCCCTCGCAGTAAAGACCTACACAGAGACCGGGTACAGCGGCTTCATCGGGGTCATGGTGGGCTTCTCGCCTCTGGACGATCCCGCGACGCTCAAGGTCACCCGCACCTACGTCCTGAGCCACTCGGAGACCCCGGGCCTCGGCGCGAAGATCACCGCGTGCCAGGAATCGAAGGACGCCACCGAGTGCGCCGGCAGGTTCTGGACCCGCTACAGGGACCTCCCGGTGGACGGGGCGGTCCTCAAGGTGGACAAGGACGGCGGACAGATCCAGTCCCTGACCTCCGCGACGATCTCCACCCGGGCCGTTACCGGCGCTGTGCTGGAGGCGGGCGAGCACGTGAAGGAGCACCGCGAGGCCATCCTCGCGGACCTCGAGGCCGCGTTGAAGGGAGGTGTCCAATGAGCCCCTGGAAGGAGTTCATCAAGGGATTTTGGGACCAGAACCCGGTCCTGCGCCTGCTCCTGGGCCTCTGCCCCGTGCTGGCGGTGACCACCTCGGCCAAAGACGCGATCGGCATGGGCCTCTCGGCGACCTTCGTGCTGACCATGGCCAACCTCTCGGTCTCCCTGCTGCGCAAGGCGATCCCGGATCGGGTGCGCCTGCCGGCCTTCATCGTGATCATCGCAACCTTCGTCACCATCGTGGACATGGTACTGAAGGCCTACATGTTCGACCTGCACAAGAGCCTGGGCCTGTTCATCCCGCTCATCGTCGTCAACTGCATCATCCTGGGGCGGGCGGAGGCCTTCGCGTCCAAGAACACGCCGCTCATGTCCGTCCTCGACGGTCTGGGCATGGGCCTGGGGTTCACCCTCGCCCTGTTCATCCTGGGGACGATCCGGGAGATCCTGGGCAACGGCACCTTCTTCGGCATGGGCCTCTTCGGCGAGGGCTTCGATCCCATCCTCGTCTTCGTCCTGCCCCCGGGGGCCTTCATCGGGTTGGGCTTCCTCATCGCGGGGATGAACGTCCTGGAGAGGAGGAAGGCCAATGGCTGAGATGAACCTCGTGATGATCGTCGTCGCGGCGATCCTGATCAACAACGTAATCTTCAGCCGGTTCCTGGGGATCTGCCCTTACCTGGGGGTCTCCAAGAGGCTCTCCACCGCTCTCGGCATGGGCATGGCGGTGATCTTCGTCATGACCATGGCCACTGGTCTGACCTGGCCGATCCAGAAGCTGATCCTGGAGCCCTTCGACCTGGGCTACCTCCAGACGATCTCCTTCATCCTGGTCATCGCGGCCCTGGTGCAGCTCGTGGAGATCATCCTCAAGAAGTCGGTGCCCACCCTCTACGAGGCCCTGGGCATCTACCTGCCGCTGATCACCACCAACTGCGCCGTGCTCGGGATGGCGATCATCAGCATCAACGAGAAGCTGAGCTACCTGCAGGCCGTGGTCTTCTCCATGGCGTCCGCGGTGGGCTTCACCCTCGCCCTGATCATCTTCGCCGGCATCCGGGAGCGCCTGTCCGTGCGCAAGATCCCGTCGGTCTTCGCCGGCGTCCCCATCGCCCTCATCGTGGCCGGCCTCCTGGCCATGGCGTTCATGGGCTTCACGGGTCTCGGCAACTGATCCCCCATGCGCAGGCTCCTCATCATCCTCTCGCTCCTCGTCCTGGCCGGCTGCGGCAGCAAGGAGCGCGTCACCGACGTGTTCTACCCCATGGGCGGGATCCCCATGCAGATCACCGCTTACGACGTCTCGAACTCCCGCTTCCAGGAGGTCTTCTCCGAGATCAAGGCCCGGGTCGAGGTCCTCGAGGGCACCCTCTCCGTGTACATCCGGGACAGCGATCTCGGGGTCCTCAACGAGAAGGGCGTCGCGGACGTGTCCGAGGACACCCTCGTGGTCATCGAGCAGGCCCTGCGCTTCTGCAAGAGCACCGAGGGTGCCTTCGACCCCACGGTGGCCTCGGTGATCGAGCTGTGGACCCACGCGGGAAAGACGGACAAGGCCCCCGGCGACGACGAGCTGGCCCTGGCCCTGGAGCGGGTGGGCTGCAACAAGGTCGAGACGTCCCACACCCGCTCCAGGGTGCGCTTCACCCAGCAGGGCATGCGGCTGGATCTCGGCGGCATCGCCAAGGGCTACATCGCGGCCGAGGCTGTCAACGTCATGAAGAAGCGCGGCATCACCCGGGGCATCGTGGACGCGGGGGGCGACGTGGTGGTGTTCTCCGGCAAGGGCGACCAGCCCTTCCGGGTGGGCATCAAGCACCCCATGGAGCCGAAGCAGGTCTTCGCGATCCTCTCCGTCGCCAACGGCGCGGTGGTGACCTCGGGCTGCTACGAGCGCTTCGTGGAGATCGGAGGCAAGCGCATCTGCCACATCATCGATCCCCGCACGGGAAAGCCCGCCGGGGGCCTCCTCTCGGTCACCGTCCTCGCCCGGGACGCGTCCGCTGCAGACGCCTACGCCACTGCGCTCTTCGTCCTCGGCCCTGACGACGGGTTCTCCCTCGCCAAGAGCCTCCCGGAGGTCGAGGCGGTCTTCCTCATCGAGGGGGACAACGGCGACAAGCTACGCATGAAGGCCACCCCCGGCCTGACGGGCAAACTCGAGCTGGCGAACTGAGGGGGCTCACTCCGCCACCATCACGGCTGCGAGAACCGCAGCGGATACCGGACCTTCACCTCGCCGCCGTCCTCGGGCGCGGTGAACCGCAGCCCTTCGAAGACAGCCAGGACGCAGCCCTCCATGAAGGCATTCTCCAGCTCCGAGTCCTCGGGCTCCACGCGCACGACCCGGGCACCGTCCTCGGGGTCCGCGTCCTCCGGCACCGCGATGGTGAAGCCCACCACGAGCTTCCCTCCCGTCTCGGGCTGCACGGCGAGCCAGGCCTCGAAGCAGCGGGCGAACTCCTCGGTGTTCTCCTGGATCGCCGCCTGGATCCCCTCCCGCCCCAGGTCCCACAGGATCGGCTCCGGACCTTGTCCGTCTCCCTCCCCCACTTCCCCTGTCTCTCCCTGTGGGAGGGCCTTCAGGCCCGACTCCCCCTCTCCCTCTCCCTCTCCCTGTGGGAGGGCCTTCAGGCCCGACTCCCCCTCACCCTCTCCCTGTCCCGCACCCTGTGGGAGGGCCTGCAGGCCCGACTCCCCCTCGCCCA
>JBDRIT010000117.1:0-6745 GCA_043815665.1 Pseudomonadota bacterium
TCACGGTCACGGTCACGGTCACGGTCACGGCCATGTCGCCAATGCTCCGTGCATCACTACGCCTGACGCATCGGGGCCATGGCAACTGCCGTTCGAGGATCTGGCATTGCTTGTCGCTACCAACTGTTTCCGATCACACCCACCTCCGCCAAACGGGTTGACATTTGTCCCGTCTGTTCTGTAATGAGTCACCTGATATCGATTTTTCACAACCATTGGAGGCTGAGATGAGCTTGAAGGGCACCCGGACGGAGAAGAACCTCATGGCCGCGTTCGCGGGCGAATCCCAGGCGCGCAACCGCTACACCTACTGGGCCTCCAAGGCGACGAAGGAGGGCTACGTCCAGATCTCGAAGATCTTCGAGGAGACCGCGGCCCAGGAGAAGGAGCACGCGAAGCTCTTCTTCAAATTCCTCGAGGGCGGCGAGATCGAGATCACCGGCACCTTCCCCGCGGGGATCATCGGGACCACCGCAGAGAACCTCGACGCCGGCGCCTCGGGGGAAGAGTTCGAGTGGCAGACCATGTACCCCGGGTTCGCCGCCATCGCCCGGGAGGAGGGCTTCCAGGAGATCGCCGCCATCTTCGAGAACGTCGCCGTCGCGGAGCGGCAGCACGGAAAACGCTACCGTGACCTCTTGAAAAACCTTCAGGAAGGATCAACCTTCAAGAAGTCCGAGCCCGTGGTCTGGCGCTGCCTGAACTGCGGCTTCATCTTCGAGGGCACCAACGCCCCTGCCATGTGCCCCGCGTGCGCCCATCCGCAGGCGTACTTCGAGGTCCTGGCGGAGAACTGGTAGCCCGCTGACACACCAAGGAGCGCGACATGCTCAGTGAGACCGTCAACAAGGCATTGAACGAACAGATCAACGCAGAGCTCTACTCGTCCTACCTCTACTATGCGATGGCTGCGTATTTCGACGACACCGGCCTCCCGGGTGCATCCCACTGGATGAAGACCCAGGCCGTCGAGGAGATGCTCCACGCGCACAAGTTCTTCGGCTACGTCGCCGATCGCGCCGGGCGCGTCCTCCTGGAGAGGATCGAGAAGCCCCAGGAGTCGTGGGCCTCGCCCCTGGCCGCGTTCGAGGCAGCCTACGCGCACGAGGTGAAGATCACCGGGCTCATCAACGGCCTGGTCAAGTTGGCCCGCCAGGAGTCCGACTTCAACACCGACAACTTCCTCCAGTGGTTCGTGGCCGAGCAGGTCGAGGAGGAGGCCACAGCGAACGACGTCATCCAGAAGCTCAAGCTCGTGGACCAGTCCAAGGGCGGCCTCTTCATGATCGATCGGGAGCTGGCCACGCGCACCATCGTCCTGCCCCCAGAGGTGATCGGAGCCTGAACGAGACGATCCGGACCAGGGATGGAGAGGCCTGATGCAAACCATTTGTGACATCTGCGGCTACGTGTACGATCCCGAGGTCGGCGATCCGGACAGCGACATCGCTCCGGGCACGGCCTTCGACGACATCCCCGACGAGTGGGTCTGTCCGATCTGCCAGGCCGACAAGAGCAATTTTTCGCAGATCGATTAGCGCGACTTCGCGCTGAGGGAGATCCGGTTCCGGGCGCGGTCCACGGCGAGGACCCGCACGCGGAGCGGCTGGCCCACCCGGACGACCTCGCCCGGATCGCTGACATAGTGATCCGACAGCTCGGAGACGTGGACGAGGCCGTCGCGGTGGACGCCGATGTCCACGAAGGCACCGAACGCGGTGACGTTGGTCACCACGCCTTCGAGCTCCATGCCCTCCTCCAGGTCCTCCACGGCGTTGACGTCGTCCCGGAACACGGCGGTCTCGAAGGCCTCCCGTGGGTCGCGTCCCGGCTTCCGCAGCTCGGTCAGGATGTCCTCCAGGGTCGGGCGACCGACCTCGTCGGACAGGTAGCGTGACGGATCGATCCGTCCCACCAGCTCCGGTGCGCCGACCAGCTTCCCGGGACGCACCCCGAGATCCCGCGCCATCCGAGCCACGAGACGGTACCGCTCCGGGTGCACAGCGGACGCGTCCAGGGGGTCCTCCCCATCACGAATGCGCAGAAACCCCGCCGCCTGCTCGAACGCACGTTGACCGAGCCGAGGCACCTCCAGGAGATCCTTGCGTCGCCGGAACGGCCCGGCCTCCTCCCGCCTCGCGACGATGGCCTTCGCCAACGCCGGCCCGATGCCGGCGACGTGCTCGAGGATCGCAGGGCTGGCGGTGTTCAGCTCCACCCCGACGCGGTTCACCACGGTCTCCACCACCGCGTCCAGGGACGCCTCGAGGAGCGGCTGGGACACATCGTGCTGGTACTGGCCGACCCCGATGGACCGCGGCTCGATCTTCACGAGCTCAGCGAGGGGATCCTGCAGGCGGCGCCCGATGGACACCGCGCCCCGGACCGTCACGTCCAGGTCCGGAAGCTCGGCGCGGGCGAGGTCCGACGCGCTGTAGACGCTCGCGCCGGCCTCGCTGACAGAGACCGCCGGGAGATCGGTCCGGCCCAGCGCATCGAGGACCTTCCGCGAGAAGGCCAGGGTCTCCCGCCCTGCCGTCCCGTTGCCCACCACGACCGCGTCGGGCCGATGCCGCTGTATGAGGTCGCCCAGCTCCCGCTCCGCCCGGGCCCTCGCGTCGGCGCCCGTGTGGGGATGGACCGTCCGGTAGGTCAGGAGTCGCCCGGTGCCGTCCAGGGACGCACACTTGCACCCGGTCCGGAAACCGGGGTCGATGGCCAGGACCGGCCGCTGCCCGAAGGGCGGGGCGAGGAGCAGATCCTCGAGGTTCTTCGCGAAGACCGCGATGGCCTCACGATCGGCGCGCTCCTTGAGTTCCTGGTGCAGGGCCGTCTCCATCGCGGGCGCCAGGAGGCGGGTGGCGGCATCCTGCGCCGCCAGGTGGAGCTGTTCTTCCCAGGGGGAGCGGGGGTGATGACCGACGCGGTCGAGGAGCCAGGGCAGGACCCGCTCCGGCGTCACCCTCAGCTTCAGGCTCAGGACGCCCTCGCGCTCGCCCCTGCGCAGGGCCAGGTACCGATGGGAGGGGACCCGGCGGGCGGACTCCTCGTGGTCGAGCCAGCGGTCGAAGGGGGTGGGCTCCGAGGGCGCCCCCCGTGCCTTCCTGCTGCGCAGTGTCGCCTCGCCGCGCCAGAGGATCCGCAGCCCCTGCCGGATCCGCGCGTCCTCGGAGATCCGCTCCGCGGCGATGTCCCGCGCACCCTGGAGCGCGGCCTGGGAATCGGGCACGTCGCCTCCCAGGAAGCGCCGGGCCTCACGGGAAGGATCCCCGTCCCGGGCCTGGGACAGGATCCACTCGGCCAGTGGGCCGAGGCCCAGCGCCAGCGCCATGGAGCCGCGGGTCTTCCGCTTGGGCTTGTAGGGCAGGTAGAGGTCCTCCAGCTCCGCCTTGACGTTGCACCGCAGGAGGAGGGCCTCCAGGTCCGGCGTGAGCCGCCCCTGCTCCGTGATGGAGGCGATGATCGTGGCGCGGCGCTCTTCCAGGGCCCGCAGGTAGCCGAGACGGCTCTGGATGTCCCGGATCCCGACCTCGTCGATGCCGCCGGTGGCTTCCTTGCGGTACCGGGCGATGAAGGGGACCGTGTTCCCTTCGTCCAGGAGGCGGACCACGGCCTTGACGCCCTCGGGCGGCAGCTTGAGATCCCGCGCGACGACGGGGACGGGGTCGGGGACGGGACGGGACATGGGTCTCCTCCTCTTCGGGATGGGCTCGGCGCCCATTCTGTGCAAAATGATGGAGGATTGCACGGGGAACATCCCCGGGGGCCGGGGGGCGCCATGAAGACGCACATCGAGCAGGGAATGTACGTACGCGAGATCGGGCCGGCAGGCGGGTCGCCCGTGGTCTGGATCCATGGGCTCGGGGAGTCGGGCCTCTGCTTCGAGGGGATCGTGGCGCACCCCCGCCTGGCGGGTCTGCGCCACCTCGTCCCGGACCTCCCCGGATACGGACGGTCGGCGCCCCAGGCTCCTCCGAAGGACTTCGCGTCCCTCGCTGATCACCTCGTCGCCTGGCTGGGCGCGCGGCGGGAGCCCCGGGTCGACCTCGTCGGGCATTCCCTGGGGGGGATCATCGTCCTCATCCTGGCCGAACGTCATCCCCACCGGGTGCGACGCCTGGTGGACGTGGAGGGGAACAAGACCGCCGCGGACTGCGTCTACAGCCGCCGGGCGATGACATGGAGCCCCGACGACTTCGTCCGAGGAGGCTTCGACGCCCTTCGCACGGACATCGCCGACGGGGCGGACTCGGATCCCGCGGTCCTGGGCTACACGCGCAGCCTCGCCCTGACCGATCCGGCGACCTTCCGGACCCACGCGGAGGAGCTGGTCCACCTCTCCGACCGGGAAGATCTCGCCCGCCGGCTCCACGCGGTGGAACCCCCGGCGTGGTACATCGCGGGGGGTCCGGGGGGCGCCGCCTTACGCTCCCTCGCGCTCCTGCGCAGCGCCGGCGTTGAGGCGATACGGATCGAACCATCAGGCCATTGGCCCTTCATCGATCAACCGGATGTCTTTGCGGAGAGCCTCGCGTCGATCTTCGGAGTGTGAGGGGTGCCGGAACGGGTGTGACAGAGCGTGACGCGTCACACCCTGTCACACCCCCTGTTGTCACAGGTTGTCCCGGCCACACCGTACCCCAACGGACAACGCCGGCCTCAAAAGAACCAAGAATACCGGAGAGTTGTCAGCGGGACCGAAGGGGGGAGAGGGACGGGGGGGTCGCAGTGGGGTTTTTCCCCGCCCCCCTCCCCGGGTCCGGTCAGGGGCTTGTAGTTGCAAGCTGTGTGCCATGTTCATGTCACACACATCCAGGGGATGACGCACACGCTCAGACCGCCACGCAGCGACAACGCATTGCGCAACAGGGTGCGGTCTGCTAGTCTCTCCCCGTCGTGGATAAATGCCCCGCTGGAGGAGCTGTGATGGAGACGCACGAGAAGATCAATCAGGTGCTCAAGCCGATCGACAACGTCATGGGACAGGGGCTCGCGCTCCTCAAGTCGGCGAACCTCTACGATCCCTTCCGGAGGGGCGTACGATCGGCCATGATCAAGGCGATGCGGGCGAACTTCCGCATGAGCAACGATCTCAAGGTCTACGGCACCGAGAATGTCCCCCTCACCGGCGGGATGCTCATCGCGTGCAACCACCAGAGCTGGCTGGACGCCCAGGTCCTGGCCGTGGGGTGCCCCCGTTCGCTGTCTTTCGTCGCGAAGTCGGAGTTCGAGGACTGGCCCTTCCTGCGCCACCTCATCGAGCTGACCGAGAGCGTCTTCATCCACCGCACTGGGGACGACCAGGGTCTCCGGGAGGTCGCGGAGAAGCTGCGCAACGGGATGGCCATCGGGATCTTCCCCGAGGGCACCATCCCCGGCGAGGAGAACATCCCCCGCTGGGACGTGGAGGCCGAGACCGGCCTGCTCCGCGGCAAATCCGGCGTGATCCGCCTCGCCGTGATGTCGGGCGTTCCCATCGTCCCAGCGGGCGTCTCGGGCACCGGCCGCGCCTACCCGCCCGAGGCCTATCCCCGGATGGAAAAATGGCCCCCGGTCCCCGGACCTGGGGATATCGAGCTCCGCTTCGGTGAACCGATCCACCTGAACCAGCGTGAGGGGCAGGAGCCCACCTACGAGGAGCTGCGCGGGATGACCGACCGGGTGATGCGAGCGATCTCACATCTGGTGGATCACGGGATGAACTACGAGGCGCTCTCCCTGCCGATCCGGCGGAAGACGGCCCCGACGAACCTCCCGCGGATTCCCTACCGCAGCGAGCCCAGGCCGGCGGCCACGGAGAAGGCCCGCATCGGCGTCCTGGTCCTCCACGGCTTCACCGCGCACGTGGATTGTGTCGCAGACCTCCGCGAGGAGCTCGACGACCTGGGCGTGCCCTACCGGATCCCGTGGCTCCGCGGGCACGGCACCCGGTGGGAGGACATGAAGAACGTCACCTGGGAGGACTGGCTCGCCGACGCCGAGGAGACCCTCCTCGACCTCCTGCAGGAGTCCCGCCGGGTGGTGGTCGTCGGCCACTCCATGGGCGGCCTCGTCGCGCTGGATCTCGCGGCTCGATATCGCCGTGAGGTCGCGGGGGTCGCGGCGGTGAGCGCAGCGCTGAAATTCAAGGATCCCCTCGCGGGCCTCACGAGCGTGATCTCAAAGGTGGTCCCGAGCTGGCCAAGCCCCGAGGCCTACGTGGACCAGGAGCGCAAGAAGCTCCGGAACCGCAACTACCCGCGGTTCCCGACCGACGCGTTCGCGTCGCTCTTCGAGTACACCAGCGTGGTGAAGAACCACCTGTCCTTCGTGGCTGCACCCATCCGCATCCTGGCCGCTCGCAAGGATCAGATCGTCGCCCCGGCCGCCGCCGAGACGATCTACGCGAAGGTCGGCTCCAGGGACAAGGCCCTGGTGTGGTTCGAGGAGACCGGGCACGAGATGATGCTCGACCTGGAGGCTGAGAAGGTCCGCCTGGACATCAAGGGCTTCATCGCGGCCCTCATGAAGGACCAGGAGACCCGGGTCGAGGCGGTCACCGAGAAGGCCACCACCACCCTCGAGGCAGTGGCAATGCCCACCCCCAGAAAGAGGACCCCCCGTAAAAAGGGGCCCTCCTGACATCTTCGTGGGTTCTGGCAGAGAACTCGGGTGCAGAATTTACTCGAAATGATCCCGCTGTGGCTCCCATGATCAGAGGGGCAAACTGAGGTTGGCGCCGGTCACGGTCACGGTCACGGTCACG
>JBDRIT010000118.1:0-7168 GCA_043815665.1 Pseudomonadota bacterium
GAATCGGCGGGGACCCCTGCACCCCGCCTCTCCAACACCCCACTCCAGCTCCCGCGCATCGGGCGCCCGGCATCGAGCACAGGGGGAATCCGGCCCCCAGCGCCCTTACTTGCTCTCTTTGTGCACGGTGTGCGTCCGGCACGAAGGGCAGTACTTCTTCATCGACAACCGCTCGGTCGTCTTCTTCTTGTTCCGGGTCGTGCTGTAGTTGCGCCGCTTGCACTCGGAGCACGCCAGGCTGACGATGTCGCGCATGGCTCAATCCTGACTACTCGAGAATCTCGGTCACGGTGCCGGCGCCCACCGTGCGGCCGCCCTCGCGAATCGCGAAGCGCGAGCCCTTCTCGAGCGCGACCGGCGAGATCAGCTCGACCGAGACTTGCGTGTTGTCTCCCGGCATCACCATCTCGACGCCTTCCGGCAGGTGCAGCGAGCCGGTGACGTCGGTGGTCCGGATGTAGAACTGCGGCCGGTAGTTGTTGAAGAACGGCGTGTGCCGGCCGCCCTCGTCCTTGTTCAGGACGTACACCTCGGCCTTGAACTTCGTGTGCGGCTTGATGGAGCCGGGCTTGGCGAGCACTTGGCCGCGCTCGACGTCGTCCTTCTCCGTGCCGCGCAGCAGGACGCCGATGTTGTCGCCCGCGACACCCTCGTCGAGCAGCTTCTTGAACATCTCGACGCCGGTGGCGACCTTCTTCTGGGTCGGGGTGAAGCCGATGATCTCGACTTCCTCGCCGACCTTCACCTTGCCGCGCTCCACGCGGCCGGTCACGACGGTGCCGCGACCCAAGATCGAGAACACGTCTTCGATCGGCATGAGGAACGGCTTGTCGACCTCGCGCAGCGGAAGCGGCACGTAGCTGTCGAGCGCTTCCATCAGCTTGATGACGCCGTCGAGGCCGTCCTGCTCGCCCTGCAGCGCCTTGAGCGCCGACACGCGCACGACGGGAACGTCGTCGCCCGGGAAGCCGAAGCCGGTCAGCATCTCGCGGACCTCGAGCTCGACGAGATCGAGCAGCTCGGGATCGTCGACCGCGTCCACCTTGTTGAGGGCCACGACGAGGCACGGCACCTCCACCTGGCGGGCCAGCAGGACGTGCTCGCGCGTCTGGGGCATCGGCCCATCGGTTGCCGACACCACGAGGATCGCGCCGTCCATCTGCGCGGCGCCCGTGATCATGTTCTTGATGTAGTCCGCGTGACCCGGGCAGTCCACGTGTGCGTAGTGCCGCTTGTCGGACTCGTACTCCACGTGTGAGGTCGCGATCGTCAGGATCTTCGTGGGATCCCGGCGGCCCTGGGACTCGGACGCCTTGGCGACCTGATCGTAGCTGATGTACGTGGCCAGACCCTTGTTCGCCTGGACCCGGGTGATCGCCGCAGTCAGCGTGGTCTTGCCGTGGTCGACGTGACCGATCGTGCCCACGTTCACGTGGGGCTTGGTCCTCTTGAACTTCTGCCTTGCCATGATCCTCTCTCCTTCTCGTTTTCTGCGCTGGATGCGCTGCGTTCTTCGGTATCCACCCGGGTCGTTGCCACGACACCAGGCGTGGAGCCTACGACCAGATTTGAACTGGTGACCCCGTCCTTACCAAGGACGTGCTCTACCTACTGAGCTACGTAGGCTGATGAAACCGTCCCGTCCTCGGAAGCGTCGCTGGAAGCCGACCGTCTCGCAAGAGCGGGAGACGGGGCTCGAACCCGCGACATTCAGCTTGGAAGGCTGAAGCTCTACCAACTGAGCTACTCCCGCAGTCTGGGAAGTGAATGGTGGCGGGGGGTGGATTTGAACCACCGAAGCCGTCCGGCGGCAGATTTACAGTCTGCTCCCTTTGACCACTCGGGAACCCCGCCGTCGTCGTTCAACCCTTTTCGGCGGGAGCTGGCGAGGGGACTTGAACCCGTAACCTGCTGATTACAAATCAGCTGCTCTACCGAATTGAGCTACGCCAGCGCAGAATGTCAAAGACCGCTCACCACGAGCGTCAAACTGAGCCTGGAGTTTCTACGCAAAGAGCCTCGGGTTGTCAAGCGATTTCTCTTCGGGGGGGATGGGCCTCAGGCGGGCCCGTTTCAGGCCAACTCCTCGAGGAGTTTTCCGAGGCGATGGCGCAGCTGCGGGAGGGTGTCGAGGGGCAGACTCGAGAGGCGGATGGCGAGGGCCAGTGCGCGGGCCCTGTCGCCCTGGGCAGAGGCCATGCGGGCCTGTGTGCTCCAGCGGGAGAAGAGCGTCACGACGCCCTTCTCGAGGCCGTCCGCCGAGTCCAGGCGGGTACCGCAGGGGGGTGACCAGGCCATGTCCTCCCCAATGAACCGATCCCGGTCGAGCTGTTTCAGCCGTTCGTTGACGTCCTGACGGGCCTTTCGGGTGAGCCCTGCGACCAGGTCCTTGGCGGACTGCTGGGCCTGCCGCCGAACGCGCTCCCTGACCAGGTCCTTCTTGTCGTCGTGATCTTTCATCCCAACCTCGGGTTAAAGATAACAAGACCTGAAATATTTGCAAGCTGGCGGTCCCATGGGGACAGACGTTGAATCCGCTGAAACCCTGGGTATACTGCAGTCGCCCGTGTGGCCTACGTGTGCGTACACGTTTCAAAGGAAGGCGAGACAGAGAGGTCAAGATGCAGCATCCTACCCCAGTTCATGTTCTCCGCCGCATCCTGCGGCTCATGCCCGTCCTCTGCTTCAGCGCCCTGGTCGCCTGCAACGGTGGCGACGGCGGAGGGGACGCCTCGCCCGACGACACCGACCACATGGTCTCTGACATCGACACCTACCACGGCTCCGACGATTTAGGGGACGTCCCAGACGCACCCCCGCCGGAGGAAGTTCTTGATGTGGATCTGGTCGAAGACCTCGATCCCGAAATCCCAGGGGATGTGCATCCGGAGATCGAGCCGGACATCGGGCCCTGCGGCGGGGCCTGTGACGATGGGGATCCCTGCACCCTCGACGAGTGCGATCCCGAGGTCGGCTGTGTGACCACCCAGATCGAGGGTTGTTGCCCCGGGCAGATCCCCCTCGCGCTGGGCTTCGAGGGAGATGACCCCTTCGCGGGCGGGACGGTGGAGGACCTGGTGGCCTCCTACCCGGATGCTCCGGATCTCGTTCCCCTTACCTGGCAGGTCGTGGACGACTTCGCCTGGTCGGGCTCCGGGAGCCTCTACTTCGGGAATCCTCAGATGGGCAACTACCACAACGACCACCGGGTGGCCTCCCGGTTCGTCTCGGCGCCGGTCACCCTGGAGGTCGGGTTCAAGCACACCCTGTCCCTCCAGGCCTGGATCGACGTGGAGGAGGGGATCTGGTCCGACTATCTCGTGATCTTCGTTCGGACGGGGGGGGAGGACTACCCCCTCTGGGCCAAGGACGACTTCAACGTCTCCATGGGCGTCTGGAACCAGATCTCCGTGGATCTGACCCCCTTCGCGGGCGAAGCGATCTCCCTGGTGTTCCTCTTCGATTCCCACGACGAGCAGGAGAACTTCGGCGATGGCATCTACCTGGACGCAGTCACCATCGAGCGCGACTGTGAGCCTCTGATCTGCACCGGCCTCTCGGACTGCTTCACCCTCTCCCCCTGCCTGGACGGAGAGTGTATCGACGGGCAGTGCGTGTGGGCATGGGATCCGGAGTGCTGCCTGACCCCTGCGGAGTGCGAGGACTGGGACGGCTGCACCCTGGAGTTCTGCGACGCCAACGCCTGCTACAGCCAGCCCGATCCGGATCCGGCCTGCTGCAACACCAACGAGGAGTGCGCGGACGAGGACGAGCTCTGCACCCTGGACGTGTGCAAGAACGGCGTCTGCACCTACCTGCCCTCCGGCGCCGAGGGTTGCTGCCAGGCCGACGCGGAGTGCAACGACACGAACCCCTGCACCAAGGACCTCTGCTCCAAGCAGGCATGCGTCCACGTGAACCTCTGCTGCGCGACGAACGTCGACTGCGACGACGGCGACGACCAGTGCACCGCGGACCAGTGCATCGGCGGGACCTGCTACTTCGTGCCCACCGGTGCGGAGGGGTGCTGCGTCGAGAAGCTCGTGGACGAGACCTTCGAGGACGAGGCCACCCCGGACTTCGTCCTGGAGTCCACCCTCGCCGAGGTCGGCTTCCAGGTGATGATGGGCAGCGCCTATGGCGGTGCGAAGGCCATGATCCTCGAGGCCGTGCAGCCCGCCGGGGCGTTCACGGCGACCGCGACCCTCGGGGTGACCGAGATCCCGCCGGTGGGGGCGACGCTGACCTTCGCGGTGAAGCTCACCATGGGAACCTCCGGGGACTGCGGGCAGAACGAGTTCCGCGTGCAGGTGGGTGGGGAGGTGGTCTGGAGCGGCTGCGCGACCCTCAACAACTACCTCCCGGTGACCCTGGACCTGAGCGACTTCGCGGGGGAGCCGGGGCCGGTGGTCTTCGTCTTCGACGTCAACCCCTTTGGGGGGACCCCGACCTACTGGGCGGGGCTCGACAGCGTGGTCTTCAGCCAGGACTGCTGCTCCGCGGACGAGGACTGTGACGACGGCAACCCCTGCACCGCCGACAACTGCCCGGGCTCCAACGCGGTCTGCCAGTTCCCGCCCATCGAGGGGTGCTGCCTGACCTCGACGGAGTGCGACGACGGGGATGTCTGCTCCCAGGACGTGTGCACCGGCGCGAACGTCTGCGAGCACTACAACCTCTGCTGCGCCAGCGACGCGGAGTGCAACGACGGGGACGACGAGTGCACCAACGATCTCTGCATCAACAACTTCTGCCAGTACATCCCCACCGGGGCGTCGGGCTGCTGCACACCGCTGACCTGGCAGGACGACTTCGAGTCCGGGGTCGACTCCTGGACGATCTCCGGCGGGATGGGAGACTACGGCTGGAAGGCGAGTCAGGCCAAGGCGGTGAGTGGCTCCTTCAGCCTCGCCTACTCCAACTCCAACGGCACGGACTACAACGACGACGCCTACGGCGCAGCCCTCTCTCCCCCCGTGGATCTGCCGGACCAGAGCGGCGTCTCGCTGGTCTTCCAGCTCTGGTATGAGATCGAGGGGTGCTGTGACGATCTGAACCTCTTCCTCGTCACGGACACGGGGGAGGTGAACCTCGGGAGCTGGGCGGGGACCAGCGAGGCCTTCTGGCAGGAGGTCTCCATCGATGTCACCGAGTGGGCCGGTCAGACGGTCCAGTTCCGCTTCGAGTTCGAGTCCGACGGGTCCATCACCTACGCGGGCGCGTTCATCGACGACCTCTCCATCACCCAGGAGTGCTGCTCCAGCGACGCCCAGTGCGACGACGGGAACCCCTGCACAGTGGACTCCTGCCCGGGCATCGACAGCCTCTGCGCGTTCATCCCCATCGAGGGCTGCTGCATCGCGGACGTCGAGTGCGGGGACGGCGATCCCTGCACCCAGGACAGCTGCACCTCGAACCAGGGCGGCGTGTGCAAGAACGTCTGGATCTGCTGCGACACCGACGGGGACTGTGACGACGGCGAGGACGTCTGCACCAGCGATGTGTGCGTCGACAACTTCTGCCAGTTCCTCTTCACCGGCGCGCCGGGCTGCTGCCAGCCCCTGCTCTGGGAGGACGCGTTCGAGAACGGCGTGGGGGGCTGGGCCTTCCAGAACTCCAGCGTCAGCCCCTCCTGGCACCTGAGCACCGTGAAGTCCTCTGATGGGGGTACGGCGCTGGCCTTCTCCGACGCGGCCGGGACCTCTACGGGGACCGGCCAGGACTCCACCGCGACCTCTCCGACCATCGGCGTGGGGGTCCAGCCGGGGGTGGCCCTCACCTTCCAGGTCTGGTACGACACCGAGAGCAGCTTCGACTGGTGCAAGGTCTGGGTGGACTCCGCCGCCGGCTCCGCGCAGCTGGACCTGTTCACCGGGCACGACGCGGCCTTCTGGCAGGAGAAGACCTACTCCCTCGAGGCATGGGCGGGGGAGGAGATCACCCTCCGCTTCGAGTGGCACTGCGACGGGTCCGTGGCCTACCCGGGCATCTGGTTCGACGAGATCACGGTCACCCAGGGCTGCTGCAACGCAGACGCGGACTGTGAGGACGACAACCCCTGCACCACCGATGTGTGCCCGGGCCTCGAATCCATGTGCAACAACGCGGCGATCCCGGGGTGCTGCCTCGACGACGCGGGCTGTGACGACGGCGACCCCTGCACCGCCGACTTCTGCACGTCGGAGGGGGGCGAGTGCTACCACCTGGAGATTTGCTGTGAGTCCGACGGGGACTGCGATGACGGCGACGACGTCTGCACCGACGACGTCTGTGTGGACCAGTTCTGCCAGTTCCTCCCCTCCGGCGCCCCGGGGTGCTGCATCCCGGTGGTGTACGAGAACGACTTCGAGGGTGACCTCGACGGCTGGACGATCAACAACTCCAGCAGCGCGTTCGGCTGGAAGCTGAGCACCGCGAAGTCCGTCTCCGGCGCGCAGAGCCTGGCCTACACCGACGCCGGGGGCACGAGCTACGGGACCAGCAACAACGGGACCTGTCTCTCACCGCCCCTGGAGCTGCCGAACCAGCCGGGGCTGGCCCTGAGCTTCATGCTCTGGTACCAGATCGAGAGCTGCTGCGACGACTTCGACCTCTCCGTGGTCCACCCCGGGGGAACGACCCTCATCGCCAACTATGCGAGCTCCGCGGAGCCTACCTGGCAGCCGGTGACCTTTGACGCCACGGCGTATCAGGGCCAGACGGTCCAGCTCCTCCTCGCGTTCGCCTGTGACAGCTCGATCAGCTTCGACGGGGTCTTCATCGATGATCTCGTGGTGACCCAGGAGTGCTGCTCCGACGACGCAGTGTGCGATGACGGGAACCCCTGCACCACGGACTCCTGCCCCGGCCTGGAGAGCCTCTGCATCAACCAGTGGGAGCCTCTGTGCTGCCTGGCGGCAGCGGACTGCGACGACATGGACGAGTGTACCCAGGATCTCTGCGTCGACATGGTCTGCGAGTACGAGCCCACGGGGGCGGACGGCTGCTGAACCCGCCCCGTTCTCTGGCCGATTTCCGGGCAGCTCCCTCAGGGTGATCGCAAAGTCGACGTTGAACGCGCTTGACCGATCCTCGGGATCATGATCTTCACTTTACGTCGAGGCCTTGCGCTTCGGCAGAGGGAGGATCATGCCGAAGCGAGAGTCTGGAAGAGTTGATACCCCGTCGG
>JBDRIT010000119.1:0-45378 GCA_043815665.1 Pseudomonadota bacterium
ATCTGGGCGTCCACGCCCCGATTGTGGGAGGGGCGTCCACGCCCCGATTGTGGGAGGGGCGTCCACGCCCCGATTGTGGGAGGGGCGTCCACGCCCCGAATCGGCCCGTGGACGGGCCTCCCACAGAGAAAGAAAACGCAGCCATATCTTGACTCCAAGTCCCCTTTCTCGCTATAAATCCTGGTCACATCATGCCTCAGGAGGCCAAACGTGCGCATCTCCCTCGTCACCCTGCTCCTCATCGTCCTCTCCGTCCCGGCCCCGGCGGGTGCCCGCGAGCTGTGCGGGCATCAGCTCCTGAACGCGCTGACGCCCTGGGACGTCCCCCCGTGGACGGGGCCGGTGGAGGCCGGGCGGGGGTTCCCGGAGATCGGGGACCAGCGGGACTTCTGGATCTATGACCTGTCGGTGATGCCCCCGATGAACGAGGCCGTGCCGGCGACTTGCCGGGGCGTCAGCGCTCGGAGCGCCATCTGGGTCGGGGATGCGGACTGGGGCACCAAGGTCGATCAGCAGGCCGTGGACAACATGCTCGCCGCCCTCGAGGAGGCCACGCCCCGGACCCCCGACGCGGGGATCATCCAGGGCAACACGAGCCTCTTCGGGGCGTCCCCGCACTTCGCGGCGAACGATCCCGATCTTTCGGTCCTCGTCTACACCCTCGAGGGCTACAAGGGTTCCCTCTTCGACGGATACTTCCGCGCCGAAGACCTCACCCCCTTCAACCCCGCGTGCCAGAACAACCCCATGCTCTACTGCTCCAACGAGCTGGGAATGATCCACCTCAATGCGAACAACCCGGGCTCCGACTACATGATCGGCGTGGTGGCCCACGAGTTCGAGCACATGATCCACTTCGCCCGGGATCCCTACGAGGAGGTCTGGGTCAACGAGGCCATGGCCGAGCTGGCCATGATCTTCCACGGCTATCAGGATCCGGGGAACCTGGCGTTCTACACCGACAACCCCGACGCGCCGCTGGTGGTCCAGGACTTCGTGGACTACGGCGCGGTCCTCCTCTTCGGCGCCTACCTCGAGGAGCGCCTGGGGCCCGAGGGCATCACTGCGCTGGTTGCGGACACCCTCACGGGGCTGTCGGGGGTGAAGGCCCACCTCCCGGCCGGCGTGAGCTGGGAGCGGCTGTTCGGACAGTGGGTCGCCGCCAACGTCCTGGATGCGCCGGCCGCAGCGAACGGAGAGTACGGGTACACCCTCGTGGACGTCCCCGAGTTCGCCACCGAGGAGCTGGGGGCGGTGCCCATGGACCTGCAGGCGACGATCCCCCCGTCCGCAGGCGGCTACTTCACCCTCGACGCGACGGGGGTGCCCTTCGACGAGTCCCTGACGGTGACCTTCGATCCGCTGGGCAGCGGCGCCGTGGCCCACGCGGTCCTGCCCGGGACCGTGCGGGTGCTCCTCCTGCCCCCGGGGGAGGAGGTGGTCCTGCCCATCGACATGGCGGACCCGGACCTCCGCTTCACCGTGTCCAACCCGGGGAACGGGCCGGCCATGGTGCGGTTCGTCGTCAACTCGGTCTACATGCCGGGCCCCGACTCCGAGCCCGAGCCCGGCCCGGAGACCGCCGAAGAGGACGTCACCGTCGGCCCGGGCGTCGACACCATCGTGCCCGCCGACACCCTCGCAGGGGAGGACACCGGCGAAGGCGGCGGCAGCGGCGGCGGTGGCGGTTGCAGCCGCAGCGGAGCGGCCGCCGGCGGCCCCCTGGCCCTGCTCCTCGGCCTGCTCGTCGCGGCGTTCTTCCTCCGGGAGCGACGGAGAGGAGAGCGGTGAGCTTTCGGGACCAGGTGGTCTGGATCACCGGCGCGTCGGGGGGCATCGGCGAGGCCATCGCGCTGGAGCTGTCCGCCCGGGGAACGCTGCTGATCCTCTCGGCCCGCCGGGAGGACCGGCTGGATCAGGTCCGGGCGGCCTGCGCCGACCCGGACAAGGTCGCCGTCCTTCCCATGGACGTGACGGACTTCGACGGGCTGCCGGGCAAGGTCGCCGAGGCCATCGGTCTCCACGGCCGGGTGGACGTCCTGCTGAACAACGCCGGCGTCGGGATGTGGGCGAAGGCCGAGGAGACCACCCTGGAGACCGATCGCCGGATCATGGACGTGGACTTCTTCGGGCCGGTGGCCCTCACCAAGGCGATCCTGCCCCACATGCTCGCGCGCGGCTCGGGACGGATCGGGGTGGTGAGCAGCGTGGCGGCGAAGCTCCCCATGAAGCGCCTCTCCACCTACTGCGCAGCGAAGCACGCACTCCACGGCTTCTTCGACACCCTCCGCCTCGAGCTGAAAGGCCGCGGCATCGGTGTGACTCTCATGGGGCCGGGCTTCGTGAAGACGGACCTGGTAAAGAACTCCCTGCGGGGGGACGGGTCCGTGGTGGGGAAGGACGGCAGCATGGGCCTCCCCGTCGGGGCGGCAGCAGCGGCCTGCGTCCGGGCCCTGGCCCGGGGCGTGGACGAAGTCTTCATCGGCAGGGAGCGGTTCGCGGTGCTCGGTCGCCGGTTCGCCCCGGGCCTCGTGAACCGGATATTGGCGAAATGAATCGAAGAACCGGGTTCGTCGGGCTCCTGGCCCTCCTCCTGGCCAATTGAACTCCCTCCTCCGTATAACGATGGGGCAGGGGCGGAGACGACATGAAATACGTGATCCTCGGGTGTGGACGGGTCGGCAGGCTGATCGCGCGGGACCTTGCGCTGGACGACGACGCAGAGGTCGTCTCCGTCGATGCGAACCCTACTGCCCTGCTCGGACTCGATCCGTATGGGATCAGCGGGGTCACCGCGGATCTCTCGGATCCATCGGAGATCGCACGGGTCGTCGCCGGCGCGGACGTCGCGGTGAACGCGGTCCCCGGGTTCATGGGCCTGGCGACCCTGGGCGCGGCGGTCGCCGCGGGGATCCCTGCGGTGGACATTGCGTTCATGCCCGAGGATCCCGGCTCCCTCGACGCCGCGGCCCGGGCCGCCGGGGTCCCGGTGGTCGTGGACTTCGGCGTCGCGCCCGGGATCTCGAACCTGCTCGTGGGGCATGGCGCCCGGCGTCTGGATACGGCGCTGCGCGCCCGGATCCTGGTGGGAGGTCTCCCGAAGGTGCGCCAGCTGCCCTGGGAGTACACGATCCCCTTCTCCCCGGTGGACGTCCTGGAGGAGTACACCCGCCCGGCGCGGATCGTGGAGCACGGCGAGGAGGTGATCCGGGCGCCGCTCACCGAACGGGAGCTCGTGGAGCTCCCCAGGATCGGCACCCTCGAGGCCTTCAACTCCGACGGCCTCAGGACCCTCATCCGCACCATGGACATCCCGCACATGGTCGAGAAGACCCTCCGGTACCCCGGGTACGCCGAGAAGGTCCAGCTCCTCGCGTCCACGGGGTTCTTCTCCAGGGCACCCGTGGACATCGGCGGCGTCTCCGTGCGCCCCATGGACCTCACCGCCCGTCTCCTCTTCGACGCCTGGCGTCTCCGGGAGGACCAGGACGAGCTGACCGTGATGCGCGTGGAGGTGGAGGGGACCCTGGGCGGCGCCCCGACCTGCCTGACCTGGGACCTCTACGACGAGACCGACCGGGTGGGCGACGCCACCTCGATGGCCCGCTGCACCGGGTTTCCCGCGGCGCTCATGGCCCGCGCTGTGGCCGACGGCCGGTTCTGCAGGCCGGGAGTCTTCGCCCCGGAGGAGGTCGCCGAGGACGACGCGCTGGTCGGGTGGCTCCTGGGCGAGCTGGTCGCACGAGGCGTGATCCTCGAGGAGCGGATCGAGCGGGGATGAACGGGAGGCTTCCGGCACCCGATTCCCCACGGGGTTCAAGCTTGACACCGACCTTTGCACCCGTAGAATGTGACAGCTTTGAAAAAGTGAGATGTGCGTCGCGGCGCCACCCGCCCGCACCAAGGTAATGGAAAACCCTTTGGTTTCATGGAGGTCTGTAGGATGAAGCTGGCAACGATTTTCACGAGCATGTTCCTGGTCCTGGCCCTGGCGATCGTGGGCTGCGACGGCGGCGGCGACGACGGCGGAAAGGACACGATCATCGGCGGCGAAGACACCACCACCCCCGGCGATGACACCACCACCCCCGGCGATGACACCGCGATCGATCCCGCCTGCGTGGCCACCTGCGCGCTCAAGTGCGGCATGGTCGGTGACTGCGACTGCGGCGGCTGCGACGCGGGCTTCACCTGCGTGGCGGCGACCAGCACCTGCGCCCCCGAGGTCGTGGACTGCGACGCGATCTGCACCGGCAAGGGGTGCGGCACCTTCGACACCTGCGACTGCGGCGAGTGCGGCGCGGACGAGACCTGCAACGCCACCACCGGCGTCTGCGAAGTCGGCGTCTGCCAGCCGGCCTGCACCGGCAAGCAGTGCGGCCCGGACGGCTGCGGCGGCTCCTGCGGCCTCTGCCCCTGCGTGGGCTGCGACCCGGCGGCGACGATTTGCAACGACGGCACCGGCATGTGCGAGGCAGTGGCAGCCTTGACCTGCAAGGGAATCAACGACTGCGCACTGGAGTGCGCCCCGAACGATGCCACCTGCCAGCAGGAATGCATGAACCAGGGTTCAAATGAGGCTCAGCAGCAGCTCAGCGATCTGCTCCAGTGCTTCTCCGACAACGGCGGCCAGAATTGCCCCCCTGGCGACGCGCAGTGCCAGAACGACATCATCATGGAGCATTGCATGGACGAGTATGGCGCATGCTTCCCGGGCGGTGACAAGGACTGCTCCGAGATGTTCGACTGCATGGAGCCCTGCGGCAGCAACCAGGCCTGCCTGCAGGACTGCTACAACCAGGGCACCCTCGACGCCCAGGCCCAGTACCAGGCCATCGCCTCCTGCGTCACCGAGCAGTGCCCCGATCCCAACGATCCGAGCTACCAGGAGTGCTTCCAGGCGGCCCAGCAGGGTGCCTGCGCCGCGATCTTCTCCGACTGCTTCAACCTGGGTTAGCCCGGCTTCGCGTCTGGCTCCAACGGCGGCTCCCCCGCGAACTACGTCAACATCAAGTCCTTCCTGATGGGACAGGGTCTGTAGGGACTACCAGCTGGGACAATCTCAGCCGGGTAGCCTGCGACCCGGATTCTTCAATCTGAACCGGGGCCTTGACGACCAGCGCGTGCAGAGACAGAGTGTTCACCATGACGACGCAAGACGACCTGTTGGAGCGGATTCGAGAGAACCTGGCGCATGTGCAGGGCCGGATCGATGCGGCCGCGGGGAGCTGCAGACGGGACCCCGCCGGCATCCGACTCCTCGCCGTGTCCAAGACGCATCCGGTGGAGGCCGTGCTCGCCGGGCTCGCAGCGGGCCACAGGCTCTTCGGTGAGAGCTACGCGCAGGAGCTGGTGACCAAGCATGACCACTTCCCCCCGGGGGAGGGCCCACCGTTCCACTTCATCGGCGGCCTCCAGCGCAACAAGGTGAAGATGGTGGTGGGCCGGGCCAGCCTGATCCACTCCGTGGACCGTCGATCCCTCCTGCAGGAGATCGATCGGCAGGCGGGACTGCGAGGCCTCGTCCAGCCGATCCTCCTGGAGGTCAACGTGGGCGGCGAAGCCTCCAAGTCAGGCTGCACTCCTGTGGACCTCCCAGAGCTCCTCCGCGCCGCGCGCGCCATGGAGCACGTCGCGATCCACGGCCTGATGACCCTCCCGCCCTTCGACCTGGACGCCGATGAGGTCCGTCCCCACTTCGTGGCCCTCCGCCGCCTGCGGGACGAGGTCGCAGAGAGGCTCCCTGCCACGGATGCGGTGGCCTTCTGTGAGCTCTCCATGGGCATGAGCCACGACCTTGAGGTCGCGGTTGAGGAGGGCGCTACCCTGGTACGCGTGGGCACCGCGATCTTCGGTCAACGGCGGACCCGCGCCTGATCTCCGCGCCGCTTCTGACCGATCCCGGGATCTTCCCCCCCCCCCTTCGCCGATCGAACTGCCCAATATCGCTTGGCTTTCGAACCGGCAGGATCCGGCCTGGGGGGAAACCTGTTCCCGGACCTGGCGCATCCTCACTTCTCGGGCACTGCCATCGTTTTTCTGTTTGTTTTCTACAACTTCGCTTGCGGCCATCCAACGTCTCTTTCTCCGGTCACGGCAAAATAGGATCCCCGGCCCGAGCATTTCCCCGTGGTAAGTTGCGAACCGATCGGCCCGATGTATTCTTGGGCTCAAGGGCAGTCCATGAGGGGGGGAGTCATGACGATCACATACCAGGAAACCATCATCGAACAGCCATTCCTGGTCGACCAGATCTTCTCGGGGCCCAAGCGCATCCAGGCCACGGCGGTCGCCATCTCCGCAAACGAGATCAAGCTGCGCGGCCCCATGGATCTGACCTCGGACGACACCCGCTACGTCTGGCTCGAGTTCGGCCTCGGCGGAGACCCGCGCCGGATCCGCGCCCTCGGTGAGATCGTGGACATGGGCCCCAACTCACGGACGGTCCGGTTCAAGCACATCTTCCCGGACCACCGGGCGCTCCTCAACGACTACCTGGATCGCACCTCGACCAACTAAGGTGCCTGCAGAGCAGCCTCGACCTGGCGCGGATCGAACCCCACCAGCAGCTTCCCCTTCACGTTGATCAGCGGGACGCTCGAGAGATAGGACTCGGGGACCCCCTGGGCCTCTCCGAGGGCTGCAATCTCCGCGGCCGCCGACGGGTCTGCGTTGACGCCCTTCTCCACGAAGGGGATCCCCTTCTCCGTAAACCACTGCCTGGCCCGGTCGCAGTGGCCGCAACCCGGCGCGGTGTAGAGCACGACGCCCTCGGTCGCGGACGCCAGCTGCGCCCCCTTTCCCTCCGTGGTCTTGAGGCCCGAGGGCGTGAACTCCCATCGGTTGACCAGGCGGACGGGATACCTGCCGTCTTCACCGGGCGCGGTGAGGTCCACCAATGCCAGGGCCCGCGCCGTGAGCCGGTCCCGCCGCTCCCCGGAGTAGAGCACCATGACGTTCTCCCGCTGGCCCTCGGGGATCTCCTCGATCTTCGTCGCGACCACGGACTTGCCGGTGACGGGATCCACGTACTGGAAGACCACGTCCTCGTCATCGGGATCGACCTCGAGGCCGTCGAGGTCGATCTCCTCCACCGGCGGCCCCGGATCGGGCCGCTCCACAGTGCGGTCGTTGCACGCGACGAGAGCGAGGATGATGGCTCCCAGGATCAATCCGAACCGGGACCAAGCCCTCTCGGGCGCAGGAGTCGACCGGCCACCGAGCATCGCTGAGTTCGAGATCCGCATGGACACCTCCACGGAGTGCTTAATGCCTGATCCGGAAAGGTATTCCAAGCGCGGATCTGCTGGGGAGGAAAGGTTGGGGGTCAGGCCCCCCAGGTCTCGACGACCTTGATGTCCAGGGTCTCGAGCTCGTCGAGGACGGGCTCGTAGATGGCGGAGAGCACGGGGACGTGGACGCCGGTCATCTTGATGTCGCCCTTGAGGATCATGTGGGTCGCGATGGCCGCGGGGAGGGAGACGGTCCTCGACATGGAGGAGTCACCGTTCGGCACCCCGTAGTCGACCATGGTGGAGGTGACCTTCTGAGCGGTGCCGTCGGCCTTGACCACGTCGAACTCGTGGACCATCGCGAGCATGTCCCGCTCGCCGGGCGCGTAGGCGAGCTTCCGCTCGAGGAGCTCGCAGAGCGCGTCCAGGTAGGTGACCCCCCGATGGGAGACGATCTCGTCCCCCAGGAGCCCGACGAAGGCCATGCGGTCGATGCCGTCATGGTCAGGGGAGACGCCGAGCTCGCCGGCGATTGCCGCCTTCAGGTTGCCGCCGGGCTCCTGCCCGAGGAGCTGCCACATGACCTGGGCGTAGGTCTTGCCCGGGAGATCGACCCTCTCCTCCATGCCCAGCCAGCCCAGGTCCACGAGCTGCTTGATGGCCACGCACCAGCCCGCATACCGCAAGGTGCCGCGGAACATGGTCTCCACGCCCTGGAGGCCGTAGAGCGCGACGTAGCCCATGGAATCCCGGTTCGGGTAGGACTCGAGGGTGCCGACATCCTGGACGTCCAGAGGCCAGTGGTGGAGGAAGAGGTCCTCACCCGGCACCTCGACCAGCTCCCCGTTCTCGAGCCACTTCGCAGCGTTCCGGCCGGCCATGAGGACGCCGCGGGGGCTCCAGGAGAACTTGTAGCCCCAGGGGTTGTCGTTGTCCGCCGGGGCCGGGAGCCCGCCGGTGCAGGACCGGAAGCCCCGGACCCTGCCGCCCTCTCCCTGGACCTTGTTGATCACCTTCATCGCGGACATGTGGTCGATGCCCGGGTCCACGCCGATCTCGTTGAGGATCAGGATCCCCGCGTCCCCGGCCGCAGCGTCCAGCTCCTTCATGGCCGGGCTCACGTAGGAGGTGGTGACCATGTCCTTCCTCATCGCGATGCAGCGCTTCGCTACCTGGACGTGGAAGGTGTAGGGGACCAGGCTGATCACCAGGTCCGAGGCCTCAATGAGCTTGTCGAGACCCTCGGGATCAGTCAGGTCCAGGGTCAGGGCCGTCCCGTTGGGATGCCCACCCACCAGGGACACGGCCTTTGAGACCGTGCGGGTGGCGATGGTCAACTGGTAGCCCTTGTCCAACAGATAGTTCACGAGGGGACGAGTGACCAGCCCAGCACCAAGCAGCAGCACCTTATTCATTTGGATTCCCTCTTCGAATCAGGGTCTAGATGAAGTCTTCCATGTACTTGTAATCCGGGGTGATCCGCCCACCCCAAACGAGACACGCCGAACGAATCTCCGGCTGGATCTCGGCCTTCTCGAAGGGCACCGCAGGATCCAGCTCCGCCATCTGCTTGAGGAAGGGCAACAGGGAGTCGCCGAAGTGCCGGGATGAGTCCCTGGGCAGCTCCGTCGGCAGGATATCCACGGCCATGATCACGGGGCCTCGTCCCTCGAGTCCGTCCCGGTCGATCGCCTCGTCCACGTCCCAGACGAAGACAGGCTTGTCCACCGTGGTCGACTTGACCGTGGCCTCCACCGAGCCACCGATGTCACAGGAGATGTCTCCGACCACCCGCAGCCGCGGCGGCCCGTCGGCCCACATCGCCCGGGTCTTCTCCAGGGTCATGAGGCGCGGGTAGCGCTCCTCCCAGTAGATGCAGTTGACGAGGACCGAGAGCCGATCCAGGTGCTCCTCGAAGCAGCCCACGTAGCGCTCCGGATGGTCGTAGTACTCACGGAGCAGGAAGGCGCCGCCGTCCGCGCGGCGGGCCATGTGCTCCTCCTTGAAGACCACCTTGTAGACGGTGCGCGCAGGGTGGGTGTCGCCCAGGTTCCCGGCAGCCAGGTCCTCGGGGGTGACCGCCACCGTGGGCAGGTGATCCCCGATGGACTGTGCTCCCCGAGAGACGTTTCCGTACCCCGCGTAGCCGATGACCAGCGGCTGCAGATCGTAGGGGATGCCCCGCACCCGGATTGCGCGGCCCACCTCCTCCATCACGGCCCGCGCCTCGGTGAGGTCGTGGTACAGGTAGGCCCGCTTGAGGGCCGAGAAGGGGGAGTCGATCCCGTCGACGGCGGCGCGCTGCCCCAGGGCCCAGAGGGTGTCCAGCATCCCCGCGAGGCCGGCGTAGTAGCCGAAGAACACCAGGCGACGTCCCTGCCCGTCCACGATGCGCTCGTAGTCCAACAGGGTGCAGCCCCGTCCCATCAGGGTGCGCAGCATCTCCATGTTGTAGGCCTGGCCCTTCATCGTGTGGGAGAAGAACGCATAGGCCTGGTTCGGCGCCAGGAGATCCAGCGGGATCTCCTTGACCCCGAGGATCATGTCGCAGGTCGAGAGATCCTCGGAGACCACCGCGCCGGCGTCCACATACTCCTGTTCCGGGAAGACCCGGATGGGGCTGGGTTGGACCGTCACCTCGAGGCCCAGCTCCTCCCGGGCCCTGCGCACGTGGGCCGGGGTCAGGGCGGCGCGGCGCTCGAAGGGGCTCTTGTCCTCGCGACGGATACCGATTCTCTTCATGCCGACCTCCTCGCCTGCGGGCGCATCCTAGAATAAACACCTGAACGAAATCAAGCGGTGTGCATTCCCCTGACACGAAGATCATTGACGCCCCTTCGGACACCCCCGTATCGTGTCGGGAGAAGCAGCCGACCAGGAGAAGACGGTGGTAGAGATCCCGACGCGACGAGACACCATGGACCGGTTCCGAAGCCAGGGCGGACGCGTGGCCGCGGTGACGCCGATCCACTACCACCGGGCCCTCCTCCGCGCCCACGGTGTCCTGCCCGTCGAGATCTGGGGGCCGCCCCGAACCGACACCTCCCTGGGGGACGCACATCTCCAGGCCTACACCTGCTCCATCGTGCGCGCAGCGCTGGCCTTCTTCCTGGACGGCGGAATCGACGCCGTGGACCTGCTGGTGATGCCCCACGGCTGCGACTCCCTCCAGGGGCTGGCGAGCGTCGTGCAGAGCTTCGTAAAGCCTCAAAAGCCGGTACTGCCCCTCTACCTCCCGCGGGGCACCCGGGCCTGTGACGTCGCGTTCCTCGCAGCGGAGCTGCGGGCCATGGGCGACTCCCTGAGCGCGATCACCAAGCACTCCCCGGACGACGCGGCGCTCCTGGAGGCGGTGGGGCGCGAGGAGGCGGCCGATGCGCGCAGCCGACGGCTCCTCACCGCGCACCTCCCCGTCACGAGGGACGTCCAGGGGCTCTACCGGCTCCTGCGGACCCGGGAGTACCTCCCCGCTGAGGACTACCTGGCCCTCACCGACGGTCTCGAACCCGACACCGGGGCGGCGCCGGGCATCCCGCTGATCCTCTCCGGGATCGTCCCCGAGCCCATGGACGTGCTCTCCGCGATCTCCGCGGCGGGGGGACGGGTGGTGGCCGACGACACCGCGTGCTGCGGGCGTCGGGCGTACGGGGACGGCGCAGGGACGGACCCCCACGTGCGCATGGCGGAGGCCATCGTCCACGGCCCGCCGGATCCCATGCGGGGCAGCCCCATCAACGCCCGGCTCGAGCACCTGGGCCGACTGGCTGGGGCCACCGGCGCCCGGGGGGTGCTGTTCTACGTCGTCAAGTACTGTGAGCCCGAGCTCTACGACATCCCCCTGATGGTCAAGGGGATGCGGGATCTGGGGCTCCAGACCCTGGTGCTGGAGACCGAGGTCGGCGCCCCCCTCGAGGATCGGACCACCGGCCGCATCGAGGCCTTCATGGAGATGATGGCATGAACCGCACCCTCCGGAGGCTCCAGTACCACCTCGCCGTCGACATCGGCGCCCGCGCGTTCCTCCGCGCCCAGCGCCTCCAGGGGGAGGGGAAGGCCCGTCGGCGACGCCCGAAAGCCGACAGCCTCTTCGCACCGCCCCTCCCGGTGGTCCCATGGTTCAAGGAGCTGGTGTTCCGGCACTACCTCACCGGCCGCTACGCCGACGGCGCCCGCCCCGTGGCCTGGGTCACCTCCGGCGCCCCGGTGGAGTACTTGAAGGCCCTGGGGTTCTTCATCCACTACCCGGAGAACCATGCGGCGATGTGCGGGGTGCGCCGCACCGCGGTGGAGGCCATGGAGGCCGCGGAGGACGCGGGCTGGTCCCGGGACACCTGCTCCTACGCCCGCACGGACATCGGTACCGTGCTGACCGAAAAGACCATCGTGGGGCGGCTGCCGAAGCCGGACCTGCTGGTCTGCTGCACCAACATCTGCCAGACGGTGCTCTCCTGGTACCGGATCCTCGCCGAGCAGCTCGGCGCAGAGCTGGTCCTCATCGACACCCCCTTCCTCTACGACGAGGCCACGCCCCACGCGGTGGAGTTCGTCAAGGCCCAGATCGAGCAGGCCATCGAGGCCGCGGAGCGGATCGCCGGGAAGAGCCTGAGTCCCAAGAAGCTCGAGGAGGTCGGTCGCCTGAGCCAGGACGCGGCCTATCTCTGGAGCGAGGTCATGGCCAAGGGGAGACACCGCCCGGCCCCGCTCACGGTCTTCGACCAGTTCATCCTCATGGGGCCCATCGTGGAGATGCGGGGGGACGAGGAGACAGTGCGGTTCTACCGGGCCATGGTGAAGGCCCTGGACGAGCGCATCGCGCAGGGGGTCGGCGCCATCAGGGACGAGAGGATCCGACTCCTCTGGGACAACCTGCCGATCTGGTACCGGGTGCGCCATCTCTCCGAGCTCCTCGCCGCACGGGGCGCGGCGTGCGTGGCCTCGACCTACACCAACGCCTGGGGGGAGCTGGCGTCCATGATGGAGCCCGGCAGGCCCCTGGAGAGCATGGCCAGGGTCTACCTCCACCCGATCCTCAACCGGTCCACACAGCACAAGCTCGACACCATGCACCGCATGACGAAGGAGTTCCACCTGGACGGGGTGCTGCTCCACTCGGATCGCTCCTGCAAGCCGTACTCCATCGGGCAGGTGGACCAGCGGGACCGGCTCGTCAACGAGATCGGGGTCCCCGCGCTCCTGCTGGAGGCGGACCACTCCGACGAGCGGGTCTACAGCGACGAACAATCCGACAACCGCATCAGCGCATTCCTGGAGATGCTGGAGGGCTGACATGGGCGACATCCGGGCCTTGGGGATCGACGCCGGCTCCACCACGACGAAGATCGTCGGCGTGGACGGGCACGGCGCCCTGATCTGGCACCTCATGGATCGGACCGACCCCAAAGGGGACGAGCAGATCCGCGCCATGATCGCGGACGGCGAGACCGCGGCGGGGGGGACCGTCCCCGTCGTGGCCACGGGCTACGGCCGGAAGCTCGCGACGGGCGCGGACCGCACGGTGACCGAGATCACCTGCCACGCCCGGGGCGTCTACCGGGCCCTGGGGCGCCCCGGCACCCTGGTGGACATCGGCGGCCAGGACTCCAAGGTGATCCGCATCGGCGGCCAGGGCACCGTGGTGGACTTCGCGATGAACGACAAGTGCGCCGCAGGCACCGGGCGCTTCTTCGAGAACGTCGCCTACCGCCTGCGGATCGACCTCGCCGATCTGGACGAGTACGCGCTGTCCACCACCGAGGAGATCCCGATCTCGAGCACCTGCACGGTCTTCGCCGAGTCGGAGATCATCTCCCTCCTCGCCCGGGGAACCGACCTGGCGCCGATCCTGCGCGGGGTCCACCGCTCCCTGGTGCGGCGGGTCGCCGCCATGGCCCGATCCACCGGCGTCCAGGGTGATCTCTTCCTCTCCGGGGGGGTGGCCAGGAACCGGGCCGTCCAGAAGATGCTCGCAGAGGAGCTCGGCGGAGATCACGTCACCGTCCCCGAGCACGCCCAGCTCATGGGCGCCTACGGCGCCGCCCTCACTGCGCTGGGGTCCTGACACTCCATCAGCCGCCGGTTCGCTTCGCATCGTAGCCGCGCCTCTTCAGCTCGACCACCAGCGCGTCCCGGTGATCCCCCTGGATCTCGATGACGCCGTCCTTCACTGTGCCGCCGGTGCCGCAGATCTGCTTGAGCTCCCTGGCCAGGTTCTTGAGCGCTGCCTCGTCCAGGGGCAGGCCCGTGATCAGGGTCACGCCCTTCCCCTTGCGCCCCTTGGTCTCACGGCCGACGCGCACCCTGCCGTCGCCGACGACGGCCTGCTGCCGCTTCGCGCTGCACCGGCAATCGGACGCAGGCCACCCGCAGACGGGACACGTCCGACCGCCTCCGGAGGACCAGACCGGGCGAGACGTCGCCATGCGCTACCCCTCGGCTGCGATCTCGTCCTTTCGGAGACAACATTGCTTGTACTTCTTGCCGGAGCCGCAGTGGCAGGGGTCGTTGCGGCCGAGCTTGGGCTGGTCCCGGCGGACGGTCTTCTGCTTCTCGGACCTGCCGCCCTGGCCGGGGGACTGCCCGTGCACGTACTGCATGTTGACCTTCTTGCGACGCCGGCGCAAGGCCTCGATCTCCTCATCGGATTTGAGCTCCACCCGGAACAGCAGGCGAACGAGGTTCTCCTTGATGCGGACGATCAGGTCGCCGAAGAGCCGGAAGCCCTCCTTCTTGTAGATCAGCTTCGGGTCCTTGGACGCGTAGCCCTCCAGGTGGACCCCCTCCTTGAGGTGATCCATCCGGAGGAGGTGGTCCTTCCACTGCTTGTCCAGCTCCCTCAGGTAGCTCTCCCGCTCATAGAACCGCCAGCGCTCCTCGGCCTTGGAGAGGGCCTCCTCCTCCTCCTCGCCGTCGGCCTGACGGGTCAGGGACAGCCCCTCCACCAGGAGCCGCTCCCGCTCCTCGTATCGGGCCTTGAGGGTCCTGGACGCGTGCTCGAAGATCGTGTCCCCGGCCCGCTCCACGCCTTCGAAGGAGATCTCCGTTGCGAAGATCTGCTTGAGCCCCTCGGTGAGCTCGCCGAGATCCCACTCCTCCGGCGCGACGGCCTCACTGCAGTACTGGTCCAGGACGAGATCCATCACCTCGTCCACCGCGTTGAGGACCAGCGCGTGGGTCTCGGTCCCCTCCAGGACCTTGCGGCGCAGGTCGTAGATCGTGAGGCGCTGCTGGTTCATCACGTCGTCATATTCGAGGAGGTTCTTCCGGATATCGAAGTTGTGCCCCTCGACCCGACGCTGCGCCGTCTCGATGGCCTTGGTGATCCAACGGTGGATGATCGGCTCGTCCTCGGGGACGTTCATCAGGTTCATGATCTTCTGGACGCGCTCCGCACCGAAGATCCGCAGGAGATCATCCTCCAGGGACATGTAGAACCGGGTCTTCCCCGGGTCGCCCTGCCGCCCCGACCGGCCTCGCAGCTGGTTGTCGATGCGGCGACTCTCGTGGCGCTCCGTGCCCAGGACGTAGAGGCCTCCTGCCTCGAGGACCTCCCGCTTCTCCGCTGCGCAGGCCTCCCTGTATCGCCGCAGGGCCTCCTGGTAGGCCTGGCCCAAGTCCGTGCCCACGGTGTCCTTGGCCAGGAACTCGGGGTTGCCGCCGAGGACGATGTCCGTCCCTCGGCCGGCCATGTTCGTGGAGATCGTCACCGCGCCCTTGCGCCCGGCTTGAGCCACGATCTCGGCCTCCCGAGCGTGGTTCTTCGCGTTCAGGACGTTGTGCGGCACGCCGTCGCGCTTGAGGAACTTGGCGAGGAGCTCGGACTTCTCCACGGAGATCGTCCCCACGAGCACCGGCTGACCGGTCTTGTGGCAGCGCTTGATGTCTTCCGTGACCGCAGCGAACTTGGCCCGCTCGGTCTTGTAGACCACGTCGTCCTGATCATCGCGGATCATCGGCATGTTCGTGGGCACCACGAGCACGTCGATGTCGTAGGTCTTCGCGAACTCCTCCGCCTCGGTCTCCGCGGTACCGGTCATGCCCGAGAGCTTCCGGTACATGCGGAAGAGGTTCTGGAAGGTCACCGTAGCGAGGGTCTGGTTCTCCTCCTCGATGCGCACGCCCTCCTTGGCCTCGATGGCCTGGTGGAGCCCGTCACTCCAGCGGCGCCCGGGCATCTTCCGGCCCGTGTGCTCGTCGATGATGATGACCTTGCCGTCCTCCAGGAGGTAGCGGACGTCCCGCTTGAACAGCGTGTGGGCCCGGAGGCCCTGGTTGATGTGGTGGAGCCACTCCATGTTCTCGGCCTCGTACAGGTTCCCCACCTGGAGGCGCCGCTCCACCTTGTCCACGCCGGTGTCCGTGAGGGTCACGGTCTCGGACTTCTCGTCGACGACGTAGTCCTCGTCCCGCTTGAGGAACGGGATGACGTTGTTGGCCTTGTAGTACTTGTCCGTGGACTCCTCGGAGGGGCCCGAGATGATCAGGGGGGTCCGGGCCTCGTCCACGAGGATCGAATCGACCTCGTCCACGATCGCGTAGTTGAAGATCTTCGAGCGCTCCTTCTCGGTCTTCACGCTCTCGGGCCAGAAGAACCGGTGGACCATGTTCTTGTGCTCGAACTTCATGTGGTCCCTGAGATAGTCGAAGCCGAACTCGTTGTTGGTCCCGTAGGTGATGTCCGCGCCGTACTGCTCCTGGCGCTCCTGGTCGTCGAGGCCGTGGACGATGACGCCTACGCTCATGCCGAGCCAGTTGTAGAGGGCGCCCATCCACTCAGCGTCGCGCTTGGCCAGGTAGTCGTTCACCGTGATCACGTGGACGCCCCGGCCTTCCAGCGCGTTGAGGTAGACAGCGAGGGTCGCGACGAGGGTCTTCCCCTCGCCGGTCTTCATCTCCGCGATCATCCCCCGGTGCAGCGCGATCCCGCCCACGAGCTGCATGTCGTAGTGGCGCATGCCCAGGACACGGATCGAGGCCTCCCGGCACACGGCGAAGGCCTCGGGGAGGAGGTCTTCCAGGGTCTCGCCGCCCTGAACCCGTGCTCGCAACTCGTCGGTCTTCGCCTTGATCTGGTCGTCCGAGAGGGCGTGGATCTCCGGCTCCAGGGCATTGATCTGCGCCACCAGCGGCTCGAAGGACTTGAGCATCCGCTCGTTCGCAGTGCCGAAGATCTTCTTGAGGATTTTCTGGATCATCGTGAACTCCTCGATTCCTCGCCTTCGCGTGGGACGTCAGGATCGCACGCGTACGCCATAGGCGTCGAGAATGTAATGGGATCAAGCCCGCGCGTCAAGTCAGGGGCCGGGACGGCCTTGCGCGACGATCACCACATCCCAACACCAGGGGAGGAGGAATCGGCGCCTGGTATACAGGCGGCGCCCGCTCAGGCGGGCGAGACCGGGCACGTGCAATCGCCCTACGGCTTCGATCACCCGGAGGCCCGCCGCGGCGAGCGCGGCCTCCACGTCTCGCCACCGCCGGATCGCCTCGGTGTGGAAACCGGTGGTCAGCCGCGGCCGGCGCAGCCGCACCAGCCCGGCGAGGACCTGCGCGGCGACCAGGGCCTTCGCACCGAAGTTGTGGAAGGCGAAGATGCCGCCCGGGGCCAGGACCCGGGCCACCTCCCGGGCCGCGTCCCTCAGGGGGAGGTGCGCGAAGGTCCCGAACCCCGACACCACCGCATTGAAGCTCCCGGACCGGAAGGGCAGGCGCAGCGCATCGGCCCGGACCACCGTGAACCCACGGGCCCGGGCACGGGCCAGGCTCTCCCCGGAGAGATCCACGCCGACCACGTGCTCGGCGCGGGCCTCCAGCGCGCCGAGCATCCGCCCCACCCCGCAGCCCAGGTCCAGGGTCCGGCCCCGGGCCGCCCGCAGGAGCGCATGGTCGATGTGGGTGAAGCGCTCCGGCTCCTCCCGCGCCCGCCGCGCCGCGGTGTCCGCCATGCGGTCATAGGCGTCCCCCAGGGGGAAGTCACCGATCAGGAGGTCCGGCACGGTCGCCGAGAGATCAAAGCGCTGCCCGCAGGGACAGTCACCGCTGGAGGGGAGCGAGGCATGGCAGACGGGGCAGGCGAGGATGTCGAGGAGCCATGCCGGGAGGGACGGAGGGGTCATGGGAGACGCCAGGTCATCGTCCCGGCTCCCCGCGGACCGCCGAGATCGTCGCACCCACCAGCATGATGCCCGCCCCGACCGCGAGGGCCGCGCCGAACGCGTGAAACTCCGCCGCGCCCCAGCGCCCGCGGGGAGCGCCGCCTGCGAAGGAGAAGACCCCGGTGGCGAGGCTGATGCCCAGGAACATCCCGACCGTGCGGGCAATGGCGAGCATCGCCCCCGCGCTGCCCTGGGCCCCGACGTCCGCGGCGCCCATGAGGGCGCTGGAGTTGGGGGACACAAACAACCCACAGCCCAGGCCGAGGGCGACCAGGAGGGCCGCGACGAGCCAGAGCGACGTCCCCCCGTCGAAGAGGAGCCCCATGGACCCCAGGGCCAGGGCGCAGGTCAGCATCCCGCCGGCGGCGAGGCCGCGGGTGCCGATCCGGTCCGAGAACCAGCCGGCGGGGGAGGCGGTCATCGCCATCACCAGGGGCTGCGCCATGAGGATCGCGCCCACCCGGTCCGGCCGCAGCAGCAGGCCCTCCTCCAGGTAGAACGGGAAGAGCATCGTCACGATGAAGATGGCCGAGTACAGGAGGACCGCCGCGGCCATGGTCCCGGAGAACACCGGGGATCGGAACATCCGCAGCTCCGTGGTGAGGTCCACACGGGGGGGGCCCCGCCTCTCCTCCCGCCGCAACCGGAGGGTCGGCACGAGGACCACCACGCCCAGGACCACACCGGCGCCGAAGACCCCCTGCCATCCCAGGGCCTCCACCAGGAAGCCCGCCAGGGGGGGCCCCAGGGTCAGGCCCGTGTAGGTTGCGGTGGACACCACCCCCAGGACCCGGCCCCGCTGCGCCGGGGGCACGGAGGTGGTCAGCAGCGCGGGACCGCAGGACATGAGCATCCCGGCGCCGAGCCCCTGGAGCCCGCGCCCGACCAGGAGGACCCAGAACACCGGGGCGGCTGCGCAGAGCACCGACGCCAGCACCAGGACCACGAGGCCGATCCGGTAGACCCGCAGATGCCCCCATCGATCACCGAGGCGCCCCGCGGGGATCAGGGTGATCGCCGCGATCGCCAGGAAGGCCTGGACCACCCAGCCCGCAGCGTCCATGGACACGTCCATGGAGCGGCCGATGGACGGCAACGCCACGGTCACCATGGAGCCGAAGCTGGCCCCGAGGAAGGTGCCCGCGGCCACGAGGGCGATCAGCAGGCCGGCTCCGGACGGTGGGGATTGGGAGCGGTCGCTCACTCGATGAACCAGGTCCCCTGCTGGAGGTCCCCGTACGTCCACTGGAAGTTGTCAACCAGGGCCACGGAGTCGTAGGCCGCGTCCTGCTCGTCGTGGATGTGGATGACGAGATCGAAGAGGGCCGCACCCGCTACGGGCCAGCAGGTCCGCATCCAGCCGTAGCCACAGGTGAACCCCGTGGCGTCGAGGTTCGGGGAGCCCTCGGAGCAGGTGTGGAATCCCGACTTGACGGTGACGTAGCACATGGCGGTCCCGTCGGCGTCCGTGAAGCTCGTGAACGCCCCGGGGTCCGGACAGGGCATGAAGTTGATCACCGCCCCGGCCGCGACGGGTCCGCCGGGGGCGGTGACCACCAGGTAGAACTTGTCGTTGAACTGCTGCTGCTGAACGTTGTACTCCCGGGAGAGGAAGTAGGAGTCGACGCAGAACCCGGAGACGCCCGGCGGCGCCCGGAGGCTCAGGCGGACGTGGACCACGTCGTTGCCGTTGGTCGTGGCCCAGGGGTCGTCCCATGAGGTCCCTCCGGGGAGCTGTCCGTTGTGATCCCCGCCCACCAGCTGTCCCGTGGCCACGCCCAGGTAGGAGGTCCCCCCCATCACCACGAGGTCGTTCTGGGCTGAGCCGTAGTGCTCGATGACCGAGACACCGGAGGCCGGGTTGTCCCCCACGGGGGAGCCGACGGTGACCCCCAGGGCCACCCCGGGGGTGCAGAGCTCCAGCCCGCAGAAGATCGCAGCCGGGGTCGCGCCGGTGCAACCGTCATTGCAGGGCAGCGGGGAACATTGGCCGTCCCAGACGCAGGCGAAGCCTTCCTCGCAGAGGCCGCAGGACCCTCCGCAGCCGTCGTCGCCGCACTCCAGATCCGTGCAGTCCGACACGCACGCGATGCACGCGCCGTCCACGCAGGTGAGCTCGTCTTCGGTGCAGTCGTCCACCTTGGCAGCCTCGGAGCCGATCCCGTCACAGGCCATCACCGAGTTGCCCTGGCACCACTGGCTGTCGGGGACACAGACCCACTCGAGGCAGGCGCCGATGGCGTCATCGCAGTATGCGCCGTCGCCGCACTCGGTGACCTCGAAGGTGGCACCCTCTTCGTCGCAGGTGACCATGGCCTGGGGGTTGAGGCACACGGTCTCGCCGGGCTGGCAGACCACCTCGATGCACTCCCCCATCACGCAGGAGATGTCCTGTCCCTCGCAGATCTCCTCGGAGGCGTGGCCGCTGCCCTCGTCGTTGCAGACAAAGGCCACGTCGCCATCGCAGCCCGCCGCCCCGGGGACGCAGAGCCACTCGACGCAGGCCGCGTCCAGGCAGAAGGTCCCCTCGAGGCAGAGCGCCACCGGGATCACCACGCTGCCGTTCTCGTTGCAGGCCACCACGTCGCCGCCGAGGCAGACGGGGCCCTCGGCCCCCTGATCGCAGAGATCCGGCAGGCAGTCGGCGTCCATGCAGAAGTGGTCCAGCGCGCAGTCCACGTCAGAGAGGCAGTCCACGCACTCGCCCAGGTCCTTGTCACAGACCTTGTCGTAGTCCTTGCAGTCCTTGTCCGAGTCGCAGTAGAGGATCTCCTCGCAGAGGTGCTCCGCAGTGCAGCGGTACCCGTCGTCACAGTCCGCGTCCTCGACACAGAACACGCAGATGCCCTCCTCCTTCCAGCAGACCTCGTCGTCCGCGCAGTCCTTGGAGGACTCGCAGGGCGCCGGGCCGATGCAGACGTTGTCCAGGCATTCGTCCCAGGGGCCGCAGTCCGCCGCGGTGACGCACTCGACGCAGGCGTGGGCCTCCTCGTCACAGACCAGGCCCTCGGGGCAGTCCACGTCCGGACAGGCCAGGGCCTGGCAGGTGTAGTTCTCGTTGCAGGCCGCCCCCTCGGGGCAGTCTGCGTCCTCGACGCAGTCCACGCAGTGGCCGCTGTCCTCGTTGCAGACCAGGTCGGCGTCGGCGCATTGAAGGTCGTCGGTGCAGTCGGCGCACTCGCCGTCCTCGCCACAGATCCGGGGCAGGCAGTCCGCCAGGATCTCGCAGCTGCCCTCCGGGACGCACAGCCCCAACTGACAGAGCTCCCCAGCGCCGCAGTCGCCACAGACCCCGCCGCAGCCATCGCCGCCGCAGACCTTGCCAGCGCAATCCGGCGCGCAGATCTCGTCGGGCTCGCCGCCGCCGTCAGGGAGCGCCCCGTCCTCGGCTCCACCGTCCTCGACCGCGTCCGATCCACCGGAGACATCGATCCCCGGCCCACCGCTGCCGCCGCCGCTGCCACACGCGAAGCTGACCAGACCAAAGATCGCCAGGGTCCCGATGATCAACGTAAACTTCATGATTCCCTCCCGCATTCGACGAGGAGAAGTCTACCCGAAGCTGACGAGGGTTGCCAGATCCCGGAGGGACAGCTCGCTGTCGACGAGGATTCCATCGAGATCGAAGACGATACCAAAACGATTCATCTTGGATGTCTTTGCGTGAGGCCCTGAAGGACCTCCCATCCTACAAGGAGCAGTCCTCGCGGTTGCCCTCGAGGATCTGGATGGCCATCTGGGAGCCCTGGTCCCAGCCCTCGAAGTGGGCGCCCTTGCACAGCTTCTTGCACTCCATCATCTCCTGGGGGCTGTCGACCTGGATCTGGTCGGCGCAGTCCACCATGCACTGGCAGGCGAGGACGACCTCCTTCTTCTTCCAGTTGCAACCGCTCATCATGAGCCCCATAAGGGCCAGGACCGCAACCACCCACCCGAGCCAACGTAGCATCCCGTCCTCCTTCACACCGTGTTCCGCTAGATCCCCCGTGCAGCCTCGAAGCCCTCATGCACCGCATGGAGAATCTGCCGCGGCTTCTTCGCGTCTCCCACCCGGATCACCGGGATCCCCGCGGCCTCGAGCGCGTCGCCGAGGGCGCCCTGGGCGCGCACCCCCAGGGCCAGGATCACCGTGTCCGTGTCCAATCGCGCCCGGCCGTCCTCTGTCTCGATCTCGACAGAATCCGCTGTGATCCCGACCACCCGCGCGCCCGTCCGGACGTCCACGCCCATCAGTTCCAGTTCCTTGAGGAACACCCAGCGGTTCGCGGGCCCGATGTCCGCCCCGACCTTCGCGAGCATCTCGACCACGCACACCTGGCTGGTGCCGCGGGTGACGAGGCGTCGCAAGGTCTCCACGTCTTCGGCCTGGTATTTCATCAGGAACTTCAGGGTCTCGCCGTCGATGCAGCCCTTCTCCGCGACGTAGAGCGCGGTCTCGATGCCCACCGCACCGCCGCCGACCACCACCACCCGGCGGCCCGTGGCCGCCTGTCCCTGGAGCACGTCCCACGCGTGGACCGCGTGCTCCGCACCGGGGATGTCGGGGATGAGCTCCTGCGCCCCGGTGGCCAGGATCACGGAGTCCGGGGACAGCGCGCGGATCGTCTCCACCGTGGCCTCGACCCCGAGCCGAACGTCCACCCCCCTGAGCCCCACCTGGTGGACGTAGTAGTCCAACAGGCTCCCGAAGTCCGACCGCCCCGGGGGGGCGGCGGCCAGGAGGAGCTGGCCTCCGATGTGGTCCGCCTTCTCGAGGACCGTGACCCGGTGGCCACGGTCCAACGCGGTCAGGGCCGCCTCGAGACCCGCGGGCCCCGCGCCGATCACCACCACGTGCTTCTCGGTCTCCGCGGGGGTGACGTTGCGAGTGCCCTCGAAGCCCGCCCGGGGATTGCAGAGGCAGGTCACCTGGCCGAGGGAGAAGAGCTTGTCCAGGCAGCCCTGGAGGCAGGCCACGCAGGGGCGGATCTCCCGGGTACGGCCCGTGCGGGCCTTGTTCGGCCACTCGGGATCCGCGATGAGGCTCCGGCCCACGCTCACCAGGTCGCAGACGCCGTCCCGCAGGAGGGCCTCGGCGTGCTCCGGCCGGGTGATCCGGTTGGACGCGAAGACCGGGACGCCCACGGCCTGGCGGATGCCCGCAGCCAGGTAGGAGTACGCCCCCCTGGGGACCACGGCGGGGAGCTGGGGCACCGGGGTCTCGTGCCAGCCGCCGGTGACGTTGAACCCATCCGCACCCGCGGCCTCGAAGCGCTTCGCGACGTCGATCAGCTCCCGACTGGTGTTGCTGCCGGGCATGAAGTCGTTGCCCGAGTACCGCAGGGTCACGGGAAATTCGTCCCCCACCGCGGCCCGCACCGCGCCCAGGGTCTCCACCCCGAAGCGACAGCGGTTCTCGAAGGAGCCGCCGTACTCGTCCTCCCTCAGGTTCGTGAGGGGGGAGAGGAACTGGCAGATCAGGTACCCCGCGGAGGAGAGGATCTCCACGCCGTCGGCGCCGGCCTCCCGTGCCCGCCGTGCGGCCTGCGCGAAGAGCGCCTCGATCTCGAGGATCTCGTCCCTCTCCAGGGCCCGGGGCTCCTCCCCGGTGAGGCGCGACGTCACCGCGGAGGGGGCGACAGGCTGCTGCCCCTTGTTGAGGCGCAAATGGGAGTACCGCCCCGAGTGGAAGAGCTGGATGAAGACCTTCGCCCCGTGCCGGTGCACCGCCTCGGTCAGGCGGGCCCAGTGGGGGATCGTGTCGTCGCTGTCGATCCCCGGCAGGAGGAACCCCGAGCCCCTCAGGTCGATGCCCGCGCCGCCGACGATCAGGAGCCCTGCGCCCCCCCGGGCGCGCTCCTCGTAGAAGTCGATGAGCCGGTCGTTGGGGACCCGCTTCATGCCCGTGAAGTTGAGGCCGAAGGGCGGCATGGCCACCCGGTTCCTCAGCTCGACGTTCTTCAGGGTGAAGGGCGAGAAGAGGAGGGGGAATTTCACAGGGTCCTCCGGTGGAGATCCAGGAAGTCGTCCAGGGGCTCCTGCTCGGCGATGCGCGCGGCGAGGCTCCGCACCGCGACCTCCCGGGACTGCGGGGTGTCCCGGTCCACGTCCCATGGGATGTCGATGACCGTGACGCCCTGGGTGCGGAGGATCGCGGCCATGCGGGAGATCTCCGCGTCCAGGTCCTTCAAGTACTTCAAGGGGATCGTGGATTCACAGACCCGCCCGGTCTCGGCCTCCATGCGACGCTGGATCCGCTCGTGGGCGATGTCCGGCGCGACCAGGAGCCGGACCATGATGCTGGGCAGCATCACCGACGAGGTCATGGCGTGGTAGATCCCGGAGTAGGTGTCGAACTCCCGCTCCCCGAGGGCCCCGTTCGCGCGCTGGAGCCGCGCGAAGCAGGTGTCGCCGAAGTAGCTGCGATCCAGCACCGCGTGGCCCATGTCCGAGAGGACGTGCCATTGCGCGGCCAGCTGCATCGCGTAGCGCTTCTGGAGGAGGTGGACCTGCATGACGAAGGCCCAGCGCTCCTGATCCTCGTAGAAGTCCGAGAGGTATGGGTTCGCCCCGTCCTTCTCGTCGGGTTCCAGCATCATGAGGGTGTCCGGACCGAGGGCCCGGCCCAGCTCCCGGCAGACGGACGACTTGCCCGCGCCGATGATCCCCTCGACGATCACGACCTTGTACCGCTTCTTCATCAACAACCCCCCTGGGACTGGAAGATATCGTGCTTCTCCCGGTGGTACACCACCACCGATGGGGGGTCAAGACGATCCCGGCTCAGGGGAATGACATCGGGAACTTCGCGTGTAGACTGGGGTCAGGGGCCCGGGCGGGAGGGGATGCATGAGACGTAGAATCGGCGTGATTTTGGTGGTCGCTCTGGTCCTTGGATGGGGGGAGGAGGCCCGGGCCGGGAAGAAGATCGTTCCGGGAGAGTTCACCCTCGGGATCCAGCCCCTGGGGGCCTTCCAGGATGCGCACGCGGAGATCATCCGAACGGCCCTCCGGGACGTCTACGGGTTCGACGTGAAGGCCTTCGAGCCCCAGGCCATGCCGAAGGTGGCGTACTACAAACCCCGGAAGCGCCACCGTGCGGACAAGCTCCTGGTGGTCCTCGGGCAGATCGCCTCGGCGCAGGACACCCGCTGCGATGTGATCGTCGGCCTCACGGGCCAGGACATCTCGACCACGAAGGGGAAGCACGACGACTGGGGGATCTTCGGTCTCGGCGAGATCTGGGGGAGGGCCTGCGTCGTGTCGAGCCACCGCCTGACGAAGAAGCTCGGGAAGCAGGACTACAAGAAGGGCCTGGTCCGGGTGGTCAAGGTCGCGATCCACGAGGTCGGGCACGTCCTCGGTCTGCACCACTGCGGGACCCCGAACTGTGTGATGCACGACGCGGAGGGGACCGTCAAGACCGTGGACGCCGAGACGGGGCATTTCTGCGACGAGTGCAAGGCCTTCCTGAAGGGACGCTTCGCCTACCCCGACGACTACGCGTTCGACGTCCCCTGGGACAAGTGGTTGCCCTGAACCATCATCCTGATGTCCCCTCCTGATCCGTCGTCCCGAGGTCCACCGAGGGACCTCAAGTGCACCTCTCGGGCACGATGACGGGAGCGCGCAGTGCCCGAGAGGCGGCGGCGTCCTCCACCCGCGTCGTCCCGAGGTCCCCCGAGGGACCTCAAGTGACCCTCTCGGGCACGATGACGGGAGCGCGCAGTGCCCGAGAGATTGCACTTGAGATCCTTCGCTTCGCTGCGCTCACTCAGGATGACGGGAGCGCGCAGTGCCCGAGCGACAGAGTTCAGAGTGCGAAGCTGTAGAAGCGCTTGATGAACCCGGGATTCTTCTCACCAAAGAGGATCCCGGCGGCCCGGTCCGCCTCCTCGATGAAGAGCTGCTCGAACCAGCACAGGAGGCCCGAGACCTCCCCCACGGAGCCGGTCATCGCGAAGTTCACGCAGCCGCACCAGTGCATGCAGCGGCCCATGAGGTCGCAGTCGGCGCACTCCTGGAGGACCGCGTTCTTGCTGGCGATGAGCCCGTCCCGGGCCGCAACGTCCACCCCGTCCCGGACGGTCCCGATGATGATCCCGGGGATGTTGTCCTCGCCGATGAGGCGGTCGCAGGGGTAGAGGTTCCCCGAGGGCGCCACGGCCAGCTCCTCGCAGCCGAAGTCGCACCGGTCCGTGCAGGCGAAGCCGCCCTTCAGGTGGGTGATCACCTTCGCATCGAGGACGTTGACCTTGATGATCATTCCCTGGCGGAAGATGTCGATGTACGCTTCGGTGAGCTCGTGAAAGTGCAGGCGGAACGCATCCCGGGCGTCCTCGTCCCGGTCCGCCTCGTAGTTGATGTTGAAGCTCATGTCCCGCACACCGATGTCCACGAGGTACCGCAGGGTCCCGGCGAGCTCCGCCGAGTTCGTGGGGTCGACCACGGAGATCGTCTTCAGGGGGAGGCCGGCCGCGAGGGTCCGCCGGATGCCGGCCACCACGTCCCCGTGGGTGGACCGGCCGTCCGCGTAGCGCCGGCACGCGTCCTGGGCGACCTCGGTCCCGTCGATGCTCACGCCCACGTGGAAGCCGTTGGCCTTGAGCCACGCGATGCGCTCGTCGTCCAGGAGGCTCCCGTTGGTGGTGACCACCATGGTGACCGGGACCTCGTCGTCCTTCGTGCGCTCCCGAACATAGGCCGTGGAGGTCTTCATCATGTCGAAGCGCATGAGGGGCTCGCCGCCGAAGTACCCCACCTGCTTGAGGGTTTTTTCACCATCGACGACGAGATCCACCGCGCCCCGGGCGATCTCCAGGGGCATCTCCCGCCGGAAATGCTCGCCGTTGTAGCAATACGTACACCTGAAGTTGCAGGCGTGATCCAGGAAGAGGGTCAGGCGCATGGAATTACTCTGTGTCTGGGCCGTGGACGGCGTCGGGCATTCGGATCCCACCCGCCAGCGGCGGGAACTCGTCCTCGACGTCCGTCGCCTCGACCACGTCTGCGGGCTCCACGGTGTCGGGCAGCGCCTGGTCACCCGCGAGGGGCGGGAACTCGTCTTCGATGTCCTTGACGTCCTGGGGCTGGATCGTGTCGGGCATGATCGGCTCCCCCGCCAGGGGCGGGAACTCGTCCTCCACGTCTCCGAGCCCGTCGACGGTGTCCGGGGGGGCCTGGTCACCTGCGAGGGGCGGGAACTCGGCCTCCACATCGCCCACGGTGTCCGGATCCGCGGGTGCGCGATCCGGCGCGATGCCCATGCAGGACGCAGCGAAGGCAGGCACCGAGGCCACCGCCAGGATCTTCGCCGTCATGGCGAGGAACTCCCGGCGGTTGCGCAGGACCTCCTCCGCCGCCGGATACTCCACGGGCGTCGAGCGCCCCGGTGCTCGCTTCAGATCGCTCATCTCACTTCTCCGAATCGATGGTGTCGGGCATCGGCGCCTCCCCGGGCAGGGGGCCGAAGCCGTCGTTCTCGACGTCCGCCGGGAGGATGCAGGTGTCCTTGTCGATGGTATCGGGCATGGGCGGCACCCCCGCGGGACCGTCCCAGTCCTGGGTGTCCTTCACGTCCTCCAGGGTCACGTCGTCGGGTATGGGGGGCATTCCGTCGGTGACGAAGTAGGTGTCGTCGGCGTCCGGCACGTCCGGCACTTCCGGCGCGATCCCGCTGCTGTCCCAGGTATCCTCCGGGTTCGGAATGTCGGCGAGCCCGCCCGGGTAGACTGCGTCTTCGACGACATCGAAGCTGTCGAGGGAACCCTCCACCCCGCCCGGATAGGCCACGTTGTCGCCGCCCCCGGAGTCACAGCCCATCAGCCCGAGGACGCCGGCGCCCAGCGCGCCCTTGGCCAGGAGGGCGAGGAACTCGCGGCGGCGACGCAGGAACTCCTTCGCGTCGGGGTAGCTTGGTGGGGCCTTGCGGCCCCGCCGGCGCTTGATGTCCGTCATCGGCGCTCCCTCCGTCCCCGGGGCCGCGGCTTCTCCGGGTAGGCCATGTCCCCGTCCAGGGGCGGGAACGCGTCCGCGTCCTCTTCGGTGGTGTCCGCGTGGGTGATCACGTCCGGGGCGGGCATGTCTCCGAGGAGGGGCGGGAACTCGCCCTCCACGTCCTCGATGGTGCAGGTGTCCGGGGCCTGGACGTCCAGCGCCACCACTCCGCCGATCTGGTAGTCGGAGTCCACGACGTCTTCGAGGGTGTCAACGGTGTCCGGTGGCCGGGGCGCGCCGCCGAGAGCCCAGTCCTCGTCGTTGAGGTCTTCCACAGCGTCCGGCGCGGTGATGCCGCCCTGGATGTTCCAGTCGGGATCGTAGACGTCGTCCACGGTGTCCGGGGGCGGAGCCACGCCGGCGGTGACCCACTCGTCGGGCTCGAGGACGTCCCCCGTGAAGCCGTCCTTCAGGATCGGGTCCCCCGCGCCGGGGTTGCAGCGCGCCAGGCCCAGCACCGAGACCCCAAGGAGCCCCTTCGCCACCAGGTGCAGGAAGCGTCGGCGATCCTGGCCGACCTCGTCCGCAGAGGGATAGCCCGGGGTGGCCTTCGTGGTGGCCCTGCGCCGCTTCAACGTCGTGTCACTCATGGTTCGCCTCCGCCGAGGTGCAAGTCTAGCAGTCGAATGGAACTTTTGCAAAAGCCATGCCCGTGAAAACAGGCCGAAAGCCACCCAAAGCGTGCACGGCGTGCACATGGTGTAGAAGAAGATCCGAAGATCTCGCGCTTGATTTCCCGAACCGACATCAACACTCTTGCAAGGGCAAGAGAAAACGGGGCGCGAGCAGAGAATGATCAACCGAAGCGACGATCCTGCGCGAACGCAGCAGCTCCTGGAGCTCCGGCAGGCCTGCACCCTCTGCGGCAATCGGTGCGGCGTGGACCGCTCCGATGAGGAGTCGGCAGGGGCCTGCGGGGCCGGGGCCCTCGCCGAGGTGTCCTACTACGGCCCCCACCTCGGGGAGGAGCCCCCGATCAGCGGGACCCGGGGCTGCGGCAACATCTTCTTCGGGCATTGCAACCTCTCCTGCGTGTTCTGCCAGAACTGGCAGATCAGCCAGAACCAGCAGGTGACCACCCAGGCCCTCGGTCCTGTCGAGCTGGCCGACATGATGCTCCGCCTCCAGGACGACGGGGTCCACACCCTGGGTCTGGTCACGCCGACGCCACATCTCCTGACCCTCGTCCCGGCGCTGGAGAGCGCCCGGGCCCGGGGGCTGCGCCTCCCAGTCGTCTACAACACCAGCGCGTACGAGACCGGGGCGGCGCTCCGGCTCATCGACGGCCTCGTGGACATCTACCTCCCGGACATGAAGTTCGGCACCGACAGCGCCGCGCGGGTCTACAGCGGAATCCCGGACTACGTGGACGTGAGCCGGGCCGCGGTGGAGGAGATGCACCGCCAGGTCGGACACCTCGACCTCGACGAGGACGGCATCGCGAGGTCGGGTCTCCTCGTGCGGCATCTGGTGCTTCCGGGAGACCGGGCAGACACCACCGTGGTCCTCGATTGGCTGGCCCGGTTCTTCGGGCCCGACCTGTACCTCTCCCTCATGTCCCAGTACAACCCCTCCCACATGGTCGACCAGGGATTCTTCCCGGAGCTGAGCTCCCCCCTGACCCCGGCCGATTACCAATTCGCGATGGACTTCGCGCTCGGACTCGGGCTGCCGAACGTCTTCACCCAGCGAGAGGAATCCCGGACCACTGGGAACCCCGACTTCTGCCTCCGGGACCCCTTCAAGTGGTGACTTGACGAAACGGCCCGAACTGACCATCCTGTGGCGACGGTTGACGACAGGTTGAATCGACATAGACATGGTTGACACAGGCCCCACCATCGACTTCGAGCTCCCCGGGGACCTCCGATTCCTCTTTCACCGCCTCTCCAACGGTGGCCTCACCGGGTACCTGATCGGTCCCGCGGTCCGGGACGTCCTCGCCGACGGGACCCTCGAGCGGACCGGGCGCATCGACCTCGTCGTCGCCGGCGGCGTCCTCAAGGATCTCGAGCAGGCCCTCACCGGTGCGGCGGCTGATCACCTCTTCGTGTCGCCGCCGCAGCGGATCCACCGGGGGATCGCGTTCGATCTGCGCGACGGCAGGGGAGAGACCGTGCGCCGCGTCCATGCCACGGTCATGGACGCCCCCGGTGACCTGGAGGCGATCCTGAGCGGCCGCGAGGTCACCATCAACGCAATGGCCCTGGACATGCGCGGGAACCTCTTCGACCCCTTCGGCGGGGCGCAGGATGTCGCAGCGCGCACCCTCCGGCCGCTGGGGACGTTGAGCCGGATCTTCAACGAGCGCCCCCTGGCGATCCTCAAGGTCGCCAAGAACGCAGCCTTCCACAACATGGAGCCGTCCCACGAGGTGGTGGCAGCAGGCGCCCGGAGCGTGGACCGCCTCCTGGACGTCCCCGCACAGGCCTGGCGGGCGGAGTTCGAGCGGATGCTCCTCAATCGGAACCCCGAGCTGGGGCTACGGTTCCTCGAGGGCACCGGGGCGCTGCGCTTCCTGCTGCCCGAGCTGCAGCTCCTCGTGGGGTTCGAGCGGTCCTGCGAGGTCCACCACAAGGACATCTTCGCCCACACCCTGGCCGTGGTGCGTCAGGCCAGGCCGGTCCTCGCGGTCCGCTGGGCGGCGCTCCTCCACGATCTCGGGAAATACTGGACCCGCTCCGTGTCCCGGGACGGCGAGGTCCATTTCTTCCGCCACGAGGAGGTGAGCGCGCTCCTCGCCCGGGGGATCCTGGCGCGGTTCAGCGTCGAGTCGAGGCTCTCGGAGCACATCGAGTTCCTGGTGCGCAATCACAGCCGCATCACCCTCTACTCGGACGAGTGGACCGAGAGCGCGGTCCGTCGCCTGCTCAAGGACATCGGCGAGCATCTCCCGGATCTCCTCGCCCTGGCCCGCGCAGACGTCACCTCGCGCCGGGAGGCCCGGGTCGAGGAGGTCAACCGGCTGTCCAAGGAGCTGGAGGTCCGGATCGAAGAGGTGCGGACCAAGGACGCATACGTCCCCCCCCTGGCGAAAGGCATCGGCCAGGAGATCATCGACTTCTTCGGATTGGAGCCGGGACCGATCATCGGTCAGCTCCGACGCCGGTTGGAGGAGGCCATCGAGGCCGGGCAGTTGGAGAGGGATCAGCCCTCGGAGATCTACCTGGCCTTCCTGGCTGAAGAGATCCGCAAGACGACGAACCCTTGAAACCGAAGCCTGCGCCGGTGGATCGTGTGTCGCGGAACCAAGAGGAGTGAGCCCATGAGCGAGATCGTGACCCTCGAGAACGTGAGCAAGATCTATCCATTGGGGAAGCTCGAGGTCCGGGCCCTCACGGAGGTGGACATGACCATCTGCCCGGGGGAGTTCACCACCATCGCAGGTCCCTCGGGGAGCGGCAAGACCACGCTGCTCAACCTGGTGGGTTGCGTGGACACTCCCACCGCGGGGCGCGTGATCGTTGACGGCCGGGACACGGGGACCCTGTCGGACACGAAGCTGACGAAGCTGCGCCTCGAGGTCCTGGGGTTCATCTTCCAGTCCTTCAACCTCATCGGGGTCCTGGACGCGTTCCAGAACGTGGAGTTCCCCCTGCTGCTCCAGGGGAAGCTCTCCCGAAAAGAGCGCACCGAGCGGGTCCGCGACCTCCTGGAGAAGGTGGGGCTCGCGGACCACGGGCACCACCGGCCCAACGAGCTGAGCGGCGGCCAGCGGCAGCGGGTCGCCATCGCGCGGGCCCTGGTGACCCGCCCGAAGATCGTCCTCGCCGACGAGCCCACCGCGAACCTGGACAGCGGCACCGGGGACCAGATCATCGACGTCATGAAGAACATCAACAACCAGCAGGGGACGACGTTCATCTTCTCGACCCATGATGCGCGGGTGATGGCCCACGCGGACCGGGTGATCCGCCTGGAGGACGGACGCATCGCGGAGGGCGGGAAATGCTCCTGATCCGCATCGCGATCCGCAACATCCTTGCGACGCCGGTGCGGACCCTGATCATCGGCGTCCTGGTGGTCTTCGGCACGGTCCTCGTGATCGTGGGGGGGAGCCTCCTCTCCACCCTCGACGGCACCATGGCGAAGAGCGTCGTCGGCAGCGTCTCGGGGCATCTCCAGATCCACAGCGCGGACGCCCGGGACAAGCTGGACCTGTTCAGCCCGCCCTCGGGCACCCCGGATCTCGGACACCTCGAGGACTACACGGCGATCAAGAAGATCGTCATGGGGGTCGAGGGGGTCGAGGCGGTGATCCCCATGGGCACCGACCTGGCCATGGTCTACTCCGGCAACATCCTCGACATCCGCATCGGGGAGCTCAAGGACGCCCTCGCGGCCGGTGATGCGGAGCAGGTGAAGACCATCGCGGCTCACATCCGGTCCATCATCGAGATGCTGCGCAGCGGCGGCGGGAACCTCGACGGCTTCGCCGCCAGCGACGCCCTGGCGGAGGACGCGATCGTGGCGCCCGAGGACATCGAGCGCGCGGTCTCCGACGGGTTCTGGCAGGACTTCGAGGCGGATCCCCGGCAGGCGGTGGAGTTCCTCGAGGACAAGATCACGCCCCTGGCCATGGACGAGAAGATGCTCTGGCTCCGCTACATCGGGACCGACACCGCGGCCTTCGACGAGCTCTTCGACATGTTCGAGATCGTCAAGGGCGAGATGATCCCGCCGGGCCAGCGCGGCTTCCTCTTCTCGGACCAGATGTACGAGCGGCAGGCGAAGCACGCGGTGGCCCGACGCCTCGACCGGATCAAGGAGCTGCGGGAGCAGGACCGGCCCATCGGGACGGACCCCAAGACCGAGAACCTGGTGAAGCAGAACACCCGCCAGTACGCCGAGATCTTGATCCAGCTCGACGGGCCCTCCACGGCCCGGGTCACCGAGGCGCTCCGGGACCTCCTCGACGGGACCGCGGACGCATCGCTGCAGGACCTCCTGACCTCCTTCCTGGACATGGACGACGACAACTTCGACGCGCGCTACGCGTTCTTCTACGACCACATCGCGCCGCACCTGGTCCTCTACCAGGTCCGCATGGGGGACTCCCTCACGATCACCACCCTGGACCGGAGCGGATACCTGACCAACGTCCTGGTGAAGGTCTACGGCACGTACAAGTTCCAAGGCCTGGAGAAGTCCATGCTCGCGGGCGTGTACAACGTGGTGGATCTCATGACCTTTCGTGACCTCTACGGCTACATGACCGAGGATCGCCGGGAGGAGATCGCGCAGATCCAGGATGACGCGGGGGTCGAGCGTCTGGACCGGGGCGACGCCGAGGCCGCGCTCTTCGGCGGCGGCGGCGCGGGGACCATCGAGGCGGTGAACGAGACGGGCTTCGACGAGTTCGCGGGCATCGACATGACCGACGGGGGCAAGCGCTACGACGCAGAGCTCATGTCCAGGATCTACACCCAGGAGGAGCTCGAGGACGGCGTGGTGATCCAGGCCGCGGTGCGCCTGGACTCCCTGGAGCGCGTCGAGGAGGCCAAGGCCGAGATCCAGGCCCGCCTGGACGCGGCGGGGATGAACGCCACGGTGGTGGACTGGCGGTCCGCGTCGGGCCTGGTGGGCCAGTTCATCGGCGTGATCTGGGCCGTGCTGGTGAGCGCGATCCTCATCATCTTCCTGGTGGCCCTGGTGATCATCAACAACTCCATGGTCATGGCCACCCTGGACCGGACCCGGGAGATCGGGGCCATGCGGGCCATGGGCGCGCAGAAGCGCTACATCCTGTCCATGCTGGGGATCGAGTCCCTGGTCCTGGGCTTCGGCTTCGGTGCCCTCGGGGTCCTCCTGGGCTCGGGCCTGATCCTCGTGCTGGGCCAGGTGGGCATCCCCGCCTTCACCGACGAGCTCTACTTCATCTTCGCCGGCCCGGCGCTGTACCCCGGCCTGAAGGCGGCGCACTTCCTGCTGGCCTTCGCCATGGTGCTCGTGGTGGTGGTGGCCTCGGTCTTCTATCCGGCCCGGCTGGCCATGAAGGTCCAGCCCGTCGAGGCCATGGGCAAGGAGGACTGACATGGGACGCCTCTTCCTCATCGCTGTCCGCTCCCTCCTGGCCAACCGGCGCCGCAACCTGCTCCTGGGCGGGGCCATCGCGGGGGTCACCATGCTCCTGACCCTCTTGGGCGCGGTGGGCGCGGGGATCCAGCACACCATGATCGACGCGGGGACGGCCCTGATCTCGGGGCACGTCAACGTCGGCGGGTTCTACAAGATCTCCGCGGGCCGGCCCGCGCCGGTCCTCACGGGGCGCACGAAGCTCATGGAGGACATCGAGGATCTGGTGCCCGAGGCCCGGCTCATCGTGGACCGGACCCGGGGGTTCGGGAAGCTGGTGAGCGAGACGGACTCGGTCCAGGCGGGCCTCACGGGCATCGACATCACCCGGGATCGGGAGATCCTCCGGGTGGTGCAGGTGGTCGAGGGGGCCGTGGAGGACCTGGCGCGGCCCCACACGGTGATGCTGTACAAGAAGCAGGCGGAGCGCCTCGGCGTCGGCGTCGGGCGCCGCCTCACCATCACGGCCCCGGTCCTGCGGGGGCGGAACAACTCCCTGGACGTGGAGGTCGTGGCCATCGCCAAGGACCTCGGGCTCCTCTCGCTCATGAACTGCTACGTCTCCAAGGACACCACCACGGACCTCTACCTCCTGGACCCGGACACCACCGGGGTCATCCAGATCCGCCTGGACGACCCCGGGACGTCGGACGCCATCGCGGAGCGCCTCCGCGCGGCGCTGCCCGACCGGGGCTACACCGTGATGGAGAAGATGGACGGGCCCTTCTACCACAAGTTCCAGGCCATCGCGGGGGAGGACTGGACCGGGCTCAGGCTGGACATCACGACCTGGGAGGAGGACCTCTCCATGATGGAGTGGACCATCAAGACCTTCTCGACGATCACCTGGCTCCTCACCGGGATCCTCCTGGTGATCATCATCATCGGGGTGATGAACACCCTCTGGATCAACATCCGGGACCGGACCCGGGAGATCGGGACCCTCCGGGCGATCGGCATGCGGCGCCACAAGGTGCTGATCATGGTGCTCCTGGAGGTCGCCATCCTCTCGGTGGTCTTCACCACCGCCGGTGTGGGCCTCGGCGCGGCGGGCTCCGCGCTCCTCAACGCGCTCCACATCCCCGTCTCCACCGGGTTCCAGATCTTCCTGATGTCCGACACCCTGAAGCTCGTGCTGGACCTGGACAGCATCGCCTCAGCCCTGTTCTGGATCCCCTTTGCGATCACAGTGTTCTCCCTGATTCCAGCCAGCCGGGGTGCCCGGTTGAAGCCGATCACCGCAATCCACCACGTGGGTTAGGAGGCCTCACATGCGCAACTTCCTGCTACCCCTCTTCGCAGTGCTCCTTGCGGCGGGTCCAGCCCTGGCCCTGGACGCCGAGGGGACCACGGCCCTGCTGAAGCGCCTCGACGAGCGGCAACGAAACAGCGGAGATCACAAGGCCCTGGCCTATATCGAGACCCGGGAACGGGGCAAGAGCGACAAGGTCCTGGAGTCGGTGATCTACCGACGGGACGAGCAAGACCAGCTGATGATCCTGATCCTCAAGCCCAAGTCCGAGCGGGGCAAGGGCTACCTCCGCAAGGACAGGAACCTCTGGATGTACGACCCCAGCGTGGGGCGCTGGGAGCGCCGCACCGAGCGGGAGCGCATCGCGGGGACCGACAGCCGCCGTGCGGACTTCGACGAGAGCCGCCTCGTGGAGGAGTACGACGCCGAGTTCGTCGGGGAGGAGCCCCTCGGGACGTTCACGGTCCATCACCTGCGCCTCACCGCAAAGAAGGACGCGGACGTCCCCTACCCCGTGGAGGAGCTCTGGGTGGACGTGAAGACCGAGAACGTCCTGAAGCGCCAGGAGTTCGCGGCCAGCGGCAAGCTCATGCGCACCTCGTACACCCCGAAATGGAAGCAGCTGTACAGCGAGTCCAAGGGCGAGGACATCTGGTATCCGGGGGAGATCCGAATCTACGACGAGGTCGAGAAGGACAACTCCACCCTCATCGTCATGAAGTCCGTGGACCTGCGGCCCCTCCCGGCGAACATCTTCACCAAGGCCTGGCTGGAGTCCAAATCAAGATGAAACGCCTGCTCATCATCGCGCTCCTCCTTCTCTCCTTCCCGGCCGCGGCGCAGGACCGCCCCGCCGAGGACGACCTGTTCGGCGGGGGCGGCCCCATCGTCCCCGACGAGGCGGTGCGTGACGAAGCGATCTTCGGGGAGGAGAGCCCCGGCGAGGTCAAGGAGAACCGTGCGCTCCTGGACGACGACCGTCTCCAGATCGGCGGGATGCTCTACCTGCGGTTCATGGCCCAGTTCAATCGCGATCAGAGCGAAGATGGGGACCGCTGGAGCACCCTCTCCAATCCCAACCTCCTGGACGTCTACCTGGATGGCCGCCCCAACGACCGGATCCGGGCCTTCGTCCGGGGCCGGCTCTCTTACGATCCGGTGGCGGGCTATCCTGCCTCCTATCGTGAAGGCTACGACCAGGCCAGGGAGATGGCCGAGGCCATCGGTGAGGAGATCCCCGGGTTGCCCGACAGGAACAAGCCCGTCGCGGCGCTGGATCAGCTCTGGATCAAGTTCGACGTGGCGCGGCGGGTCTGGCTCACCATCGGCAAGGCGCCGGTGCGGTGGGGCACGACCCGCCTCTGGAACCCCGCGGACATCGTCAACGCGACCCGCCGGGATCCCCTGGACTTCTTCGACCAGCGCGGCGGCGTCCCCTTGATCAAGCTCCACATCCCCATCGAGTCCCTCGGATGGAACATCTATCTGCTGGGGCTCATGGACAAGGCCCAGACTGTCGAAGGCGTCGGCGGAGCAGCCCGCCTGGAGATGGTGTTCTCCACGGTGGAGGTGGGCCTCTCGGCGACGGCGCGGAAGGAGCGGGACGTGCTGACGGCCCTGGACTTCTCCGCCGGCATCGGGGACTTCGACCTCACCGGAGAGGTGGGCCTCACGGCCCTGACCCACTCCAAGGGGCTCCGCCCCGGCGTCCTCCACGACGACCTGCACCTCCAGGCCTCCCTGGGCCTGAGCTACGGCATCCGGTACGGTGACGAGGACACCCTCTACCTGGGCGGCGAATATTTCTTCAACCCGGACCAGTGGACCGACTGGCGGGATTATCCCGCCGCGTTCTCCGCGGGCCTCGCCGAGTTGGATGGCGCGGCGCCCTACCGCCCCTTCTACCTGGGCCGGCACTACGGCGCGGTCTTCCTCGCCCTCCCCGGGCCGGGCTCCTGGGACGACGTGAGCTTCACCGCTACGGGAATGGGCAACTTCACCGACATGAGCTTCATCGCCCGGCTGGACGCCAGCATCACCGTCCTCACCTACCTCACCATCCAGGCCTACGTCCAGGGCCACCTGGGCCGCAAGGGCGGTGAGTTCCGCTTCGGATTCGACGAGATCCCCTTCACCGATCCCGCCACAGCGATGGATCTGTCTCTGCCCATCGCGTACCCCTACCAGCTCGTCGATGCGGGCGTGAACCTGCGGGTCAACTTCTAGAACACTCTTCACTGTGGGAGGGGCGTCCACGCCCCGATTCTCCCGTCATCCCGAACGCAGCGACGAGGGGAGATCTCTGCACGGGGACAAGCCCCATCCGACCCCGGCTCGCCGGGGCCACCTTCCCCGTGGGGGAGCTGGCCCGAAGGGCCTGAGGGGGCTGGACCCCGTGCAGAGATTGATGGCTAAACCCGCACCCGGATCCGCGTCCCAACGAACATCCCCAGCAGCAACAGCAGCAGCCCCCAGGGGCTGGCATCCGCGTCCCCACCCGCCGCGCAGCCGCCGCCGCCATCGCCGCCAAGGATGTCGTCGAGGATGAAGCCTCCCAGGGTGTCGCTGTCCACCACGTCCTCGCCCGCGACCGGGCACTGACCGCAGTCCGCAGGGCAGGTCTCGCAGGCCTCGCCGGCGGCGCAGGTGCCGTCTCCGCACGCGGGGGCTTCGATGTCGGCGCAGGAGAGGGGGTGGGCGCCCGAGGGATCTGTGGCGCCAGCGGTGCCGCAGCTGTAGGTCCCCGACGTCGCGTTCCAGCCGCAGGACGGAAGCGCGCCGCAGTCTGCGACCTTGAGCCCGTCCGCGGCGCAGAACACCAGGGTCTGGCCCTCGCAGCAGCCGACCTGGGTGATGCCGCCGTCGCACACGGGGCCCGCCCCGCCGCAGTCCGCAGGGCACGACGTCGCTGTCTCACCGGCGTCACAGGACCCGTCGCCGCAGATCGGCCCCACGGTCCCGCAGTCCGCCGGGCACGACGACGCGGTCTCGCCCGCGTCGCAGGAGCCGTCGCCGCAGACCGGACCCGTGCCGCAGGCCTTGGGATAGGCTCCCGAAGGATCCGCGCCGCCGCTCATGCCGCAGTTGTAGAACTGGCCGCTCGCATCCCAACCGCAGGTGCCGGCCTCGCAGGCCCCCTCGGTGATCTGGTCGCCCTCGCAGTACTTGAGGACGTCGCCGTCACAGCAGCCCTCGTAGGTGATCCCGCCACAACCCCCGCCGTCACCGCAGTCCTGGGGGCAGTTGGCCGCAGTCTCGCCCTGGCCGCAGGCGCCGTCGCCGCAGGACGACTCCATGATGTAGCAGACGCCCTCCTGGCCCGGCTGCGGGTCCTGGAGGCTCACGCAGGTCGCCCCCGCGGGGCACCCCGACGCGCTGCCGACGTCGCTGCAGAAGGTGACGCAGCGGCCGCCGTCGTCCGTCTCCACGCAGACCATGTTCGCTGCGCAATCCGCGCTGCTCTGGCAGGGATCCCAGAAGCCGCCCGCAGGGCTCTCCTGGCAGTCCTGGGGACAGGACTGGGTGGACTCACCCACCTCGCAGACGCCGTTGCCGCACTGCGGTGTCGTGCCCCCGGAGTCGTAGGTGTTGATCATCTGGGCGATCCACGCGGCGTTGGTGTCCGTGCGGGTGTTGTAGCCGCTCTCCACGCAGTAGGCGTCCCCCGAAGACACCACGCCGATGGTGGTCTCGACGCCGTTCACGTTCATGAACGCAGGGCCGCCGGAGTCGCCCTGGCAGGTGTTCTTGGGGTTGTTCGGGTTGGTGAAGTTCCACCACCCCTCACTCCAGACCTCGCCGACGGTCCCGGAGACGCTGCGCTTCGTTCCCGAGTTGTTCGCCGACCCGCTGGTCACCCCGAAGCCCACGAACTTCACCGTGGTCCCCTGGTAGCCGTTGAGGCTCTGGGTGAAGTACGGCATGGGCGTCGTGGCCGCCGGATTCTTCAGGATCGCCACCGCGATGTCGTGGTGCGCAATCTGCGCGTAGTTCTCCGTGACGTTCGCGTAGCTCGGGTGGGTGATGAAGTTGGTGACGTCATAGACCTGGCCGAACCCGTCCAGGTCGTTTCCCACGAAGAACGCGTTGGGCGTTCCATAGCCCGTGCAGTGGGCCGCGGTGAGGACCACCTTCGAGGAGATCAGGGTCCCGGTGCACATGGAGCCGCCGCCCCATCCGTTCGAGAAGACCACACCCACCGCGGGGTAGCCCGTCTCGATCTGTCCGCCCACGATGGGTTGCTGGACGGCCTCGGTGACACCGCTGCAGCCGTCGCCTTCGCACTTGCTGGAGTCACAGGAGTTCACGGACAGTGCGAGCAGGATCATGAGCAACGGAAGCGGGAAGCGGGGCATCGTGCACCCTCCGGGGAAAGAGGTGAGGTCCCGTACCGGACCGGACGACCCGGCCATTCTACGTATCCCATCGGGGCGGTTCAACCAGTTCACCCCCGCAGAGGACGCCGAACTGAGGATTTCCGGTATTGGTGCTTCACTCTCGACGAGATCGTTGGCAACATACGGGGCCTGGAACAGAAGAGGAGGGACCCGTGAACATCAAGGACGCCATCAACGACTACTTCGAGGACCACGAGGTCACGCTGCGGGAGGAGCTGATCCGCATCACCACCGAGCTGGTGGCCGCGCGGACCGTGAACCCCGGCAAGGCGCGGGCCGGGGACTACAAGTACCTCGAGGTCACGGGCCAGGAGACCAAGGCTGCCAGGATCGCTGCCCGTTACCTGGAGGCCTGGGGCATCCCCGCAGAGATCAAGGAGGCGGCGCCCCTGCGCGGCAACCTGGTGGCCCGGATGGGCAGGGGAAAGCCCGAGCTGGCCCTGGGGCTCCACCTGGACACGGTCCCCCCGGGGGATGGCTGGGATTCGGATCCCTTCACGGTGTTCGAGAAGGACGGCGAGCTCTACGGCCGCGGGGTCCTGGACAACCTGGGCCCCCTGGCCTCGACGATGATCGGCATGAAGGTGCTCAAGGAGATCGGCGCGCCGCTGAACGGAACCCTCACCCTCGTCGCCCTGGCGGGCGAGGAGTTCCACGAGGCCGACGAGCCCGATCCGGGCATCGAGTTCATGCTCGGGGGCGGGCACGTGGAGGCCGACTTCGCGATCATCCCCGACATCGGCGAGAACATGAGGCACATCGACGTGGCGGAGAAGGGCCGCATGCTCCTCACCATCACGACCCACGGGAAGCAGGCCCACGGCTCCACGCCGGAGCGGGGCATCAACGCGGCCCACATGATGGCCCGGTGCCTGGCCTCGGTGGAGGATCTGGAGCTGCCCCACGCGGCGCATCCGGTCCTCGGCGGCCCCTCGAAGAACCTCGGGATCCTCTCCTCGGGCAGCGCAGCGAACATCGTCCCGTCCGTGGCCACCGCGGAGGTGGACGTGCGCTTCGTACCCGGCCAGACCCCTGAGGGGATCCGGGATCTCGTAGACGCCGCGTGCCAGGAGGCCATCGCCCGCTACGTGAGCGACGAGTCGCCCGCAAAGGTGGACGTGGCCATCAACTCGTCCATCGGGCCCCACGAGGTGGACCCGGACAATACGTTGGTGCGGGCCATCCAGGCCAACGGCCCGGGCGTCCTCGGCTTCACGCCGATGCCCTTCGGGATCGGCGGCGGCACCTTCGCCAAGGGGTTCAACCTCGCGGGAGTCACCGCGGTGGGCTTCGGCCCGGGCGACGACGAGCAGTTCCACGTGCCCAACGAGCGTGTCAAGGTCGACGAGCTGATGAAGTTCGCCCGGCTCATCGGGATGGTGGCGATCGATCTGGTTGGATAGGGACCATCAACGGGAGGAGAGCATGGAGACGAAGAAGTGGCGCTGCCTGATCTGCGGATACATCCACGAGGGCCCGGAGCCCCCCGCTGCCTGCCCCCTCTGCGGCGCCGGCCCGGATCAGTTCGTCGAGGAGTGACGCCCGGCCCATCCGAACCGGGAGCTTGCCGACCGGCCCATCCGAACCGGGAGCTTGCCGACCGGACAGCCCATGAGGACACCGTGACAGATCCAAAGACCCTCTTCGAGGCGGCCCTCCAGATGGAGATCAAGGCCAACCGATTCTACGCGGACCGCGCGCTGCGTGTGCAGCACCCGGGGACGAAGGTCCTGCTCCAGGAGCTGGCTGACGAGGAGCAGGGGCACATCGATCGGTTCCGGGCGGCCCTGGTCGGCGAGGGCCTCGGCGCAGGCGGTCCCCTCCCCGCACCGGTGCCGGATCTCAAGATCGGAGAGACCCTCCGGGACGACATCGAGATCACGGAGGACTCCGAGCCGGGGGACGTGCTCGTGGTCGCAATCAAGGCGGAGATGACCTCCATCCGGGTCTACGGGCAGTGGGCCGAGGAGCACAGGGGCACCGGGATCGAGGCCCTCCTGCGCGCCGTCATCCACGAAGAGATGACCCACAAGTACCGCCTCGAGACCCTCTACGACGACGAATACCTCGCCGAAAACTGACGTCCGGGTGCCGACTCTTCACCTGTGGGAGGCCCGTCCACGGGCCGATTCTTCACTGTGGGAGGCCCGTCCACGGGCCGATTCTTCACTGTGGGAGGCCCGTCCACGGACCGATTCTTCACTGTGGGAGGCCCGTCCACGGGCCGATATCGGGGCGTGGACGCCCCTCCCACAGGGGATGGAGAATCGGGGCGTGGACGCCCCTCCCACAAGGGATGGAGAATCGGGGCGTGGACGCCCCTCCCACAAGGGATGGAGAATCGGGGCGTGGACGCCCCTCCCACAGGGGATGGAGAATCGGGGCGTGGACGCCCCTCCAACAGGGGATGGAGAATCGGGGCGTGGACGCCCCTCCCACAGGGGATGGAGAATCGGGGCGTGGACGCCCCTCCCACAATCCGTCCAGGCGCAGCCCGCCCTGGCGGGCAAGGAAGCCCGAGGCCGTCGCCTAGAAGGGGAAGTCGTCGTCGCTGCCGCCACCGCCATCGGACTGGGGCTTCTCACCGGGGTCCGATGCGTGCTCGGCGGAGTCCGCGGGGTGCGGGGGACGCCCGCCGCCGCCGCCGCCCTCGGACGTCCTGGAGAGGAACTGGACCGTGAAGGCGACGATCTCGGTGGTGTAGCGGTCCCCACCCTCGCGGTCCTGCCACTTGCGGGTCTGGATCCGTCCCTCCAGGAACACCGAGCTGCCCTTCTTCAGGTACTCATTGCACCGCTCGGCGAGCTTCCCCCAGACCACGATCCGATGCCACTCGGTGCGTTCCTCCCAGTTCCCGTCCTTCTGCACGCGCTCGTTGGTGGCGAGGTTGAAGTTCGCGACGGCCTGGCCTGATGGAGTGTACCGGAGCTCGGGATCACCACCGAGGTTGCCGAGGAGTAGAACCTTGTTCACGGAACCAGCCATGCGTGCCTCCTTACGCGGAATGTCTGACCTATATATCGAAGATCACGCACGCAGGGGAAGCAAAAACTTCAGGGCATGGGGAGGGGGGCGCAGCTGGTCTCGATGACGACGTCATCGATCGCGTAGGTGGCGAGGAGCATCAGGCCCGGGCTGCTGCCGGGGACGAACTCCAGGGCGATGTTCCCAGGGGCCAGCTCCGTGAGATCCACGATCGCATGGAGCCAGCCGCTGATCTGCTGGCAGTCGGAGAACACCACGGAGTTGCCCACCCGCACGGTCAACGCGCCGGCGGGGCACTGGTTGTCCGCGCTGAGGCCCTGGTACCAGAAGTCCAGGGTCGCGGCCTCCACCGCGGGGAGGGAGATCGTCGGCGTGGTGGCAACGCTCTCGAGCCCCGGGAAGAAGGACATTCCGATCCCCTGGAGGGAGTAGGGCGCCGAGTGACCCGGCCCCCCGATCACCCACCCGAATCCGGGGAAGGGCTGTTGGTCGGGCTCCAGGGTCCAGCCCTGGGCGGCGCCGTCGTCGAAGTCCTCGTCCAGGAGGACCTCGCCCTGGCAGCACCCCGGGTCTCCACTGGGGGAGCTGAAGCATTGCTGGAAGAAGCACTGATCGATGGTACAGGGATCGCCGTCGTCGCAGTCCGCGTTGTTCTGGCAGCAGCCGGGCATCCCCGGGATGACCGTGTTGACACATTGGCCGGCGACGCAGGCGTCGAAGGTGCAGGGATCCTGGTCGTCGCACTGGACGTTCGCCTGACAGCAGTCCGAGGTGGGAGCGAAGGAGCAGGACCCCGTGACCGGGTTGCAGGTGTCATCGGTGCACAGCTCGCCATCGTCGCAGTCGGCGTCGGTGAGGCAGGGTGGCGGGATCACCAGGCGGACATCATCAATCAACGACGCGGTGTCATAGATCGAGTCTCCCACGTCCTGGACCTCGAACCGCACCGTAAGGCCCTCGCCGGTGAGGCCCGCCGGCAGGGCCACCGAGGCCTCCTGCCAGGGGGTCATCCAGACCCCGCCCTGGTCGAAGGCCACGTCGGCCTCCTCGAGACCGACGAACATCCCGCCACAGCCTGCACACTCGGTGGGCGGGCAGAGGTCCTGCACGGTGACGCTGAAGACCGGCTGCTCGAGAGCCCCGACCGACACATAGACCACGAACTTGTCCTGGAACGCCGAGCCGCACCACTCGATGAACTCCTCGCTGTAGAAGCGCCAGGAGAACTCCAGGTGCGTGGCCCCCGCCGGGGGACAGAAGGCCCGCCACAGGGCGCCGCTCTCCGGGAAGATCAAGCCGGTGCTCACCAGGGCCATCCGGTCCCCCTCGGGCGCAGGGGTCGCCCCGAGGTGCTCGATCACCTGGACGTCGCCGCTCCACATCCAGCCCGCCAGGGTGCCCTCCCCCGGCGGGACCACCTCCTCGAAGCCGTCCCCAGAGCACGCGGCCCCCACGCAATCACAGGAGCTCTGGCAGAGGCCGTCGGGGTCACAGGACTCGCCACCGGCGCAGGCTCCACAGATGCCGCCGCAGCCGTCGGCACCGCACTCCATGGCGCCGGCGCACTGGGGAACACATTGCTGACACTGGCCAGCGGGCCCGCACGCCAGCCCGGGCTGACAGGCGCCGCAGGATCCTCCGCAGCCGTTGGGGCCGCAGACCTTGCCGGCGCACTGAGGGACACAGACCGTGAGGCACTGCCCGGCTTCGCAGTACCCCGCCAGACACTCCCCGCAGGTACCGCCGCATCCATTGGGGCCGCAGACCTTGCCCGTGCACTGGGGAACGCAGCAGCCCGGACCGATGACCGGGGCGTGCTCGCAGAGATTGTCCTCGCAGGTGTCGGCGGTGCAGACGTCTCCGTCGTTGCAGTCCGCAGCGGTGTTGCAGCAGTCCGGCAAGGGGATCGGCGTGTTCACGCAGCCCTCACCCGGGACACAGGCGTCGGTGGTGCAGGCGTCCCCGTCGTCACAGGCCACCGGGACCCCCGGGACGCAGACCCCGTCCAGGCACCCGTCGCCCTGGGTGCAGACGTTGCCGTCGGTGCAGGGGGCGGCGTCGGCCACCTGCGCATGGACGCAGCCGCTGTTCGGGTCACAGGAGTCCGTGGTGCACTCGTTCAGATCCTCGCAGTCAAGGTCCGCGGCGGGGGTGCAGGCACCGTCGATACAGGCATCTTCCAGGGTGCAGGCGTCACCGTCATCGCAGGGCGCGCCGTCCACCGCGACGTTGGCGCAGGAGCCGTCCTCCGGGTCGCAGGTGTCCGCGGTGCAGGCGTTGTCGTCGTTGCAGTCCTCGTCCGACTCGCAGCAGCCCGGCGCGGCCGAGGGAGTGTGTACACATCCTCCGGTCCCGGGGTCGCAGACGTCATCGGTGCAGTCATTGGCGTCGTCACAGTCCGGCCCGTCGGGCCCCGGCTGGCAGGCACCCCCGGCGCAGACATCCCCCTCGGTGCAGGGGTCGCCGTCGTCGCAGGCCACCGCGACGTTCACGTGGGTGCACTCGCCGGTCAGCGGGGCACACTCGTCGAGGGTGCAGCCGTTGAGATCGTCACAGTCCAGGGTGAGCCCCGTGCAGGCTCCCGTCGCGTCGCAGGTGTCCGCGACGGTGCACAGGTCCCCGTCGTCGCAGTCCTCGCCCTCGCCGATGGAGGCGTGGACGCAGTCCCCGGTGGCCGGGTCGCAGGAGTCCTCGGTGCAGGGCTCGCCGTCGTCGCAGTCCAGGGGCGCCTGGCCGCAGAAGCCGCAGCCGTCCGCCCCCTCCACGCAGCGCCACGCCACGCAGGCCTCGGCCACGGCGGGCGCGCACTCCGCGTCGGAGAGGCAGCCGCAGGGTGCCTGCACGTCCTCGTCGGCCCCGTCCGGCGCAACGAGGTCGTCACCGACGGGCGCGTCGACGCCGACGGTGTCCTCACCGCTGCCGGTGTCCTCGCCGGTGCCGGTGTCCAGCAGGACGGGGTTGGTGGAGCCATTGCAGGCAGCGAAGGTGAGGAGCACGGTCAGGATCATGAGCAGACGAAGAGTCATCGGCGACCTCCCAGGTTTCCGGACAAGTGTATGGAAAACCGCCCCAGGTGTCATCTTGCGCCGAACCATCAGGGAACATTGGCGTCCCCCCCCCCCCCGTCATCCCGAGCACACACCCCCGTCATCCCGAGCACACCCCCCCGTCATCCCGAGCACACCCCCCCCGTCATCCCGAGCACACCCCTCCCGTCATCCCGAGCACACACCCCCGTCATCCCGAGCACACCCCCCCCGTCATCCCGAGCACACCCCCCCCCGTCATCCCGAGCACACCCCTCCCGTCAT
>JBDRIT010000120.1:0-44921 GCA_043815665.1 Pseudomonadota bacterium
CTCGCGCACCGGATACTCGGGAAAGAGCTCTTCGACCGCCGGACCGATTGCCTCGAGCAGCTCCTCGCCGCTGCCGCCCTTCATGCGCCGGGTCAAAGAGTGGGTCACCTCCGCTGAGGCCATGTCCACCCGTTTGATGTCCAGGACCGTCGACTCGCCTACCCGATCGATTCCGCCGACCAACAGGTAGTCAGCGCCGAGGGCACCGGCGACCTGGGTGAGGCAAGCCTCACTATCGCACCCGATCATCTGTTTTTGCTCCTCGATAGAGAGCAGCGTGCGTAGCTCTCCCATCCCCGAGGCGGACACGCGCTGGAGCTTGCGCACCTCGGCCACCAGACTGTCCGACACCAACACGACCTGGTCCGTGGCCAAATCACCGGCCGTGAGCTCGTAGACCACGACCCGGATCGGCCGGATCGGTTTCGGAGGAGCCGGGGGCTCGGGCTCAGGCTCGGGCTCAGGCTCAGGCTCAGGCTCAGGCTCAGGCTCAGGCTCGGGCTCGGGCTCGGGCTCAGGCTCGGGCTCAGGCTCGGGAGTGGGCTCGGGAGTGGGCTCGGGAGTGGGCTCGGGAGCCGGAGCGGTCTCCGGCTCAGGCTCAGGCTCCTCAATGATGACGCCCATCTCCTTGAGCTCGTCCTCCATGGCCTGCTTCAGCACGTCGCCGAGCATGGTCCCGGTGCGGGCACGCTCCTGGCGCTGGTAAGTCCCGTGCATGTCCGCTGCCTCGTCCTCGCGCACCCGGCGGATCGAGAGACCGATCTTTCGCTCCTCGGGGATGAGGCTCACGACCTTGGCCTTGACGTCCTGCCCCTCGGAGAGCACGGACCCGACCTCGTCGATCTTCTCGTCGGAGATCTCGGAGATGTGGACCAGCCCCTCGATGTCGTCGTCGAGCTGGACGATGGCACCGAAGTCCAGGATCTTGGTGACCTTGCCCGGGAGGACGGTGCCGATCGGATACCGACGCTCGACCGTGGTCCACGGGTCGGGCTGGACCTGCTTGATGCCCAGGGAGAAGCGCTGGTTCTCGATGTCGATGTTGAGGACCTTCGCCTCGACCTCCTGCCCCTTCTGGTAGCTGTCCTGGGGGTTCTTCTGCTTGGAGGACCAGGAGATGTCCGACACGTGCACCAGCCCGTCGATGCCGTCCTCGATGCCGAGGAAGAGCCCGAAGGGGGTGATGTTGCGGATCTTCGCGCGGATGACGGAGCTGATCGGGTAGGACTCCCGCAGGCGCTCCCACGGGTTCTCCTCGATCTGCTTCATGCCGAGGGAGATCCGCTTGTTCTCCACGTCGATGTCCAGGATCAGGGCCTCGATCACGTCACCGGGGCTGACCACCTTTGAGGGGTGCTTCACCCGCTTGGTCCAGCTCATCTCGGAGACGTGGACCAGGCCCTCGACGCCCTCCTCCAGCTCGACGAACGCGCCGTAGTCGGTGAGGTTGACCACCTTGCCGGTGATCTTCGTGTTGATGTCGTAGCGCTCGACGACGTGGAGCCACGGATCCTCGCTGATCTGCTTGAGGCCCAGGGACACCCGCTCTGTCTCGGGGTCGAACTTCAGGACCTTGACCTGCACCTCGTCGCCCACGCTGAACATCTCGGAGGGGTGGTTGATCCGGCCCCAGGACATGTCAGTGATGTGCAGGAGGCCGTCGATCCCGCCGAGATCCACGAAGCAACCGTACTCGGTGATGTTCTTGACGATCCCGTCGATGATCTTGGCCACCTCGAGGTTCTCAAGGGTCTTCTTCTTGAGATCCTCGCGCTCCGTCTCAAGCAGGGCCCGGCGGGACAGCACGATGTTGCCGCGCTTCTTGTTGAACTTGATGACCTTGAACTGGAACTTCTGGCCGAGGTATCGCTCCAGGTTCCGCACGGGGCGGAGATCCACCTGGGAGCCGGGGAGGAAGGCCTTGACGCCGATGTCCACGGTGAGCCCGCCCTTGACCCGGCTGACGATGATGCCCTCGACCAGCTCGCCGCGCTCCGTGGCCTCCTCGATCTCGTCCCAGATCTTCAGCTTCTCCGCCTTGTCCTTGGAGAGCTGGACCAGGCCGTGCTCGTCCTCGAGTTCGTCCACGTAGACGGAGACGCGTTGGCCCTCTTTGGCCTCCACGCTGCCGTCCACACCGATGAACTCGTCGAGGGGAATCTGCCCCTCGGACTTGTAGCCGATGTCGACCGTGACGTAGTCCTTGCTGATCATCACGATGCGCCCCTGGACCACCTTGCCTTCGGTGATCTCGTTGGACGTGCCGTGCTGCTCGAGGAGCGCCTCGAAGTCGTCCATCTCCGCCATCATGGCGGTGTCGTTGTTGCCGTTCTCAGTCATTGGTTGATCAAGCCCCCTAATCCATAAAATTTGCCGAACCCGAAGGGACAGCGGGCGGAAATGTAGCGACTGAGGTACCCGTTGTCAAAAGCTTTCTGACGGGAATTCCCCTTGACGCGTGGGATCGCCTGGATCAAGATAGCGAACGATACGTCTTGTCTCGTAAGTGTAGGAAGGGAGTACATGTCGTCGGGCGGCAAGCGGAACTACCCGAAACCGAGGACGATTGCACGGAAGCGCCTGACCCGTCGCGAGATGATCGAGGGGAAGGAGCTCCTGCCTTTCGTCGAGTATCGGCGCCCTGCGTCCCGAGTGGAGTGCAAGGACGGGACGCGTCCGTGCCCCTTCGTGAGCTGCAAATATCACCTCTACATCGACGTCAACCCCTCCACCGGTTCCATCAAGGTGAACTTCCCTGAGATGGAGGTTTGGCAGATGCCCTTCACCTGCGCGCTCGACGTCGCAGACAAGGGGGGCATCACCCTCGAAGAGATCGGGTACATCATGAACCTGACCCGGGAGCGGGTTCGCCAGCTCGAAGCCACTGCCCTCGAGAAGATCAGGGGGTTCCTTTGACCGGGGTGGCGGTGACACCCCATTCCTGGGCGCCGACGGCGCCAACACCGTCAAGATCCTGACCCTCGTCTCCTGTCGCACGGAGGCGCTGAAGCTGGCTCCCCTCGTGGCCCGGCTCCGCGCGGATCCCCGCTGCGATCTCACGGTTTGCGGCGCCACGGTCCATGGCCGTGACCACGTCCCGTGGGCGGCGGAGGTGGGCATGAGCCTGGATCGCTGCGTCACGGTCTCGGACCGGGAGGTGTCTCCGCGCCAGCTCGCCGGCCTGGTCCGGAAGGCCTTCGGTGGGATCCTCAGCGAGTTCAGGCCGGACCTGGTGCTCCTGCAGGGGGACGATACCCCGGCCATGGCCGCCGCGGAGGTGGCCCTGCTGCAGGACGTGCCCGTGGCCCACGTGGAGGCCGGGCTCCGCAGCGGCGTCCTCTCGACCCCCTGGCCCGAGGAGGGCAACCGCCGCGAGATCGGGCGGATGGCCACGTACCATTTTGCGCACTCCCAGGCCGGCGTCGAGAACCTCCTCAAGGAGAACCAGCTGCCGACCCGGGTTTTCCTGACGGGGAACACCGGGATCGATCGCAGCCTCCGGCAGCGACGCAGGATCCTGACCGAGCGCGTGGGGGCGACGGTGGTCGGCCTCCCCGCCGGCGTGAAGTACATCCTGGCGACCCTCCATCGCCGGGAGGGATGGCAGGGGGGGATCGCGACGGTCTGCGAGGGCCTCCGGGATCTCCTGGAGCAGGATCCCGGGCTCCACCTGGTCCTGCCGGTCCATCCGGATGCCCGTGTGCGCGACCAGGTGCTGCGGGTATTGAAGGGTCACACGCGGGTCCATCTGCCCGCGCCCCCGTCCGCCGCGTCCTTCGCCCGGCTCCTGGCCGGCGCGGCCCTCGTGGTCACCGACTCAGGCACCGTCCAGCAGGAGGCGCCGCTCTACGGGCGTCCGCTCCTGGTGGCCCGGGATGCGACAGAGCATCCCGAGATCGTGGATTACGGGTACGGACAGCTCGTCGGCTTCGACCGGGGCATGGTGGCCGTGGCGGGCGCGGATGCCATGGCCCGGGGGCCGCTGCCCCCGGTGAGCCTGTACGGCGATGGGCGCGCCGCGCAGCGCATCGCGGACATCCTCCTGCGGGGTCGCACCGAGCTGCCGGATCCGGAGCCGCTCGTTCGTCTGGGGTAGCCCCCATGTCGTCCCCATCTGATCAACGAGTGCTCCTCGGGCCCCTCCCCCTGGCCGCCTTTCGGGGCCTGGGGCGGCCCGTCGTCAGCGGGTTCCAGCGGGCCCTCGCGGGGGGCCATGGTGCGGTCCGGGTCGCCAGGGCCGAGGCCCTGGGGCTTCCCCGGGCCGCGTCCCCCCTGGTCAAGGCCCTGGTGGGTTGGGCGCTGGACGCAGGGGGGGGGGAGTTGATCGCACCGATTCCCGGCCTCCTCACCGATCACCGGGCCGCCCTCTCTGCGCTCCCCGAGTCCTGGCGCGTGCGCCTTCTCCCCCTCCTTGCGGGAGACCGGGCCGCCTGTGCCCGGGCCGTCCAGCGGGCGGGAGGAGTGCCTGAGGGGCCAGGTGACGACACCGAGGGAGGGGGCGCGCTGGTGGAAACGATCCTTCGCGAGCAGGAGACCGGTGCGCGCCCATCGGACCGGGTCGCAGCCTGGCTTCGCCGCCTCCAGGAGCCCGGCCCCCCGGGAGACCCGGGCCCCGCGGAGCCCGGCGGAGGCCGCGTCCCGCTCCTCGCCCTGGGCCCCTGGACCCTCTTCGAGGATCTCCCCGCCCGGGTCGAGTCCCTGGGGGGGCGGGTGGTCTGGGACGAGGAGGGCGCGCAGGGTGCGACCCTGGCCAGGGCGGCGGAGCCAGCGGCCGCCCTGGCTGCCTGGCCGGCGCTGGACCCGGCCCTCCGCCTGTCCGGGATCCTCGCCGCCGCCGCTCGCACGGGAGCCCGGGGCGTGATCCTGGTGATGGAGGCCTTCACCGGTGCGCTCCTGGACGAGCTCTGGCTGCGGGGCCACCTGGACTTGCCCCTCCTCGCGCTGGAGGTCGAAGCCCCGGGCCCCCTGGACCCGGCACGGCGCCTGCGCCTGGAGGCCTTCCTGGGTCTCGTGGGAGGGCCGTGATGGACGACCCCCGCATGGGGCTCTTCTCCACGGTGCCCGTGGAGATCCTCGTGGCCGCGGGGTTCCGCCCCCTGGACGTGAACAACGCGTTCATCGGAGCCCCGGAGCCCCGGGCGCTCCTGGAGCGGGCCGAGGCCGCAGGGCTCCCCCGGACTCTCTGTGCATGGACCCGGGGCCTCTACGCGACGACCCTGGCCCTCGGTCTGCCCCGGATCATCACGGTCTTCGAGGGGGACTGCTCAGCGAACCGGGCCATGGCCGAGCTGCTCCGGGATCGGGGCGTGGACGTGCTCCCCTTCCGCTATCCCCTCGCCGATCGCACCGAGGCCGGGGTGCAGGCGGCCCTCGAGGAGCTGGCCCGTCGCCTGGGGACGACCCTCGCGGCGGCGGAGGCGGTGCGGGCGGACCTCGCCCCCCTCCGCTCGGCCCTGGAGTCACTGGATCGTCTCACCTGGGACGAGGGGCGGCTCTCCGGTGCGGAGAACCACCGGTGGCTGGTGTCCTCGTCGGATCTCGGGGGCGGTGACGCCGCCGCGTTTCTCGTCGCCATCAACGCGGCGATCGGCGCAGCTGCCTGCAGGGATCCCGCAGGCCGTGGGCCCCGCCTGGGCCTCTTCGGCGTCCCCCCGGCGTTGACGGACCTCCACGGGGCGGTCGAGGCGGCGGGGGCCCGGGTGATCTTCAACGAGGTGGCCTCGGACTTCGCGATGACACCCCCGGCGACGGATCTCGCGGATCAGTATCGTCGCTACGCGTACCCCTATGGTGTCGAGGCCCGCGGGCTCCGGGCGATCCGGGAGGCCGATCGTCGCGGCGTGGACGCCTGGGTGGTCTACGATCAGTCCTTCTGCCACCACAACCTCGAGAGGCCCGCGGTGGACCGTCTCCTCGGGGATCGGCCCCGTCTCCACCTGGAGGGGGACGCGCCCGGCCCGGTGGGGGCGCGGGACCGGATCCGCCTTGAGGCCTTCATCCGGACCCTGGCGCGTCCCCGGTCACGGCTGCGGCAACCGACCCGCACCACGACCGCGGGGGGGAGTCCCCCCGCCCTCGGTCTGGATCTCGGTTCCCGCTTCGCGAAGCTGGCCTACCGGGATCCCTGGGGCGACGTGGAGGTCCGGATCCTCGACTCCATGCAGTTCTACCGGACCTGGGCGCGGCGGACGGCCACGGGCCTGGCCCTGGATCTCCCGGCGGTCCTGCGGGACGGGCTGGGGGTCCGCCCCCCCGCCGGGCTCCGGGGGGTCGCCACGGGCTACGGCCGTCACCTGGAGGGCCTGGTGGGGTGCCACGCGGTGCCCGAGGTCCACGCCCACGCGGCCGGAGCCGCGGCCCAGCTGGGACCGGGGGAGTTCCTCCTCGCCGACCTGGGCGGCCAGGACACCAAGGCGATCCGGGTCCGGGACGGGGTGGTCCTCGACTTCGTGATGAACGACCGCTGCGCCGCGGGGAGCGGCCGGTACGTCGAGAACATGGCCCGCCTCCTGGAGGTGGAGCTCGCGGAGGTCATGGCCCACCACGCAGACCCGGTGGTCCTCTCCAATGTCTGCGCGATCTTCGGGGAGTCCGAGGTGGTGGGGCTGGTGGTGGAGGGGATCCCGGTGGAGCGGATCTCCGCGGGGATCCTGCGGAGCGTGGCGATGCGTCTGCTCCAGCTCCTGGGGCGGCTGCCCGCTGTCGGCGGGCTGCCCCTCTATCTCTCCGGCGGCCTGGCAGCGAGCCCGGGCCTCCTCCGACTCCTCGAGATCCACCGGGGGGGAGACGTCGCGTCCCTTCCCCGACCCCGCCTCAGCGGCGCGCTGGGCTGCCTGGAGCTTGCGACCGCAGCGCCGACCCCTTAACGTGCTGAGGATGAACGGGATGCGCACAACCCTGGTTGGCTGGAAGAACGGGCCATGGATCCGACCGGCGGCCCTCTGGCTCGACGCCCCCCCCGTGGGCCGCGGCCTGCGCTTCGTCAGCTCCTGCCTCGCCCGCGCAGGTCGCCGACCCGACCGGGTCCTCGCCACACCCTTCACGGGGCGCTACCACTTCGGCGCCGACCGCCCCTTCCTCACCGCGCCCGAGGGGGAGCCCATCCGACTGGGCGCAGCGGAGGTGCGGCTCCTGCCCGCTGGGGTGACCCACGGCGCGGCGCAGCTCCACTTCCGGAGCGACGATGGGACGCTGCTCTACACCGTCGGACGCCGCCTCTCCGGGACCAGCCTGGCCCCCGCCGCCCGCCTGGTCCCTGCGGACATCTGGCTCCTGCGGATGGACGCCCCCCCCGGGGACGGCCCCCCGTGGTTGCGCTGGATGGAGATGCTCTCGGAGCACGTGCGTGGGGGGGCGGTACGCGCGCTGCGGGTGGCCCATCCCTGGCTGGGGGCGGAGCTGTCCGCAGGCCTCGATGGTGGCGACGGCGGGGCCCCCCGCCTGGACGTCCAGGCCCGCCGCATGCTTCGGTGGAATCGAGCGGGGGGGCCCCTCGCCGCCGACGCCGAGGGTCCCCGGATCCTCTTCGGTGACGCCGGGCCGGAGGAGGTGATCCTGGTGGGAGATCGCGGCGAGGAGTCGATCCCCGTGCCCGGCGCGCCGACCCTGCTTGAGATCCGGGAGGCGTTGGAGATGGTGGGGGCCAGGGAGGTCCTGTTCACGGGCGCCGGTGCGCCCTCCTGGGCCAATGCGATGGCCGGGATCGGGCTCCCGGCGCGCATCCTGGGCGTCGGCCCCCGGCGGCTCCTGTGACGGAGGGCTCATGGACACGCTGATGATCCTTGGTTTCCTGGGGAGCCTCGGCACCACGGAGCTCCTCATGGTCTTCGTGGTGGTCCTGATCCTCTTCGGACCGAAGCAGCTCCCGCAGATCGCCAAGACCATCGGCAAAGGTCTGCGGGACATCCGCCGGGCCGCGAACCAGCTCAAGCACGAGGTGGGCCTGGACGAGTTGGACGAGATCTACCCGCGGTCACGACCGATCCCGCCCCCCCGGCGAGAGCCGGCGACCGGGGATGGGTCCGGGGCCGTGGCCCCGGACGTCGGGGCTGAAGCCCCTCCCACAGGAGAGTCCGGAGCGGAAGGGGATCCCGAGCTGGATCCTGAAATCCGGAGGAGCATCGGCGCTCGAGTGCCCTCGGCACCAGAGTCGGGCACGGGCACGGTCAAGGGCCCGGAAGAGCCCGGGGGCGGTTCCGGGGCCGGGGAGGAGGCCCCGTGAACGAGCGATTCCAGAGCCGGGCGATGTCCTTCTGGGAGCACCTGGGCGAGCTCCGGGTGCGCCTGGTCCGAGTGGTCGTGACCCTGGCGGCCTCCTTCATCCTGTGCTGGGTCTTCCGGGAGGAGATCTTCGCGGTCATCAACGAGCCGATCCGCGCCGCGCTGGCCCGCCATGACATCTTCCGCCTCATCGCGATCGACGCGGCCGAGGCGATCACGGTGTACCTGAAGATGAGCGCGGCCGCCGCGCTGGTGCTCACCATGCCGGTGCTCCTCGCCCAGGTCTGGGGGTTCGTGAAGCCCGGGCTCTACCCCCAGGAGCGGCGGCCGGTGCGGCGGGTGGTGATCCTGTCGATGCTGATGTTCTTCATCGGCGTGCTCTTCAGCTACCGTCTGATCCTGCCCCTGGTGATCGACTTCCTCACGGCCTTCACCGTGGGCGGCGAGGGGATCGACTTCCAGCTGACCATGCAGAGCGCGTTCTCCACCGCGCTCCTCCTGATGCTCATGTTCGGGCTGGTGTTCCAACTCCCCCTGGTGATGGTCCTCCTCTCTGCGACGAACATCCTCTCCTGGCGGCACTTCACCAGGTACGCGAAGTTCTTCGCGGTGGGCGCCTTCGTCCTGGGGGCCCTGTTGACGCCGCCGGACGTGCTCTCCCAGGTCCTCATGGCCATCCCGCTCCTGGTCCTCTACGCCATCGGGATCGGCCTGGCCTTCCTCATGGAGGTCGGGCGCCAGCGGCGGGACGTCCGGTCCGAGCCTGCGGTGGAGGCCTCGGGGCCGGACTGGATCCTGTTCCTCGGGGTCCTGTTCCTCGGCGGGATCGTGGCCTTCCTGGTGTGGCCCGTGGGGCCCGGGATCGCCGAGCTCGTGCCGCCGGACCCGGAGCGTGCGCTCTCCTGGGATCGGACCCGCCTCCCCGAGGGTGAGGGGGGCCTGGCCGAGCTCGAGATCTGGACCCGTCGCAAGGTGGATCCGACCCGGGCGGATCGCCTGGTGGTCGCGCAGTATCGGGATCTCGGGGAGCTGGTGCTCCTCAGCGGAGCCGCCGCCGTCGGCTGCACCGGAGACGGCTTTCCGGGGACCTGGGAGGGTGGCGGCCCCTGCTACCTCGCCGGCGACGTGGCGGCCCTGGGGCCCCCCGTCCTCCTGGCCCAGGTCCGTCACCGCCACGAGCAGGGCGAGCCCGGGCCCGCGCCGGTGTTTCCCAGCGGGCGGGATCCCCCCGTTGCGATCTTCCTTCGAGCCGAGGGACGGGGCCAGCCCGACAGCGTTGAGATCGGGGTCTTCGAGGACCACCGGGTCTCGGTGCTCCTCACCATGCGGGACGGCGGCGAGGCGCGAGCAATGCGGTGGTCCCTGGAGGCGGCGCTGGATCAGGCAGGGGAGGGGGTGGACGCTCCCGAGGACGCACCGGATCCCCTCCGGGAGGTGGCCGCGCTCCTCGTGCTCATGGCCAGGGACGAAGAGCCGGCGGTGAAGATCCGGGCGATCGCTCTGGCCGACCGGCTGCGCGATGAGCCCGCGACGATCCCCTCCAGCCTCAACCTCGTCGATCGCCTGGTGGGCGACCTCGGCAGCCCCGAGGAGGTGGAGACCGACGGAAACAAGGTGGTGATCCGGTTCGGCCCGAAGGACGGCGTGATGGAGCGCGTGCTCAGTCTGTGGTGACCTTCAGATCGGTCAACTCACGCTTCTTCAGCTTCCGCGCCAGGTGTTTCCTGATCACCGGGAGTTCGGTCTCGGTGAACCGCCGGGTGCTCATGCGGGATGTGTCGTTCCCCGCATTGTTCATGATGCTCCCGAGGATCGCGTTGTGGCTGAGGCCGAAGAAATGCCCCAGCTCGTGGGGGAGGGTGAAGGGCCAGGAGATCTTCGACAGGATCACCCAGCGGTGGGCGGTGGATCCCTGGTCCCGCCAGTGGACCCCGTAGATCTCCCCCTCTTCGTCCACGTTGTCCAGCTGCCCCACGACGAACCAGTGGATCGGGCCCTTGCGCCAGCGCTCGTGGCCCAGGCGGTCCCGGTCCGCCTTGGAGTGCACCACCTCGTGCTCCGGGGGGAGGAAGGTCACAGCAGCCAGCGCGAAGTGGAGCCCCGCTTCCTCGAAGAGCTCGTTGGCCGCGGCGACGCGCTCGCCGATCCACTCGGGATCCCGGACCGGTACGCCGTTCTCGTCCACGGCGAGGAAGAGGGCCAGGCCGAGGCAGTGGGACGCCGCCTCGGGGCAGGGCGTCGAGAGGGCCAGGTAGGGGGCGGGATCCGGGGCCCCTCCGGCGGGCGGGGTCAGGGCCAGGAGCAGGGCGAGGAGCGGCGTGAGCATGGGGTACCTCCGTTGGGGGACATTGTGCAGAGGAACTATGCCCGGGATCAATGTCTGATATACTCGCCGCCATGGAAAGGACGGGTGCAGGCGATCTCGACAACCGCGACCGCTTCGACCGGCGCCGGGTCATCGGCACCGGCGGCATGGGGACGGTCTACGCGGCGGTGGACCGCACCACGGGGCAGACCGTCGCGCTCAAGGTGTTGAGCCACCTGGGGCCCCTGGAGCTCTACCTGTTCAAGAACGAGTTCCGGTCCCTTGCCGGTGTGATGCACCCCAACCTCGTGGGCCTCCACGAGTTCTTCAACGTCGACGACGAGTGGTTCTTCTCCATGGACCTGGTCAAGGGAGTGCCCCTCCTGGCCTGGCTCTGGGGGGCGGAGACCTTCGCCGCCCTCTGCGGCGAGGGCTCGGACACCTCCCTCCTCCAGACCCGCCCCGGTCGGATCTCCGAGACGGGACCCCCCCCCGAACGCGGGGTGCAGCGGACAGACGTGGACGAGGGCTTTGCGTCCACCGTGGTGGGCTCCGGGGCCGCAGCCCGGGCCCAGGCCAGGGCCAGGGCGGACGGCCCGGCGCATGCCCCCGATGGGACACCGGCGCCCTATGATCTCCTCGGCCCCCGGGGGATCGACCGCCTGCGGTCCCTCCTGCCGCAGCTCGTCGCCGGGGTGTCGGCGCTGCACCGGGCCGGGAAGCTCCATCGGGACCTCAAGCCTTCCAACATCCTGGTGTCCGGGGGGCGTGCGGTGCTCCTGGACTTCGGGCTGGTGCAGGACATCAACCCCGCACCCGACGGGCTGCAGGGCCACCTGATCTCCGGCACCATCCCGTACATGTCCCCGGAGCAGGCGCGGGGGGAGCGCCTGGACGAGGCCAGTGACTGGTATGCGCTGGGAGCGGTCCTCTACGAGGCCCTCACGGGACAGGTCCCACACCGGGGCCGGATGTCCGAGGTGCTCGTCGCGAAGACCCGGGTGCCCCCGATCTCTCCGAGGGAGCTGAATCCCGGCCTCCCCGAGGACCTGGTCTCGTTCTGTATGGATCTCCTGCAGGTCGATCCAGATCGACGCCCCACGGGTGACGAGCTCATGGAGCGCCTGGGTCTGGACCCAGAGTCCTCGGTCTTCGACGCAACGGGGACCGGCTTCGGCATCGGCCTGGTGGGCCGGCGGAGGGAGCTCTCGGAGCTCCGCAAGGCCCTGGACGAGGTGCGCTGGGGCCGCCAGGTCACGGTCCAGGTGCGGGGCCGCTCGGGCATGGGCAAGACCGCGCTGGTGCAGGAGTTTCTCGAGGACGTGGACGCGCAGGGCGGCCTGGTGCTCTCGGGCCGGTGCTACGAGCGCGAGTCGGTCCCCTTCAAGGCCCTCGATCCCCTGGTGGATGCCCTGGTCCGCCACCTCCTGACCCTCCCCGAGCCGGATCGGCAGGCCCTGATTCCGTCGGACATCGGTCTCCTGGGCAAGGTCTTTCAGGTGGTGGAGCGGCTCTCGGGCGCCCCCCCGGAGGCGATCGAGCTCGGGGACCCCCTGGAGCTGCGTCGTCGCGCCTTCGCCGCGTTGCGTGAGCTCCTGGATCGGGTGACCCGTCGCCAGCCCCTGGTGGTGCACATCGATGACCTCCAGTGGAGCGACGGGGACAGCCTCGGCCGGCTCCGTGAGCTGCTCCGGCCGCCGTCGCCGCCGCCCCTGCTCCTGCTCCTGACCGTCCGGAGCGAGCAGGTGGACGAGCGCCCCGTGGTGCGGGAGTTCCTCGCGGGAGAGGGAGACGGGGCGGGAGAGCCCTCGGTGATCGACGTCGGCCCTCTGGCTACCGACGAGGCCGTGGAGTTGGCCGAGCATCTCCTGGGGGTCGAGGGACCCGGGGCCCGGGACCGGGCCGAGGCCCTCGCCCGAGAGGCGGGGGGGGTGCCGATCTTTATCGAGGAGATGGTCCGGTATCTCCGGATGCCCGAGGCCTTCGCGCCAGGCTCCGCGCCCCTGGACCCGTCCGCGCTCACCCTCGAGGAGGTGATCGCTCATCGGGTCCGCCTCCTCCCCGAAGAGTCCCGGGTGCTCATGGAGGTGGTGGCCGTCGCGGGGCAGCCCCTGCCCCAGCGCGCGGCCTGGACCGCGGCGGGGATCGGGGTCCAGGGCTGGCGGGCCATCGCCGTGCTCTCCGCGCAGAAGCTCGTTCGCACGCACGGGCGGGACATGAACGATCCCATCGAGTGCTACCACGACCGGATCCGGACGACCCTGGTGGCCGGGCTCCCCGAGGATCGGCTCCGGGGGCACCACCTCGCGCTGGCCCGGGTCCTGAACGCGTCGGGATCGGCGGATCCAGAGCGCCTCTTCCTCCACTTCCTCGAGGGAGGGGACCGGGGCCGGGCCGCGGTCCACGCGCAAGCCGCTGCGGTACTAGCGTACGGGGCGCTCGCCTTTGACCGCGCCGCAGACCTGTTCCGTCGCTGCGCGGAGCTCCTCCCGGAGGGCCAGGCCGCCCGCCGGGGCCTCGACCTCCGCCACGCGGATGCGCTGGAGAAGGCCGGTCGGGGTCCCGAGGCCGCGGAGGCCCTCATCGCTGCGGCGGCGATCCGACCCCCGGAGGAGGCCTGGCGCCTGGTGTCCCGAGCTGCGGCCCTCCTCCTCATGAGCGGCCACCTCCAGCGCGGGAAGGAGCTGCTGCACCGGATCCTCAAGGATCTCGGCATCCGGGTCCCCGGGGGCACCGCGGCGGTGCTCTTCAGCCTGGTGCGGCTCCGGGCGCGGCTCAAGATGCGGGGCGTGGGCTTCGTGGAGCGGCGCGAGGACCAGCTCCCCCAGGAGATCCGCGACCGCATCGACGCGTGCAACGGGGCCGCGCTCGGCTTCGGGCTGGCGGATCCGGCGGAGGGGCTGGTCTACCAGAACCAGGGCCTCCTCCTGGCCCTGGACGCGGGGGAGCCCCGCCGGGTGGCCCGGGGCCTCGCCATGGAGGCGGCCTTCGTCGCGGTGGCCGGGCTCAAGGGCCTGGGCCAGGCAGAGGTCTACTTCGCCACCGCGGAGCAGATCGCCGCGCGCCACGACGATCGGACCCTCCTGGGCACCGTGGCCATGACCCGGGCCATCGCGATGCTCCAGGTGGGGCGCTGGCGCCATTGCCGGGATGAGGCCGTGCAGGCGGTGCGTTACCTGGGGCTGGAGTCCAGCGAGTCTCCCTGGGACCTGATCACCGCGCGGATCTACCACCTCGCCGCCGCGGGATTCCTCGGGGATCTGCGGGAGGCCCTCGAGCTGTACCACGAGCTCCTCCGGTACGCCCGGGACCACGGTGACCTGCACTCCCAGACCCACGTGCGCCTGGGCATGGAGGTCAACGCCCACCTGATCGTCGGAGACCCCGACGCCGCGCAGCGGGACGTGGAGGGGGGGATCGAGGCGTGGACCGGGCGGGGCTTCACCCTGCAGCACTTCTACGCGGACCGGGCCCTGGTGCAGATCGATCTCTACCGGGGGCGCTGGGACGACGCGGTGCGCCGGGCGACCTCCCTCTGGACGCGGTTCAACCGCTCCACGATCCGCTCCGTGGCGATCTGCCGGGCGCTGGCCCTCGAGGTCCTCGGGCGGAGCCTCGTCGCGGGCCCCGGCGCGGAGGAGCGCCGGCTCCGCCGGGCGGCCCGGGTTGCGCAGCGCCTCAACGGCGAGGGGCCCCTCTGGACCCGGGCCCATGCGATGATGCTCCGCGCCCAGGAAGCCCAGGCCCGGGGGGATCAGGAGTCCGCCGCGGTGCGCTTCCGGCAGGCCGCCGCCCGGTACGAGGAGGCGGACATGGCCCTCCACGCAGCGGCAGCCCGGTGGCGCCTGGCCCGGATCATGGATCCCGCCCGGGGGTCCCGGGAGCTGGAGTGGGCGGCGCAGGGGGTCGGAGAGCCGGAGCTCCTGCTGAGGACCTTCGCGCCGGGGGAACCGGCGGCCCGGGTCAGTCCGTAGGCTTCAGGCCGCTCCCGAAGAAGACCGGCACGCAGAGGAAGGCCCCGGCCCTGCCGGGCAGGCTGCGGAGCTCGTCGAGGACCTCCTGGTCCCGCTCCTCCCAGAGGCCCGAGCGTCGCAGGGCCTGCTCCTTGAAGCTGAAGGCGGCGTCCACCAGGGGCCCGAAGGGGACATCGTCTGGGGTCACCGGGGCCACGTCCACCCGCGCCGCGTGGAGGCCTGCCTCGAGCATCAGCTCCCGCAGCTTGCGGGAGATGTGTCGATCCCCGCCCAGGCGGGCCTGGGCCTCCGCCGTGCGGTCCTGGAAGTCCACGAGGCCCTCGGGCTCGGGGTGGACCACCACCCCGGCGTCGTCCACGTCCATGATCACCACCGCGCCGCCGGGACGGGTGACCCGGGCCAGCTCCTTCATCACGGCCCTGGGATCCGGCAGGTGCTGGAATACGAAGCGCGCATAGCAGTAGTCCACGGAGTTGTCCTCCAGGGGGAGGGACTCCCCGCGCCCTTCGATGAAGCGACAGCGCTCCCCGAGGCCCTGGTGCGCCGCCAGCTCCTCGGCCCGGCGCCGCAGGAAGGGGTCCGGCTCGATCCCGATGACCCGGCCGTCGGTGAAGGTGCGGGCCAGCATGAAGCTCGTGATGCCTGGGCCCGAGCCCAGATCCAGGATGACCCGCCCGTCCTGGAAGCCGATCCGTCGCAGGTGGTACAGCTCGATGGCCCGGCCCAGCTGGGCCTGGCGCTCCAGGCGGGCCAGCTCCCGATCCGGGTCGTCGAGGGTCGTGATCGCGTAGGACTGGTCCGTCCCCGGCGCGGATCCGGAGGTGAGCTCCTCCCAGGTCTCCAGGGACCGCATGTACCGTGTCGGCACCCGGTCCAGGAGGGCCTTCACCTGGCGGTTCATGGCCTGGAGCCGGGAGGCGAGGATCGTGGCGAGGTTCCGGCCCGCCCGGGCTGCGGCGGACGCGTCCTTCCGGGCCAGGCGCTCCAGGAGGTTCGACGGCAGGAAGAGGATCCGGCTCTCCTCGAGCGCGACGAGGTTCGCGGTCCGGTCGGTGCCCAGCAGGGAGGACATCTCTCCGCAGACCTCTCCCTCCCCGAGGACCGCGATGATGTGGGGGTTGCGCCGGAAGTCGAAGGACACCCCGAGGCGCCCCTCGAGGATCACCCCCATCCCACGCTCGATCTCTCCCTCCCTGTAGAGGCTCTCGCCGGCGGCGATGGTCACCTGGGGATAGGTCTCGAGGAGATCCTCGATCTCCCCCTCGTCGAAGTCCTGGAAGAGGTGGAGCGCCTCCTCCCTGGCCGGGCCGTGGGCCAGGGCCGCCCACAAGGCCCGCTTCTCCGTCGGGGTGACCGGCGGGTCCACGCAGAGGGGGTACAGGGTCTTCACCCGGCGGATCGTCTCCCCGTGGTCGTCGTCCGAGGGCCGGCAGAGCCCCTTGAACGGGCTGTCCACCCGCTCCAGGTATCCCTTGTCCCGGACCGCGATGACCATGGGGACCCGCAGGCCGGAGGCCGCGTGGGGTCGGAATGGGTGCCAGTACGGGCGGTAGCCGAGCTGGTGGTAGAGGCGCACGAGACCGATCTCGGAGACGCAGACGTCCACGCGGAGGCCCCCGCGGAGCGCCTTGCGATAGAGGGCCAGGGCCAGCAGGGAGGCGACGGTCTTCCCGCGGTACGCGGGATCCACCATCAGCGCGCTCGTGTAGCTCACCGCGTTGGGACCCAGGGCCTGGAGCATGGGGTCCATGTTCAGGTCCGTGGCGATGTACTCCGGGAGGGGGCCGTCACCCGTCCGCATGGTGCGCGCGGTGCCGACGACGCGCCCGGTGTCCTGATCCACCGCGGCCAGGAGCAGGGCGTAGTCGTCCTGCGCGTCGTGGTAGGTCCGCTGCTCGTGATCCATCCCGGGGAGCCGCTTCTTGAGCTCCTCCGCGTAGATCCGATACCGGAACCGGAAGAGCTGCTCCCGCTCCTCCTCGGTCTTGACGTCGATGATGCGTACGAACATCGGTCCCCCGTTGCCCCCCGGGGCCGGGGCGCGCTGATCCACCGACAGAGTCTATCCCGACGGTGGTGCAGGGCAACTTCTCGCTTGCAATCAGGCGCCGGTCTCGGAGACCTCGCCGTCATAGGAGAGGCTCGGTCCGGTGACCACGCAGTTCCGACCGGCGGTCTTGGCCTCGTAGAGGTACTGGTCCGCCGAGACCACCATGCGGTCCGCGTGGCCGCGGGTGGGGCTCTCCTTGGTGGCGCCGCCGACGCTGACCGTCGCGGTGATTCGTTCCTCACCGTAGGCGAAGGGGCTGCTGCGGATGGTCTCTGCGAGGCGCTCTCCGACCATGAGAGCCTCCTTCGATTCACACCCCGGGAGCAGGATGATGATCTCCTCGCCGCCGTAGCGGCCGATGGAGTCATAGGGGCGCAGGATCTTGAGCATCCTCTGGGCGCCCTCCCGCAGCACGGCGTCGCCGGCCTGGTGGCCGAAGCGGTCATTGATCGTCTTGAAGTGATCGAAGTCCACCATGAGGACGCTGATGGCCTTCTTCTCCCGCTCACAGCGGGACAGCTCCCGGTTGAGGATCGGGAAGATCGCGCGCCGGTTCCACAGCCCCGTGAGCTCGTCCCGCGTTGCGATGCGCTTCACCCAGTCGAGGGCGATCTGGAGCTTGCGTCCGCGGAGGACCATGGCGCGCACCAGGAACAGGGTCAACCCCGCAAGGATGATCGACAGGGAAGCGAGGCCGTTGAGGAGGTACCACTTCCCCCCCAGCTCCAGGGTCGCATGTGCGGACAGGCTTCGGAGATCGTCCAGGACCCGCTGGATCTGGCTGGATAGGTCGGCGCGGAGGGTCGCGAGGGAGGCGGCCGAGTCGGTGTCGGAGAGGAGCGTGTTGAATCGAAACGTCACCAGGTGGAGGCTGTCGAGGCGGTCCACCATGCTCTGCCCGGGATCCGCGCGCTCCAGGATCTCGCGGCGGACCTGCAGGATCTGTCCCACGGTGGCCTTGTCGAAGAGGAGCCGCTCCCGGCCGTCCTCCAGGCGGCTCCGGGGGCCGCCCTCCGACAGGCGCTCCCGGGCCTCCCCCAGCGCGATCGTCCACCCGGCCCGCAGCTCGATGCGGTGCTGGACCAGCATGCTCGACTGGATGAGGTAGATGCTCGCCGCGCCGAAGACCAGGAGCAGCAGTCCCCCCACCGTGAGGAGCGGCCAGGTCCGGCCGCCTTCAGGCTCGAGGGTCTCAAGTCGGCTGAACTCGTATTCCATTCGGGGCCCCGTGATGGTCCTCAGGCGTCCTCTCGAACCGGGTCGGAATCCTAAGAGTAGACGGAGAATATCCCATCTCTCCGCAGGGGGCAACTTCCCGGGTTTGACCCCGCATGGTCTGCATGCTAGCTTCCCGGGAGGCGCTGGAACTCTTCATCGGGAGGCCCCCATGTTCGACCCGCAGAAGGACGTCCTCTGCACGGAGCGCGTCGCGTCTCTGCTGCCGAACCTCGCGGACTACGTGGCCCGTTGGGCGGGGGTGTGTCCCGCCGCGCCGGCCCTGATCGAATACGACACCGGCGAGACGATCCCCTGGAAGCAGTTCAACACGTCCGTGGATGCGTTCGCGGCCAGGCTCCTGTCCGCCGGGATCCGGAAGGGGGACGTGGTGGCGTCGAGCCTGCCCCTCCTCAAGGAGCACGTCTACCTGATGTTCGCCTGCCATCGCATCGGCGCGATCCTGGCGCCCCTGGACCTCCGGCTCAAGGCGGCGGAGGTCCAGTACTGCATGGACAGGATGCATCCCCGGGCCTGGTTCTTCCTGGGGAAGACCCCCGTGGCCGACTTCCGTCCCATCGTCTCCGAGGTGCTGGCCGGCACCCCGTCCCTCGCGGTGAAGGTCCAGTTCCAGAAGGAGGAGGATCCGTCCCTCATCGTCCCCGGCGCGACCTGGATCAAGGACTGGGTGAAGGGGATCAAGTGGACCTTCATCAAGAGCAAACTCACCGGTGCGGTGGCCCGGGCCCGGGCCGCGGTCGGGACCGATGACCCGGCGCTGATCATCTTCACCACCGGGTCCACCGGGTCCCCCAAGCCCGCGCTCCTGAGCCACCGGAACATCCTGGTCCAGAACGTGGGCCTGGCGACGGCCTGGGAGATGAATCGAGATTCGCGGATGATGGTGAACCTGCCTCCGTCCCACGTGGGCTGCGTCACGGAGCAGCTGGATACGACGATCTACATGGGGGCCACCAGCGTGATCCTCCATGTCTTTGACCCCACGAAGAGCCTGGACGCGATCCAGAAGCACAAGGTGACCATGCTGGGGCAGATCCCGGCGCTCTTCAATCTGGAGTGGAAGCTCCCGGACTACGACTCCTACGACCTCTCCAGCCTGGAGTTCGCGATCTACGGAGGCCAGCAGGTGTCCCGGCCCTTCCTGGAGAAGATGAGGACCATGGCCCCCCGCATCGGGACGGGGCTCGGCCTCACGGAGACCGCGGGCTTCGCCACCTACACCGACGTGAACGCGGACGTGGACGACCTGATGAAGGGGATCGGCAAGGACATGCCGGCCTTCCCCATCTCCGTGCGGTCCCCCATGCTGCCCGACGGCAGGGCCGGGGCGGAGAGGTCTCCGGGGGAGGTCGGAGAGATCTGCTTCTCCGGTCCCCAGGTCTTCCTGGGCTACCTCGGGGACGAGGAGAACACCCGAAAGACCATCACCACGGACGGCGTGGTCTACACCGGGGATCTCGGAACCTACGACGACGACGGTCTCCACTTCTCGGGACGGCTGAAGATGGTGATCAAGCCCAAGGGCTACCAGGTCTTCCCCGCGGACGTGGAGAACCACATCGTCAAGGGTTTGAAACCCAGGGTGACCGCGGTGGCCTGCGTCGGCGCGGAGCATGAGGTCTTCACCGAGGCCATCATGGCCTTCGTGGAGGTCGCGCCGGGACACGAGGTCACTGCGGCGGAGGTCCAGGAGGTCTGCAAGGAGATCGCGGCCTACTCCCGCCCGAGCCACGTGGAGATCCTCCCTGCGGGCGAGCTGCCCCTGAACCGGGTGGCCAAGACCGACTACATGACCCTCAAGGGGCGGGCGAAGGAGACCGCTGCGCGGCTGCGATCCGAGGGGAACTGGGATGCGTAGCGGGGTCGGCCTGTTCTTCGTGATCGCCCTCGCCGCCTGCTCACCGAGCGGCGGCTCGACGCCGGCACCGGACACCACCCCGGACGTGGCGTCCGACGTTGTCGCCGCCGCAGACACCCTCCCGGACCTTCCCTCGTCGGAGGACACCCTCCCCGATCTCCCGCCCCCCCAGGACACGCCGCCTCCCCAGGACATCGAGCCGCCGCCCCCGTTCAACCCCTTCTCCCCGGGCCCCTACGGCCCCGGGTACCGGGACGTGGCGGGGCCCTTCGTCCTCCCGACCCTGCACGGGGACTGGGACTTCGAGATGGAGTGGACCGGTGAGGACATCTACGTCTTCGTCTTCCACCACTCGGACTACGACTACTCCAACCAGCTTTGGGCCTCCTCCGTGGCGGCCCTCCTGGACAAGTCCCCCCAGAACGCCCACTACTTCTTCTGCTCCTACCAGACCGACGCGGCGGCGGATGTCCAGACCATGAGCGTGGCCATGGGCCAGGCCCTGGACCAGCTCGTCCCCGAGAAGCAGGCCTGGTGGGTGGAGCGGGTCCACTTCGTCACCGAGCCCGCGTTCGAGATCCCCGGCGCCTTCGGGGCGGCGGTGCAGGCCCACTCGTCCTTCGCGTTCGCGATCGACCGCTTCCAGCGCTGGCGGGCGGTGGGGCTCCTGCTCTTCCCCGGCTCGGACCAGGCCACCGCGGAGCTGAGCTACCTGACCCACGAGGTGCGGTGGTTCAACTTCGAGTGGGCGCGGCAGCAGGACCTGGACGGGGAGACCGACGTCACCGTGATCCCGATCTTCGGCGGCGAGAACGTCAAGAACCAGATCGTGGAGGTGGAGCTCCCCGACGCGGAGACCATGGCCGGCTTCGACACGATGCTCATCGATCTCGTCGCCGACTGCCCCGGTCACGACGAGCAGAACTGCGGGGAGTGGGACTACCTCTCCTGGTTCCACCTCTGCGCGGACCCCGAGGACCCCGAGACGTGCGACGTGGAGGTGGCCCGCTGGATCACCTCCTACGGCCGGGAGGGCCGCTGGGTGACGGACGTCTCCCAGATGCTGGCCCACTTCCAGGGCGGTGGCACGGTCCGACTCCGTTACAACGCCGGAAACTCCTATGACACGACCCTGAGCCTGCGCCTCTCCAACCGGGGCAAGGGCGGCCACCCGTCCGAGGCGGTGTTCCTCTGGCCCGGGAAGGGTGCCTTCGACGAGAACTACAACGTGGACCGGCCCCCGATCTTCCGGGAGGTGCCCGACGACGTGACCAGGGTGGAGCTCTATGCGCTGATCACCGGCCACGGCTTCGGCGTGGACACGAAGAACTGCGCCGAGTTCTGCAACCACACCCACCAATTCACGATCAACGGCACCGAGTTCGTCAAGGCCCACCCGGAGGCCGACGACATGTGGGGCTGTATGAAGCAGATCGAGGTCGGGACCGTGCCCAACCAGTACGGCACCTGGCCCTTCGGTCGGGGCGGCTGGTGCCCCGGCCTGGACGTGACGCCCTTCGTGGCGGACGTCACCGACGCGCTCGTCGACGGGGAGAACGAGCTGACCTACCTGGGGCTCCTGGACGGGGAGCCCTTCGTGCCCGTCCCCGCGAACAACGGTGGATTCAAAGGCGGGATCCACATGTCTTCGTGGTTGATTTACTGGCGCTGAGTCGATACCCTGAGGGCAGACATGACATCCGGGCACCTGCGGCCCCCCCAGGGGGCGCGCACAAGGAGGCGTCCATGCTGCGACATCCTGGTCTCTGGTTGAGGAGGCTCCGGCGTCTCCTGGTCGTCGGGGTCCTCGTGGTCCTCCTCTTCGTCCTCGAGTCGATCATCGGCTGCGACAAGGACGAGGAGTCCCAGGTCTACTACGGGCCGCCGCCGGCGGACGACACCCAGGAGGGCAACGACGGCCTTGACCTGGACGCGGTGGTCTACTACGGGCCCCAGCCCTTCGACACCGTAGACGTGGTCGGGGATGCACCGGACCCCACGGACACGCCGATGGTCTACTATGGCCCGCAGCCCGTGGACACCGTCGACGCGATCCAGATCCTCTACGGTCCGCAGCCTGTGGACGTGGTGGACGTGGAGCCCCAGGACGTCCTGCTGGACGTTCCCCAGACCTGGTACGGTCCGCCGCCGCCGCACCTTGACACCGTGGATCCGGTGGACACCATCCCCGACAAGGATCTGGCCGACGACGCGAAGGACGATCAGGTCCAGACCCTGTACGGTCCCCCCGCCTACTACGGCCCCCAGCCCGGCGAATAGCCCTGGAGCACCCTTGGCCCTCAGACGCAGGATCCGGCATTACCTCCTCTGGAAGCGGCACGGCCTTCGTCAGGAGGAGCTGCGCCGCACCCACCCCCTCCGCTACCTCTTCCTGGAGGTCACCCGACGCTGCAACCTCGCGTGCGCCTACTGCGGCTCCGAGTGCACCGGCCGGGAGCTCGAGGGGGAGCTCCCCGTCTCCGAGTGGCGCGAGATCATGCGGCAGATCGCCGCGGACTTCCCGCCTCGGGAGGTGATGATCGCGGTCACCGGGGGCGAGCCCCTCCTCAAGGAGGGCATCCTCGATCTCTTCTGCGAGCTCACCCGGCTGGGCTTCCGCTTCGGCATGGTCACCAACGGGCAGCTCCTCGACGAGGAGATGGCCCGGGGCCTCGTCGCCAGCGGCATCGGCTCGATCTCCCTGAGCATGGACGCGCCGCCGGAGCAGAACGACGAGCTGCGGGGTAAGGGGGTCTCCGCGGGGGTGGCCCGGGCCGTGAAGAACCTCCTGGACGCCGGGTTCAAGGGCAAGCTCGAGATCATCTCGACGGTCTGCAAACCGGTGATCCAGAACCTGGAGGCCATGCGGCGGGTGGTCGCCGAGATGAAGGTTCCCCTGTGGCGGGCCGCGCCGGTGATGCCCATTGGCCGCGCCGCGGACCGACCGGAGCTGGTCCCCGACGAGATGGACGTGCGGTCGATGCTCGAGTGGATCATGGAGGCCCGGAAGGACAACATGGTCCCGAAGCCCGAGTTCAGCGAGGAGGGCTTCCTCGGATTCCGCTTCGAGGGCCTGGTGCGTCCCTACCTGGCCCAGTGCCGCGCAGGGATCACCGTGGGCGGGATCCGCTACGACGGCCGGATCTCCGCGTGTCCCGAACTCTCCGACGCATTCGACCAGGGGCACATCCACAAGGACCGGTTCAAGGATATCTGGGCGACGAAGTACCAGGACATGCGGGACCGGCGCTGGGCCCGCAAGGGCATCTGCAAGGACTGCGAGCATTGGGGCGTCTGCCAGGGCGGAGCGCTGCACCTCTATGCGGACACGGAGACCCCGATCCTTCGGTGCTTCTACAAGATGTGCAAGGAGACCGACGGCAAGCCGGTCCCCTGCATCGGCTGCGGATCTCAGGCGAAGTTCTATCGGTAATTCGAGGACGCCTTCAAGGCTAGAGACCCTCACAAATGAGTCAAGTACTGTTCCCTCGGCATTGACCTCCTCCCGATCCGAGCCGGGGAGCCAGCGACCCGGATTCCCCGCCCCCACGCCAGAGATCGATCTTCGTCCAGGCGGACGGCGTCTTGTTTCCCCGGAGGGGGGGGCCTATATTGGTCCCAACCTTGATCGATAGGAGACCAGCGACATGACCGAGAGGTCGTCCGAGCATCCTGGCGAGTCCGCGGCGGCCTTCCCCCTCGGGAGCGCAGCGTACGTGGAGACCCTCTTCGAGCAGTGGCGCGCCGATCCGGACACGCTGCCCGAGACGTGGCGCTGGTTCTTCCAGGGCTTCGACTTTGCGATGTGCCCCCGGGACTGCATCGCTGCGCGCAGCGCCGGGGCCCAGGCCCGGGCGATCCAGCTCATCGAGGCCTACCGGGTACGGGGGCACTGGTTCGCGGACACGAACCCCCTCGCGAAGCCGCGAGCGATCCCGCCGAACCTGTCCCCCGAGCACTTCGGCTTCGGCGAGGCGGACCTGGCCGAGGCCTTCGACACCGGGGACCTGTCGGGGCCGGGCCGGGCGCCCCTCGGGGAGCTCCTGGCGCAGCTCCGGGCCACCTACTGCGGCAGCGTCGGGGTCGAGTACGCCCATATCCAGGACCCCGAGCCCCGGCGCTGGCTCCAGGAGCGCATGGAGGCGACCCGGAACCACCCGCAGCTCTCCGTCGAGGACCGGCGCGAGATCCTCGACCTCCTCACCGAGGCCGAGGTCTTCGAGCGATCCCTGGGCGTGCGGTACCCGGGGCAGAAGCGCTTCTCCCTGGAGGGCGCGGAGGCGGCGATCCCCGCGATCCACACCCTCGTGGAGATCGGGCCGGCCTTCGGGGTCGAGGAGATCGTCATCGGCATGGCGCACCGAGGCCGCCTCAACGTCCTGGTCAACATCCTCGACAAGCCCTACGGGGCGATCTTCTCCGAGTTCGAGGACGTCGCAGCGGTGGACAGCGCGGGCGGGACCGGCGACGTGAAGTACCACAAGGGCTACGCCGCCGACCACGCGGACCGGCAGGGCCGGACGGTCCACCTCACCCTCGCCGCGAACCCCTCCCATCTCGAGGCGGTGGATCCGGTGGTCCTGGGGAAGGTCCGGGGCAAGCAACGCCAGCGGGGCGTGGCCGGGGAGCGGTGGCGGGTCCTGCCCCTGCTGATTCACGGAGACGCGGCCTTCGCTGGGCAGGGCATGGTGGCGGAGGTGCTCAACCTCTCCCGCCTCGAGGGCTACCGGGTCGGCGGCACCATCCACCTGGTGATCAACAACCAGATCGGGTTCACCACCGGGCCCTCCGAGGCGCGCTCGTCCCCCTATCCCACGGACGTTGCCAAGCTCATCGAGGCGCCGATCTTCCACGTGAACGGCGAGGACCCCGAGGCTGTGGTCCACGTGATGCGGCTGGCCATGGAGTTCCGGAAGCTGTTCCAGCAGGACGCGGTGGTGGACCTGGTCTGCTACCGGAGGTACGGGCACAACGAGGGGGATGAGCCGGCCTTCACCCAGCCCCTCCTGTACCAGACCATCCGGCGGCGACCGACGGCGCGGGAGATCTACCTCGGCCGCCTCCGGGACGAGGGGGTCCTCGACGAGGGCCAGGTTGCCGCCCGGGAGGTCGAGGTGCAGCGCCGCCTCCTCGAGGCCCGGGAGGCTGCGCCGGCCGTCGCCTCGCAGACGGAGGGCGGCCCGTCCGGTTTCCACGGCCTGTGGGAGGGCCTCGAGGGGAGCTGGTCCTTCGAGGCGAACGAGACCCGGGCATCCCGGGAGGACCTCGTTGCGGTCGCAAGGGCCCTCACCACGGTCCCCGAGGGCTTTCTCCTCAACCCCAAGGTCGCGCGAAAGCTCCCCGAGTTCCTGGACGCGGTGCTGGGCGACGGCGCCGTGTCCTGGTCCCAGGCAGAGCTCCTCGCCTTCGGCACCCTCCAGCTGGGCGGCAACCCCGTGCGCCTCAGCGGACAGGACAGCGCCCGGGGGACCTTCTCCCAGAGGCATGCGACCTGGCAGGACGCCTCCTCCGGGCTGCTCCATGTTCCCCTGCGACACATCCGGGAGGGGCAGGCCTCGTTCTGCGTCTACAACAGCATGCTCTCCGAGGCAGCGGTGCTGGGCTTCGACTACGGGTACACCCTGGCGGAGCCCCGGATGCTGGTCCTCTGGGAGGCCCAGTTCGGCGACTTCTCCAACGGCGCGCAGGTGATCATCGATCAGTTCATCACCTCCGCGGAGGCCAAGTGGAGCCGATCCAGTGGGATCGTGCTGCTCCTGCCCCACGGCTTCGAGGGGCAGGGGCCGGAGCACTCCAACGCATACCTGGAGCGGTACCTCCAGGCCTGCGCGGAGGAGAACATCCAGGTCTGCAACCTCACGACCCCGGCCCAGTACTTCCACGCGCTCCGGCGCCAGGTCCTGCGGTCCTTCCGAAAGCCCCTGGTCCTCATGGCCCCCAAGAGCCTCCTGCGCCACCCCCGGGCCCTGTCCCCCATCGGGGAGCTACGGGAGGGGAGGTTCCACGAGATCCTGGACGACCCGGACCCGCCCGCGTCCGTCCGGCGGGTGGTGCTCTGCAGCGGCAAGGTCTACTACGATCTGGTCGCGGCCCGGGAGGCGGCCGGGGTCGCCGACGCTGCGATCCTCCGGGTAGAGCAGCTCTATCCGCTCCACGGGGAGCGCCTGCAGGCCCTGCTGGAGGCCTACGGATCGGCGGAGGATGTCTGCTGGGTCCAGGAGGAGCCCAGGAACCGGGGCGCGTGGACCTTCATCGCGCCGCGGCTCGCGGCGCTCCTGCCCGGGAGGACGCTCCGCTACGCGGGGCGCCCGGCGAGCGCCAGCCCTGCCACCGGCTCTCCGCGGGTTCACCGGGACACCCAGGCAGCGCTGGTCCGTGAGGCCTTGGGGATCCCCGAGGAGGACAGCCAATGATCGTGGACATCCTGGTCCCGGAGGTGGGGGAGTCGATCACCGAGGGGATCCTCGTGGAGTGGCTCGCCAAGGACGGCGCGGTGGTGTCGATCGGCGCGCCCCTCTTCGAGCTCGAGACCGACAAGATCACCATGACCATCGAGGCGGAGCAGGCCGGCCGCCTGGCGGTCGTCGTCCCCGCGGGGGCGACGGTGCCGATCGGTGGGATCGTTGGGACGTTGGACACGGAGGTCGTACCCGATCCTCCTGTGGGAGGCCCGTCCACGGGCCGAAATCGGGGCGTGGACGCCCCTCCCACGCCCTCCTCGCCCCCCTCCGACGCGCCCCTCTCGCCCGCTGTCCGCACCCTGGTCGCGGAGCACGGCATCGATCCCAGCGTGATCCCCAGCACCGGAAAAGACGGCCGGATCACCAAGGGGGACGTGATCGAGCATCTGGGACGGGAGATCGCGGCGATTCCGGCCACGGTCACGGCCACGGTCACGGCCACGGTCACGGAGGCGCCAGGGGCGCCTGTCCAGACCCGGCGCAGGATGTCGTCGCTGCGGCAGCGGATCGCGGAGCGGCTGATCATGGCCCAGCAGACCGCCGCGATGCTCACCACCTTCAACGAGGTGGACATGAGCGCGGTCATGGCGCTGCGCAAGCGGAACCAGGACGAGTTCGTCGAGCAGTTCGGCATCAAGCTCGGCGTCATGTCCTTCTTCGTGAAGGCCGTGGTTCACGCGCTCCAGGGGATCCCGGGGTTGGGCGCGCGCATCGAGGGCGACGAGATCGTCAACGACAACACCTACGACATCGGCGTCGCGGTCAGCTCGGAGCGGGGCCTCGTGGTGCCGGTGATCCGGGGCGCGCACCAGAAGAGCTTCGCGGAGATCGAGCAGGAGATCGCCGCTCTGGCGACGGCAGCGCGGGAGGGCCGGCTCACCATGGGGCAGCTCACCGGCGGCGTGTTCACGATCTCCAACGGCGGGGTCTTCGGGTCCCTCCTGTCGACCCCGATCCTCAACCCGCCCCAGAGCGGGATCCTGGGGATGCACGCGATCAAGCCGCGCCCGATCGCGGTCGGGGACGCTGTCGAGATCCGGCCCATGATGTACCTCGCCATGTCCTACGATCACCGGGTCGTGGACGGTCGGGAGGCGGTGACCTTCCTCAAGCGGATCGTCACCTGCCTCGAGAGCCCGGAGAAGATGATGCTGGGGGTGTGCGATGGCGGTCTCTGATCTCGTTGTGATCGGCGCGGGGCCTGGCGGCTACGTCGCCGCGATCCGGGCCGCGCAGCTCGGCCTCGACACGGTGCTGGTGGAGAAGGACCCGTCCCTCGGGGGGACCTGTCTCAACGTGGGCTGCATTCCCTCCAAGGCCCTCCTTGAGTCCTCGGAGCTCTACGCTCGCCTGGGCGCGGAGGCCGCGGCCCACGGCATCCGCGTGGGCGAGGTCACCCTGGACCTCGCCGCGATGATGGCCCGCAAGGCGAAGGTCGTCGACGAGCTGACCCGGGGCGTCGCGCTCCTGATGAAGAGGAACAAGGTCATGGTCCACGCGGGGGTCGGACGCCTGGACGGACCGGGCCGGGTCGTGGTGACCACGTCCGACGGAACAGAGACGATCCTCGAGACCCGGGCCGTGCTCCTGGCCACGGGGAGTGTGCCCGTGGAGCTGCCCTTCCTGCCCTTCGACGGGGTGCGGGTGGTGACCTCCACCGAGGCCCTCTCCTTCTCCGCTGCGCCGAAGAGCCTGGCGGTGATCGGGGCCGGTGCGGTGGGTCTGGAGATGGCCTCGGTCTGGTCCCGCCTCGGCGCGGAGGTCACCGTCATCGAGCTCCTGTCGCAGGTCGCTCCATTTGCCGACGCGGAGGCGGCCAGGGAGCTGCAGCGTGCGCTCAAGAAGCAGGGGATCCGCTTTCACCTGGGTGCCCAGGTCACCGGCGCCACGGTCGGGGACGACGGGGTGCGCCTCGCGGTGGAGGACAGGAACGGCAAGGCCCTTGAGGTCGTCACCGAGACGGTCCTCGTCGCCGTCGGGCGTCGCCCGTACGTCGTGGGGCTCGGGCTCGAGTCCGCCGGCCTGAAGACCGACCAGCGGGGCCGGATCTCCGTGGATGCGGGGTTCCGGACCGGCGCGGCGGGGGTCTATGCGATCGGCGATCTCGTGGAGGGCCCGATGCTGGCCCACAAGGCCGGGGAGGAGGGCGTAGCGGTGGCCGAGATCCTCGCAGGGAAGCCCGGGCTCGTGAACCGTGACGCAATCCCGTCCGTGGTCTACACGTCCCCTGAGCTGGCCCAGGTCGGCCTCACCGAAGCCCAGGCTTCCAAGGACGGGCGGGAGATCCGGGTCGGGCGCTTCCCCTTCAAGGCCAGCGGCCGGGCCAGGGCCATGGGCGACACCGCCGGGCTCGTCAAGGTGGTGGCCGATGCCCGCACCGATCGGATCCTCGGCGTCCACATGGTCGGTCCCCGGGTCTCCGAGCTCATCGGTGAGGCGGTCCTGGGGATGGAGTTCTCAGCGGCGGCGGAGGACATCGCACGGACCGTTCATGCGCATCCGACGTTGTCCGAGGCGCTCAAGGAGGCGGCGCTGGACGTGGCCGGGCGGGCCATTCACGTCTGATCAGGGGGGACCCACCGTGCACAGCCCGATGTCCATGCAGATCTGAGGATCCGAGCAGGTCCCGCAGCTCCCTCCGCAGCCATCGGTCCCGCAGTTCCTGCCGACGCAGTCCGGCTCGCAGGCGCATTCGCCGGCGTCGCAGATCCAGTTCGGGATCCCGACGATGCAGGGGGTGCCGTCGGGGACCTCGGCGTTGACGCAGCCGAGCGCGGGGATGCAGCTGTCCGCGGTGCAGGGGTTGTCATCGAAGCAGTTCACCGGGGGGCCGCCGGTGCAGACGGAGTCGATGCACATGTCCGGGACCGTGCAAGGGTTCAGGTCGTCGCAGAGCGCGGTGATGGGGACGGAGTCGCAGCCTGTCGTCGGGTCGCACTTGGGCTCGGTGCAGGGGTTGCCGTCGTCGCAGGGGATGTGGACCCCCGCCATGCAGGTCCCGGTGAACCCGTCGCAGACGAAGTTCTCCTGGTACTCACCATCGACACAGGCCGAGACCGGGCAGCTCCCGCAGGAGCCGCCGCAGCCGTCATCCCCGCAGGCCTTGCCGGCGCAGTCGGGGATGCAGAGACAGACCCCGCTCCAGCACGACCCTCCCGGCGGGAGGCCGCAGGCGTTGCCGTCGGGGACCGGCTGGTGTACGCAGCCCATCTGGCTGACGCACTCGTCGACGGTGCAGTCGTTGAGGTCGTCGCAGTTGAAGACCCCCGGGCCGGAGACACAGACACCGCCCTGGCAGGTATCCAGGGTTGTGCAGACGTCCCCGTCCTCGCAGATCTGGCCCTCGTTGGCGGGCGCGTGCTTGCAGCCCTGGAGCGGGTCGCAGGAGTCGGTGGTGCAGTGGCTCCCGTCGTTGCAGTCATCGAACTCCAGAGGGACGCAGGCCCCCGTGCTGCAATAGAACCCGTGCTCGTAGATCTTCCCGCCATCCAAGCACACACCCGCAGGACAGGTCCCGCAGGCGCCGCCGCAGCCGTCGGCCCCGCACATCTTGCCCACGCAGTCCGGGAGGCAGACGCAGGTCCCCTGGTCCCCGCAGTAGGCCCCCCCGGCGCAGCCCGGACCGCAGGCGCCGCCGCAGCCGTCGGGCCCGCAGGACTTCCCGGCGCAGTCCGGGAGGCAGACGCATTGGCCCGCCTGGCAGACGGTGCTGGGCAGGGGCCCGCAGGAGACGCCGTCCGCGAGGGGCCCGTGCTTGCAGAGGGTCTGGGGGTCGCACCAGTCCTGGGTGCAGGGGTTGTCGTCGTCGCAGTTGAGCTGCGTGGAGCTCGGGATGCACTCCCCGTTCTGGCAGAAGTCCCCCTGGCTGCAGGGGTTTCCGTCCTCGCAGGGCCCGTCCCAGAGGGGATTCGAGCACCCGCTGTCCATGGTGCAGAGGTCCAGGGTGCAGGGGTTCTGGTCGTCGCAGTCCTCGATCACGCCCGGCTGGCAGGTGCCCTCGGGGGTGCAGGCCCATTCCGTGAGCACCTGATTCTTCTCGTCGCAGCCGATGAAGTCCGGGACACAGTCGCCGCAGGTGTCGCCGCAGCCGTCGTCCCCGCACATCTTGCCCTGGCAGTCGGGGATGCAGAGGCAGCCCCCGCCCTCCAGGCAGGCGTGGCCCGCGGGGCATTGACCACAGGAGCCGCCGCAGCCGTCGGCGCCGCAGAGCTTCCCGGCGCAGTCCGGTGCGCAGAGGCACGTTCCTCCGACGCAGTCCTGGCCCCCGGGGCAGCCGATGCCGCATTGGCCGCCGCAGCCGTCGTCCCCGCAGGCCTTGCCCACGCAGGAGGGCAGGCAGAGGCACTGGCCGGCCGCGGTGCAGACCTCGTTGACCTCGCAGCCGCCACAGCTCCCGCCGCAGCCGTCGGGGCCGCAGTCCTTGCCGAGGCAGTTCGGGCCGCAGACGCAGAGCCCCTCCTTGCACTTCTCCTCGCCCAGGCAGAACCCGCACTGGCCGCCGCAGCCATCGGGGCCGCAGTCCTTCCCCGCACAGGTCGGCAGGCATATGCACTGTCCGGACGCCAGACAGACCTCGCCCCCGGGGCAGCTGCCGCAGGAGCCGCCGCAGCCGTCGGTGCCGCAGGACTTCCCTGCGCAGTCGGGCAGACAGCTGTGGCACTGGCCCAGGGTGTCGCAGATGGCGCCGGGCGCGCAGGTCCCGCAGACCCCGCCGCAGCCGTTGTCCCCACAGCTCTTTCCGTCACAGTCCGGCAGGCACGGGACGCACACGCCGTCCTCGCAGGCCTCGCCGGCCGGGCAGACGCCGCAGAGGCCGCCGCAGCCGTCGTAGCCGCACTCCTTCCCTGCGCAGTCCGGCGTGCAGCAGTCCTCGGGGCACGAGAGCACGTCCTCGGGGATGTAGCCGCAGAGGGAGATGCAGTATCCGTCCCCGCAGAAGCCGCAGTCCGCCGGGCAGTTCCAGTAGCCCTCCTGGCCCTGGACGTCCACGTCACAGAAGCAGTCGCCGCAGTCCGGGCCGCAGTCGATGGGGCAGATCTCCGGGTTCTCCCCGGGCTCGCAGGTGTGGTTCCCGCACGCGAAGGGGGTGCAGTCCTGGGGGCAGTCCACGGGGTTCTCACCCGGGACGCAGTCTCCGTCTCCGCAGGCCGCGTTGCCACAGTCCTCGGGACAGTCCACCGGGTTCTCGGTGCACTTGCACATCCCGTCCCCGCAGGCTCCACAGCAGTCCTCCCAGCAGACGGAGGGCTTCTCCCCCGGGTCACAGGTGCCGTTGCCGCAGTGCGCACAGTCCGTGGCGCAGGTCCAGAGGCCTTCCTCCCAGCCCTCGTCGCAGGCGTCCTTCTGGCACTCTCCGTTGCCGCAGGTGCAGCAATCCGGTGCGCAGAAGCCCTCCCCGTTCACGGCCTCCCCGCAGGGGACGTCACAGACCCCGTCACCACAGAGCCCGCAGCAGTCCCCGGGGCAGGTTGCGCCGTTCTCGCCGCAGAGGTCCGCCTGGCAGTCCCCATCGCCGCAGAGCGCCGCGCAGCAGTCTTCGGGGCACCACGAGGCCTCCTCGCCGCAGTCGGGCAGGCAGAGCCCGTCCCCGCACCATCCGTCGTCGCAGGGATCCGCCGGGATCTCGGAGCCCAGGTCCTCGAAGGGGGAGTCTGTCCCCTCCGGGTCCCCCAGGGTCGTGTCCGAGGGTGGGGGGGGGGAGAGATCCATCCCGCCGCCGGGGGGGGCGTTGGGGTTGATCACCGCGTCCCGGAGGTTGCAGCCGGCGACAGCCAGCACGACGAGGATCGGGAGCAGGCGTCGATCCATGATCATCCTCCCTGGCTGCAGGTGCAGAAGCCGCCGCTGCAGACGCCGGACTCACCAGGGCTGCACTGGGTGGTGCAGTCGGTGTCCGGCGGCGCGAGGGTGGCGCCGGGGGCACAGTAGCCATCCTCGCAGGTGTCGCCGGTCGCGCAGATGTTCCCGTCGTCGCAGGGGTAGTCGCTCAGGGGCTCGAAGGTGCAGGTGACCTCCCCGCCCTGGATGGACAGGACCTCCTTGAGGCAGAACTCGCCGGCCTCGCAGCAGTCCTGCGGGCAGAGCTGTACAGACTCGGCGCCGCACTTCGTTCCGCAGTGCCCGTCCCCGCAGAAGCCGCAGTCGTCGGGGCAGGTTCCCCAGGTCTCGTCGGGGCCGCAGAAGCAGTCTCCGCAGTTCTCCCCGCAGTCGGAGGGGCAGTTCTCCGCAGTCTCTGTCGCCTCGCAGGTGTGGTTGCTGCAGACCGAGGGGGAACAATCGACCGGGCAGGCGAGGGGGTTCTCTCCGGGCTCGCATTCTGCGTTCCCGCAGGCGGCCCCGCCGCAGTCCCATGCGCAGTCGATCGGGTTCTCCCCTGGATCGCAGATCAGGTTCCCGCAGACGAAGTCGACGCAGTCGTCGGTGCAGTTCAGCACGTTCTCTCCGCAGGGGGAGATGCTGCACTTGCCGTCGCCGCAGATGCAGCAGTCCACGGGGCAGTTGGCGGCCCACTCACCACAGTAGAGGTTGCAGTCGAGGTCGCCGCACTGGCAGCAGTCGTCGGGACAGGTGAGCTCGTCCTCGCAGCCCTCGGCGCACGAACCGTCCCCGCAGGTCTCCTTGGTGCAGGGGTCGAGGGTGTCCGACGGGGTGTCCGACGGGGTGTCCGACGGGGTGTCGATCGGGACGTCGGGGGTGTGGGAGTCCGGCAGGTCTGCAGGGGTGTCGGTCCCCGTGTCCTCCGGGCCCCGGGCGTCGGCCACGTCGGCCACCTCCCCTGACGCCCCGTCCCCCGACACGTCCACGGAGGTGTCCTTACCGGCCACCGTGTCCGCAGCGGCGAGGTCTGGATCGGCGAGGATCGTTGCCGTCTTCTCGATGCAGCCGGCGACCCCGGCGATGGACAGGAGGAGGACGAGGTTCACGAGTTTCATGCATGCCTCCTAAAACGAGAGCCCGACGACGAGTCCGCCGCCGTCGCCCCAGAACGCGGGCAGCACCTGCAGACCCGCGGCGGCGGGGCCGGCTTCCGGCGCGGGACGCTCGGGTGGGGGGCCGTCGGTGAGGAGGAGGATCAGGCCCGTGATCGCTGCCGCGCCGCCCACCCCCCAGAGGGCGTAGGACGAGATCTGGAAGGGCACCACCTCGCGCTCCCACCGCTGATCGTACTTCGCCTTCCTGGCCGCGGCCTGGCCCGGGGCGACATGGCCGCTGAACTCGTCGCTGAGGCCGTTCCCCCGGTCCCAGCCGACCATCCAGGTCGCGCCGCCGCCCGCGGCCAGGGCCAGCCCGCCGCCGAGGAGCGCCCATTTCCACGGGGGGAGCTTCCGGGCCGTCTGCGGACCGGCCTCGGTCGGGCCTGCCGGCCCTTCCACAGGTGCCTTGTCGTCCGGGTCCTTCACCGGCGCCGCGACCTTCTTCGTCTCCAGGACGACTTTTACCGTGGTGGCCTTGCCGGCCTTCACCACGAGGGTCTTCTCCTTCGGCTGGTACCCGTCGTGGGTGACCTCGACGGAGTAGGTCCCAGGCTTGAACCACCAGATCGCCGGGGTGCGGAATCGATGGGGGCCGATCCTCCCGGGGAAGGTCACCACCGAGCTGGTCGGGTCCGTCTCCACGTGGATCTGTACGTGGTCCTCGGAGAGTTTTTTTCTTACGAACTCCAGCCCGTCACGGATCTTCAGGTCCGTGCCGCCCTCGGAGATGAAGGCGAAGTGGAGGTAGGGATAGGCCTCCGCGTACGCGTCCATCGCTGCGTAGGCCTTGCCGAGGTTCTTCAAGACCTCGATGCGGACCCGCCCCGTGGCCTTGCCCAGGGCCTTGTGGTACAGGGCGAGGGCCTCAGCCCGGGTCGTGGGGTCTTGGTACAGCGTCATGGCCCGGTTGGCCATCTCGCCGGGGTCCTCGTCCGCGGCCGCCCAGGTCGGGGCCAGCAGCGCGAGGAGGAGCGGCAGCATCGTCCAGGTCTTCATCGTTTGCTCCCGGAATCCGTCGGGACCTCCTCCAGATTGAACAGGTCCTTCTTCACTTCATCTTCCGTGGGGACTTTTTCCAGCTTGAACAGGGTGTCGTCTGGCTGTGGGAGGGGCTTCACGGCCTCGATTGGCTTCGGCCCGGGCTTTCCCGTGGGAGGGGCTTCAGCCCCGACGGGAGCCGACGGCACGTCGGCGACGACATCGGGCGTCGAGACGACGTCTTCGACGACCTCGACGATGACGTCGGGCGCCGGAGGGATCTCCTCCACGACCATGTCGGGCGCCAGAGGGATCTCCTCCACGACCATGTCGAGCGCCGGAGGGATCTCCTCCATGACCACGTCGGGCGCCGGAGGGATCTCCTCCGCGACCACGTCGGGCGCCGGTGGGATCTCTTCGGCGACCACGTCGGGGGTCGCGGGGGTCTCCTCCTCGACGACGTCCCTCGGGGCGGGGCCCTCCACCGGGACCCCCGTCGCCTCCCAGGGCCGCCAGAGCGCCAGCGCTCCCCCGATCAGCCCCAGCAACACCAGCCCGACGATCCAGAGCGTGCCGCTCCGACCGGGGACCACGAGGTTCATCCCGGTGGTGTCCGTGGTGAGGGTGTCGGCGGTGGCCTCGTCGAGGGTGGCCTCCCCGGGCGCCGAGGTCGCGGGCTCCGGGAGCTGGCTCACGGTCTCCGGCAGCGAGGACGCCTTCCCGGCGACCGCCTTCGCCATCTCCCGTCGGAAGGCCTCCGCGTCCGCGGGGCGGTCCGCGGGGTCCTTGGCCAGGGTCCGGGTCACGAACGCGTCCAGGGCCTCGGGCACCGGGGAGGCCGTTCGTGTGTCTCGCAGCCGGGGCGGAGGGGTCCGCACCTGGTCCATGAGGAGCTGCACCACTGCCGTGCCCTGGAAGGGGGTCCGGCCGGAGAGCATCTCGAAGAGGATCGTCCCCAGCGCGTAGAGATCCGCGCTGGGGGTCAGCTCGAGGCCGCTGGCCTGCTCCGGGCTCAGGTAGTGGGGCGTCCCGCAGATCATGCCCGTCGCGGTGAGCCGCTCCGCCTCCCCGATGGCCTTCGCGATGCCGAAGTCCAGCACCGTGACGAACTCCCGGCCTCCGGGTTCGGCGCTGATGAACAGGTTGTCGGGCTTCAGATCACGGTGGACGATTCCTCCGGCGTGGGCCTCCGCCAGGGATTCGCAGGCCTGGGAGAGGAGCGCGGCGGCCCGCTCCAGGTGGAGGGGCGCCTCCCGCCGGATGAGGGTGGCGAGGGAGACCCCCTCGAGGAGCTCCATGGAGAAATAGAGCTCCCGGTCGGGGGTGATCCCGAACTCGTGGACCGTGATGGTGTGGGGGCTCTTGAGGGAGGCCACGGCGCGGGCCTCCCGCAGGAAGCGCTTCACGTAGGACTCGTCCGCGGCGAGCTCCCGGCGGAGCACCTTCAGGGCCACATCCCGGCCCAGGTATTTCTGGCGGGCGACGTAGACCACGCCCATGCCGCCGTGCCCCAGGACCCGTTGAATGGTGTACCGGCCGTCGATGATCTCGCCCACACGGTCCCCCCTCGAGGTCTCGACCCCGTCACCGCCACAGACGGGGCAACGAGGCTGTCCCGCTGGGAGATCGGAGTCACACTCTGGGCAGAACCTGTTCATGGATCCGGTGTAGCAACAGATCCCGCGGGAGTCAACACGGGTGCAGCCCGCACTGTGGGTTGACGCGGCCGACGATGCCATGCCATTCTTTGCCGAGTCCCCCCACAGCGGAGGCCGGATGTCGTTCTTGCGTGCCGTGATCCCGAACGCGATCACCTCCCTCGGGTTCCTCCTGGGAATCTGGGCCCTCCTGGCCGTGGCCGCCGGGCGCTTCGAAGACGCCGCCTGGCTGATCCTCCTCTGTGTCATCATGGACAAGCTCGACGGCACCGCGGCCCGCTTCCTGAACGCCTCGTCCACCATCGGGGGGCAGCTCGACTCCCTGTCGGACCTGGTGACCTTCGTGGTCTCCCCCGCGGTGCTCTGGGCCGCGGTCCTCACCGCCCCCGGAGCGCCCTTCGAGGCCTGGCCGGCGGCAGTGATCCCTTACGGCGCTGCGTCGGTGTACGCGCTGGGCGGCGCGTTCCGCCTGGCCCGCTTCAACGTCGAGGCCGACGACGGCCTGTTCCCCGACCACTTCCACGGGCTCGCCACGACCCTGAGCGGCGCGCTGACCATGAGCCTCTATCTCACCCTTGCGCGGCACCTCCCCCTCGACGCGTGGGCTCCCTGGATCCCGCCGGTGCTCCTGGGCCTCGGGATCCTCATGGTCTGCGGCCTGCTGCTCCCCAAGCTCAAGCGGCGCGAGAGTCGGGTCTTCAACCTCTTCACCCTGGTGAACTTCACGGCCACGGTGGTGGTCGTCCTGCTCAGGATCCTCCCTGAGTATCTCCTCGTGTTGAGTGTCTTGTACGTCGGCGTCGGTTTCGGGGTGTCGAACCTCGGGAGGCGAACGGAGAAATGAGCATGATCGGAATGGGAATGTACGAGATCCTCCTCATCCTCGGGCTCCTCGGCGGTGGCGTGGGCGGGCTGCCGATGCAGCCCCTGGAGGCCCCCCGGGACAACGTCTGGCAGGCCACCTCCGCGATCCTGCCCGGCGCCCACATGGCTCTCCACGGCAACCTGGAGCACGCGTGGGACCAGCTGGAGGGGCTCATGGACGAGGTCACCGGGCTGCGCCTGGTGAAGGCCAGCCCCGCCGCTGTCCAGGGCCTGGCCATGGCCCGCGCCGGCATCGCTCAGACCGCAGCCATGGGGCAGGCGGAGATCGGGCTGGACTTTCGCAAGGACCTCGGGTCGGTCACGGCGAGCACCCGGAGCGACGGTCCCGATCGCATCCAGATCCTCGTGCGCGCCCGCGGCCACTTCGGCAGCGACCGCATCGCCGCCGCGATCCTCGGGATCGCACCGCAGACCGAGGTGTACAAGGGCGTCACCCTCTACCGCCTCCCGGAGGGCGAGATCCCGGCGCACGTGATCTGCCTGCCGGACGAGACGACCGCGCTCCTCGGACCCCTCGACGTGGTCAAGCGGATCCTCGACGGGGAGCCCCTGACCGAGGCGGGTGGGGCCGCGGACATCGTCGCCGCAGCGATCCGCCGCCGGGCCGCGCTGGCCCTCCTGTGGGGCGGCGCGGCGGTGGACCGCCCCGGCTCGTTCCTCTACGTGTCGCCTCCCGCCTGGATGGTGGACGAGCTGTTCAAAGAGAGGGAGCTGCGCCACGCGGCCGCGGCCCTCCAGGGGCTCCGCTCCATGGTGCACGTGACCGTCTTCGGGCGCGGCACCCTCACCTTCGACATGACCAGCGATCGCACGATGACCCTCGTCGCGCACCTCGCCTACGCGGCGAGCCGGATCAACGCCGCCACGGATCCCCTGATGGACGCGCTGTTCCACGTCGCGGCCGCGGTGGGCCCCCTCCTCCCTGCGGACGAGGTCGGCACGGAGGTGGTCGCGGCGCTCACCGATGAGCCGGGGCTCCGGGAGGCCGTGGAGTGGCTCCGCCTGCGTCTGTTCGCCGGGACCGGCGGGGTGGTCGTGGATCCGGCGGCCCGCCGGGTCACCCTGGAGGTGGACAGCCCCCTGGGCCTCACCTCCATGCTCATGCCCCTGGGCAGCGGGATGGGCTGGCTCCTCCTCGCCGGCCGTGGAGAGGAGGTGCTGATGCAGGAGGCCATCCCCTCCGAGGCGACGCCGGACACCGAGGGCCCCGACGACAGGATGAAGGATGCCTCCGGGCCCAACTTCCGCGGGGGCATGAAGTTGGCCGAACCGGATGAGGGCCCCGGCATGGACGTCGGAGCCGAAGCCCCCCTGGACAGCACGGGGGTCCCGACGGGGCTCCCGTCGGACACCGCGGAGCCCAACCGGCGCGACCTCGATCCCGGCGGCTGATCCGCGGCCCGCCGATTGCCTTGGCGGCGCAACTGCGCTACCATCCGGCGTCCGGACGAGGAGGTCCCCCGTGGCGCAGGATTCCATCCCCATCGAGGCGCGATTCGCGGTCATCCTGAACGCGAACGCAAAGCGCGTCTCCCGGGAGGTCGAGGAGCTGATCGGGGAGGTCGTTCCCCCGGAGGATCTCTACCTCTCCTCCTCCTCCGAGGAGGCCGCGTCGATCACCGAGGAGATCGTCAACAAGGGGTACGGTGTGGTCTTTGCGGGGGGCGGCGACGGCACGGTGATGGACTTCCTGGACCAGATCTCCCGGGTGGCCCCTGCGCGGCGCCCCGCGGTGGGGATCCTCAAGCTGGGGACCGGCAACGCGATGTCCCGCCTGGTGAGCTCCGGGAACGTCTTCGCCGACTTGAAGACCTTCTCGGCGACGACCCCCCGCGACGTCTTCTCCCTGGGGCTCCTGGAGGCGGAGGGGAGGCGCTTCCCCTTCGCCGGCCTGGGCCTGGACGCAGAGATCCTCAACGACTACCGGATCCTCAAGCGGGCTGCGCACTCCGGCCTCATGAAGCGCCTCGCGCAGAGCGTGTCGGGGTACTTTGTCGCCTTCTTCATCAAGACCCTCCCGAGGATGCTCGGCCGCGCCGTCCTCCGGCACCATCCCCGGGTCCGCGCCATCGCCCTGGACGAGCCGGTGCTCCTGGTGGCTCCCGACGGCACGGAGATCCGCCGCTACGCCTCGGGGGAGACCTTCTACGAGGGCAACGCGATCAGCTCCTTCGCCGGGACGGTGCCGTACTACGGGTACGGCCTCAAGATCCTCCCCCTGGCGGGCACGGACCCACAGCGGATGCACCTGCGCATCGCGGACATCGCCGTGCTGCGGGCCTTGGTGAACCTCCGGCCCCTGTGGCGCGGGAACTACGTCGGGACCGGGCTCCACAACTTCCTGGCCTCCTCGGTCCGCCTGGAGTTCGACCGGGAGATGCCGTTCCAGATCGGCGGCGACGCCGAGGGTCTCCGCCAGTCCGTGGAGTTCCGCATGGTCCCCGAGGCCGTGCGGCTCCTGCACCTGCTGTGATGGGAGGCGAAGGGTGAGGCGAGCGCTGGTCACGGGTGGGGCGGGGTTCATCGGATCCGCGCTGGTCCGCCGTCTCCTGGACGAGGGGGTCGCCGTGCGGGTCCTCGACGATCTCTCCTCGGGGCGTCGGGAGAACCTCGCCGGCCTCGAGGGGCGCCTGCGCTTCCACCGGGGCGACGTGCGGGAGGTCGGGGTGGTCACGGACGCCACCCGGGGGGTGGACGCGGTGTTCCACCTGGCCGCGGTCGCGTCGGTGCAGCGGTCTCTCCTGGATCCCCTCGGCACCCACGCGGTCAACGTGGGAGGGACCCTGGCGGTGCTGGAGGCTGCGCGGGCGTCCGGTGTCCCCCGGGTGATCCTCGCCTGCTCCGCAGCGGCCTACGGGACGAACCCGGTCCTCCCCCTCTCGGAGGACGAGCCGGCCGCGCCGATCTCCCCCTACGGCCTCCACAAGCACATGTGCGAGCAGCTGGGCGCGCTCTACACCGCGGAGCGGGGCCTCGACGTGGTGGCGCTCCGCTTCTTCAACGTCTACGGCCCCCGTCAGGACCCCGCCGGGGAGTACGCCGCGGTGGTGCCGAAGTTCATCGAGGCCATGGCCGCCGGGGGGGCGCCCACGATCTACGGGGACGGGACCCAGACCCGAGACTTCTGCTTCGTGGACGACGTTGCCAGGGCCCTGCGCATGGCCGTGGACGCGGTGGCCGCGCCGGGCCGCGTCGTCAACATCGGGGCCGGGAGCGAGACCTCCCTCCTGGACCTGGTGGCTGCGATCAACCAGGCCCTCGGGGCCGGGATCGCCCCGCGCTTCGCCCCCCCGCGCGCCGGGGACATCCACCGCTCCTGCGCGGACGTGTCCCGGGCCCGGGCGCTCCTGGGATTCACCGCGGCGGTGGGGCTCGAGGAAGGCCTGGGGCGCGCCCTTGCGCATTGGACGGGGGTCGGCGGATGAGCGGCGTGACCCTGGTCCTCTCTGCGCCCTCGGGGGCGGGGAAGAGCACCGTCGCCGAGGCGCTCCTCGCGCTGCTGGACGATCTGGCCCTCTCGATCTCCCACACCACCCGCCCCCCGAGAGGGACCGAGGTGGACGGGCGGGACTACCACTTCGTGGACATGGACACCTTCCTGCGCATGGAGGCGGCGGGGAGCTTCCTCGAGAGCGCCGAGGTCCACGGCAACCGCTACGGAACCTCCCGGGCGGAGGTGGACCGGATCCGCACGTCGGGCCGCAGCGTGCTCCTGGACGTGGACGTCCAGGGCGGCCGTGCGGTGAAGGCGGCCCTCCCCGAGGCCGTGACCGTGTTCCTCCTGCCGCCGAGCATGGCGGAGCTGGAGCGGCGCCTCCGGGGCCGCGGCACGGACGAGAGCGCCACGATCCGCCTGCGCCTGGACAGCGCCCGCGCGGAGATCGCCGCAGGGGCAGCGTATGACCACCAGGTGGTGAACGACGACGTGGCCCGTGCGGTCTACGTCGTCGAGGACCTGATCCGTCGCTCGATGGCGACCTCAGAGGAGACTGCATGACCGTCAAGACCCGCATCGCGCCGAGCCCCACCGGGGACCCCCACGTCGGGACCGCGTACATCGCCCTGTTCAACTACTGCTTCGCGAAGCAGCACGGGGGCAGCTTCATCCTGCGCATCGAGGACACGGACCAGACCCGGTCCGCGCCGGAGTACGAGGCGGGGATCCTCCGGGCCCTCAGGTGGCTCGGGATCCAGTGGGACGAGGGCCCCGACGTGGGCGGCCCGTCGGGGCCGTACCGCCAGTCTGAGAGGACGGAGATCTATCGAGAGCATACACAGATCCTCCTCGATCAGGGCGCGGCCTACCGGTGCTTCTGCACCTCGGAGCGGCTGACACTGCTTCGGGAAGAGCAGCGCATCGCGAAGTCCTCGTTCCAGGGCTACGACGGCCACTGTCGGGATCTGACCCCCGGGGAGGTCGAAGCGCAGCTGGCCCAGGGGCTCCCCCACGTGGTCCGGCTCCGCTTCCCCAGGGAGGGGGAGACCGTGGTGATGGACCGGCTCCGGGGCGAGGTGCGGACCCCGAACAGCGAGCTGGATGACCAGGTGCTCATGAAGTCCGACGGCTTCCCGACCTACCACCTGGCCAACGTGGTGGACGACCACCTGATGGGGGTCACCCACGTGATCCGCGCCGAGGAGTGGCTGCGGTCCACGCCCAAGCACCTGGAGCTGTACCGGGGCTTCGGCTGGGAGCCTCCGGAGTTCGTGCACATGCCCCTGCTCCGGAACAAGGACAAGTCCAAGATCTCCAAGCGCAAGAACCCCGTCTCCCTGGACTTCTTCCGCCGGGCGGGGATCCTCCCCGAGGCCATGATCAACTTCCTGGGCAATATCGGGTACTCCGTGGGCGAGGAGAAGGAGAAGTTCGATCTTGCGGAGCTCCTCGCCGGGTTCGACCTGGACCGGGTGCGCCTGGGCAGCCCCGTCTTCGACGTCGACAAGCTGCGCTGGCTCAATGGCCTCTACATCCGCGAGATGCCCCCGGAGGAGCTCGCAGAGAGGATCCTGACCGAGGTGATCACCCCGGAGCTCATCCGGGCGGTGGTTCCCCTGGTCCAGGAGCGCATCGAGCGCCTGGACGGGTTCATCCCTGCGACCACGTTCTTCTTCGCCGGGGAGGAGCTGGACTACGATCCGGCGCTCCTCGTGGCGAAGAAGCGGACCCCTGCGGAGACCCGCAAGGCCCTGGACAAGGTGATCGAGGAGCTGGACGGGCTGCGCGCCTGGAACGAGGCGGAGCTGGACCGTGTGCTGCGGGGCTTCTGTGAGCGGGAGGAGTGGAAGCCCGGTCAGCTCTTCATGCCGATCCGGATCGCGGTGACCGGACGCAGCGCGTCCCCGGGGCTCTTCGAGACCATGGCGCTGATCGGGAAGCCGATGTGCCAGGCGCGGCTGCGCCGGGCCCTGGAGCTGCTCAAGACCGTGACGACTACTTCTTCTTCTTGTCCCGACGCTCGATGAACTCCTTCTGCTGCTTCGCGGTGAGGGGGAGCTTGATCCGGTCACCGACCCGGATCCGGCCGATGTCCTTGATGTGGCGGTTGGACTTCTCGATGTCCTGAACCTCGATGCCGCCCCACTGGGCGAAGCGGCTCACGGTCTCGCCGGGACGCACGATCACCTCGAACACCGACGCCGTGTCTCCGTCGCCCACGTGGGTCGCGCCATCGGCGTTGACCTCTTCGCCGGACTTCTCCTCCAGGGTCGGCACCATGATCTTCTGTCCCACGGAGAGGTGGTAGGGGTCCAGGTTCTCGTTGAGCCGAACCACGAACCACAGGGGCGAGTTGTGCTTCTTTGCGATCCCGACCAGGGTGTCGTTCTTCTTCACCTGGTACTTGATCGGGATCACCTTGTAGCCCTTGTAGAGGTCCTCGGTCTTCTGTCGCCAGAAGTTCTCCCGGCGCTGCTGGAAGTTCTCCAGCTCCGCGACGCTCAGGGGGATGACGTAGGACTTGCCGTAGACGGGCTGCTTCCCCGCGTTCTGGAGTTTGAGGTCCTGGGCGGAGACTCCCGACCAGTCGGCGTAGAGCTGGAGAGTCTCCTCGGGGCGCACGGTGATCCGGTGCATCCGCGGCTGGTGGCGCGCCAGCTCCTCGAGGTCCTCGGCCTCCTCCTCCGGGCTCGGGCCACCGAGATCCTCCTTCACGTCCTCGTCCAGGCGCGCGTAGACTCCCTTGTGTCCGGGGGTCGTGGGCTTCTCCAGCTCCGGCGTGGTGGCGTCCGCCGCCACGAAGCGGGAGAGCTTCTCGGGATCCTCCGGTGCCTTGTCGTCAGAGCACGCCCCGGCCAGGCCGAGCGCTACGAGGAGCAGGAAGGACCGGGTCCAGGCGATGCGCATCTTCTCCTCCCAACAACGTGTCTCTGCTGCCCATCTGTAACACGGGCCACGGTTGCGGGCAAGGTCCGGGAGGCCGTTTTCGTTGACTCCGCCGAACCCGTGGCTAGACTGTCCGGGACCGCTTGGAAGGGATCCGGGAGGAGACATGAACTTCGAGATCAGGCACCAGTTTGATGCCGGCGTGGAGGAGCTTGAGCGCGTGATGTTCCACGAGGATCTTCCCCGGCTCCTCACGGAGCGTGTGGCGCTCATCATCGAGATGAACCAGCTCGAAGCCAGCCGCACCGGGGACCGCCTGGAGCGCAAGGTGCGCTACCTGCCGTACCCGATGATCCGAAAGATCGGACCGACCACCGTCGAGCCCGAGTGGATGGAGTGGGTGGAGCAGTCGCGCTACGACTTCCGCACCCACGCGGGCGAGTTCGCCAACATCCCGGCCCGGGGACGGATCGCGAAGCTCATGATCAACACCGGTCGGGTCCGCCTCGTCCCCCTCGGGGCCCACCGCACGGAGCGCATCGTCACCGGTGAGCTCAAGATCAAGGTCTTCATGGTCGGAAGGATCGCGGAGAGGGTGATCCACAGCCACGCGACGAAGCTCCTCGATCAGGAAGCCGCAGCGCTGGCGGCCATCATCGCTGAGAAGGCACTCTGATCTCGCGGTACCACTCCTCGAGGCGCTTCGCCGCGACCTCCACCCGGTCCTCCGACGGCGTCATGGACCAGCGGACATAGCCCCGCCCGGGGTTCACTCCGTTCACCGTCTCGGACAGCCAGCTCCCGGGGATCACCACGATGCCGAGGTGGGGGTCGAGCATGTGCTGCGAGAAGGACTCGTCGTCGAAGGGCTCCGGAACCGGCTGCCAGAGGTAGATCGTCGCGTCGGGATCCGCATCGGGGAGGCCGCATGTCCGGAACGTGGCCCGGAGACGGTCCTTACGGCGGGCGTAGCTCGCCCGGGCCTCCTCCACGTGGGTCTCGTCCCCCAGGGCTGCGATGGCCGCATCCTGGATGAAGTTCGGGATCCCCGAGTCGATGTTGGTCTTGAGCTGCTTGTAGAGGTCCACCAGGCGTGCGTCGCCGGACACCCACCCGATGCGGTACCCGGTCATGGCGCTGCGCTTGGAGAGGGACTGGAACACGATGACGCCTTCCCGGGCCACCTCCAGGATCGTCGGGGCCGGCGCACGGAACCAGAGCTCGCTGTAGGCCTCGTCGCTGGCCACGATGATGTCCCGCGCCGCCGCCCACTCCACGATCCGCGCAAGGTCCTCCCGGGTCGGCTGGCGGCCCGTGGGGGAGTGCGGGGCCGTGACCCAGAGCAGGCGCGCCCGCGCCGCGACGGCGGCGGGGATCCCGTCCAGATCCGGCAGGAAGTCCCCCGCCGCGGTGACGGGATAGTGGTGCACCGTCCCCTCGGCGAAGCGTGTCCCGGTGCGATACGGCGGGTAGCCGGGGTTGGGGGCGAGCACCACGTCGCCGGGCTCGAGGATCGCCTCGGGAAAATGGAAGACAGCCTCCTTGGAGCCGATGGTCGCAGCGACCTCCCGGTCGGGATCCAGGGAGACGCCATAGCGTCGCTCGGTCCAGTCCGCGACGGCCCGCAGGTAGTCGGCCCGCCCCACGTAGCTCGGGTAGCCCGCGGACGCGTGGGCGTCCACGCCGCGCTTGCAGGCCTCGCGCACCACCTCGGGCGTCGGCGTCGAAGGGTCACCCACGCCGAAATCCACCACGTCCACCCCCTGGTCCTGCAGGCGGGTGACCTCGGCGCCGATGCGGGCGAAGGGGTAGGTGGCGAGGGAGCGGATACGACTCGAGGGGTTCATGGACGCCTCCTCAGGGTTGGTGTCCAGGGTGGAATAGCATCGCTCCAAAGAAAGCTCAAGAGGGCCGTGCGGGGTGAGGGAAACCCCAAAAAAAAAAAATAATTGTGATATTTGGGTGGCTTTCCCCCACCACACCGTTGACAAAAACTGTGT
>JBDRIT010000121.1:0-38964 GCA_043815665.1 Pseudomonadota bacterium
GCCCCATGAACCAGAACGCGAACCAGGCGAACAACGACGGAGACGAGTACGGCGACGTTTGCGATCCGGACGACGACAACGACAGCATCGACGATCTCGTGGACAACTGTCCGATGATCGCGAACCTGAACCAGGCGAACAACGACGGGGACAGCATGGGCGATGTGTGCGATCCGGACGACGACAACGACAGCGTCGCCGACGCAGCCGACAACTGCCCGTATGTCGCCAACATCAGCCAGCAGGACACCGACGGCGACGGCATCGGAGACGCCTGTGAAGCGGATGATGACAACGACGGCGTCCCGGACGTCTCGGACAACTGTCCCACGATCCCCAACTCAGGGCAGGAGAACAACGACGGCGATCTCTTCGGGGACGCCTGCGACCCGGACGACGACAACGACGGGATCGCGGACGGGGCGGACAACTGCCAGTATGTGGCGAACGCGAACCAGACGAACAATGATGGCGATGCGCTGGGCGATGCGTGCGATCCGGACGACGACAACGACAGCGTCGCGGACAGCCTCGACAACTGCCCCATGGTGGCGAACTCCTCCCAGGCGAACTGCGATGGGGACAGCCTCGGCGACGCGTGCGATCCCGACGACGACAACGACGGGGATCTGGACACCAGTGACTGCAGCGACTGCAACGCCAGCATCCACCACGGCGCGACGGAGACCTGCAACGGCGTGGACGACGACTGCGTCAGCGGCGTGGACAACGGCGATCCCGGGGCGCTCTGTCCCCCGGGGAACAACGTCCTCGCCACCGCCTGCAGCGCCGGCGCCTGCACGATCACGTCCTGCGCGTCCATGTACGGCAACCTGGACGGCCTGTTCTCCAACGGCTGCGAGTGCACGCCGGACACCCATGAGCCCAACGACACCTGCGCCACGCACAAGAACCTGGGCGACGATCACGACGACATCGCGTCGGATGACAAGGTCATGACCGGCCGGATCTCCACCACCACGGACGTGGACTTCTACCGGATTCGGGCCGTCGATGACGACTGGAGCAACGACGGGAACGACAACTTCCACGTGGACGTCCGGTTCACGTCGAACCCGGCCGACGAGTTCCGCTTCTCCACCTGGCGGACGACCACCGGGGCCTGCCCTGGGACGGTGCTGTGTACACTCATCGCGGGCAGCTCGACCGACTTCTTCGTCTGGTACACGGACTTCCACAGCACGAACATCGGCGAGAGCCCCTGCACCAACTCCTACTCAGCGGACGGCCCGCTCTATCCTGCAACGAGCCCGACGACCGAGTGGTGCTCGGACAACACCGCGTACTTCTTCGTGAAGGTGGAGAGAAAATCCGGAGCGGTCGCCACCTGCAACGACTATACCCTGGTGTTCAAGAACGAGTGAGGTCAGGGGAGGAGGAGGAGGAGCGGGGCGAGGATGATTCGTGGTCCCATGGGGCCTCCGGTTCGGAGACCCCATCATGCGATCAGTTGCAGTCGCTGACGAAGAACGGATTGGTGTAGGTCGGCGTGATCTTGTACTGGGCGCCGTCGAGGTCGGTGACCAGCTTGACCTTCCCTGAGGGCCACTCGACGGTGGCGACCTCCCACATGTCACAGGGCATCAGCTTCACGTCGGAGACCTCGAAGACGAGCTGGCCGAAGACGTAGATCCGTACGGTCGCATAGGACGCGCCGTAGCCGTGATCGTTCCAGTAGTGGACGCCGACGCGGTAGAGCGCGTCCTCCGGGGTTCCGCAGAGGTTGATGTTCTCCGGCCCCGCGCCGTCGGTGTCGTCCCGATCCAGGTCCGGGTCGTCGTTCACCGAAGGAGAGAAGCTGCCCCACTGCGGGTGCCCGTTGAACCAGAAGCAGTCGAAGGGCTGGTCGAACCACCCGTCGGGCTGTCCGTCCCCGTCCACGTCGGGCCCGCCGGCCCAGGGATGGAGGAAGTGCAGGTCCAGGTCCGAGCCCGCCTCGGGGCCCTCGTCGGTCTCGTCGGGATCCTCCGGGGTGTGCCAGAGCAGCTCCACGTGGATGTTGCAGTCAGAGATGACGAGCACCTCCGCCATGGCCGGCTCGCAGGAGGGGAGCCCGTTCTCGTCCCAGACGGTCAGGTGGAAGCGGTAGAGCCCCTGGACGTTGGCCTCGAAGGTGGGGTTGGGGAACGTGGACGAGGGGACGAAAACGAACTGGGAGCCTGCCGGCTGATCCACGCTCCAGTCCCATTTCGTGATGGCGCCCGATGGGGAGTAGCTCTGATCACCATAGAGGTGGAGCACCGTCTGGACGTCGACTTCGGACCCCTCCGCGACCTGGATCACCCCGGTGGGGCAGGGATCGGGGTTGCTGATCCCCGAGAGGGGAACCGCGACGTCGCCGAGGAGCGAGTCGTTCTCGATGATGAGGATCCCCTCGCTCGGGATCGGGGTCCCGTTGAGATCGTCGGCGCTCTCCTCCCCGGGGGTGTAGAGGACGTTGAGGACCATCGAATCACCGATGGGGATGACCACGGGCGCCCCGGGGGTCGGGGCGGAGGCCGGCGCGACCACGGAGAAGTCCGTCGAGGAGCCCTCGGCGATGCGGAGCCCGGTGATGGACAGCGGCGCCTCCCCGCAAGCAGTGATCTCGACCGGGCGCACGGTCTCTGTCCCGGTCCGGGTCATCCCGAAGTTGATCTGCAGGGGGTTGACGTTGATGCAGGGTGCGGTCTGGTTGCCCAGGAGGAGCACCGGCGACGCGTCCGGGACGCCGGGATCATCGGAGTAGATCAGCAGGGTCCCGTCCGCCGGGTTGGCCGACGCGGGCTCGAAGCGGACCTTGAGACTGCTGATGGTGTTGGGCGGCAGCACCACGGGCGCCAGGAGGACGCCCCCGGCCGCGGTGATCTCCTGGCCGCCTGCGGACACGGTGAAGTCCAGGCTCCCGGTGATCTCGAGGTGCTCGATGGTGAGGGGCTCGCCGCCGATGTTGAGGACGTTGATGTTCCGCTCCCCGGTCGCGCCCAGCTCGACCCGGCCGAAGTCCACGACCTCGGGGCTCACCTGGATCTTCGGCGGGGCCTCCCGCACGGACAGACGCACCCGGACGGTGGTCTCGTTGGTGGAGTCGTTCTCGATGATCAGGTGTGAGGAGGGCCTGTCCACTCCCTCCACGGGGGTGTAGCGCACCCGGACCGAGACCTCCCGGGGCAGCTCCGAGGCCATGTCCTTCATGGGCGCGACGAGGTAGGGCTCACCGGCCGCGAGGGCCGCTGCCAGGCCCTCGGGCAGCTCCATGGAGTAGGCCCCCGCCTCGTTCAGGACCAGATCCACCCCCCGGATCTCCAGGGGACCCTCGCCGGGGTTGAAGATGGAGATCTCCGTCATGATCGATCCGAGCTGAACCGCCTCGGACCCGAGGAACTCGTAGGCGCAGTCGCTCGCAAGGCCGCCGCAGAGATCCGTCGGGGCCAGCTCGATCACCGGGAGCCGCTCCCGTATGCCGTGGTTGGAGCTGGAGTTGCAGCCCATCCCGTGGCCCAGGGCGAGCAGGGCGAGCAGGGTGCGGAGTGTGGTCTTCATGGTGCGCCTCCTTCGTGGCCGTTCCTGGGAGGTACACCCGACCCGCCGAAGAGTGATCAATCGTTCAACGGCGTCCATCGACTTGCTCCGCCCCTGGCGTCGCTGCGCTTCTAAGCAACATCAACCTCGGTTTCTTTCGAGACAAGCTCAAAAACCAGCGCTTCTCCGAGCATGATTTCTGAACACCACCTCATCCGGCGGAGCCGGTGGGGCGGCTCGGGATGACGGGGGGAATCGGGGCGTAGGTCTCGTAGGAGCGGAGCTTCGTCCGCTCAACTCGGCTTCAAAGCCCCTCCCACAGTTTGGTCTGCGGTCGGTATTTCGCGCTTGGCTGATGATCCGGTCAAAGCTAAACGAGCCGATCCGGCCCCTGCCTTTGAGGCCGGCCACACGACGGAGGGTGGGTGGGGGAGGGTGGCCGGCCTCTCTCTCTTTTCGGTCACGGTCACGGTCACGGTCACGGTCACGGTCACGGTCACGGTCACGGTAACGTAGCCGACGAAGAGATCTGCTTATATGTTAATAGCTTGGGTACGATGTTCAGGAAGCGGCTACCCAGGCTCGATCGCGAAGGATCGGAAAAGATGTGTGGGATCGTCAGTCGTGACCGTGACCGTGACCGTGACCAGCACCAACCTCGTTTGCCCCTCTGATCATGGCAGCCACAGTGGGGCCACTTCGAGCAAACCCTGCACAAGAGTTCTCTGACAGAACCCACGGAAAGGTCAAGAGAGCCCCTTTTTTTTGGTTCTACCTTTACCTTGCGCTTGGCACTGGGGGTCTGCGTGGAGGGGTATCCCCTGGACCGGCGCTAGCCGCAGCCAGGGGATGGCCCCGGATGAGGCCGGCACCACGAAGTGGTAGGACGCTCCATTGGAGCGTCCGGCCGGCCGCAAGGCCCGAGGCTGTGCCGAGGGTGCGGAGCAGGCCCCCGGAGACAGGCTGGATTAGATGAGTCGGGCTGTACCCGAGAGGTGCACTTGAGGTCCCTCGGGGGACCTCGGGACGACGGGAGGGTGGCGCTCGGGATGACGGGAGGGCTGTGCCCGAGAGGTGCACTTGAGGTCCCTCGGGGGACCTCGGGACGACGGGAGGGTGGCGCTCGGGATGACGGGAGGGCTGTACCCGAGAGGTGCACTTGAGGTCCCTCGGGGGACCTCGGGACGACGGGGGGGGATGACTGTCGATGCGTGTTGACTCGAGTCGGTCTGCGCCCGACTCAGGTGCTACGGGAGCGGCGGATCGAAGCCGTCGCCGTCCCGGTCCACCCAGATCGGGTTGGTGAAGGCCATGGACGCCCGACCCGGATACAGGGGGGCGAGGTCGCCGGCCTCGGAGAAGGCGATGACGTGGTACCAGGCGTCGTGGGGTGGGGCGACCGGGGTCTCGACGTCCAGGCGGAGGAGGCCCGTCTCGCCGGAGACGTCCCACTCCTGGACCACCGCCCCGTTTCCCACGAGGCGCACCGTCGCCAGGGGCGCCCAGGTGGGCGCGGTGACCCGGATGGAGAAGGTGACCGGCGCCTCCGGCGTCCCCGGCACCACCGTGTCCCCGAGGACCGCGTCCCCGGCGGTGAACTCGATGAAGGGTGCGGAGGTGACCTGGCTGCGGCCGGCCTTGAGCGCCCCGTAGAAGGCCTCGTCCGTGGACGCCTCGGCCAGGACGAGGTTCCGGGGCTGGCCCGCCCACTGGCGCAGGCCGTGGGAGTCGGAGTTGCCCACGCCGATCTTGCGGTAGCCCCGGTTGAGGAAGCTGTACCAGTCCGGGAGGGTCTGGTCCCGCAGGTGCCCCCACTTCTCTCCCGCGTTCCAGACCTCCATGGAGTCGAAGGTCATGTCGAAGACCACGGGGTCCATGGCCTCGGGACCGGTCTCGGGATCATAGCCGACCAGGTCGAAGAACCCCTGGCCGACCCGGGGATGGTTGATCTGCACCATGGTCGCGCCGAAGTCCTCGTGCATGAGGGCCCAGATCTCGGGCGCCTCGAGGCGGCGGAGGACCTCCCCCTCGGGGCTCAGCTCCATCCACGCCACCTCGAAGTAGGTCCCCTCGTCGAAGGTGCAGCCCAGGCAGTTGAAGTGGGAGTTGATCGGCGAGACCTCGTTGCCCAGGGACGCGGTGAGGAGGTCCGCCGCGCCCATGGACTCTACGATGGGGCGGTAGTCGACGAAGACGTCGTGCTCGGTGCCGGCGAAGAACTGGAGCCCCTCGGCGATGAGGGCCTTCACCCGCTCCTCCCGGGGCATGTTGCTGTCGATGCTGAACTCCGAGTGCACGTGGAGGTCGCCGGACACCCAGCCGTCGGCCGGGATCTGTGGGGCGATGGCGCAGGTGAAGGTCCCGACCTCGCCGGCGGCCACGGTCACGTCGCCGTGACAGAGCCCCCACTGCGGCCCCCGGGAGCCCGTGAGGGTCCAGGTCCCCGGGGCGAGAAAGAGGGTTGCGGCCCCGTCCAGTGTGGGGATCACGGCCACGTGGGTCGCCTGGGGCGGCGCGTCGGGGCCCGCCTGGACGGTGATCCGCCCGGGGATGGTCGCGCCGCCGGAGCCCGTGACCACCGCGTCGATGCGGCACGGTGCGGCGGGCTGGAACACCAGGCCCTCCACGGGCTCGCCCGTGGCGACGGTCCACAGGAGCTCGGACTCGGCCAGCCCCTCACCCATGAGGACCCCGCGGTAGGCCCCCGGGGGCGCCACGAAGGCGAAGGACCCCTCGGTGTCCGGGGAGACGGAGCCCAGGAACCCGTCGTCCCGGTAGACCTCCACCCAGGCCTGCTCCAGATCGTAGCCGGGGGTCGCGACCTGGACCGTTCCGGAGACGGGCACGGTGCCCTGTCCCTTGGCCTCCCAGTGGATGGCCAGGGGGACGAGGCTGCGGCCCGCGCTGGCGTAGAGGCAGCGGCGGACCTCCGCGGTCTCCCCCGGCGCGAGGCTGCGCATCTCGTAGCTCAGGAGGCTCAGCTCCTTCTCCAGGAGCGCGACGGAGACCGACGCGCCCCCCAGGGGGGTCAGGAGGTGGGTCAGCCCCGGCTGGTCCGCGCCGATGTAGCCCAGGGGCCCCTGGGCCAGGAGCCCCGTGGGATCGTACCCGGCCCCGGGGCCGAAGACCCGCCCGGTCTCGGACCAGATCACGCCGTCGCCGAGCGCGACCATCACGTTCCCGTCGGTGGGGTTGGTGGCCGTGGTGCAGATCTCCAGGCACGGCGACCCCTCGGGGAGGATGTAGTCCACGGTCACATCGAGGCCCACGGGGACGGTCTGCGCGACGAGGTCCACCAGGGGGATGGCGCCGTCGGTCCCGTGGACCCGGATCACCGCGTCCCCGTCGGACCCGTCCGCGAGGACCTCCACGGTCTCGGCCCGGACGGCCCGGAGGAAGCCCGCGGTGCTGAAGGCCTCCTGGAACCGGTCCTCGCCGCCCTGGACGGCGAGGTCGAGGATCCCGCCGCCGAAGGGCCCCCACATGTGGTGGTCCGCCGCACCGATGATCGCGACGAGGTGCTCGTTCTCGATGCGCAGATCACCCGGGCGCCCCGTGGCCTCCCGGCCCTGGAGGAGGTCGTCCTCGGAGGTCACCACGAACGCGCGCTTCGCCGCCGGCAACTCGACGTCCGTGTCGGGGGCGCCGTCCGCCGCGACATCGATTGCCCCGGTCTCGTCTCCGACGACATCCGGCGCAGGGATGTCCTGGGACGTGTCGTGGGTCCCACCCCCCGTCGTCGAGCACGATGCCAGGGCCAGGGAGACAGCGAGCAGGATCCGGGGGGATGTCATGGGGAGCGTCTCCTCTACCTGCGGTACCGTGGTGTCCGGAGGAAGTGCACCAGCGCCCCCGGGCGAGGGACGATGCTGGGCGTCGCGCGGCGGTAGGCCACGTAGACCTCCCCCCACAGCTCCTCGCAATGCCGCTCCTGCCAGAAGCGCACCGAGAAGGCGGACCAGGTGGTCAGCAGGGGGATGACGATGAAGAGGAAGATGGGCGAGCCGACCAGCAGCCCCAGGGCCAGGACGCCGACGAACTTGCCGATGATCGAGGGGTGCCGGCTGATGGCGAAGATCCCCGACGTCACGAGCTTCTGGGTGCCCCCGAGGTGGGTGCCGGGGCTGCCCTCACCCTTGATGGCCAGGTAGCAGTAGACGTACCAGACGATGTAGATGCCGAGGGGGAAGAGCGTGGCGAAGAGGAGGACGTTCCACGGGGCCGGGACCACCGAGGAGAACCCGAAGTGGTGGTCGAGCCGCACCGAGAGCCAGGCGATGGAGCAGGTGACCGGGATGAGGATGAACAGGTGGATCAGCGCGTTGAGGTAGACCCCCGGGCGCCGCACCGCAGCCATGATCTCCAGGAACGAGGGCTCGTAGCCCTCGGGGACGCTCGGTATCTCCCGACCCATCTTCGCTACCCCCCGAACCAGCCGCTCTCGATCCCATGGACGAGCAGTGCCATCAGGAGGACGAACACCGCCAGGAAGAAGAGGTAGCCACCGAGCTCCTTCATCGCTCAGATCCTTCTCTTGTGGGGCGGGAGGGCCTGCAGCTTGAGGAGGATGAGCCCACCCTTCAACAGGCGCACGGCCTCGGGTACGGTCCGGATGGACAGGGCCGTGCGGACCAGCACCTCGGGACTGAAGTAGAACCGGTTGTGGACCGTCTTGAGGAGCTCCACGAGGACCTCCTTGGACATGTGCTCGTTCCACACCGTCGGCAGGTCGTAGCCCCGGGTGGGGTTCACCATGAACGCGTCCCAGCAATCCGCTGTCCACAGCCCCGCCTCCACGCCGTCCTTGAAGACCGGCGCGTCGGGGTAGGGGGTGTAGAGGGAGAAGACCACGTAATCGGGCTTCAGGCTCTTCACGAAGCGCACCGCGTTGATCACGTCGTCCGGCGTCTTCTCGTGGGGACAGCCGATGATCATGTACGCGATGGGCCGGATGCCCGCGGCCCGGGTCAGCTTGAAGGCCCGCCGGATGTCCTTGACCCGGGCCTTCTTGTGGATGGCCTCAAGGCCTTCGTCGGACCAGGTCTCGACGCCGTAATGTACGCGGATGCACCCGGCCCTCTTGGAGATCTCCAGCATCTCTTCGCTGACGGCGGTGCACCCGGCCTTGTAGCCCCAGTAGATATCGAGCTTCCTCGCCAGAATCTCCCGGCTGATCTCGATGACCCGATCCGTGCTGATGTTGAAGAGGTCATCGATGAAGTGGAACTCCCTGATCCCCAACTCCCGGTGGCAGGTTTCCAGCTCGTCCACGATGTTCTTTGCGGAGCGCGTCCGGTACTTGTGGGGCACGTTGCAGAAGGTGCAGCTGAACGGGCACCCGCGGCTCGACACCACGGTGGTGGCCTGGGCCGCCCTCATGCCCGGCGTGTAGTAGCGATCCGGGGAGAGATCCTCGCGGTCCGGGAAGGGGAGAGAGTCCAGATCGCTGGAGGGTTCGCGGCGCTCCGTCACGACCGGGTCGCCGGCATCGTCAAGGTAGGAGATGTTCTCGATTCCCCGCCAGTCCGTCCCCGCATCCAGGTGGTCGAGGAGCGCAGCGAGGGTCTCCTCGCCGTCCCCACGGATCGCCACGTCGATTCCAGGAAAGCGGGCGGCCATCTCGGGGAACGACGTGACGTGGGAGCCACCGATCACCACGAAGACCTCGGGCAGCCGGCGCTTGACCGCCTCGATGGCCTCCCGGACGTTGACGAGGTTGTGGGAGTTCGCAGAGACCCCGAACACTCCGGGGTGCACTGCCGCCACGCGCTCGGCCAGCTGTACCGGGGTCCATCCCCGCTCGACGCAATCGAAGAGCACGGGTTCGTGGCTCGTGTGGGCGCGGAGGTATCCTGAGAGGTACATGATCCCCAGGGGAGGGAACAGGTACGCGTCAGGGCCGTTGAAGATGTCCGGGACACCGGCCCAGACCTGGAATCTTTTCGATGGATTGACCAAGCATATCTTCATCGCGGAGCCAGTATATGGGCGCCCCCAACCATGTGCAACCCCGTAGGCATCGAGGACCCTTGGATTCATTCGCTGGAACCGGTCCCCGATATTGGATAGACTGGGGCGGTTCCTTGAGCCCCCGGACAGGCGGATCCATGGAGATGAACAGCTTCATCAAGGTCGAGATGGTGGGGCCCGTGGGGTTCCTGCTCATCGACCGCCCGCAGAAGGCCAACGCCTACACCGACGCCATGGTGCTGCAGATGGATCGCGCGCTGGACCGCTTCGCGGCGGACGACGCCATCCGCAGCCTGATCATCATGTCCGCCGCGGAAGGCCGGTTCTGCGCCGGCGCGGACCTCTCCGAGATCCGGTCGCGGACCGCAGCGGACGGGTTCACCATCCCGAGCATGGCCCTGTTCGACCGCATCGAGGCGCTGGCGATCCCGGTCATCGCCGCGATCGGCGGGCCCGCGGTGGCCGGCGGGCTGGAGCTGGCCCTGGCCTGTGACGTCCGGATCGCCACACCCGCGGCACGGTTCGCCTTGCCGGAGACGCGCCTGGGGATCCTGCCCGCGGCGGGGGGGACCTGGCGGCTGCCCCGGGTGGTGGGCCAGTCCCTGGCGCGGGAGGTCATCCTGCTGGGGCGGTCCCTGGACGCCGCCCAGGCCCTCGCCGCCGGCCTGGTCAGCGAGGTGGTGGCCGCGGGGTCCCTGAGCGCGCGGGCCCTGGAGATCGCGCGGGGCGCCGTCGACCTCGATCCGGGCGCCGTGGCGGCCGCCAAGGAGGCCCTGAACCGCGCCATGTGCACCGACACCGGCCGGGCCTTCGTGGAGGAGGCCCAGGCCCGCTTCTATGGAAGGAACCGGGGGGGTGACGCGTGAGCCTCCCCCGCCTCGTCTCTGTCGGCACCGCCAACCCGCCGGACACCTATTCGCAGCAAGACCTGGTGGATCTCTTCCGGCCCGATGATCCGGTCCTGGCGCAGTTCTTCACCAACAGCCATATCAAGAAGCGCCACCTGGTCCTGCCCCGACCCGGGCCCGACGGGAAGCTCCCCGAGGAGGACGGCGAAGCCCTCCTGATGAAGCAACGCAAGTGGGCCGTGGACCTGGGGGCCCTGGCCGTCGAGCGCTGCCTCGCGCCCAAGGGCCTCGGACCGGAGGACATCGACGCCCTGGTGACCGTCACCACCACGGGCATGCTCTGCCCCTCCTTGTCGTCCCTGGTGTCGGCCCGGATGGGCATGCGCCGCAACGCGCAGCGGGCCGACATCGTCGGGATGGGCTGCAACGCGGGGATGAACGGCCTGGCCAATGTCGCCCGGCTCGCCACGGCCAGACCGGGCGCCAACGTCGTGCTGCTGTCCGCGGAGATCTGCTCGGCGGGGTACGTCTTCGACCTGACCATGCGCACCGCGGTGGTGAACTCCCTCTTCGGGGACGCGGTCTCCGCGGTGCTGGTGCGGGTGGACGAGGACGACGACCACACCGACGGCCCGCGCCTCGTCGACTTCGAGTCCTATCTGGTCCACGAGGCCGGTCCGGACATGCGCTTCGACTTCGAGGACGGTCGCTGGTCCTTCTACCTCGACCGCGACATCCCATACAAGATCGGCGCCAACATCGAGATCCCGGTTCACGCCCTGCTCTCCCGCCACGGGCTGAAGCGGCGGGACATCAGCCACTGGGTCGTCCACAGCGGGGGCAAGAAGGTGGTGGACAGCATCAAGTACAACCTGAAGATCACGGACTACGACGTGCGCCACACCCGGTCCATCCTGCGGAACTTCGGCAACGTCTCCTCATCGGCCGTCTTCTTTGCGTACAAGGAGCTGATGGAGGAGGGGGTCGTCCGGGAGGGGGACTACGGCGTCGCGATCGCCATGGGGCCGGGGGTCTCCCTGGAGACCGGTCTGCTCCGCTGGTAGGAGGGGGAATGGAGTTCAAGACGCTGGAGATGGAGCGGGACGGGAGGATCGTCAGGCTCTTCCTCAACCGCCCGGAGCGGCACAACGCCATCGACATCACCATGGTCTCGGAGCTCAAGAAGGTGATCAATCACCTCGAGGACTCCAACGACGTTGACGTGGTCTTCCTCGGGGCCCGGGGCGAGGACTTCTGCTCCGGGATCGACCTCGCTGAGTTCGCCCCGGACGACGTGCCGGACATCCACGGCTTCAACCGGTGGGAGAAGGTCTGCCGCTCCCTGGAGCGGCTGCCGGCCCTCACCTTCGCGGTGACTCAGGGGGAGTGCGCGGGGGGCGGGTTGCAGCTGGCTCTGGCTTGCGACATCCGCGTCGGCGCCACGGATTGCCGCTTCCACTTCCACGACGTGCGCATGGGCTTCATCCCCGGCATGGGCACCTTCCGCCTGGCCAAGTTCATCGGCCTCGGCCGGGCCCGCCGCATGGCCCTCACCGGCCGCAAGGTCAGCGGCGCCGAGGCGGAGCGGATCGGCCTCATCGACCACCTCGCCGAACCCGATCGGCTCTGGGACAAGGCGCAGGAGGCCCTCGACGAGTTCGGGCACCTGAACATCCACGCGGTGGAGCTGATCCGCAGGCTCCTGGATGAGTCCTTCGAGTTCTCCTGGGAGGAGTACCTGGGCCACTTCCTGGCGGCCCAGGACCGGGCCATCCGCAAGGACGAGTTCCGTGACTTCGTCCGCCGGGCGCACGATACCGGCGCTCCGCAAGGTGATGAGTAGGGAGCATGGTCGGCGGGCCCCTGACATCATTCCACGTGGATCCGGAGGTGCTGTCCCGCATCCGGGGGATGGACCGGGGGGACGTGGACGCCGTCGCCCGGCTGCACCGGGCCGCGATGGGGAACAGCCTCTGGTCCCGGCTCGGTGAGCCGTTCCTCCGGGCGCTCTACCGCGGCCTGGTGGGTCACCCGGACTTCCGCGGCTTCGTGTACGTGGAGTCCGGCCGGGTCCGGGGGTTCGTCGCCGGCTCCGGTCACGCACGGCGGATGTTCCGGCAGGTCCTCCTGCGGCGCGGTCCCGGGCTGGCCCTGGCTGCGCTGCCGGGGGTCCTGCGGCGGCCGCGGCTGGTCTGGCCCCTCCTCCAGACGGCGAGCTACTTCCGCCGCGCGGGGGCGGGCCTTGGCGAGGACGTGGTCGCCGAGTCCATGTTCTGCTCCTTCGAGCCGGAGCTGCGGGGCCTTCGGATCTCCGGGCTCATCAACAAGGTGCTCTTCGACGAGTTGGCGGCCCTGGGTCACCGTTCCTTGAAGATCACGACTGAAATTGACAACCTTGGGGCGGTCCGCCAGCTGACCTCCTGGGGCTTCGAGCGGCTCGGGGAGTTCGACTTCTACGGGAAGCGGATGCTGGTCTGGCGCCTCGACCTGGTCAACAACGAGCGGGTCGACTCCTGACAGAGAGGGACGATGATTCCGAGGTTCAGTCCTGCGACCACCCCCTGGGAGACGGCCCGCTTCCTCCTGGACGCGATGAGCCCCGGCGCCGGCGACGGTGCCCGGGTGGCCCGCTTCGAGGAGGCCTTCGCCCGGTGGCAGGGGGCGCGGCACGTCCTCTTCGTTCCCTCGGGCCGCATGGGCCTCTACCTGCTCCTCGCTGCGGCGGGCTACCCCCGGGGCGCGGAGGTCGTGGTCCCCGGGTTCACCTACTTCGCGATCCCCGCGATGCTCCGGCACCTGGGGCTCCGGGTGGTCTACGCGGACGTGGAGCCGACGACCTACGAGATCAGCGCAGCGACGGTGGAGGCGGTCATCACCTCAGAGACCCGGGCCATCATCCCCACCCACCTCTTCGGCCGGACCTGCCCCATGGACGGGCTGGAGGTCCTCGCCCGGAGCCGTGGGCTCGACCTCATCGAGGACTGCGCCCAGGCGTGCGGGGCGCGCTCGGGCGACCTGCGCGCCGGCTCCCGGGGACGGGCCGCGTACTTCACCTTCGGGATCACCAAGAACTTCTCCACCTACTCCGGCGGCGTCGTCGCAACCAGTGATGACGCCCTGGCCGCGGACATGCGGGGGCTGATGGCGGGGTTCGCCCCCGCGGGGCGCGGGGCGCTGATCAAACAGGGCATCACCGCCGGGGCCATGAACGTGGCCACCTGGCCGGCGGTCTTCAGCCTCTCCCTGGCCCCGGTGCTGCGCCGGGCGCGGGTCTCCGACGCGGATCCGGTCCACCTGCGCTTCGAGGAGGCCGTGGCTCCGATCACCGACGACCAGATCGATCGGCTGCGATGGCTCCCCGGCGCCGCCCAGGCTGCGGCGGGGCTGAGGCAGCTCGCGACCGTCGATGCGCGGAACGAGGAGCGCCGCCGTCTCGGCGCCGCCCTCACCGCCGCGCTCGAGGATCGTGGGGTCCCGGGGGGGCCGGCGCCCGCTGCGCCAGACGGGGATCACATCTACGTCAGCTTTGCGCTGCGTCGCTCCTCAAGGGAGCGCTTCGGCGGCCATCTTCGCCGCGCCGGGATCGACTTCTCCCCCGGCTACATGACCGCGTGCAGCCGCCTCCCGGAGCTCGGGGGGACGCCGGGCCGCTGCCCCGAGGCTGAGGCCGTGGAGCGGGAGATCGTTCACCTCCCTCTCTATCCCGGCCTGCGTGACGCCGACATCGGGCGGATCGCGGATGGGGTGGCCGCCGCGGACCGGGCGGTGGAGGCGCCGTGAAGCTGGTCCTGGTCCGCTGCAGCGACGTATCGGTCTCCCGGGAGACCAACGTCACCGGCCTCTATCCTCCTCTCGGCTTGGCCTACCTGGCCGGCTCTGTCCGCGCCAGGGGACACGAGGTCGTCATCCTCGATGGTGACGCGCCCCGGCGTCCCGCCGCAACCCTCGCCGGCGAGGTGCCCGGGGACGTCGATCTCATCGGGTTCACCAGCACCACCCTGGGCTGGCCAGCGGTGCGGAGCGCTGCGCCGCTGTTCCGGCAACGGTTCCCCGGCGTCCCCCTGATCGTGGGAGGCCCCCAGGTCACCGCGTTCCCGGAGGAGACCCTCCGCCACTCGGTCTTCGACCTGGGCGTGATCGGCGATGGAGAGCGCACCCTCGACGGGATCCTCGGGCGGTTGGCGGGGGACGAGCCCCTGGCCGGGCTGCCCGGGACCGCGTGGAGGGAGGCCGGTGACATCCGGGTGGACCACGAGGTCCCCTGGTGCAGGGACATCGACGCGCTCCCCATGCCGGCCCTGGATCTGCTCCCCCTGGACCGCTACACCAGCGTCGTCATGCGCCGGCCCTATACCGCCATCCTGGCCTCCCGCGGCTGCCCGTACCGGTGTGGCTTCTGTTCGCAGATCTACACGGGGGACACCTTCCGGACCCACTCTCCAGAGCGGGTGCTGGCGGAGATGGTGCGCGCCGAGGAGGTCTTCGGCGCGCGGGAGGTCGTCCTCTTCGACGAGACCTTCGGCGCCCGCCGCAGGGAGGCCCTGGAGATCTGTGAGCGCCTCGCCAGGCGCGGCCTGTCCCTCCGATGGAACGCGCGGACCCGGATCGACCTGCTGGACGGCGAGCTGCTGCGCGCGATGCGCGACGCCGGGTGCTACTTCCTCCACCTGGGCATCGAGTCCGGCACCCAGCGCATCCTGGACAGCATGCGCAAGAAGACGAACCTGGAGCAGATTGAGCGGGTGGTCCATGAGGCCAGATCCATGGGGTACCAGCTGCACGGGTACTTCATGCTCGGCTACCCTGGGGAGACAGAGGAGGAGATGCGTCGCACCATGGCGTTCTCCCGCAAGCTCCCCCTGGACTGGGCGAGCTTCACCATCACGATCCCCAACCCCCGCACGCCCCTGCAGGAGCTTGCGGAGCAGAAGGGCCTCATCGACCCGGACTTCTGGCAGCGCTACGTGGCCGGCGAGACCGACGGCGTCATCCCCTACGTCGCCGCCCGGGACATCGGCGCGGCGACGCTGGAGGCCCTCAAGCGGGAGGCCTACCTGCGGTTCTATCTTCGCCCGGGGTCCCTCTGGCGGCAGACCGGCCACCTGCGCCGCACGGGAGGCTGGGGACGGCTGGTCGACGCGGGGAAGCTCTGGCTGCGGGAGCTCGCATGACGACACCTTCGACCACGGTCTTCCAGGTCAATCCTCCCGCCAGCGCGGCCCGGAGCGGCTCGGACCTCGGCAGCATGACCGTCTCGAGACGGTCCGGTCGTTCGATGGCCCGGCGGGCCATCCACCAGGGGATCTCCCTGCTGCGGGCCCTGGGGCGACGTCCGGTGCCGGTCTACGCGCACTACGGCGTGACCCATCGCTGCAACATGCGGTGCCGCATGTGCGTCGTCTGGAAGCGCGGGGACCGATCCTCGGAGTTGACCGTCGCCCAGGCGGACGTCCTCGCCGGGAACCTGTCCCGGGCGGGCACCCGCTGGGTGGCGTTGGGGGGCGGGGAGCCCTTCGTGCGCAAGGACATCGCCGCGCTGGTCGAGAGCTTCGCCCGGCGCTCCATGGAGGTCCGCCTGCTCACCAACGGCGTTGGCATCTCCGATGAACGGATCGTCGAGGTCGGCCGGGCCGGCCTCGCGCACGTGTCGATCTCCCTGGACACCCTGGACCCGGAGCGCCAGCGGATGATCTACGGCGGCGTGGACGTCATGGAGGACATCCTCGCGTCCATGCGCCGGTTCCGGGAGGTCCTGCCACGGCGGTCCACGCCCATCATCAACGTCTGCGTCTCGAAGATGAACCTGGACGAGCTCCCCGCGCTGGTGGCCTTTGCGGCGGCGCGGGACTTCCACTGCTCCTTCGTCCCCGTGGCCCTGGCCCCGTCGGCGGACGCCGCGGACGGTTTCGCTGCCCATGCGCCGGAGCTGGCCCTGGATCCCGAGGCCCGGGGACGGGTCGCCGAGGTCTACGCCCGCCTCATCGCGCTCAAGGGACGGGGCGCGCCCATCGCCAACTCGACGCGGTTCCTGCGCGACTCCGCCACCCATCTCCAGGATGGGTCCTTTCCCTGGTCCTGTGACGCCGGCCTCCTGTACCTCTCGGTGAGCCCCGAGGGCGACGTCTCGATCTGCCACCACTACCCCCCGGTGGCCCGCTACGACGAGGCCGACCTGGGCGGCGTGATGCGGGCCCCCGGGAACCGCACGCAGTTCCGCGGGCAGCGGGAGGCCTGCGAGGGCTGCATGCGCCCATGCTGGGCGGAGGTGACCCACGTGTTCCGGAGCCCCTCGGCGGCGCTCGAGGCCCTCGCCACACTGGGTCCCCGGCGCGGCCCCACGGGAGGTCTGCGGTGAAGATCCTCCTCGTCAATCCGCCCACGGACAAGGTCATCGCCACGGAGCTGCCGGGCCACGTCTCCAGCGAGGTCGGAAGCTTCCCGCCCCTGGGGCTCCTCTACCTGGCGGCGCACCTGCGGGGAGTTGGCGGCCACGAGGTCTCGGTCCTGGACATGCCGGCCACGGGCTGCGCCATCGGGGACCTCCCGGCACGGCTCCGGGCCCTGCGCCCGGACCTGGTGGGCGTCACCGCGATCACCCACAACCTCGTAGGGGTGCGGGAGGTCGCCGCGGCGGTGGGGGAGGTCCTGCCCGAGGTCCCGGTGGTCATGGGCGGTCCCCACGTCAACGCGTTCCCCATGGAGGCCGCCCGGCTCCCGGGGATCGACTATGCGATCGCCGGGGAGGCCGAGCGGTCCCTCCTGATGCTGGCCGACGCCCTCGCCACCGGGGGCGACGTGGGTGCCGTCCCCGGGCTCTCGTCCCGGCACCTCTCCACGACCACGCCCCCGGCGATCTTCGAGATGGACCTCGACGCGCTGGCCTTCCCGGCTCGGGACCTGGTCCGCGCCGAGGACTACTTCTACGTGCTGGGGAAGCGGGCCACCTTCGCCACGATCATCGCCAGCCGCGGCTGCCCCCTTCAAGTGCATCTTCTGCTCCACGCCCCGTGGGGGATACCGGACCCGGACGCCGGCCGGAATCGTGGACGAGATGGAGCAATGCCTGGCGTCGGGGGCCGAGGAGATCCACTTCGTGGACGACACCTTCAACCTGGGGCGGCGCCGCCTGGCGGAGATCAGCGGGGAGATCCTGCGCCGCAGGGTCCAGATCCGCTGGAGCTTCCGCGGGCGGGCCGACGGCATCGACTTCGAGGGGGCGGCGCTGGCCCGTCGGGCGGGCTGCGTCCGTATGCACCTCGGGGTCGAGACCGGCACCGCGGAGGGCCTCGATCTGCTGCGCAAGGGCGTCGCCCTGGAGCAGATCGAGCAGGCCGTCCGTCTCGCCCGGGAGAACCACATCGTCTCCGTTGCCTACTTCATCCTCGGCTGCCCCCACGAGCGCACGGAGCGGGACGTGCTGGAGACGATCCGCTTCGCAGTCCGCCTCGGCCCGGACTTCGCGATGTTCAACATCCTGGCCATCTATCCCGGCACGGAGCTCTTCGAGATGGCGGTGGCGAAGGGCCTGCTGGGGGCGGACTTCTGGACCGGGTTCGCGCTGGACCCGCGGCCGGACTTCACGATCCCCCTCTGGGAGGAGCACCTGGATCGGGCCACCCTCAATCGGCTGCTGACCCGGTCCTATCGCAGCTTCTACCTGCGCCCGTCCATGATCTGGCGCAACCTCCGGGGCCTGAGCAGCGCCGCCGAGCTGCGGCGGAAGGCCGCGGCGGGGCTCTCCATCCTGCGCGGCAAGGGATAGACCATGGCCACCCGACGAAACGTCGTCCTCGTCTCGCCCTACGGCATCGAGAACCGGGGCGTCCGGTACATCGCCGCCGCCCTGCAGGAGGCCGGGTTCGAGCCGGTCCTGGTCTTCTTCAAGCGCTGGGTGAACAACGACATCGAGGTTCCCACCGAGACCGAATATCGGCTCCTCGCTGACCTGGTCGCTGAGCTCTCTCCGCTCCTGGTGGGGATCGGCTTCGGCGCCCCCTACCTGGGGATCGTCACCGAGGCCACCGGTTGGATCCGCCAGGCCTGCGACGCGCCGATCCTCTGGGGCGGCGTCCACCCCACGGTCTGCCCCGAGGAGTGTATCGAGGTGGCAGACCACGTCTGCATCGGGGAGGGGGAGTACGCGACGGTGGAGCTCTGCGAGGCCCTTGCCGCGGGCCGGTCCGGGGAGGCGATCCCCGGACTCTGGTCCCGCCGGGGAGGAGCCATCGACCGGGGTGCGCCCCGCCCGCTCCTCCAGGACCTGGACTCCCTGCCGATGCCGGCCTACATGCTCTCCGCCAGCCACTTCATCGAGGACGGACGGGTGACCCGGGGGGATCCCGTGGGCGGGACGGTGGAGTACCGCATCTACCCGGCCCGGGGCTGTCCCTACCAGTGCACCTACTGCCACGCACACGTGCTGCGCCGGATCACGAAGGGGACGCCGGGTCGCTTCTACCGCTACCGCTCCGTGGAGAGCGTCATCGCCGAGCTCGAGCGGGCCCTGGAGATCTTCCCCCGCACCCGGCGGGTGAAGTTTGACAGCGACGTCTTCGCGTTCCCGAAGGCCTGGATCGAGGAGTTCTGCGCGGCCTACCGGGCGCGGGTCGGGGTGCCCTTCGAGCTGCTCACCTACCCGGGGGAGCTGGACGAGGCGGACCTGCGCCTGCTCAAATCCGCCGGTCTGCGCAAGCTCCAGACGGGGATCCAGTCGGGGTCGGATCGGGAGGTGGCAGAGTCCTACGGGCGCAAGTCGACCGCGGGAGACATCCGGGAGCTCTCCGCACAGGCGAGCCGGGTCGGCGTCGAGGTCGCGTACGACCTCATCTTCGACAACCCGCTGTCCGTGGAGTCCGACAAGCGCGCGGTCATCGAGTTGCTCCTCGCGCTGGCGCGCCCGTTCAACATCTACCTCTACTCCCTCACCCTCTTCCCCCGGACCCGCCTGGCCGAGGAGTTCGTCGCCCAGGGGCTCGTCGGCTCCGGGGACATCGAGGGCCGGGCCACCAAGTCCTTCCGTCAGTTCCGCCTGAGCTTCGACTGGCCCCGCAGCCCCGAGGAAGAGTTCTGGATCGCCCTCACCATCCTCGCCGCCAAGCGCGTCATCCCGCGCCCGTTGATCCGATCCCTCATGGAGTCGAAGGTCCTGCGCAGGCACCCCGCGCCTCTGGTCGCCGCCGCCCGGGCCGCGGACGTCGCCAAGGCCGCCGCCATCGCCCTGCGCATGCTCAGTGACGGCGAGCTCACCCTCTTCAAGCTGCGTCAGTACGGCTCCCTCAGGCGGGTGATCAGCCAGTAGTCAAGAGCGGTGATGTCCCGGGCGACCCGGGGCACATGCCCTGTGAGATCGCAGGCCTGGAAAAGGGGATCCTCCTGGGATAGACTGTCCTCTGTCCATCGGAGAACAACCGGCAAGACGAGAGAACAATGCAAGAAGCCATTGATTTCATTCACGAGTATCTCTCTGAGAACATCTCCGATGCGGACATCCTCATGCGAATGCGGAACGTGATCGCGGAGTTCTCGGCGCGAGCGCCGAAGCTGGTGATCATGAAGTGCATCGACGGGCGGGTCCACGGGAGCATGGCCAAGGGCTACCCTCCGACGACGATCCGATTCGGCCGCACCGACGGGAACATCGTTTCACTGGACAGGAGCAACTTCTGGTTCTGGAATCGGATCGATTGCGCCGTCAAGGATGCGCACTTCAACACGCCAGAGACCCCGGCGGTGTTCATCGCCCTCATGCACCACTCGCCGAGAGGATTCGGGTGCGCGGCGCACAAGTCGAACGACGCCGAGGCGCTGAAGGCCGTGGAGGCCCAGGTCTCGGAGGTGCGTCGGACGTACAGCGACTCCGAGCTCTATGTCATGGGTGGCGCCACCAACACCGACATCATGGCCGAGACGCTGATCTTCCCGGGAGACCACAGGATCGACACGGAGAGCATCATTCGAACCTGCGACCTCAAGATGCCCCGCGACGTCTTCCACGAGTTCTTCCTGACGAAGACCCTGGACGACATCGCGACGTCGAGGAACGTCGAACACCGGACACCGGACGAGCTGCTGCAGGGAACCAACCCGGAGTTCTTCGCCAATTTCCAGACCTGCCTCAGCATGCAGAACTACCTCCTGCGCGAGATCACCACGATCATCCACAGGGATCGGGGCGATCTGGAGCGGCTCATCCGCCCGGACATCCTCGACCTCATCTTCGTGACCCTGGATCGCATCTCGATGCCGTCGACGCTGGTCGGCCCGTTCCTGTACCAGATCATCTGGAACATCACTTACGCGCTCTACCAGCTCAACCTCATCAATCACCTGAGTCCCGAGGAGCTCGAGCGGCACCTCGAACACGCCGAGGAGCTCGTCTGCTTCGGCGACGGCTTCGCGACCCTCCCCCGCAACAAGGCGGTGCTCGTCACGACGGGCCGCGGGGACGACATCAATGCGCTGGTCGTCGCCAGGGAGGTGCTCGAGAAGAACAGGCGCCGCTACCGGCAGGACCACAAGCCCCTGGTACACATCAACATCGAGGTCAACGGGCAGATGATGTCGTGGGACGACTTCAACGACAACGTGGGCTCGCGAATCCTGACCATGCAGCGCAACGTCGACCACGTCTTCGGCGACGAGATCGCGATGTTGACCTCGTACTCGTACAGGGACGAGAAGCGCTTCTATCCCGTGAAGCTCAGGGAGGGCGATCCGCGGATGGCGTACCCGGCGGACGTCATCTCGGAGATCAACTCCAAGCTCAAGTTCAGCAACATCTCCCTGAAGGGACAAGAGGCGATCTACAAGTTGAGCTTCATCAGCGCACCGAAGCGCTGACGCCTCACCCCGGCGCTGGATTCGGGACCCATTTTGTTTGACACCCAAAAATCATGGGAGTAGATCTGCTCTAGCGGTTCAGGGAGGCAATGATGCAGACGCTCGTCGAGTACTATTCCACGACCCTCGGGAAGAAGTTTTTCATCGCCGTGACGGGGGTGATCATGTTCGCCTATGTGTTCATCCACATGGTCGGAAACATGCAACTGTATTCCGGCCCGGACCTGATCAACTCGTATGCAGAGTTTCTTCACTCGTCCCGGGCGTTCCCCTTGTTGTGGACCACCCGCATCGTCCTGCTCGTCGCCGTGGCGCTCCACGTGACCGCGACCCTGCAGCTGTGGTTGCGGAACCGCGGAAGTCGTCCGGTCAAGTATGACGTGCGTGCGTACCGCGAGTCGCCTGCGACGGCCCGCTGGATGATCTGGTCGGGACCGGCGATCGGCCTGTTCGTCATCTATCACATCCTGCACCTGACGCTGAACACCGTAGGACCGGTCCAGGGCAATCTGTACGACACCATGCTGGCGGGCTTTCGGACACCGGCCATCACAGTGACCTATCTGGTGGCCGTCCTCCTCCTGGGGATGCACTTCTGGCATGGCCTGTGGAGCTGGTTCCAGACCCTCGGCCTCGCCCATCCCAGGTACAACCCGGCGCGGCGCACCTTTGCGCGGGCCCTGGCGGTGATCGTGGTCGTGGGCGACCTGTCGATTCCCGTGTCCGTACTGGCTGGATGGATCAAGTGAACGGGCAAGGAGGCACCATGAAACTGGATGCGAAGATTCCCTCTGGCCCGCTGGCCGAAAAGTGGACCCGGTACCAGAACGATCTGAAGCTGGTCAGCGTCAAGAACAAGCGGAAGTTCTCAGTCATCGTGGTCGGGACCGGCCTGGCCGGCGCTGCAGCCGCAGCGTCGCTGTCCGAGATGGGCTACAACGTCAAGGCGTTCTGTTACCAGGACAGCGCAAGGCGAGCTCACAGCATCGCGGCCCAGGGCGGGATCAACGCCTCCAAGAACTACCCGAACGACGGTGACAGCGACTTCCGGCTGTACTACGACACCATCAAGGGTGGCGACTTCAGGGCCCGCGAGGCCAACGTCTATCGTCTGGCGCAGGCCAGCTCGAACATCATCGACCAGTGCGTGGCCCAGGGCGTGCCCTTCGCCCGGGAGTACGGCGGCCAGCTCGCCAACCGCAGCTTCGGCGGGGCGCTGGTCTCCCGGACGTTCTATGCACGCGGCCAGACGGGCCAGCAGCTCCTCCTCGGCGCCTACTCCGCCTTGATGAAGGAAGTGGGCAGAGGTGGCGTGGAGCTGCATCCCAGGGTCGAGATGCAGGACCTCGTCGTGGTGGACGGAAGGGCCCGGGGCATCATCACCCGGGACATGGTCACGGGCGAGCTCGGCTCCTGGGCGGCGGACGCGGTGTTGCTGTGCACAGGCGGATACGTGAACGCGTTCTATCTGTCGACGAACGCGAAGGGGTGCAACGCGACGGCGGCCTGGCGGGCCCATCGGCGCGGCGCGGGGTTTGCGAACCCCTGTTACACCCAGATCCACCCGACCTGCATCCCCCAGTCGGGCGATTACCAGTCCAAGCTGACCCTGATGAGCGAGTCCCTGCGCAACGACGGCCGCATCTGGGTGCCGAAGAAGCAGGGCGAGACCCGGGGCGCAGCCGGTATCCCCGAGGGCGAGCGGGACTACTTCCTGGAGCGGATCTACCCGGCCTTCGGCAACCTCGCCCCGCGGGACGTCTCCTCCCGCGCCGCCAAGCGGATGTGTGACGAAGGGCGCGGCGTGGGCCCCACGGGACGGGGCGTCTACCTCGATTTCGCCGAGGCCATGGGCAAGTTCGGCGAGAGCGTCATCCGGGAGCGGTACGGGAACCTCTTCGACATGTACCAGCGCATCACCGGAGAGGACCCCTATCGGGAGCCCATGCGCATCTATCCGGCTCCCCACTACGCGATGGGCGGGCTGTGGGTCGACTACAACCTCATGAGCACGGTCGACGGCCTGTTCGTCCTGGGCGAGGCCAACTTCAGCGACCACGGCGCGAACCGGTTGGGCGCCAGCGCACTGATGCAGGGACTGGCGGACGGGTACTTCGTGATCCCCTACACCCTCAGCGCATACCTGGCGTCGACGAAATCGAGCGCGGTGACCGCGAGCGACGCTGCGTTCAAGGACACGGAGCACGAGGTCAAGGGCCGCATCGACAAGCTGTTGAAGGTCCAGGGATCGCGCTCGGTGGACTCCTTCCATCGTGAGCTCGGTCACATCCTGATCGACAAGTGCGGGATGTCCCGGTCCGAGGAGGGACTCACCGAGGCGATCGAGAGCATCAGAGCGCTGCGCGAGCAATATCACCAGGACGTCCGCGTGCTGGGCGAGGGCGCGTCCCTGAACCAGGAGCTGGAGAAGGCGGTGCGCGTCTCCGACTTCTTCGAGCTGGGCGAGTTGATGTGCCACGACGCCCTCCAGCGTCGGGAGTCCTGCGGCGCACATCTGAGGGAGGAGTTCCAGACCGAGGAGGGCGAGGCGGTGCGGAACGATGCAGACTTCGCCCACTCAGCGGTCTGGGAGTTCTCGGGCGACGCGTCCAAACCTCAGCGGAACGTCGAGCCCCTCACATTCGAGACCGTGAAGCTCGCCACCAGGAGCTATAAATGAAGCTGACACTGCGGGTCTGGCGCCAGAAGGACCGAAATGACAAGGGTGGGTTCCAGACCTACCAGCTCGACGACGCCAACGAGCACATGTCATTTCTCGAGATGCTGGACGTCCTGAATCAACACCTCATCGAGAAGGGCGACGTCCCGGTCGCTTTCGAGCACGACTGTCGCGAAGGCATCTGCGGCGCCTGCTCACTGATCGTCAACGGCGTGGCCCACGGACCGCTCTCCGAGACCACCGTGTGCCAGCTGCACATGCGGGTCTTCGAGGACGGCCAGACGATCACCATCGAACCCTGGCGTGCGAAGGGCTTCCCCGTGCTGCGGGACCTGATGGTGGACCGGGGCGCCTTCGACCGGATCGTCCAGGCCGGAGGCTTCATCGATGTGCGCACCGGAGCAGCGCCGGACGCCAACGCCATCCCGATCCCCAAGGACACCTCCGATCTGGCCATGGACGCGGCGGAGTGCATCGGGTGCGGGGCCTGCGTGGCCGCCTGCCCGAACGGCTCGGCCATGCTCTTCGTGGCGGCGAAGGTCAGCCACATGAACCTCCTGCCCCAGGGACTGCCTGAAAAATCCCGGCGCGCCCGCGCGATGGTGAAGCAGATGGACAAAGAGGGCTTCGGGGCGTGCACGAACTACGCCGAGTGCGAAGCCCAGTGCCCCAAGGGCATCAGCATCAACTTCATAGCGAAGCTCAATCGCGACTTCATGAAGGCCACCTTTTTCCCCAGTGGCGGCGGCGGAAAGCGAGGGGCCTGATCCCGTGGTATGACAATACCAGCCCCAATGCCGATCAGTTAAACTTCGGTGGATCGAGTCTTGGCACACGACGGGGATGTCTGGGCTGCGACAATCCCATCACCGGGGTTCCTGTCCGTCACCCGGCGTCCGCGCCGAGGCCTGGGCGGACCCGACGTGACACGAGGTGAAGGTCACGTGTTTACGGCAGTCCACCTCCAGGCCGCGCACCGCGCCCCAGGCCTCGAGGTGTTCGCGGTACAGATCGTAGCGGTACAGGGGGATGCCCAGTTCGTCATAGGTGATGAGGTCGATGACGAACTCGGAGCGGGCCACCCGGGTGAAGTCGTTGTGCACCCGCTCGTTCTGCACGGCGGGGCACGGGCTCGCGCTCCCCGGGAACTTGCACGCGTACTCGTTGGCCAGGAACCCGGGCACCAGCCGCCGAGGGAGGTCCGGACCGCCGCCCTCGGACGCCACGAACTCCTCGTATTCCCGGGGGTCGAAGGCCTCGCTTCGGAAGCCGTGTCCCTGCCAGAGATTGAGCCCCACCAGGAGAGCGAGGGCCGCACCGCCGGCCCACCGGGGCAGGCCCTCCGCCAAGGCGCCACCGAGGAGGAGGACCAGGAGGGGCATCCACATGAACCCGTAGGTTGCGTGGTTCGGCTGGAAGAAGAGCTCCGCCGCCAGGGCCTCGGTGACCACCGCCAGCCCCGCCGCCGCACACAGCCCCGCCAGAGAGAGCCATCGCAGCTCCCGCCGGACGCCCCGGGCGCCGTGGGCCGCGGCGGCGACCAGCAGGAGGGTCGCCACCGCCAGGTACGGGATCGGCGGCCACAGGATCCCGGCCCAGCCGGGCATCAGGGAGAGCACCCCGCTGCCCACGGACCCGAAAAGGTCGGGCGCCCCCCAGTCCACCGACGCGAGGACCCCCTTCCCGTAGATCTCCGCCTGGTGGGCCCGCTCGGCGGCGTCGAACCGGATCACCTGGACGATCTTCCAGGCAGCCAACGGGACGAGGCCGAGGAGCGTCAGCAGTTCCCGGGTCTTCATCCGAAGGTCCCGCCTCCCCAGGAAGACGACCCCGAGGGTCAAGCCCGTGAACACCAGCCCGTTGCGATGGCAGAGCAGGGCGACCCCGCTGGCCACGGCGTACCGGACCAGGGCCCCTTTGCGGCCGTCACGGGCGTCCAGCGCGAAGACGACCTGCCAGAGGCACGTGGCCATGAGCAGGGAGTAGGGACCCAGGGTGTCATAGAGGCCGAAGAGCTGTGCGCTGGCCAGGAAGAGCGCCGCGCCGAACCCGACGCTCCGCACCCCCAGCCCCGACCGGATGGCCAGCACCAGGAACCCGGGCAGCGCCGCCAGGAGCAGGACCTTGCCGACGATCAGCTTGGCCAGCAGGGGGTCATCGCCGCTGAGGGTGCCCGAGAGGACGTTGAGCAGCAATGGAATCACCCGCCCCCCGCGGTAGCCCATCTCCGCGGCCGGCCCCAGCTCGGCGGGGAAGAAGTCCGCATCCCGAATCGTGAAGTAGTCGTCAAAATGGAAGAGGAGCCGCAGCGCCAATGCGCCGAGGAGCAGGGCCAGCACGCGGTGGTCCCGCCACAGGGCGACGAACCATCCATGCAATTCCCGGATCATCAAGCACGACCTCCCCAGCCTCATCGTCGCCATTCTATCTCATAGACGGCGATCTCCTCCTCTTCCATCATGGGCGGGCGTTGCGCGTCCCGTCGATTCCCTGATGCAGCCGCTCTCGTGCGATGTTGGCGTCGGCGCCCGAATCATAGTGCCCGAGATCCGTGGAGACCTCCCCCTTGCCGCAGTTGGCGGACACCTCTTCGTCGTGGATCCAGGGGTCGCACGCGGTGATGAAGCCGAGGAGGATGGGCCGCCGCTTGATGCGGGACAGATCGAAGCCCAGGGCCAGCATCAGTGCGAGGACCCCGCCGTCGAGGAGCAGGCGCAGGGATCCCTTCCGCAGGATCCCCAGCATCGCGTGGAGGCCGAGGTAGCCGGCGCCGAGCCAGCGGCCCCTGCGGAACAGGGATGGGAAGCGGTCCAGGTGGCGCTCCAGGTAGGGCAGATCGATCTGCTCGGAGATCGGCTCCCAGCCCCCCTCGGTGCGCGCCACCATGTAGTGGTGGATGTAGAAGCACTTGCGCACCCGGAAGATGGCCAGGAGCGCGAAGTAGAGCTTCTGGAAGATGCGGAGGTCGTCCCGGGAGATCCGGCCGCCGGTCTTCTCCTCGAGGATCGCCAGGACCTCATCCGGGACGAGGCACTGGTCCGCGAAGTCGTCGGTGGCCCGGCCGAGGCGCCGGCATCCCAGGAAGAACACCTCCTTGACGAAGGGGTGCGCTGCCGCGTAGTCGAGGACCTTGGGCAGCTCGTCCTCGTTGGAGCCCTGGGCCACGGTCACCACCAGGTCCGTGGCGAGGTTGAATTCTTCGAGGACGGCCAGGACCCGCCGCTTGGGCTCGTTCATGAGCTGGCCCCGGATCTCCAGGTCGTGGGCGTCGGAGAAGCCGTCGAACTGCAGGTGCACCTCGTCGAGTCCGGCGTCTACGAGGGTCTTGCAGTAGTCCCGGTCCCCCAGCTTGATGCCGTTGGTGTGCAGGGCGGTGATGTGGCCTCGCTCGTGCGCGTCCCGGATGATCTCCGCCAGGTCGGGGCGCAGGGTAGGTTCGGCCCCCATGAGATCGAGCTTCAGGCGCCTCCCCTGCGTCGTGAGATTGCGGATCTCACCCACGGGAAGGTCCTCTTCGGTGTAGTCGTTGGCGCTGGCCAGGCAGATCGGACACTGCATGTTGCAGCGGGCGGTGAGGCGCAGGATGTAGTCCCGCTGGGGCAGGCTCTCCCCCATGATCGAGAAGAAGTAGTTGGACAGCTCCTTGTAGTACCTGGGGTGGATGGAGATCAGCGCGCGGTGCGCGCCGTGCTCCGGGCACCGCTTCTCGATGAAGATGCGCCCGCCGTCCTCGATGATCGCCGCGGGCACCACTTCGATGCACTCCGGGCAGGTGCCGCGGGTCCTTCGCAGTTCGTTGCTCACCGTTCCTTCCGGGCTCCGCGCAGCTGCTTCGTGAGCTCACCTGCGAGCTTCAAGCTGGCCTCGATGCAGTGGTCCATGTTGTTGTACCAGAAGCGCCCGAGGCGGCCGGCCATGACGAGGTTGGTGAAGGGCGCCAGACGCGCTTCGTGCTCCTCCAGTTCCCTCCGATACCCCAGCTTGTAGATCGGGTAGGCCCAGGGGAAGCGCTCGATGTGTACCGCGGTGACCTCGCTGTCGGTCTTGAGGAGGTCGACGTGCTTCAGGTCCATGAGCACGCGCTCCAGGTGCTTCAGGGGCTCCTGGAAGATGTCGTCTCCCTCGGCGCAGGCCACCTCGACGCAGAGGGCACGCTTGCCCCCCGGGGTGTTGCCGGCGTCGAAGTTCTCCGGGATGCTCACCCGGGAGAAGAGGATCTCCGGATCCCCGTGGTAACACCACTGAAAATCGTACGTCTCGCCCTCGGTGAGGGAGAGGTTGTAGCACACCAGCGCCAGGTACCGGAGGTTCGGCTCCGGGAGCCCGAGGAGCCGGGTCGCGCTGTGGAGGGTGCCCGTCCAGACCACGAGGGAAGGCTCGATGCGGCGGTCACCCACGGTGACGGCCTCGATGGTGTCGTCGGCGACCTCGAGGTGATCCACCTCCGCACCGGTGAGCACCTCACCGCCCATGCGGACCAGGTGCTCCGCCAGCCGATCCGTGAACACGCCGCAGCCGCCCTTTGGGTAGACGAACTGCACGTCCGGGATCTGCCCGGGCAGGAGGGTGTTCCAGACCAGGGTCCAGAGGCTGTTCATCTTGAGGCGCTTGTCGATGATGGCGCGGTCGACCCCGGTGGAGGCCCAGTCGGCGTCGGTGAGCTCCGGAGTGATCCCCAGGAACTTCGAGGAGTAACCCTCGAAGAAGTGCTTGAAGAGGGTGCGCCCGTACATGTTCTCGATCTGGTCCCGGAAGGAGGCGGGATCGGGCTTGCGGTAGAGCGTGAGAAGATCCCACATCACCTGGAGCGCAATGCGCGGCGGGAAGTGGAACAGCAGCTCCTTGGGGCGCAGGGGCCATGGATAGTAATGGTCCATGAAGTGGACCTGGCTGTTGCGGGGGATCTCCAGGGTCTTCGTCCCCAGGGTCTCGCGGATGAAGGTGTCCACGTCCTTGCGCTCGGTGTGGAAGCGGTGGGGGCCGATGTCGAAGGTGTGGTCGTCGTAGATGAAAGACCGGGCCAGGCCGCCCACCCGGTCCTCCTTCTCGATGACGATGCTGTGGATCCCCTGGTGCGCCAGCATGCAGGCGAGGGAGAGGCCGGAGACCCCGGCGCCCACGATGACCACCGGCTTGAGTTTCTTCGTCGTCATTTGATCAGCGCCTTGACCCAGTTCAGCCCCGTCGGGATGTCCAGGGAGTAGAGCAGGTTGTACTCGGTGAAGCAGGCCCCGAGGCACGCGTTGCAGTCCGGCAGGTCCAGGGCGTCGAAGGCCCCCTGGAAGCCGAGCTCACGGACGTTGGGGGCCTTCACCTCGTCCACGAAGAGGGAGCAGACATACAGGCTCCCGTCCACGTCCACGTTGCAGTAGAGGCGGCCGGCGAGGCAGGAGGGGTAGCCCGGGAGGGCCTGCAGCCGGTTGATACCGTAGTCGGGCCACGTCGCCAGCAGCTGGAGGTATCTCCGGGAGGAGGCGACGGGGGCGCCCGCGTCCTTGCGGGCCAGGATCCGCCTGGCCGCCGCCCGCAGGTCATCGTCATCGGCGTAGAGACCCTCGTTGCAGCCGATCTCCTCGTTGTGATGGAGCACCTGGAAGGTGGTGAGGAAGCCCATGTCCCGGGCGGTGTCCAGGAGCCACTCCACCTGTCCGACGTTGTGCTTCGTGAGCACCGTGATGGTCCAGAAGGGCAGCCCCAGGGAGCGGGCGTGCCCGATGCCGGCCATGGCCCTGGACCAGGAGCCCGGGCCCCGGTTTGCGTCGTGGGAGGCCTCGTCGCCGTCCAGGGAGATGTTGAGGTGGTTGGCGACCTTCAAGGCCGCGGTGTGCCGGGGGACGAGGTGGCCGTTGGTGTCCACGGTGACAAAGAGCCCGGCCTTGCGGGCGTGGGCGATGATGTCGCCGATGTCGTCCCGCAACAGGGGCTCCCCGCCCCAGAGGCCCACGCGCTGGCACCCAGCGGCGGCCGCCTCGGTCAGGAGGCGCAGGATCTCGTCTGTGGACATCTCCGGTGCGCCCCGGGCCGGGAGCTGGCAGTAGCGGCAGTTTCCGGTGCAGCGGTCCGTGAGCGCGAGCATGAGGTTCAGGGGGACCCGCCGGCCGAGCAGGCGGTGTCCCACCGCCGCGGTGGCCATCTTCGCGATGTTGACGATTGGAATCGGCACGTCCCCCCCCTTGAGCCCCCACCTTATCCGATCAAGGAGGGCCGCATCAAACATAAACACGGAGTGCACGATGGTGAAGTCAGGGAGGAATCATCGGGGCCACCTGAAACCGATTCCTCGGGAAATCCAGGGTTGGCCCATGAACAGGCGACCGTAAAGAGGGCTCCTGATCCTCTCGGTGCTTCTGGGGTCGGCGCTCACCTGCGGGTCGCCGAAGCCCGACCCGAAGCGACCCCCGAGGCGGATGGGCGTTCGCACGGGGCAGTGGTGGTGTCGGGGACGGAGAAAATGCCTCTCCTTCCAGACCCGGAAGAACTCTCCGGTCGTCAAGTCCCCTTCTCAGCAAGGTCTCGACGAACGCCGCAGGGAGGACATCCACGAGGTCCTCAACTACGCCGAGCTTGCCGATGTCGTGGGGCAGGGCACCCCGGCGCACATGGACAAGATCATCACTACGGAAGGCTCCTATATGGAGCGACCGATCCGTTCGGTAGCCTCCGTGACCCTGCGTGAGTGCCCCTCAGTCTCTTTGTCCCGGAGATCCAAGGCGTGGGCCCACCCTTCGATGGTGGAGTCGTAGGCCACCGGGAGATCCGTGTTCGTACGCTGCAGGTCGTCGTACAGGGACGCGTTGTCGACCGCGATTGCAGCCTGACCTGCCAAGGCCTCGAGGAATCGGAGCCATTCGTCGTCCGGATCCAGCGGGGACCTGCCCTTGTCGGAGATGGAGGCCTCGCTCGATCTGAATGCGGAGGATGGACTGGGACCAGCCGTTCTCAAGGGTCTTCTCCGCGTACCAGAGCCGGGTTCCTTGGTCGTCGAGGCATTCCATCAGCGCGATGTTCTGGCGCCAGGGCAATTGTGCAACGACCCGTTGCACGATTTCACGGTCCGGCCAGGCGGATGCGAATGCCCGCATGTACTTCAGGTTCCGAGGCGACAGGCCCTTCATGTCGGGGTAGGCGGCTCGCAGGTCCTCGGAGAGGCGGTCGACCACCCGGGCCCCCCAGCCCTCGTCCTCCTGCCGCGCCAGGATCATCCGTCCGACGTCCCAGTACAGCAGCACCATCGCGGAGTTGGCGGACAGCGCGATCCGGACACGGGCTTCGCAGATCCGTGCCTTGATGTCCTCGAGGACTTCGAGGTAGCCGCCCGGCAGGTCCGTCGGCGACGAACCCACCGGGAATGAGGCCTCCGTACCGGCATTGCCACGCACCGCCCGGTGGGTCTGCGCGGGGCCCACTCCCTTTCCTGGGGCCTTCTTCCTGCTTCCTGCCACGGCGCCACTCATGGTCCAGACGATGTAATGCAGGATAGCCCGGGTCGCAGGGATCAACAAGGAGGATCAACGCCCTTGCGCCGACGACGGATGTCGATATCCTCCCCGTTTTGATCGGGAGAGACCGATGCGACGCCTGGTCCTGTTCCACATCATGGAAGTCCTCCTGGCCCTCGTCCGCTCTCTAGCACGTTCGCGTCACAACAAGTTGTCAAGGAGCAACCCGAACCGCTTCGCCGACCCCCACCATCACTCCCTGCGGGAGGCCCGGATGGGTTTTGAGGAGGGACAGTCGCTACCTCGGGTTCCCGCCAATTCGTGGACAAAGACCCCCTTTCCCTCCCCAAGCTCATTGGCAAACCGTGCAACCATCGCGTGATGAGTGAAAAGCAGCACCTGGGTTCGCTGCGCAAACTCGGCGAGGACATCGAGGCAGGCCTTGCTACGCTCGTCGTCGAACCCGACCAGAATGTCGTCTACCACGAAAGGCAGAGGATCCTGCTGGTCCCGCTGCAGCTCGATGGTCGCTAGTCGCAAGGCCAAGAACAGCTGGTCGCGGGCGCCGTCGCTCAGGCCCTCGACACCAACCTCGGTCTTGTCAGGACGGACACCGAGTAGCAACGGCTTGCCATTCTCATCTACCTCGTCGCGAAGACCCGAGAACGAACCCAGTGTAAGCTTGGCGAACAGCTCGCCGGCACGCCTGAGAACCGGCGTCTGATTGTCCTGGCGGTACTGCTCCATCCGCTCCTCGAGGATGAGACGGGCGATCGTGAGCCGCAAGTACTGCTCCGCGTCGGGTATTATGCCGGCCAGCAACTGCTCGGCTCTCTCCGCTGCCTCGGCAGCCTTCGACGAGCCATCCAGGGCCTGGATGTGAACGAGCAGCGACTGCCTGTGGTCGCGCTTTGCATCTCGCTCGCTTGCCAAGTCGGATAGCTTGGTGTCGAGCTGCGATAGCTTGTCGCCCATCTGGTCCGCGTCCAGTTCCCCGGCCTCCTTCTCCAGTTCCTCGATGCTGAGCCCCTCTCCGGACTGATGGAGCTGCTGCAGCACGGTCTCAATACGGGAGGCCACCAGACGCTTCTGCTGTGAGCGCTCCCCGACCGGGCCCAACTCCTCATCGGACGTAACTCCAGCCTCGACCCGTAGAGCGGCAAGACTCTGCTCGGCAAACTGGATGTCCTGGCGAGCCTCGACGACTTCTTCCTCCAGCTCGCTGACCCGGGCTCGAAGCTTCTGCAGACTGGCGGCGTCGGCCTGGGCCTTGCCAAGTCGCCTGACCAGGCTCTGGGTGACTTCAGCTGGAGTTTGTTCCCCCACGTCGAGGCTAATCCGCTGCGTGAGCTGTGTCACCGCCGCGGCGAATCGCTCCTCGTCCTTGTCCATGCCATAGATTCGCTTGTGGGCGATATCGGCATCCTTGAGCTCTTCGAACAGCGCTTCGAGCTTCTCCATCGTCGCGAGGGCCAGCTCAGGATGAGGGCTTGCCCCGAGGCCGAGGCCGTCGACAGCTTCGGCCCAGGCAATTCCCCAGCACTGCGTGTCGTCATCTGCTTGGCGACGAGCGGCCGTCGCACCCTTCATCTGAAGCTCTAGCTTCTGCAGCGAAGTCTTGATCTCCCCCTGGCGTCTGGTCACGGTTTCCTGCTGACTCGCGAGCTGCTCGCAGCGGGTCAGGAGCGACTCGAGGTTCTCCCCGCTGGGCTCTTGCTGCTGGTCGAGCTTCTCCAACTCGGCAGTAAGCACCTCGATATGTGAAGTCTGCGTGGCCTCCAGCGAACGGACCTCCGCCTTCGCCCTGTCGAGCTGTCCGGCCTTCTGCAGAAGTTGCTCCACGCGCTGTAGCCACTCCGTCATCTCTTTGGGGGTGCCGACCTTGCACGTGATCCCCGTCCACACAGCTTGCCATGCGCTCTCAAGCTGGGCCCCGGCGGCCGCCAGTTCGTTCTGCTTGCCGTCGAGCGCGGAGAGAAGCTCATGCCTGGTCTGGATCTGGGTCTCCAGCGATGCCCGCTCCTGAACTCGCTGGGCATCCATGCGAAGCCTGTCGCCGACGTTGTCGGCGGCCAGCACTGCCCACTCGTAGGCGCCAGGGAGATCCTGGCTACCGGCGTATTCCGTGGCAGCTGCTCCAGGGTCCGCCCCGTCCACATACCTGCCGCGGATGAGCTTCCATCCTTGCTGGCGGTGGTCGCGTGCTGCCTGGAGCTCTTCGAGAGAGGGAACCTCGCTTGAGCGGAGCAAGGTCTTCAGGCTCTCCTCGTTCCGGCTCAGCTCCTGCCTGGCCTCGGCCTGACGACGAACGGTCTCGCGAGCCTGCTGGTCCAGCTCGTCGAACTTCTTCTCGAAGCTGTCCAGGACAGCCCTCTCAGGCATGGCCCGGCAGGCCAGATCGTCCAGGCTACCGTCAAACCTGCCCAGCCGGGACAGTTCGTGGGAGCAGGCCGCCTCCTGCTGACTTGCCGCATCGCGGGCCTTGTGCAGCATCTTCGCGAGATCGCCTGCCTTGCGGGCAGCCTGGATTGCGACCTTGAGCGATTCCACGTCCTTGCCGGGCTCGGACATGGCTTCCAGCTGTTGCTGAAGGCTGGTCATCTCGTCGGTCAGTTCGCGCTGCGTGTTGTCCAGTTGACCAGTCTTCTGCTTCAGAAGGCTCGATTCCTGCGCCAAGCTCGTGATCAGCCTCTTCTTGTTGAGGAGCGGCTTCAGGGTCTCGACGGATTCGAGGTCGAGGTCCGGACGGATACTCGTGAGCAGGTCCTGAGCAGCGTTGCGGTGATCGCGACGCTTTGCATCCTGCGCAGGCTTGTCCCTGACTGACTTCTGAAAAGCGCCAAGCTGAAGCTGCAGGGCCTCGATGGCTTCCTGATTCTCCAGCAGCCCCCGGGGGACGTCGAGCCCGGCGGCCTCCTGCTGCACCCTGTCGAGCTTGGCGCTTGCCTTCTGCAATCGCTCTCTGGCCAGGGACAGCTTGTCGAGAGCCGCTTGCCGACGAGAACCAAAGTCCTCGGGGAGGAGTACCACCTCTTCGAGGGCGGCCTGGCGGTCGAGCAACTCGCAGCGCTCGGCCAGGGGGCCAGCCACCCTGCTGAAGCGCTCCAGTTTGCTCTTGCCACACCTCGCCTCGGCGATATCCTGGTCGATCCTGGCGACGGTTGCCTCGGCCTCCTTCAATGACTTCTGGAGGTCCTTCCACTCCCTGACGGAGACCGACGAGTGCTTCTCCTCCCGCCTGGCTTCCTTCAGCTTCGCGGCGGCGGCGTTGATGATCTGGTTCTGGCCCCTGGATCTGAACAGTTTGTCCGCCTCCGAAGCCAGTTCGCCGAGCAGATCGGCCTTCCCCGGGGTGCCCAGCGCCGCACCGAACAGGGACTTTCCGAGATCGCCGCTCTGCTCGAGAATGGCTTGGCCACCCTTGATGAGCCCGGCGTGGTTGATGCCGTGAAGCTGGGAGAAGAGCTTCTCGTCGAGCCCTGGCAGCAGCTTGCTCAGGGTATCGTCGCCCATTGGCTGCTCGGTCTCGGCGCTGAGCAGGGTGTCCTTGTTGCCCTTGCGCCTCACGCAGGCGATTTCCTTGCCGCCCGCAGTCTCAAGAACACCGCCAACCCGAAGCTGCTTGTGGTCGTGGACGAAGTTGTCCTTGGAACGAGCGTCTATGCCAAACAGCCAGGCTTTGAGCGCACGCAGCGTCGAGCTCTTGCCCGCCTCGTTGGGTCCATAGACCACGTGCAGACCGGGCTTTCCCTCGCTCAGGTCGAGGGTCTCTTTCGTGAACGGACCAAAAGCCAGCAAGTCGAGTCGCTTGATCTTCATGGCTCCCCCCCTGTCTCCAGGAGCTTGCCGATGAGCAGTTCCTTGGCTTCTCGGATGAGCCTCGCCACGACTTCCTGGTCATCGAGTCTCAGTCCATCCTCAGCGAGGAACATCTCTGGAGGGAGCTTCTCCCTGAAGCTGGCCAGGCCTGCGTCGAGACCTCGCACAGCGCGCGGCTCATCCCTGACGTCAAGGATACTCCTTGCCAGTCCACCCAGAGTTCCGTCTCCCGCGAGCACGGCACCCCGGTCCAGCTTGTTGGTTGTGGCCATCACCACCTTCTCGATCCACAGGCTTTCTCCATGCAACTCAGCGGCAAGCCCGAGGAGCTTCTGACGCAACCAATGGGTCTTGCCCTGGATCTCTGCGTGGACTGTGCTGGCGCCGACGAAGCAAATTCGGGCAGCGACAATGCGGTCCTCTGCGTCGTCAAGAACCTCACTCAGGGCCTTCCTGGCGCTGTCCAGCACGCCCTTCATGCTATTGACTTGGCCAAGGTCAACCTCGCAGCTTGCCCAGCGGACCACATCCAGCACGCGGTGCTCGACGGTTTCGACCCGGCCATCCTCGACGGTGACCAGACAGCAACCCTTGGGGCCGGTTTCGCGCGCGTGCCGACCCTGCAGGCAACCAGGGAAGACCACCCAGGGATCTGTCGATACCTTTTCCTGCGCATGCACATGTCCGAGAGCCCAGTACTGGTAGTCCCTGGCCCGCAGGTCGTCGAGCTTGCACGGAGCATAGGCCGCATGACCTTCACGGCCGTCGAGGCTGGTGTGCAGCAGGCCGATATTGAACATCCCTGGCCTCGCAGCGGGGAAACCGGCGGCGAGATTCTCCTCCACATGCTGCTGGCCAAAGCTCTGGCCATGAATGGCGATATCGAGGTCGTCCAGGACTTCTGTGTGGGGTTTATTCGCCGGGAACAGGGTCAGGTTCTTCGGCTTCTCCAGCGCCTTGGTGAGCTTGCTCTGTGCATCGTGATTGCCGAGCACGCCAAAGACCCGGATGCCTGCCCTGTCCAGCTCGCCCAGCTTTTTTCCCAGGAAGATAGCGGTGCTGAAGTCCTGCCAAGTACCGTCGTATAGGTCGCCAGAGAGCAGGACGAAGGCCACTTTCTCCTCGATAGCCAACTCAACCAAGTTGTTGAAGGCCTCGCGGGTCGCTCCTCGAAGATCGTCGACGGGTGCTTCATCGTGCCTTGCCAGCCCCCTCAGGGGGCTATCGAGGTGCAGGTCGGCAGCGTGGAGGAATTTCATGGTATGCTCCTGACTAGATGTCCTCGGCGGAGATGGTGATCGGTTCTTCATGCCGCCCTCAACGGCCTACCAGCGTAGGTCCAGCGGAAGGGCTTCGCAAGCATGGCGTTGAAGTACTCGATGAAGTCCGTCAGTCGCTTCTCCAGCGCCTCCAGCGAGTCAAACGAGGCTCGTTTCAGCGCTCGGCGGGACAGGACCCACGGGAACCGGATCAATGGAACCAGCCGTTCTGACAACAAATTGAGTGCGATTCTGCGTGGACGTGCAGGCTTGCGAGGATCAAGCTCTGGTGAAACCGGCCGGGGCGCCCCTCACCCACATTGCATTGTCTGAGAAGAGCGCCGCCGGCCCCCCACCAGAGCGGCGGACCACAAGATGGCACGGCGCATGCTGCGGACGTATCGCCGAGCCTGCACGGAAGCCCGATCCCGGCAAGCAGCGGCCACCGCCCAGAGCCCGACAAAGCGCGCCCGACGGTCATTCCCGATCGCTCCGCTGGCGCCGGTAATCGCCCTGCTCTCGGTCGTGCCGTCCCTATTCCTCCCCGCACTCGCCCGACAGATCCTGCGCACCGCCGCCTCCGGGCTCACCGTCACGGTGTACCATGTCCTGGAATCCCGAGAGCTTCGCAGAGAGCCTTCTCGCCGAACTGCGGCGAAATGACCCGGTCGCAGCCGCCCTTGCCGCGAGCCATCGAGGAAAGACGGCTACGATCGGTGTGACCGATGAGGGAGATTGGATTCCTTTGCTTCGCCTGAGCAACCCTTCCGGGGCGTGCAACGTCATGAGCCTGGACGTGCGCCACCAAAACCGATGGGCGCCTACTTTTGAGCGAGGAACTCCCGCAATGCTGGCGGAGAAGCTCCTCGGTCCCCTACGTTTCACTTGGGCGATGTGGGCGGAGGCTATTGACTGGTCAGAGACTTCTGATCACCGGCACTAGTACAGCCCCCGTCAAGTGTCGATCATAAGTTGGCTGGGTCGATGTAGGCTCCCAACTCTTCCGTTATGGCACGCGCAATGTCCTCCAACTTCCCAACGACCGGGAGCGGCTCCCACCTGCCGGTATGCGACCGGAAGCTCAGGCCATACTCCTGGGCGTTGATGGCAGTCGCCCGGGCGACAGGCTCCCTGCCGGCCTCCTCAACGACTTCCACAATGAGATGCTGGGCGCGGGAGCGCACCTCGACGTGGCCGTACTGGCCTCTCTGGCGAATGAGTTCCTGTAGGCGCTGTGCTGCAGCGCCCGGGTAGGTTGATTTCATCCGACGGCCACCTCCGGTGCTCTTTCTTCCAGGGGATACCCCTTGAAGGTCCACGAGAAGGGATGCTTGTCCTTCGAGTTCCAGCGTTCGATGAATGCTCCCACCAAAGCCTGCAACTCGGCCGTGCTGCGAAGGCTCGCGTTGCGCAAGCTGCGCTTGCCGAAAATCCCGAACCAGAGCTCGATCTGGTTGACCCAAGAAGCGTGCATGGGAGTGAAGTGGAAGGCGAACCGCCCACCGTGGCGGGCGTTGAACGCTGCCCACCTCTGGCGGTTCACATGGGTGTTGAGGTTATCCCAGATCACGTGGACGGTTCCGGTTGGGTAGCGAACAGCCAGGCGCTCCATGAACGCCTCCAGGTCATCTCCCGTACGCGTCTGACCGCACTGCCCCAGCACCTCGCCCGTGGTGATTTCGAAAGCGGCAATGAGGGCCTGCGTGCCGTGCCGGATGTACTCGAACTCCCTACGGGCCAGCCTGCCGGGGCGGGCGGGTTCGTCCTTGTACTTACGTTCGACCGCCTGCATCCCCGTCTTCTCGTCGATGCTTACCACCACCGCGTCGTTCGGCGGATTCAGGTACAACTCGACAATCTCCGCCACCTTCTCGCGGAACAGGGGATCCCGGCTGTGCAGCCACATCTGGGCCTTGTGCGGCTTGATATCCATCCGCGATAGCAACGTCCCGAGGTGGGTGACGCTCAACTCCTCGACAATGCCCTGCCGCAGGATCTCGTCACGTAGCCGCTCCATGGTCCAGCCGGTCACGCCCTCCTGCTGGGGCGGAAGCTCACAGGCCGCGGCAATGATCTCGCACCGTTGCACGGGCGTGATGCGCGGGGGGCGGCCCGACCGCGGCAGGTCGAACAACCCCTCCATGCCTTTGGCTCCAAAACGCGTCCGCCATCGGCACACGGTCGAGGTCGAGTGCCCCAGTCTCGCGGCAATCGCGATCGTATCCTCCCCGGTTGCGGCGGCAAGAACCACTCGCGCCCGGCGGACATCCCGCTGGCTGCTCGTCTGGGCACGTACTACCGCATCGAGTTTCTCTCGGTCCTCTTTCGTCAGGACAATCTGTGTCGCTGGTCGCCCCATGTGTCCCATGACGTCCCCCCACACACACCGTCATGATCTTCATCGAGGCAGACTGCAAGAGAAATCGTCGGAACTTCAGGTGGGCCGTACTAGGTGGAGGAAACGGGTCTGGGCTGCGAACTTTCTCCGTTCTCGGAGGTCCTTTTTCAAAACGCCGCAAACCCGCTTGAGATAAGGCTCAACGCCGCCTCGGCCCATTCTCTGTTTCGCAGGAGTTCGAAACCTGATT
>JBDRIT010000122.1:0-41090 GCA_043815665.1 Pseudomonadota bacterium
ATTGGAGCCAACGGGGAGATTCGAACTCCCGACCTGCTGATTACGAATCAGCTGCTCTACCAACTGAGCTACGTTGGCACTGGGACATGCCAGGAGGGCAACGGTGGGGGGGACCACGCTGCCAACGGGACCTGTCCCAAGCAGAGGGCATTTTAGGGCTGAACGCTCGGTTGTAAAGGGGAAAAATGGGATCTTCGGGCTCGAAGCCGGGTCGCCCGGTTTGTTGGGAGACGAAGTCCTTGGGGCGGCCTGCTTCGCGTTGGATTGCAACGGCGCTTCTGTTGGGTGCTGGTGCGGAATCCCCCATCGCCCCTCCGGGGCACTTCCCCCGGGGGGGAAGAGTACAGAGGCGAATGGCACCTGGTTGCTGGACTGCAAGGCGGCAACCAATGACTCCGGGGGGGGCCGCTGGACCCGCTGCTGTTCCATCCACCCTGTCGAAATGGGGGATGCGGAGGTCCCGTTTGATCGGCGGGTGATGGAGGCGGTGGGCGGGAATCTTCGCGTATGCGTGGGGGCTTTAACGTGGTGATGAAAAAGGCTTTGCACCGCGTCATACCACGGGATACACTCGTGACGCCGTGGGAGTGGCGCCTTGTGATGACGCGGGGTTGCGACCCTACGACTGGGAGTTGGTGGACATGATCGGACAGAAACTCAAGGGACGGTATGGCATCGATGCCGAGTTCTACACCGACAAGCTCGGGACCGCCTACAAGGCGACCGATCACCAGGACGGCGTGCCTGTCGTGGTGATTGTCCTCGACGAGCAGGTGTCCACCGGCGGCGGTGAGGTCTCCGCACTCCTCCTCGCTGCAGGGCGCGTCCGGGAGCTCGACTCCCCGTTGCTCGTGCCCACCATCGCGTCGGGGATCACCGACGACGGGAAGGTCTTCCTGGTCCATCCGCTGCCGGATGCGGTGACCCTCAAGTCCCTGGTCAAGGGCGGGATGCCCATCGAGCAGGTGGTGGACCTGACGCGCCAGATCGCCATGGCCGCGAGCGTGGCCGGCGAGGCCGGTCTGCAGCACCTCGATCTGAGCAGCAGCTCCGTCCTCGTGACCGTCCTCTCCGACGGCGGGCAGGTGGCGCGGGTCTCCCGCTACGGGTATCAGAGCCTCCTCCCCCTCTACTCCACCGTGAAGAAGAACCTGCCCTTCTACGGCACTGCGGAGTACATGGCCCCGGAGCTCTGCTCCGGCAAGGGCGCGGATCCCCACTCGGACATCTACTCCCTGGGCATCCTGATGTACGAGATGGTGGTGGGCAAGTGCCCCTTCGTCTCCAACAACGTCCAGACCGTGCTCAAGCGGCAGATCTTCGAGAAGCCCCTGCCCCTGCATCTGCTCAAGCGCGGCGTGGCCGGGATCAACGAGTTCGAGAAGATCGTCTTCCAGGCCCTCCAGAAGATGCCGGCCCGCCGGCAGGAGTCCATGGCCCAGCTCGTGGAGCAGCTCGACGTGTTCCGGGCGGGGTTCCTGGCCGAGGCCGAACTCACGCCGCTGCCCCCCGCCGCCTGGCCGGAGATCGGGGGTGCGGACCAGAGCGTGATGCCGGTGCCAGAGGAGGCGGCGGAGGAGGCCGAACGGCGTCCTGCGGAGACCATGATGTTCTCGGGGATCACGCCGGCGCAGATCGCCGCGGGTGCGACGGAGCCCGACGCGTCCGCTGCCGCCGCGATGGCCGAGGTCGAGCCTCCTGAAGACCTCGGGACCCTCAAGATGTCGTACGCCGCTGCCGAGAGGGCGGTCGAGGAGGCCATCGCCGAGCGCACCGAGGATCAGATCGCTGCTGCGGCGCCCACGGCGGCGGAGGTCGATGTCGAGGCCCCTCCGGAAAAGGAAGAGTCGTGGCAGAAGACCTTGATGATGGCCCCGATCCCGGCGGCGGCGGTCGAGGCCGCTGCGGCGGCGGAGGCCATGGCTGCGCCGACTCCGGGCCCGGACGACGACTGGTTCGTGGACTCGGCCCAGGATCTCGCCGGGAAGGAGTCTGCACCACAGTCCTGGGGGGAGCACAAGACCGGGTCGAACATCCGGTTCTACGTCTCGATCGGGGCCATCGCGGTCCTCATCGTGGTCCTTATCCTCGTCGTCATGCACTACTCCAAGGTTGGCGACAAGCCCGAGGAGGAGACCGAGAAGGCCCTGATCGATCCAGCGATGGAGCGGCAGCTCGAGCAGGAGCGCAAGACCGAGGCGGCCCGGAAAGCCGCAGAAGACCAGGGCCGGAAGATCCGCGAGGCCTCTGCGGCCGAGAAGGCCGCCAGGGAGAAGGTTGCGTCCGAAGAGGCTGCGCAGAAGGCCGCCGCAGAGGCGATCGCCGCAGAGGAGCGGGCCGCGCTGGAGACGAAGCGTACGAAGCTGACCGATCGGTTCCTGGCGGTGCGGACCAGGGGCCAGGGCCTCCGGAACCAGCTCTCCGAGCGCCGGGGCAAGTGGGCCAGCGAGGGCGCCGAGGAGAAGATGGCCGAGCTCGACCAGGCCATCGTGTCCCTGGATCGGATCATCGCGCCGGACAAGATGCAGAGCCTGGCCAACGACATGGCCGGAGAGGCCCTGGGGACCGTGGAGGGTCGGGTCGAGCGCCTCGAGGGCCAGATCGCTGCCTTCAAGGTCCGTGCGGATCGGCTCCTGATCGAGGCGGCCCCTGTCACAGCCGACGTCCCTGTGGAGGCCGCAGCGACGGGCGCCGAGGAGGAAGCAGCGAAGAAGGCCGCTGAGGAAGCCGCCGCAGCGAAGGCCGCCGAGGAAGCAGCTGCAGCGAAGGTCGCCGAGGAAGCAGCAGCGAAGAAGGCTGCCGAAGAAGCCGCTGCGAAGAAGGCCGCTGAGGACGCTGCAGTCAAGAAGGATTCCGGTGGCGACGCGGCGGCGCAGAAGGCGGCTGCAGACGCTGCGAAGAAGAAGGAAGCAGAAGAGGTAGCGAAGAAGGCCGCCAAGGACGCCGCAGCGAAGAAAGCCGCCGAGGCTGCAGCAGCGAAGAAGGCCGCCGAAGACGCGGCGACCACGACCGCGGGAGCGGACCAGGGCAAGGTTCTCATGAAGGACGGCATCTCCGCCTACAAGAAGGGCAAGTGGGGCGAAGCCGTTTCCACCTTCGAGAAGGCGAAGGCCGCGGGCGGCAACGCGGATCTCGCTGACAAGTATATCGCCAAGGCCAAGAGCAAGCTGGACGAAGCGAAGGCGCAGGCCGACGCAGACGCCGCAGCGAAGAAGGCAGCGGACGACGCCGCAGCGAAGCAGGCCACAGACGCCGCCGCAGCGAAGAAGGCAGCGGACGCCGCCGCAGCGAAGCAGGCCACAGACGACGCCGCAGCGAAGAAGGTAGCGGACGCCGCCGCAGCGAAGCAGGCCACAGACGCCGCCGCCGCGAAGAAGGCCGCTGCAGATGCCGCAGCGAAGAAGGCCGCCGCCGCAGCAGCCGCGAAGAAGGCCGCGGACGACGCTGCAGCCAAGACATCCGACTCCGGCAAGGACGCGGCCAAGGCGAAGAAGTACATGAAGCTCGGCATCGCGGCCTCCAAGAAGGGCTCCCAGGCGCTGGCGATCAAGTACTTCGAGAAGGCCAAGGGATACGCTGACGATCCGTCGCTGGCCGACAAGTGGATCGAGAAGACAAAGAAGGCCCAGTCCGAAAACTGAGAACCCGTTTATATCACAGGTTTTCCACACCGCGCTCCAGCGAGGCCGGGGCAGCGCGCCCGCATGGGAGAACGATCGGATCCCCGCGGGAGGCGCTTCGAGGCCGATCCCAGGATCATTGTGGAAAACCGCGTGTTTGGTGCGATCTTCGAGAATCCGGTTCAACGATCGGGAAGGAACCCCATGTCACGATTGGATGAGGAGCTTCATCGGCGTTGGGGGCTCGGGATCCATCCCGGGCTGGAGCGGATCCGGGGGGTCCTCGATCGTCTCGACACGGTGCGCAACCCTGCGCTCCGGATCCTGATTGCGGGCACCAACGGCAAGGGCTCCACCGCGACGTTCCTGGAGGCGATCCTCCGCGCCCACGGGTGCCACACGGGCCTCTTCACGTCTCCCCACCTGATTGACGCTGTCGAGCGGATCCGCCTGGACGGCGCAATCGCCGGTGACGAAGCCCTGGGCCCCGCATGGCTCGCGGTGTCCGAGGCTGAGGCGGCGACCGGGATCGGGCTGACGGGCTTCGAGTGGATCACCGCGGTAGCCGCTGCGGTCTTCGACGCGGCGGCGGTCCCCTGCTGGATCCTGGAGGTGGGCCTCGGGGGCCGCCTGGACGCGACCAACGCCATGGACCCGGACCTGTCGATCATCACGCCGGTGGGGCTGGACCATACGGAGATCCTCGGCGACGACCTCGGGAGCATCGCGCGGGAGAAGGCCGGAATCCTCCGGGCCGGTCGTCCCGCGCTCCTGGCCGCGCAGACCCCGGAGGCCGGGAGGGCCCTGGAGGCGGCTGCGGCCGCCTCCGGCGCGGAGCCCGTGCTCCGGGCGTTCGTGGACTGGCGCTGGACCCTCGAAGCGGACCATCTCCGATGGGAGGGGCCGGACGGCCTCTCCGTGGGCCCCGTGGCCCTGGGGATGCGCGGCGCGCACCAGGGGGGCAACGCAGCCCTCGCACTCGCCGCCGCGGCCCATGTCCTCCCCACGCTCACCGGCGCGGCGCTGGTCCCCGCGTACGCCGCTCGGGGTGTCGCCACCGCCCACCTGGCAGGGCGCCTCCAGCCGGTCTCGGTCCGGGGTCGCCGGGTGCTCCTGGACGTGGCCCACAACCCCCACGGGATCGAGGCCCTGGCCGCGAGCTATCGAGCCCGCTGGGGGCGGTGCCCCGCGGCCCTGGTCGCGCTCAAGGACGACAAGGACGCCGCTGGAGTCATGGGTCCCCTGGCCGCGATGACTTCCCGGCTGATCGTCTGCCCGCTCCCCAAGGCCTCCGGCCACACGCCGGAGGCCCTGGCCCGGGCCTGCCCGGGGCCCGGCGCCGTCGAGATCGCTGGCTCCTGGCAGGAGGGGCTCGAGGGCCTCCCTGCGGTTCCCCCCGAGGCGCCTCCTCCCCTGATCATCGGAAGCCACTACCTGGTGGGGGCCGTCCTCGGAATCGCGGATTGACACGCGCGGGGGCGGGGGACTATCCTCCGGGCGGGGCACGGGGCTGACAGAACCAGGGAGGAGTTGAGATGCGATATGGGAAGCTCAAGATCTTCGCCGGTTCGTCCCATCCTGCCTTCGCCGAGGCGGTCGCAGCGCACCTGGGGGTGGCCCTGGGGCAGGTGGAGATCCTCAGGTTCTCCAACGAGAACCTCATGGTCAAGGTGCTGGAGAATGTCCGCGGCGACGACGTCTTCGTGATCCAGACCATGGCGCCGCCGGTGAACGAGAACATCATCGAGTCCCTGATCATGCTCGACGCGCTCAAGGGCGCATCGGCAGCGCGGATCACCGCGGTGCTCCCCTACTTCCCGTACTCCCGTTCGGACAAGAAGGACCAGCCCAGGATCTCCATCACCGCGCGCCTCATGGCGGACCTCTACGAGGCCGCAGGGGCCAATCGGGTCCTCACCGCGGACCTCCACGCACCCCAGATCACGGGGTTCTTCCATTGTCCCGTGGATCAGCTCATCGCGGCGCCGGTGATCTGCGACTACTATCTGCAGCGGGACCTGAAGAACTACGTCCTCATTGCGGGGGACGCGGGGGAGGCCAAGGAGCTGGGCCGCTACGCGAACCGCCTCGATCTGCCCATGGCCATCGTGGACAAGCGCCGCGAAGGCAACGACGAGAAGGCCAAGGCGAGGCACCTCATCGGTGACGTGGGTGGCAAGCATGCCCTCCTCATCGACGACGAGATCGCCACGGGGGGGACCCTGATCGAGGCCATGGAGTTCGTGAAGAGCCGGGGTGCCCTCTCCGTCTCCGCGGCCGCGACCCACGGGGTCCTCAGCAAGAACGCCCACATCCGCCTCTCCGAGAGTGACATGGACGAGGTGGTGGTCTGCGACACCATCCCGGTCCAGCACAAGAAGACCAGCAAGATGCGCATCCTCAGCCTCGCACCCCTCTTCGCCGAGGCGATCAAGGGCATCCACTACGACCAGTCCATCTCGAGCCTCTTCCGTTAGATCGCAATCCATGCCCGACGGAATCTACCTGGATCACGCAGCGACCTCACCCCCCCTGGCCGAGGTCCGAGCGGCGGTGGACGCGGCCCTGGATCGGGCGTGGGCCAACCCCTCGTCACCCCACCGGGCCGGCGCGGACGCGGCCGCGGTTCTGGAGGACGCCCGGCGGCGCCTGGCGCGGGTGGCCGGGTGCCTCTCCGAGGAGCTCTTCTTCACGTCCGGGGGCACCGAGTCGGTGAACCTGGCCATCCAGGGGGGCGCCCGGGCCATGCGGCGGCCCCGGGTCCTGGTGACCGCCATCGAGCACCCCGCCGCGCTGGAGGCCGCGAAGATCATCGAGCGCGACGGGATCACCGGGGAGACGATCCCCGTGGACCGGGAGGGCTTCGTGGACGAGGACGCGTTCGTCGCGCTCCTCGGTGACGACGTCGGCCTGGTGTCCCTGATCCACGGGAACAACATCGTCGGGACCCTGCAGCGACTCCCCCGCCTCGCCGGCCTCGTGCGGCGCCACGCGCCTGGGGCGCTGATCCATGCGGACGCGGTGCAGACCTTCGGTCGCCTTCCCCTGCCCCTGGGCAAGGTGGACCTGGTCTCGATGACCGCCCACAAGCTCGGCGGCCCCAGGGGGATCGGTGCGCTCTACGTCCGTCGCGGGGTGCGGGTTGCGCCCCTCATGGCCGGCGGCGACCAGGAGCGGGGCCTCCGCCCGGGCACCGAGGATCCCGCCGGGGCCGCGGGGTTCGCGGTGGCCGCGGAGCTCGCCTGGGCGCGTTGGGAGGAAGAAGCCGCCCGCCTCGAAGCGCTGCGCTCGCGCCTCTGCAAAAGAATCCTTCCAGGGATCGTCGGTGCGTCGATCAACGGGCCTGCGGATCCGGCTTTGCGGCTCCCGGGGATCCTGAGCCTCCGGGTCCCTGGCATCAAGGGCCAGAACCTGGTCCACTTCCTCGAGGCCGCGGGGATCTGGGTCTCCGCGACCTCTGCGTGTCACTCCTCCTCGGACCGCCCCCCCCACGTCCTCGTCGCCATGGGCCTGGCCCAAGGCGCTGGGAGCATACGGATCTCCATGGGCCCCGGGACCACCGAAGCCGAGATCGAACAGGCCGGGGCGGAGTGTGTCCGTCAGGCCAACCGCCTCCTGGAGGCCGCTCCATGACCGATGCAGTCCTGATCCGCTACGGCGAGGTCTTCCTGAAGAAGGGCAACCGGCGGTCGTTCCTCGGCCGGCTGCAAGGCAACCTGGTGAAGAAGGTCAAGGACTTCGAGGACATCGAGGTGGGCGGGCCCCATGGGCGGTTCCTGGTGTTCCGGCGGGACCGGAGACCCATGGACGCGGACATGGCGGTCCGGGTCACCGCCGCGGTGGCCACCACCTTCGGGGTGACCTCGGTGAGCCCGGTGGTGATGGCCGACCCGACCCTGGAGGCCATCATCGAGAGGGGGCGCCGGGTCGCGGACATGTACCTCGACGAGCACCCGGTGGAGACCTTCCGGGTGACCGCTACCCGCCCCTGGAAGCGCCACCCGTTCGGGTCCATGGAGGTGCAGCGGGAGTTGGGGGCCGCGGTGGTGCGGGACCATGGCCTCAAGGTGGACCTCACCAGGGCCCAGATGGACATCGGCGTCGAGGTCCACCAGAACAAGGCGTGGTTCTACGTGGACCGGACCCAGGGCCCCGGGGGGCTTCCCGTGGGAAGCTCCGGTACGGGCGTGGTGCTCCTGTCCGGGGGGATCGACTCTCCGGTGGCGGCGTGGATGATGGCCAAGCGGGGCGTCAGCCTCGAGGCGGTCTATTTCCACTCGTTCCCCTACACCTCGGAGCAGGCCCGCCGAAAGGTCGAGGACCTCGCCCGCATCCTGGCCCGGTGGCACGGGCCCATGAACCTCCGGGTGGTGCCCTTCACGGCGGTGCAGGAGTATCTGCGGGACCGGACCCCCCCTGCGCTCCTGGTCCTCCTGTATCGCCGCGCCATGATCCGCATCGCCCTCCGGCTGGCTGCGGAGGTGAAAGGCGGCGCGCTGATCACCGGGGAGAGCCTCGCGCAGGTGGCCAGCCAGACCATGCAGAACCTCGCGGTGATCGAGGACGCGTCGACCTTGCCGATCCTGCGCCCCCTGGTGGGCTTCGACAAGCAGGAGACCATGGACAAGGCCATCATCCTGGGGACCTACGAGGTCTCGATCCGTCCGCACATCGATTGCTGTTCCCTCTTCGCCCCCGGGCATCCAGAGACCAAGGCCAAGGTCGAACGGATCCGGGAGGTCGAGGCTCCCCTGGAGGAGCTGGACCGGCTCCTGGACGAGGCCGTGGCGAACACGGAGATCGTGGAGATCACGGACTGACTGTGGGAGGGGCGTCCACGCCCCGATCGGCCCGTGGACGGGCCTCCCACAAGGGAGAGGAGCGGAGACGCTACCAGGTCGCCTTGAGCGCGAACTGGGCGGCGAGGTTCTGGTCGCTGGCGAAGAGCGCTGAGGGGCCGCCGGTCCAGAAGGTGGGATCCAGCAGGAAGTCCATGGCCACGTTCCCGAACTCCAGGCCGAAGCCAGTGCTGAGGCGGGTGACCACGTCCTGGTTGCTCTCGTCGCTGGTGGCGCTCTCCCGCTTGGAGAAGACCACCGCCTGGCTGATGCCGAAGCGCAGCGCGAGCCACTTCACCACCCGGGCGTCCAGGCCAACCCCGTAGTAGGGGATCACCAGGTCGCTGTCGTTCCGGACGATCTCTCCATCCTCGAGCTTGTTCATGCCGTAGGAGATGCCCACACCGGGGACGATGTGGAAGTTCTCCAGCGGCGTGATCACGACGTCCAGGCCCGCGGCCACCGTGAAGGTCTGGCCCGTGACCGACGGTGCGTCAGCGGTCTGCTCGTTCCACTTGGTGCCGTCGCCGCCGAAGTTCACGGCCAGGTAGGGCACCACGAAGTTCCCGAAGGCCTCGATCATGGTGCGCGCGTCCAGGGCCAGGCCCCAGGACGCATCGGCCTTGAGGCGCGTGCTCAGCGCTGTGCTACCTCCGGGGGGGACGATGTCGTCGGTGAAGGAGCCGTAGTGGAAGCCCAGCGCGATGTCCGCGGAGTTCCGCCCGCCGAAGTCGAAGCCCGCGCCGAGGCGGCCCTCGAACCAGAGGCCCCCCCGCTCGAACTTCTCCGTCTCGGGGGACAGCTTCTTGTAGGAATCCCCCCAGACCGACACCAACGCCCCGAGACGGGTCTTGCCGATGCGGTGTGCGTAGAGGATGGTCCCCTTCTGGTCCGCGTTTCGGATCGAGTTGTCACCGTCCCTCAAGGGTCCGACGATGTTCTCGGTCTTCTTCCAGTTGTTGAGGGCCCAGGTCAGGGAGTTCGCGGAGACGTTGCGGGAGAGGCTCGACGCGTAGACGCCCAGCACCGCGTTCTGGCCGAACCCCAGGTGGATCCCGCCACCCGCGTTGTATGGAGCGTTGGACGCGGTCGTGGCGATCTCGGGCTCTCCGGCGTCCGAGTTCCCCAGCTCGTCGTCGGCCCAGCCGAAGCCACCCTCCACGTAGACCGTGTTCGGGAAGAGCACCAGGGTCGACGGGAAGAGCAGGACCGCCGCCTCGTCCTGCACCGTGAAGTACCTGTGTCCGCCCCCCATGCTCTGGAGGCGGGTGTCCGTAGCGAAAGCCTCCGTCGCAGCGCCCGACAGGGCCACCGCGACGAGGCAAAGCATCATCCTCCGCATCATGTCGTCATCCCTCCCTGGATGGTTCAGTCTCCGTTATTGAGGGATTGTGCCACGCCGCCGAATGCACAGCAACTCTCTAGAAGTGAAGCTGCAGGTTCGCGCCCAGGGTGAGCTGGTTGAAGAACGCCGACTCGGTGGTGAGATACCAGGGGTCGGAGTTGTCCAGATAGAGTCCCTTGTACAGGGCCCGGAGGCCCAGGGCGATGGAGCGGTTGAACCGGATGTCCACGCCGCCGCCGAGGTGGAAGCCGCCGCCGCCGAGGTCCATGCCCGAGAAGCCCTCCTGAACGAAGGCGTAGCCGCCGCCGCCGACCTGGACATAGGGCTCGATGCGCCGGGACTTCGGGATCAGGAAGATCTTCGCGTCCAGGGTCACCCCGTGGAGCACCCCCCGCTCGTAGGCGCCGTTGGACGCGGCCTGGGAGATGTCGTCGCTCGTGGAGTGGATCGTCGCCACGTAGCCGAACTCCAAGGCGAAGTACTGGTTGGCCCGGAAGCCGAGGAAGAGGTCGAAGCCGCCGCCGGAGCGCAGGATCCGGGTGAGCTCGTTCTCGGTCTCCACGTTGAAGTCGCCCAGGCCCCCGAAGCCGATGTAGACGCTGGACCGGGGATCCACGCTGGCCCGCCGCGGGTGCCGCACGGGGGCCGCGTTGGTGGGATAGCGCCGCACCCGGCGGATCTTGCGGTAGCGGTAGTAGCGGACGGGGGTGTCCTGCTCGCTCCCGAGGACCGCCTCGACGCCGGCCCCGTCGGCCATGGCCGGCGCGGGGAGCGCAGGGATCAGGAACAGAAGCGACAGGGCAGCGAGCAGGGTGCGCATGGTCTCCTCCAGGGTCCGTCCGCCGGTCCGATGGCCGACTCCGAAGGGGAGTCGGACCCGTCGATCACCATTCTATTCACTTTCTTCCGCACAAAAAGTGATGAGACGGTATCCTTGCCCGGAACGCGGTCCCCCAGGGAGTGACCCAATGCGACATGATTGCAAGCTCGTCCTCGAGGACGGCACCGTCCATCTCGCCACCGCCTTCGGGGCCGCGGCGCTTCCCCGGGTGGGCGAGGTGGTGTTCAACACCGGCATGACCGGCTATGTGGAGACCCTGACCGACCCCTCCTACAAGGGTCAGATCCTGGTTACGACCTATCCCCTCATCGGGAACTACGGGGTGCCGGCGGAGCTCCTCGAGACCGGCCTTCCGCACCCCTTCGAGTCTCCCGGGATCCAGGTCCTGGGGCTGGTGGTTTGTCGGTACGAGACCCACTACTCCCACCACGCGGCCAGGATGTCGCTCCAGGAGTGGCTGCGGGCGTCCGGGATCCCCGGGGTGTCCGGCGTGGACACCCGCGGCCTGACCCGGCGTCTTCGTGAGCGGGGCACCATGCGCGGCGCGCTGCTCCCGCTGGATGCGCCGGACGCGGTCCCCGGGGCGGACACGGTGCCCATGGCCGAGGCCGTGTCCCGGGTCTCGACCCCCGGGATCGACCGCTACGCCGCCCCCCGGGGCGGGGAGGGGACCCTCCTCCTCGTGGACTGTGGAGCGAAGCACCATATCCTGCGGAGCTTGCTGCGTCGCGGGATCGACGTGATCCGTGTCCCCTACGACTACGACTTCGCCTCTGACGATCTCGGAGCGGACGCGATCTTCCTGACCAACGGCCCCGGGGACCCCAACGATCTCCCCGTCCTCGTCGATCGGGTCCGGCGGTACATGGACACGGGGAAGCCGATCCTGGGGATCTGCCTCGGGCACCAGATCCTGGCCCTGGCCGCGGGGGCGCGGGTCCACAAGCTGCCCTACGGACACCGCTCCCAGAACCAGCCGGTCTACGACCTCTTCCGGCGGCGCAGCTACATCACCAGCCAGAACCATGGCTATGCGGTGGACCGGGAGAGCCTCCCGGAGGGCTTCGAGGAGTGGTTCGTGAACGTCAACGACGGGACGAACGAAGGGATCCGGCACGAGAAGATGCCCTGGATGAGCGTGCAGTTCCACCCGGAGGCCTACCCGGGCCCCGTGGAGTCCGGGGAGCTCTTCGACCAGTTCGTGCGCGCGCTGCACCGGCGCTGAGGGAGGGGGACATGTTCATCCAACCGTCGCAGCGACCCAAGACGGTCCTCCTCATCGGTTCCGGTGCGCTCAAGATCGGGGAGGCGGGGGAGTTCGACTACTCCGGCTCCCAGGCGATCAAAGCCCTCAAGGAGGAGGGCGTGCGGGTGGTCCTCATCAACCCGAACATCGCCACGGTCCAGACCTCTGCAGACATGGCCGATGAGGTCTACTTCCTCCCGGTCGCCCCCACGTTCATCCAGCAGATCATCGAGCGCGAGGCGGTGGACGCCTGCCTCCTGTCCTTCGGCGGGCAGACCGCGCTCAACGCGGGCCTGGCGCTCCACGATCAGGGGATCTTCGAGAGCCATGGGGTGCGGGTCCTGGGGACCCCCGTGGAGACCATCCGCCGCACCGAGGATCGGGCCCTCTTCGCCGTGGCCATGGGCGAGATCGACGTGAAGGTCGCGCGCTCCATCGCCTGCACGAACGTGAACGAGGTCCGGGCGGCCGTCGCGGAGATCGGTCTGCCCGCGATGCTCCGGGGCGGCTTCGCGCTCGGCGGTCTCGGCGCGGCCATCGTGCGGGACCAGGTGCAGCTCGACCAGATGCTCCTGGCCCAGTTCTCCCAGACCACCCAGGTGCTGGTGGAGGAGAGCCTCGAGGGCTGGAAGGAGATCGAGTACGAGGTGGTGATGGACGCCTACGGCAACGGGGTGACCGTCTGCAACATGGAGAACATGGACCCACTGGGGATCCACACCGGGGAGTCCATCGTCGTCGCGCCCAGCCAGACCCTCAACAACGCCGAGTACCACAAGCTGCGGGAGATTGCGCTGCGTGCGATCCGGCATCTGGGGGTCTGCGGGGAGTGCAACATCCAGTACGCGGTGGATCCCGCGAGCGAGGACTACCGGGTGATCGAGGTCAACGCGCGGCTCTCCCGGTCCTCGGCCCTGGCCAGCAAGGCCACGGGCTATCCCCTGGCCTACGTGGCCGCGAAGCTGGCCCTCGGGCACCGCCTCACGGAGCTGGCCAACCTCATCACCCGGAGCACCAGCGCGTTCTTCGAGCCGGCCCTGGACTACGTCGTGGTGAAGGTCCCCCGCTGGGACCTCGAGAAGTTCGACAAGGTCGAGAGGACCCTCGGCTCGTCCATGAAGTCCGTGGGGGAGGTGATGGCCATCGGCCGGGACTTCCTGGAGGCCCTCCAGAAGGCCCTGCGCATGGTGGGGGTCGGGGTCCAGGGCCTGGAGGGGGAGACCATGCAGCGGGTCGACCTCGACGAGGCCGTGGCCAACGCCAGCCCCTACCGGGTCTTCGCACTGGCCAACGCGCTGCGCCGGGGGGACACCGTGGAGCGCCTCCACGGGCTCTCGAACATCGATCCGTGGTTCCTGCACCAGATCGAGCGCATCGTGGACCTGGAGCGGCGCACCCGGGAGGCGGGCTGGCCTTCGCCGCCGGATCTCCTGGAGGAGCTCAAGTGCGCCGGCTTCGCGGACGCGCAGATCGGGCGCCTGGCCGGGCGGACCGAGGCCGAGGTCCGCGGGCTGCGCTGGGCCCGGGGTCTCCACCCCATCCGGCGGCAGATCGACACCCTGGCAGCGGAGTACGCGGCGGAGACCAACTATCTCTATCTGAGTTATGACGGGTTGGAGGACGAGGCGCAGGCGGGGCGACGGGAGCGGGTACTGGTGCTGGGCTCCGGGGTCTACCGGATCGGCAGCTCCGTGGAGTTCGACTGGTGCTGCGTTGGCGCGCTCCGGACGGCCCGGGAGCTGGGCTTCGAGACGATCCTGATCAACCACAACCCGGAGACCGTGTCCACGGACTTCGATGTCTGTGATCGGTTGATCTTCGACGAGATCTCCCTGGAGACGGTCCTCGAGGTCTGCCGGAGGGAGGAGCCCATCGGGGTCATCGTCTCCGTGGGGGGGCAGGTGGCGAACAACCTGGCGGTCGCCCTCGCCGCGGAGGGGATCCCGATCCTGGGGACTCCGCCGGACCGCATCGACAACGCCGAGGACCGGCACCGGTTCTCGTCCCTCTGCGACCAGGCCGGCATCGATCAGCCTGCGTGGATGGAGTACACCGGCGATCAGGATCTGGACCGGGTCGCCGAACGCGTGGGGTACCCGGTCCTGGTGCGCCCGAGCTACGTCCTCTCGGGCGCTGCCATGCGGGTGGTGAACGATCGGGAGCACCTGCAGGCCTTCCTCGAGCGTGCAGCGCTGGTGAGCCCCGACTATCCAGTGGTGATCTCCCACTACGAGACCGGCGCGAAGGAGATCGAGATCGATGCGGTGGCCGACCACGGGGAGATCCTGGTCTGGGCGATCAGCGAGCACGTGGAGAACGCGGGGGTCCACTCCGGGGACGCAACCCTGGTGCTGCCTCCCCAGCGCCTCTACCTGGAGACCGTCCGGAGGATCAAGAAGATCGCAGGGCGGTTGGCGAAGGAGCTGGAGATCACCGGCCCGTTCAACATCCAGTTCCTGGCCCGGGACAACCATATCAAGGTCATCGAATGCAACCTGCGCGCGTCCCGCTCGGTGCCCTTCGTCTCGAAGGCCACCAAGGTGGACTACATCGCGCTGGCCACCCGGGCCATGCTCGGGAGGACCGGACCCGTGGCGGAGAACCGGGCCCTGGACCTGGACTACGTGGCGGTGAAGGCGGCCCAGTTCAGCTTCACGCGCCTTCCCGGCGCGGACCCGACCCTCGGGGTCGAGATGGCCTCCACCGGCGAGGTGGGTTGCTTCGGCGACGACCTGGACGAGGCCCTCCTCAAGTCCCTCCTGTCCACGGGGTTCCGGCGCCCCAAGGTGGGGGTCCTGCTGGCCATCGGCTCCGACCGGGAGAAGGAGGCCTTCGTTCCCTACGCCCGGCACATCGAGGCCATGGGGCTCGCGCTCCACGCGACCCCGGGGACGGCCCGGGTCCTGGAGGCGGCCGGGGTCGCGACGTGCATGGTGCACAAGCTCCGGGCGGCGCGCTCCCCATCGGCGGCGGACGTGATCCGGGCAGGGAAGGTGGATCTGGTGATCAACGTGTCCGAGACCTTCAGCGACGTCGAGGCCAAGGACGGCTTCGCGATCCGTCGCACCGCGGTGGACCACGGGGTCCCCCTCTTCACGAACATGCAGCTGGCGCGTGCGCTGATCCTGGCGCTGTTCAGGAAGACGGACAAGGAGTTGTACGCGAAGCCCTGGTCCGAGTACCGGCCTTGAACCGTCGTGTCTAAAGGGTTTGCTGCTGGAACTTCCCGGAGTAGACTGCGGAGCCCTCGCAGCGCCCGAAGATGATGTGACAGATCCGTGATCCGGGCTTGAGGGCCAGGGGCACCGGGGACGCGTTGAACATCTCCAGGACCTGATGGTTGTCCACGCCGGGCTGCACGAAGGACGCAGTGATATGCACCATGAGGCCGAGGCGGGCGAAAGTCGAACGCCCCTGGAGCCAGCCGCAGACATCGCCGGGGAGCTTGAGCCGCTCCCGGGTGATCGTGTGGGCGGCCTCCCCGGGCATGATGATGAAGGGCTCGTCATCGAGCCTTGTGACGAGGATCGTGTGTTCCCGGTAATCCGCTCCCTCGCTCACGTCGAGGATCTGGTGGGCCTTCTTGAAGTATCGGAACTCGTTGCCGATGGCCAGGTCGTAGGACCCGGGCCCTGCTGCCGACAGGTCGAAGGGCGTGATGACGATGCGCCCCTCGTCGATCTCCCGAAGATAAGCGTCGCGTGTAAGGACCATGATTGCCTCCCGGGCGCGGCCGACGTCGTGCGGACGGTAGCAGAGCCCGCGGGCCGTGACAAGAAAGGGACCCGTGTTATACTCCGTTCGCGGGGGTCCGGGCATCGTCGCGACCCCCGGATGGAGTGACACCGATGAACTACGATCCGCCCCTCTATCGTCCCCCCAGCGAGTCGGCCAGCCTCCTGCTCCAGGTCACCGTGGGGTGCAGCCACAACAAGTGCGTGTTCTGCGAGATGTACCGGGACAAGACGTTCCGCATCAAGCCCTGGCAAGAGATCGAGGACGACATCCTCGAGGCCACCCGGTTCCGCCTCCGGCGGATCTTCCTCTGCGACGGGGACGCGCTGATCATCCCCCAGGACGACCTCGTGCAGATCCTGGAGTCGATCCAGGAGAACATGCCCTGGGTGGAGCGGGTGGGCACCTACGCGGACGCCCGATCGATCCTCCGAAAGACCCCCGAGGAGTTGGAGACCCTCCGGCAGCTCGGCCTCGGGATCATCTACCACGGCATCGAGAGCGGAGACGATGTGGTGCTGGAGAGATTCCGCAAGGGCTCCACCGTGGAGCAGGCCGTGGCCGCCGCGGCGCGGGTGAACGACTCCGGGATCACGTATTCGTGCATGGTCCTCCTCGGCCTGGGCGGCATGGAGCGTTCACGGGAGCACGCGCTGGCCACGGCGGAGGCCCTCAACCGGATCCAGCCCCAGTATGTCGGGGTGCTGTCCACCATGGTGACGGACGGGGGGCGGCTCGAGGAGCTGATCGAGGCGGGGGAGTTCAACCTCCCCGGGCGGACGGCCATGACCCGGGAGCTCCGGCTCCTCCTGGAGCACCTGGAGCAGGGGAACTGCCTCATCACCAGCAACCACGCGTCCAACCACCTGGCGATCCGCGCGGTGCTGCCCCAGGACAAGCCCAAGATCCTCGCGTACATCGACAAGACCCTGGAGCGGGGGGAGGGGTTCCGGGAGGACTTCCTACGGGGACTCTGAGGCCGCCCTCGCACCTGCGTTCACGACCTGATTCCGCCCGCCGCGTTTCGCCGCGTAGAGGGCCTCGTCCGCAGCCCGCAACAGGGCGGTCTGGTCCTCCGCGTCCTCCGGGAACGTGGCCACGCCAATGCTCACGGTGAGGGAGCCGCCGGGTTGGCTCTCCTGACCCTCGAAGGGGGTGGCCTCGATGCGGCTCCGGATCTCCTCAGCGACCGCCATGGCCATCTGCTTGCCCGTGTCCAGGAGGATCACCGCGAACTCCTCGCCGCCGTATCGGCACGGGACGTCGGTCCCTCTGAGGCGGCTGCGCAGGAGCTCTGAGAGATCCCGGAGCACCAGGTCCCCTGCGGGGTGGCCGTGGGTGTCGTTGTATTGCTTGAAGTGATCCACGTCGAGCATCACCAGGCTCGTGGGGAAGTCCAGGCGCTTGCTCCGGCTGACCTCGACCTCCAGCAGACCCTTGAAGTGACGATGATTGAAGAGCCCCGTGAGCCCGTCGGTGGTGGCCAGCTCCTCCAGGCGCCGGTTCGCGTGGCGGATGTCGTCCATGGCCTTGTTGAGCTTGGCGTTGGCTTCCTCCAGATCCCGGGTGCGCTCCCGGACCTTGTCCTCCAGGCTCCGGGTGTAGGACTCGATGCGCCCGGCCATGTCGTTGTAGGTCTCCCCGAGGAGGGCCAGCTCGCCGCTCCCCCGCACCCGCACCCGGGCCTCCATGGATCCTGCTGCGAAGCGCCGGGCGACCCCGGCCAGCTCCCCGACCGGGCGCACCAGCTGGTGGTTGAGCACCAGCACCGTGATGCCGGCGGCAGCAGCGATCACGATCACCAGGAGCAGCAGGACGCGCCAGATCAGCCTCGAGATCTCGCGATGGGCGCGCTCGAGCCCCATACCGGCGATGAGGGTGCCCCAGCGGATCCCGGGCAGCCCCGGCAGCGCCGTGGAGACGGGCATGCTCACCAGGAGCAGATCCTGGCCGTCACGGGTCTCCCTGTGTACCAGGGGCTCCGAGGACTCCAGTGCATCCTGGCTGAAGCGGTCATCGAGCATCGCGCCGTACCGGGACTGGTCCGTGTGGGCCATGATCCGTCGGTCCTGGTCCAGGACCGCGACGAAGCTGATGTCCAGGGTCGCCAGGTCCCGATCCAGGAGCCGGGCGATGAGCTTGTCCAGGTCCTCGATGCGGTTGGACGCGAGGGACTCCGTGAGCTCGACACCCAGCACCGACAGGAAGCTGCGTGCCCGCAGCTCCAGCTCCTCGAGGTGGTTGGTCCGCTGGTAGGCGATGACCAGGCTCCCCAGGGTCAGCATGGAGGCCATGATCATCCCCGTGGCCAGGAGGGCCACCTTCGTGCGCAGGCTCACGGCTTCCCCCGGGTGGCTGCGCGGACGAGGGAGAGGGTCGTTCGCACGGTCTCGTAGACCTCCTCCGAGGGGAGCACCCATCCGTTGATCTCGATCAGGTGTCCGAGGGCTGTTCGGCCCCGGTCCGTGGTGGAGTTCAGAGCGAGGAACGCGGCCTGGACCCGGCGCGCCAGCTCCGGATCCACGTCCGGGTGTGCGACCACCGCGTCGAAGGGGATCCGGCCGGCGAGGGCCAGCACCCGCAGGACGCCCGTGTCGACCTGCTGGGCCCGCGCTGCGGTCACGGCGCCGAAGAAGGTCGCCCCCGCGTCCACCTCGCCCGCAACCACCGCCGCGATGACCTTGGGATGCGCCTCGAGGAAGACCGCGTCCTTGATGACCCTCGCCGGATCGAGCCCCGCGTCGATCAGGGTCGCCATGGGAAAGAGGAAGCCCGACGCCGAGGCAGGGTTCACGAACGCGATCCGCTTGCCCTCGAGCTGCTTCACCGACGTGATCCCCCGGTCCTTCCGGACCAGGATGAAGCTGGAGTAGCGGGTATCACCCCGGGACACCTGGGTCGCGAGGAGCTTGAGACAAGGCATCTGCTCCCGGGCCTTGACGTAGGCCAGGGGGGACAGGGAGGCCACGTGCACCTGGCCCGAGAGCAGTTGGTTCACGGCGCTCTCGTAGTCCTTGCCGATGGTCCATTCCACCGGCATGTGCAGCTCCTCGGAGATCCCCGTGGCGATGTCCTGGAAGACCTCACCGGTGGTGTCGGTGCCCATGTAGGGGATGCTGACGACCTTCAACGTGTCCGGGTAGACGGTTCCGGGGGTGCAGCCCTCGGGGAGCAGGGGGGCGGCGGCGACCGCGTGGATGCTCCTGTCGTCGTCGGGCGGCGGGGCTTCCCCTCCGCAGGCAACGAGGACACTGAGGATGAGTGACAGCGCGATGCGCAGCACCCTGCACCTCCCTGGGTCAGGCAATCAGTCCGGGAGGACCCCGTCGTCCTCCTCACCGCCACCCTCGAGGAGCCCCTCCGGGAGCCCGCCGGACTTCCCCGAGAGGCGCTTCGCCTCGGAGTTGGAGAGCTCCTCGGTGAGCTGAATGGGCAGCCTGTTCTCCCAGTATGCCTCGTCATAGTCATAGATGTCGATGTAGAAGTGGATCTTGCCGTCCGCGTCCGCGGAGACGGAGTTGTATTCGATGTAGATGGGGACCTTGGTGTTGAGCTTGAGCCAGGTCTCCTTCTCGGGGTCCTTCTCCAGGATCTTGTCGAAGTCCCGCTTCGTCATCCCGTTGAACCGCTCCAGGAGGAACTGGGCGAGGTCCAGGGGGTTCTCCGTCCGCATGCAGCCGTGGGAGTAGGCGCGCACCGGACGGTTGAAGAGCGCCTTCTTCGGCGTGTCGTGCATGTAGATCTTGTACTCGTTCGGGAAGAGGAGCTTCACGAGACCCAGCGCGTTGTCGCTGCCGGGTTTCTGGTAGACGATCTCCGATCCGTCGTCCTTCTGGATGAACCCGTAGTTGTTCTTCTCGAAGTACGCGGGGTCGGCCTCCAGATCCGTGAGGAGCTCCTCCTGGAGGCGGGGTGGCGGATACCACCGGGGCTTGAGGACGATGGTCTCGATCCTGGATTTGAGGAGGGACGTGTGGTTGAAGTAGCCCCGCTGCTTGCGCTGGACGTTGGTCTCCTTGTTGTGCTTGCCCACGACGATGCGGTGGACCTTGACCAGCTCGTTCCGGCACCAGAGCTCGGCCTCGAACTGCGGGATGTTCACCCGGAGGTAGAACTCCGGCCGGTCCCGGTGGATCTCACTCTCCCGCCAGCGCTGCAGGCCCAGGCGGATCTGCCTGGCCCGGCGCGCCGGGGAGACGTTGATGGAGCGCCGGGTGATCGGGCCGACCTTCCCGTCCTGCTCGAGCTGGTGGGTCGTCTGGTACCACTTCACCGCCCGGGACACGGCCGGGGTGTACTGGGCCCCCACCTGCTCGGGGGTCAGGTAGCTCTCCGCCGCGAGGCGTCGGGTCAGGAGCTGGATCTTGTCGCCGTGCTGCCCGGGCGTGAGGGTCCCCTTGATCTGCAGGCTCTCCAAGGTGTTCTCGTTCTGGAGGCGCTCGTAGAGCACCAGCCCTTCCCGGAGGCGGTGATAGATCGGGTTGTCCGGGATCAACGGCAGCATGGCCGCGACGAAGTTTCCTTCGGCCTTCTGGAACGCGATGCGCAGCGCGTCCAGGTGGATCTCGGCGGGGTTCCCGGCCGTGGGGTTCGTCTTGAACGGGTGAGCCCGGATCACGTGGACGAAGTCCAGCTGGAAGCGGAAGAAGCCCTGGAGGAGGTCGATGTCGATGTCCGCGGCAGCGTCGTTGAGGCTGGCCCGGGCGGTCATGAGTTTCTGGTAGTAGACCTGGAAGTTCTTGAGGGCCACGAGATCCTGATTGGTCAGCTCCAGCGTGAGGAGGTCCCGCCGGACCTCCAGGTTTTCGGGCATGTCCGCGTACGCGGAGACCAGGCCCCAGAACGCCTTCTCCCGGGGGCTGAACTCCCCCTCCCGGGCAGCGAGGTACTCCACCTTCGCCGCGCCATAGCGCTCGATCTGCTTCTCCAGGGAGCCCAGCCGGTAGTCCGCTGCGGCCAGGCCGTGGGTCGGCATCTCCTGGAGGAGGGCGAGGAGCCGCCCTCCCTCCTCGGTGAGGGTCTGGAGGTTCTCCCGGAAGTCATGGAAGAGGAGCCGGTGCTGACGGGGCCCGTAGACCTCCCGCAGGAGGGGCGCGAAGTCCTGACGCGCCCGGAGCTTGCGGTCGAATTCCTCGAGGTAGCGGCTGTAGAAGATCCGCTCCGTGGTGAAGCGGTACTCGACGAAGTCGAGGGTCGCCTCCACCAGCTCGTCGATGTTCGCGTTCGGCAGCGTCGCGAGGTCCTTCAGGATGTCCTTCTTCTTCCTGGCGGCCTTCTTGCGCACCTTGTCCTGGAGCTCCTGCCCCGAGGGCGCGTCGGTCATCTCCCGGGGGAGGACGAGCCCCGGGGATGCTGTCCCCGGGGCCTCCTCCGCGGGTGCTGCGGGATCCTCCGCCGGGGTCTCGTCCTCTCCGCCACATCCGACGAGGGCGAGGAGGAGGATCAAGAGGGGCGCGGCGAGGCGTCGCGCCGGGAGGAAGCCGTGGTGTGCAGTTCGTGTCATCATCCCTGTCCGATGTCCAATCGCTTCAGCAGCTCGTCGGTGAGCATCTTGTATCCTTGCGCTCCACGGGAGCGGGGGGCGTGTTCGTAGACCGTCAATCCCCGGGCGCAGGCCTGGCCCACGGCGGAGTTTACGGGGATCGCTGTGTCGAAGAGGAGGCTGCCGTACCGGTCGGCGAGCTTCATGTCGATCTCCTCGTTGAGGCGCCGGGTCCGGCTGTCCCGCCGGGTCACCAGGATGCCCGCCAGACGGAGGTAGTGACCGATCTGTTCGTGCACCGTGCCCACCGCGTCCGCGAGGTCCGCGATCCCCTGGAGGGACAGCGGGCTCAGGTCCGTGGGCACCAGCGCGCTGTCCGCGGCCACCATCGCGTTGAGGGTCATGAGGCCGAGGTTGGGGGGGCAATCGATGACCACGAGGTCGAAGATCTCCCGGGCCCGCCCCAGGACCCCCCGGAGGACGAACTCCCGGCCGATGCGCGACGCCAGGAGCATCTCCGCGTCGCTCATGCCCCGGTCCGCGGTCACGACCCAGAGCCCGTCGGTGCGGGTGGGGGCGGCCGCGGACATGAGATCGCGCTTCTTGCCCATGAGCACCGAGGAGAGGGGCTCGGAGGGCACCGCGCCGGGATCCAGTGATGCGGACAGGGAGGCCTCCACGTGCCCCTGGCTGTCGAGATCCACGAGGAGCACCTGCAGGCCGTGCCAGGTCGCCGCGGCCCAGGCCACATGGACCGCGCTGGTGGTCTTCCCGACCCCTCCCTTCCGGGAGCATACGGCGAGGGTGTGTGCCCGGGCCGCGCCGTCGGTGCGGCTCGCCACCCGGGTCCGTCCCCAGCGCAGCAGGCTGTCCGTAATTCCGGTGATCATCGCAGTCCTCCTCATGGTCGCGCGCGATGATTCAACCATGATCCTCAGAACTGTCAAGGGAACCCTGGACAAGGTGGGGTATTCCGATTACCTTGCCGTCCGAAATGCGGGGCCGGAGCCCGCGGGAGGGAGACGATGTTCGAGTCCTGGGACCGGCTCTGGTTCCCGGCGCAGGAGGCCGCCGGCGGGGCTGACTGGGTGATGTGGTTGATCATCCTCGGGGTGGTCGCCGCGGGCGCCGGGTTCGTGGTCTGGTCGAAGAAGAAGGGCGCGGCGCCCCCCCCTGCAGAGGGCGAGGACGTGGGCGTCGGGGCTGAAGCCCCTCCCACAGAAGAGAAGAAGCCGTTCCTGGTCCCGGAGGGCAAGACCCTCCGGGAGGGCCTGGAGCGGACCCGGAAGGAGGGCTTCGTCGCCCGCCTCGCAGGAGTCTTCCACAAGGGGCTCGACGCGGACCTGGAGGCCGAGGTCGAGGAGGTCCTCCTCACTTCGGACATCGGGATTCGTACGGCCAACCAGCTCATGAGCTCCATGCGTGAGGGCCTCAGTCGGGACGATCTGCGGAACCAGGAGCGGGTCTGGGCCTTCCTCAGGGAGGAGATCGGTGGGATCCTCACCGTCTCCCCCTCCGGGGTTCGTCCCCCTGCTCCCGGCACCCCCGAGGTGATCCTCGTGGTTGGAGTGAACGGCGCGGGCAAGACCACCACCATCGGGAAGCTCGGGCTCCGCCTGGGCCAGGGCCGCAAGGTCCGCTTCGTGGCCGGGGACACCTTCCGGGCCGCGGCGGTGGAGCAGCTCAAGATCTGGGCGGATCGGGTGGGGGCCTCGTTCCATTGCGGAGAGGACGGCGCGGATCCCGCGTCGGTGGTCTTCGACGGGATCAGGGCCGGCGTGGAGGCCGGTGACGACCTGATCCTTGTGGACACCGCGGGGCGCCTCCACACAAAAGTCAACCTGGTGGAGGAACTGAAGAAGATCCACCGGGTCGCGGGCAAGGCCCTCGATGGTGCGCCTCATCAGACCCTGCTGGTCCTGGATGCGACCAACGGGCAGAACGCGCTGCAGCAGGCGGAGATCTTCGGACGGGAGGTCGGCGTGAGCGGCATCGCCCTGACGAAGCTGGACGGCACGGCCAAGGGCGGCGTGATCATCGGCATCTGCGATACCTTCGAGATCCCGGTCGTCTGGGTCGGGGTCGGCGAGCGCCCCGAGGACCTCCGCCGGTTCCACCCGGCGGAGTTCACCGCGCTGCTCTTCGGCGAGGAGCCTCCGGCCCGGAGCCAGCACGGGGAAAGTGCTTGACCCTCCCCCCCCCCGCGCTATGATTCTGTCTACCATTCGGACCCATCGAGGTACATCCATGGTATCGAGACTTCTTGGACTTCTCTGTATCCTGGTGGTCGTGACCGCGGCGTCCCCCGGGACGGCGCAGGTGCTCTCCGAAGAGGAGTATCACCGGAACATCACGATCCATCAGCGCCGTCCCTTCCTCGAGGGCAACCGCGTCGAGTTGACCGCTGGCGGCGTCTGGGCCGCATCCAGCGGGATCTACGGCCACGCCGGGGTGAGGGGGCAGCTGGACTACCACATCACCGAGGCCTTCTACGTCGGCGCGGGGTACACCCACTTCTTCGCCTACGATACGGGGCTCCAGGACGAGGTGGAGGATGACTTCAAGCTGGTCTCCGACCGCTCCGAGATGTGGTACCAGGCCATCCTGCGGTTCGGCTGGGTGCCCATCGTGGGCAAGGCGTCCCTGTTCGGCGCCGGCCTCGGCTACTTTGACACCCACATCTTCCTCGGCGGCGGGGTGACCGGGACGCGGCTGTCGGTGGCCGCCCCGACGGGCACCTTCGGCATCGGGACCCGGTGGTTCTTCACCCAGGGCCTCTCGGTGAACCTGGAGCTGGCCGACTCGCCGTACTGGGAGACCTTCCTCAAGTCCGAGGGGTTGGTACACAACGTCACGGTGATGCTCGGGTTCTCCATCTTCCTGCCTTACAACGTGGAAGAGAGGTTTGTGAGATGAAGAACCTCTCCTCAGCAGCGGTCCTGCTGGTCGCCGCGGTGCTCCTCGTTGCCATCGGGGCGTCCCCGGCGCAGGCCGAGTCCTTCGACATGAACAAAGCCCCCGAGGTGAAGCGCGGGATCCAGTGGCGCACCCAGCGCTCCGAGATCTCCGTGGTCGTCGGGCCGACGGTGGAGGACCCCTACTTCAAGAACCTCGTGTTCTCCCTGGGGTACAACTACCATATCACCAACTGGCTGGCCATCGGCCTGAACGCCGGCTACACCCTCCCGATCAAGACCAAGCTGGCCAAGGAGATTGAGGCGGAGCGCACCTCCCCGGGGAACAGCTTCTCCATCCCGGCCACCTACCTCGGCTTCCTTGGCGATCTCCACATGGAGGTCTCACCGATCTTCGGCAAGTCCATGCTGGTGAACTCCGGCATCCTGGCCTACGACTTCCACATCCTCCTCGGCGCGGGCTTCATGCAGGTGCTGTGGAACGAGGACGTGAAGGACCGCATCAAGGCCGTGGACAGCGAGTTCGTGATCGCGCCCATGTGGGGCGCAGGCGTCCGCCTCTTCGTCAACCGGATGTTCGCGGTCACCGTGGACGTGAAGGACTACTTCGCCAACATGTACACCCACGGGAACACCGACTACGACGTGCCAAAGAAGAGCTGGGAGCACAACGTGGCCGTGATGGTGGGCTTCTCCATCTTCCTCCCCATCGAGGCCGGCTACGATGAGGATTAGGGCCCTCCTCGGCGTCCTCTTCCTGCTCGGCGGCGTGGGCACGGCCCGGGCCAGTCACTACCCCCTCGACGCAGCGACCTTCCTCTCAGACGGCGAGCGGACCGCGCTGGGGGAGCGGGGGATCGCGGACACGGGCCAGCTCCGCGAGGCCACGGACATGCCGAAGGAGCGGGCAGCGCTCGCAGATCTGTCGGGGATCGACAAGAAGCGCTTGCGGGAGATCCACGAGGTCTGCGATCTCCTGCAGGTGCGGGGAATCGGCCCGAAGATGGCCGGGGTGTTGCGGCTGGCCGGGGTCTACGACACCCGGGCCCTCGCAGCGGAGGATGCCACGGCCCTGGCTGGGAAGATGAAGAAGGCCAACGACGTGCACAAGGTCTCGGAGATCCTCCCCGAGGTCGAGGTCCTCAAGGGCTGGATCGAGCAGGCCGCGTCCCTCTCTCGCAATCCCCGCTGACATCGGAGGGCCCATGGGCCGCAAGTCCCGCTCCAAGGCCGAGCGTCGCGAGGGACGCGCCGTGTCGTCCTCGATGACGCTCCCTTCGCCTCGGGCCACCCCCTGGTGGGCCGGCCGCCCGTTCCTCGTCGGCTTCCTCGTCGTGGCCCTGGCCGCCGTGGCCGGCTTCTCCCTCTGGGCGCGACGGGTCCTCTGGTACGAGGCCTCGACCGCGCTCGAGGAGTTCCTGATCCCCTTGATCTGGATGGCCCTGATCTTCGTGGCGGCCCTCGCGATGACCGGGCTCCTCGCGGATCTCCTGCTGCCCCGTCCCGAGCGGGTGCGGGACCTCGGTGCGGACGAGAAGGAGACCCCCCGCAGCGTCACTGCGGCCCTCTTTCAGCCCCGGGCCCTCCTGGTCTCGCTGATCTTCCTGGCCGCGGCCGGTGTGGCCTTCGCGCTGGCCTGGTCCCTGAGCCGGGTGGACGCAGCCGAGGTCACCATCGTGGAGCCCCTGCCCCTGAAGGCCCTCGCCCCCGAGGGGCGCCTCTCGGCGCTGCTGGATCAGCGCGAGGTGACCCTGCTCATCCGCTCCCGGGCCGAGGACCCGGCGGTCCGGGATGCCTTCTTTCGGCAGGCAGCGACCCTGGGGCGCCCCGATGAGCTGGGTCTCGTCGCGCCGCGCATCGTGGCCATGGTGGACTCGCCGGACGACGATCGAGCCGCGGGGGCGTGTCGGGTCCTCGCCGCGTTGGGCGACCGGATGAACCAGAACGTCCGGATGCTGGCGGGGCAGCCCATGTCCAGGCGCTGGGAGCCCGAGGTCCTGGCCTGGCTCCGGGGCCAGGTGAGCCCCTACCTGCGGTCACGCCTGGAACGGGAGGCCTTGCGGGTGCCGGTGCTCGAGGCCCTGGCCTGGTGCCAGGCCCCCGGGGACGGGGACGTCCTGCGGCAGGTGTTCACCGACGTCGCCGAGGGTTGGCCCGCGCGTCTGGCCGCAGCCACGGGGCTGGCCAACATGATCCGCCACGAGGATCTCCCGGCCCTGGCCGCCGCGACCCGGGAGGGGACCGGGGACCAGGCCCTGGATCTCCGGGTCTTGTGGGCCCTGCAGCAGCACGGATACGACTCCAACCCCGACAGCTTCGACCCGATCCCGGACATGCTGCTCGAGGAGGTGGTGACCGCGCTGGCCGCGCGCCTCGGCGACGAGGACCCGGCCATCCGCTGCGCGGTGGTGGTGGCCCTCCAGGCCTTCCAGGACGCGCGGATCACCCGGGCGGTCACGGACGTCTTCGTCACCGACGCCACGGATCTGGTCTGCCCCCGGGTGGAGATCCCGCGCCCCTTCGGTGCGCCGATCCCCTTCGTCACGGAGGAGGAGCTCCGCTTCAAGATGCTGAACCTCCTCGCCTCCGTTGCGGTGGAGAATCGGGATCTGCTGCTCTGGCTGGAGCAGGTCTCCCAGCAGGACCGCTGGAAGCCCCACATCCGTGAGGGACTCCTGAAGATCTTCTCCCAGGCGGAAGCCTACCAGTAGGGTCGGACTACCCCCCGTCGAACCGGCGCCATACGCCCCGGCTCTGCTCGCCGGCGAGGCGGGTGAGCTCGTCCGTGTCCAGGGACAGGAGGCGGCTCTTTCGCATGAGCCAGCGGCCGGCCACCATGGTGTCGGTGACCCGGGCGGGGGCGACGCCGAAGTAGAGGTGACCGTAGAGGTTGGCGTCACCCAGGGGGGTGATGGGCCGGTAGTCCACGATGATCAGATCCGCCTCAGCGCCGGGCTCCAGGACCCCGAGGCGGCGGCCGAAGAGCCGCGACGCAAACGCCGCGTTGGTCTTCAGCAACGCGTCCAGGGGTTCAACGAAGGTTGCGGAGGGGTCCCTGGCCAGGTGGTGCTGGAGCACCAGCGCATAGTTGGCCTCGGCGAGCATGTCTCCCCGCATCCCGTCGGTGCCGAGGCCCACGCGATTTCCGGTCCCCAGGAGGGCGGCGAGGTCCGCAGCGCCCACGCCGTTGTTCATGTTGGACGAGGGGTTGTGGACCACCAGGGTTCCGCTCTCGGCCAGGAGACGCTGCTCGTGCCCGCCCAGGTGGACGCAGTGGGCCGCGATGGTGTCGGGGCCAAGGACTCCGGCATCCGCCAGGCGGTTCACGACGCGGGTCCCATAGACCTCCCGGCTGTGGGCCTGGTCCGCCCGGTCCTCCGCCACGTGGAGGTGGAACCCCACGCCCAGGCGCTGGGCCTCCCGGGCGGCGCGGCCCAGGGTCTCGTTCCCGACGGTGAACGCGGCGTGGAGGCCGAAGAGGGCGGCCAGGCGCCCGTCGTCGTTGTGCTGCCTGCACCGCTCCACCCAGGCCACGTTCTCCTCGATGCCCGCTGCAGCGATCTCCGGGCCATCCCGATCCGAGACCTCGTAACAGAGCGCCCCCCGCAGGCCGCTCTCCCGCACGGCGTTCGCGAGGGCCGGGAGGGATCCTCGCACAGCGAAGGGCGAGGCGTGGTGATCGATCAGGGTGGTGGTCCCTGTCATGACGCACTGCGCCAGGGACGGCAGGGCGCTCGCGTAGACATCCTCCAAGGTGAGGGCGCGGTCGAGGCGCCACCAGAGGTTCCCCAGGACCCCCATGAAGTCCTTGGACGGCGGGGCGGCCAGTCCGCAGGCGAAGGTGGAGTAGAGGTGGTGGTGTGCGTTGATCAGGCCCGGCATGCAGACCCGGCCCTCCGCGTCGATCACGTCGTCCCCGGGCGCGGCTGCCGGCGCCTCCCCCGCGGGGCCGACCCAGGCGATCTCTGTGCCGTCGATGTGCACCGCGCCGGGTGCGATCACCGCCGGGGTGGAGCCCGGGCGCAGGACCGTCGCGTTGGTGATCAGCAGTCCGCTCATGGGGTTCCTCCCGGTGTTCCGAGGACATCATTTCGGGGACGCAGGGAGATCGCGTGGGACGGGCAGAGGTTCACGCAGAGCGCGCAGCCCACGCAGTCATGACCATCCACCGTCGGGGTCCGATCCGCCTCGACCAGGCGCACCGCCTGGTGACCGCCGTCCCGGCACGCGGTGTGGCAGAGGTCGCACCCCACGCAGACCCGCTCGTCGATCCAGGCCACGGGGTCGAAGTCACGGGGCAGCGCGTCATGGTCCACGATGCGCTCGAGGCTCCCGTCCACGATCTCCCAGGGCCGGTCCAGCCCCATGTCGTGCAGGTAGTAGGCCAGGCCCTCGGTCAGGTCGTCGAGGATGTCGAACCCGTAGTGCATCACCGCGGTGCAGAACTGGACCGTGGTCGCGCCGACGAGCATGCACTCCACCGCGTCCCACCACGTCGCAGGGCCGCCGGTGGCGGTGATGGGCATCCCCGTGCCCCGGCGGATCTCCGCCAGGGTGCGCAAGGTCAGGTTCTTGATCGCCGGGCCGGACATGCCGCTGTAGGTAGAGACTCCGCCCACGTCGGGGTGGGGGGTCCTGGAGTAGACGTTGATCCCCATGAGGGAGGGGATGGTGTTGGCCGCGCAGATCCCGTCCGCTCCGCCCTCCTTCACCGCCATCGCGGACTTCACGATGCTGGTGACCTGTGGGGAGATCTTGATCACCACGGGCACCCGCTTCGCGGCCTCCTTGACCCAGCCGGTGACGCGCCGCGTCGCCTCGATGCTCTGGGACAGCATCATGCCGGGCTCCTCGCCCATGCTGCCCTGGGGGCAGGAGAAGCTGCACTCGATCATGTCCACGCCGGCGTCCTCGAGGCGGCGGACCAGGCCCTGCCACTGGTCCTTGCTCCCGCCCATGATCGACGCGATGACCACCCGGCGATCCCCGTACTCCCTCTTGAGCGCCGAGACCCGCTTCTCGACCACGTCGATGGGGTGCTCGGAGATCAGGTCGATGTTGCCCATCGCCACGAGCCGATCCCCCGCGTGGTCCATCCCCGACATCATCGGGTAGACGAGGTCCACGGGGTTCTCGGGCACCGAGGTGGTCTTGAGGACCGCGCCGGCCCAGCCCGCGTCGAAGCCCCGCCGGACCATGTCCAGATCGTCCGTGGGCGGCGCCGCGGCGAGGACGAAGGGGTTCTCGAAGCGGACGCCGAGGAAGTCGATGGAGAGGTCCTTGCCCTTGACGATCATACGACCACCTCCCCGCTCCCCTGTGGGAGGCCCTTCAGGGCCGACTCTTCGGGCCCGACAGGCCCCACGTCGAGCCACGCGAGGATCCCGCGGGCTGCGTCCCGGCCCTCCGCCACGCTGCCTACCACGGTGCCGCCTCCGCGGAAGCGGAGATCCCCCGCGGCCCAGACGCCGTCCCTGGATGTCTTTCCGGTCTCGTCGGTGACCACCCGTCCCCGCCGGGTCTCGAGGCCCGCGAGGAGGGGCGCTGTGGCCGCCTCGGGCTCCTGGCCCGCGGCGATGAGCACCGTGTCCGCGGGGAGGCGGAACCCGGAACCCGGAAGGTCCTTCATCGTGCCGTCACCGGTCCAATGCACCCGGTGTCCGCGCACCGCGATCGTGCGGCCGTCCGCTCCCTCGATCTCGTCGGGCACCGCGCAGGTGAGGAACGAGACCCCGTGGCCCAGGGCCGTGTCGAACTCTCCGGGAGCGGCGCGGCGGATCGAGGCGGTGCCCCGGCGGCTGGTGACCTCCACCGCTCGGGCGCCGAGGCGGAGCGCGTGCTCCGCGAGGTCCATGCCCACCTGGCCCGCGCCCAGGATCACCACCCGCTCTCCCACGGGGAGCCGCGTCGCGGCGCTCTCGAGATCTGCGTTCACCGCGGCGATGAAGTCCAGGCCACGGTGCACGCCCGCCAGATCCTCTCCCGGGAGGCCGGCGCCCTTGCCCTTGCCGAGGCCACCCGCCAGAACCACTGCGTCGAAGTCCTCGAGGAGCGCGGCGAGGTCCGTCGCCGCCTCGCAGAGGCGGAGCTCGACTCCCAGGCCCAGGACGAAGGCCACGTCCCGGTCCACCACCGCGTCCGCGCAGCGGAACCGGGGAATCCCGTAGTTGACCATGCCGCCAGCCCGCTCCCGGGGCTCGAAGACCACGGCCCGGACCCCGGCCCGGGCCAGCTCCGCGGCCGCGCCGAGGCCGGCGGGTCCGGAGCCCACCACAGCGACCCTGTGCTCCGTCCACGAGATCTCGGGCGCCGGGGGCGCCGTGGTCCGCTCCTCTGCATCAGCGGCGTAGCGCTGGAGCGCGCCGATGGCCACCGGGGCGCCGTGGAGCGCGTGGGCGCTGCAGGCCCCCTCGCAGAGGTTCTCGTGGGGACAGATGGTTCCGCAGGTGCCCGCCAGGACGTTGCTGCGCCGGATCAGATCCAGGGCCCTGCGTTCGTTCCGGAACCGGATCGCGCGGATGAAGCGCATGGCGTCGACCCCGGCGGGGCAAACGGCGGTGCAGGGTGCGTCCTCGCAGAGGAGACAACGGGAGGCCTCCAGGCGCGCCTGGGCGGTGGACAGCCTTCGCACCTGCTCTTCGTAGCTGAAGTCCATGGGTTCTCCTCGCCGGATGACGGACGCCTACATTCTGCACGGATCGTGAATTTTTTCCAGAGCGAGGGGCGCCCCTATAATCAATCCCTTCCCTGTATAAGGGAGAGGTGTGGGCGCGCACGGGTGAGCGCTTGCGCCTCAAGGGCGCCAGCCCACGGAGCGGCGGGAGCATGGGCGCGAGAGTCGATGGGTGGCCGGTGCGGGGCGGCGGCGTGGTGGGGGTGTTCGGGGTGGCGGGGATCGTCTTCGGGCAGGTCCTGCTGTTCCTGGTGACCCTGGTGATGGTCCTCTACTTCAGCCCCGGCGTGCAGGGGCTCCAGGCGCCCCTCCTCGCCATGGCCCTGGACGACCGGCCGGTGCGCCTGGTCTTCGCTGGAGGGGTCGCCTCGCCGCTCCATGGCCGCGTCGGGATCGCCCGCCCGGTGCTCCTGGACGAGGACGATCGGGAGATCCTGAAGGCGGAGCTCATCGAGATCAACGGCGCAGGCTGGCGGGGCGGCGGCCCCGCGGTGGCCTCGGTGCTGCTGAAGAGTCCGGAGGTCAACGTCTTCATCACCCCGGACGGCAGCCTCTCGCTCATGGTCCTGCTCAAGGAGAAGAAGCGCAGGAAGCGCAAGAAGGAGAAGGGCTCCTGGACCGTCGAGTCCCTTCGGGTCGAGGACGGGTGGATCACCGTGGACCTCCCCCTGGTGACGGGCCATGTCGGTCCCCTCCAGCTCTCGGGGCACGTCGGGGAGGTCAAGGGCGTCTCCCGGGGCGCGCTCGACCTCAGGATCGAGGGCATCGCCCTGGAGGTCCGGGGACCCTCGACCGTGGTGGCCCTCCTGGACGCGTTGGGGTGGACCCCGGAGCGCCTCTCGTCCCTGGGCCCGGTGGAGGTCCGTGCCAGCTGGGACGGCAACCGGTTCGCCATCGAGGAGGCGTCCTTCGGCGCCCGGCCCCTGGAGCTGTCCCTCGAGGCGGCGGCGGATCTCGACGCGCTCTCCGTGGACACCACCGTGGTGGGGACCTGGGAGGGGGAGGAGCTCCTGCAGCTGGCCGTTGATCTTTCTCCGAAGGCCGTTCGGAGCACCGTGCGCCTCGACCTCCCGGACGTCGCAGCGCTGCCGACCCTGGAGGGCGTCACCCTGCAGGGCTTCGGGGCCGGGCCCGCGACCCTCGAGGCAGGTGGACGGGAGGTGGTCCTGAAGATCGGTGAGATCACCCTCGGGACCGCGCAGCACGGCGACCTGCGCCTGGGTGAGCTCTCCCTCGGAGGTCAGCTCACCCTCCGCCTCGCCGAGGAGGATCTGGCCGCAGCCTGGGCTGCGCTCTGGGGTGACGCCTCCGCCGCGGAGCTGCTGCTGAGGTTCAAGCCCGTCCTGAACCTGATCCTGGACACCCGGGTGGGCGCCATCTCGCAGGGTGAGTTGGCGCTGACCCCGGATCTGCGCGTCCACCTGGACGCGGGGTTCACGCCCCCCATGACCCTGGACCTGCGGACCGTCCTCGTGGAGAGCGGGTTCGGCCAGATGCGGCTGCGCGGCCGCCTGGGTCCGAAGCCCCCCCTGGGCCTCCCGGGATACGAGGGGACCCTGCAGCTCGTGGGCATCGACCTGGCGGCGATCAAGGAGAACGTGAAGGTGTCGCCCGTGGCGGAGCGCTTCCTGTCCGGGCGGCTCGAGGGGGAGGTGGTCTTCGAGGGGAGCCCCATGGCACCCGAGCGCCTCACCCTGGCGCGGTGTTCCTTCGGCATCGTGGGCGGCGAGGTGCCCCTGGGGATCCATTGTCCCGAGGGCGGCACGGTCATCGACCCGACCCGGGCCCCGGAGGTGGGGCCCATGACCCTGTTCAAGAAGGAGATTCCCTGGGGAGAGGGCAAGCTCCTCCTCGGCGCCCCGACTGCGGAGGCGACACCGTAGCGGATGAGACGCCTCCACCCACGCTGGCTTCTCCGGACCGCCTGGCACCTGGTCCTCGCGGTGGTGGGCCTTGCGTACCTGCTGGTGGTGCGCAGCGCCCTGTGGGTGTTCACCCTGATCATCGGGGTCTACTTCGCCGTGAATGACCCGGGCCTCTCGTCCCAGCTCCTGAGCCTGGTCAACGACGCGATCCCGGGCACGATCTCGGCGGAGCGGATCCACTGGGAGCCGTTCCGCAGCCGGATCCACGTCTTCGGGGTCGTGATCTCCCGGCCCGGGGACGTGCCGGTGATCCAGGCGGCCCGGGTCTCCACGGACATGCGCCTCGGGGCGCTGATCGGGTACCTCGTGGTTGGCGGGGAGGACGATCCCCTGCCCCTGATCTTCGACCGCACCCTGGTGCGGGACGGGATCGTGGACCTGGAGTTCCGGGACAGTGGCCTCCTCCTGGTGCAGGCCTTCGTCGAACCCGACAAGCCCCCCTCCCCGGACCCCACCCCGGTCAAGCTGCAGATGCACGACATCCGCATCGAGAACACCCGGGTGCGCCTGGACTTCTTTGAGGAGTGGGGGCTCCTGGTGCGGGGGGTCGACCTGGACGGGGAGGTGGGGCTCCTGGATGGGATCGTCACCGTGGGGGCGCGGGATCTCCTGGCGGACTCCGTGGAGCTGCTGGGGACCCTCCCGGTCCCCGACTCTCTCGCGTTCCTGACGCGGCCCGTCCAGGGCTTCCGGACGTCCCGGTTCCATCTCCACGGGGACTCCTTCGAGATCATTGACGCCTCGGGCCGGGCCCGGCGGTTCGACTTCCGGTTGAGCGGGACCATGGACTTTTCTCCGGATCGTCCCCTCTCCCTGGAGTCCGTGGCCGTGGTCCGCGTGCCCGATCCCACGGTGCTCGGTGAGATCACCAGCGGCACCGTGACCGGCGCGCTCGACGCGGCGGTCACGGCCAAGGGGCCCCTGGAGGCGGCCAACCTCGTGGTGTCCGTGCGGAGCCCCCGGGTGGAGGTCCTCGGGGTCCCCTTCGACGACGTGGAGGGCGCCGTCTCCCTGAACCTCGCCAACCCGACCCTGGTGCGGGTGCAGCGACTGGGGACCTGGCTCTACGCCGGCCGCATCGACGCGGAGGACGTCCTGATCCACGCGGTGCCCGGCCCCGGGGAGCTGGTGCGGATCGGCGGCCTCGCCTGCATGGAGGGTGCGGACCCCGCGGCGGTGGCCCTCGGCTTCGGCGACGTCGACATCCGGTCCCTGAGCCCCCTCCTGGACGGGGTGATGAGCGGCTGCGTGGGCGTCAGGAACCTGCGGGTCACCGAGGACGACGTGTCCATGAGCCTGGCCCTGGACGTGGCCGTGGGCTCGGAGGTCGATCCCCGCACCGGGCTCGGCGGGGCCTGGTCAGCGGGGGGGAACCTGTCCCTGGACCTCCAGGGCGTCGAGACCTCGGGCCTCGAGGTCGTCGCGGGGCAGGACAGGGTCTCCCTTGAGGGCGGCTTCACCTGGGATCCGGAGCTGTTCTTCGATCTCGTCGCGGACGCCTGGAGCCCGGCGATCGGACGGCACCTCGAGGCCATGGACGTGCCCGGCGTCGATGGGGACCTCACGGTCCAACGCCTGGTCCTGCGTGGCCCCCTCGCCGCCCCAGAGGTGGATCTGGAGGCCACGGTGGCGGGGCTCCTGACCCCCGTGGTGGCGGGGGACCTCACGGTCCACCGGTTGGCCCTGCGGGGAACCCTCGAGGCCCCCGACGTGGACCTGGAGGCCACCATGGAGGGGGTCCGGACCCCGGTGCTGGATCTGGCCCAGGTGGAGCTGGATGCGCGCCTCGTCAACGGCGACATCGTGGTCCGTCGCCTCGCCTGGGCCGATCCCCTCACCGACGGGGCCATCGCAGGGGACGTGGCCCGGGTGATCGGTTCGGGACCCCGGCTTCTTGACGCACCGTGGCGGGTGGGCATCGAGGCGATCGCTCCGCTCCGGGTCCCCCTGGACCTCCTCGTCCCCGATGAGGGGATCCTCGGGCAGGTCCGCCTGGACAGCCTCTTTGTGGACGGGCGCATCGGGACCCGGGCGCAAGACCTCCTGCGTGATCTGCGGGTCGCGGGGGAGGGCGTGGTGATGGACCTTACCTCCCCCGCGGGCAGCGTCCACCAGGCCGCGATACAGTTCAGCGCAGAGGCCCGCCGGGAGCGGGGCATGGGCGAGCCCCGGCTGGAGGCCTCCCTCCAGATCCAGGGGGAGGGTCTCGACTTCGGGGGGCTCACTCTGGGCGCGGTGGAGGCCTCGGCGTCGGTCCGGGGGATCCCCCTGCGCTTCGACCTGGGCGTCCTGTCCATGATCAGCGGTGACGTCACCGTGGAGGCCCGGAGCGTGGCGAAGGACTTCCTGGCCTTCCGGGACCTGGCCGTGGACCTCCACTACCCCGAAGGGGGCGACGCGGTCCTCGCCGGCAAGGTCCAGGTCGTCCGCGGCGTCGGGGCGCGCATCGAGGGGGGGCTGGCCCGCAAGGACCTGCAGGGCCACGCCCGGCTCCGCTTCGACCGGATGCCCATGCGATCCTTGCCCCTGCCGAAGTCGGTCCGGGAGGACCTGGATCCGATCCGGGACGCCCTGATCTCCGGCCAGGTGCGCGTGGAGTGGCCCGCGCTGGGGCCCCTCCTCGACCTGCCGGCGCAGAAGATCCTCCCCCGCCTGAACCTGCGCGGGGATCTGAAGGCTCTGCGCCTCGAGACCCTCCCGGAGCCGGTGCGGGAGGTCGCGGCGAAGGTGACCCTGAAGGGCGGGATCCTCGACCTCCCGGAGTTCCGCGTGACCCTCGCTTCGGGGTATGGGCTCCGGGGGAAGGCCAGCCTGAACCTGGACCGGATGACCGGTGTGGGGCGGGTGACCTGGAGCCCCATCGACCTCCGCGCACTCAAGATCCTTGCGCCCCTGGACCTGCCGGTGCAGGCCCGGGTCGGTGGACGGCTCGCCTTCGAGGGCGCTCTCGCCCGGCCCCGGGTGGACGGCGCGCTCCACCTCCTCCATGTCCAGACCGCCGGGATCGATCTCGGGGACGCGGAGCTGGACTTCAAGGGACAGGTCGGCGACTCGATCCGGATCTCCTCCGACCGGTTCTTCGAGGGCTTCACCCTCAGCGATCTGAGGATCGACTTCGACGGCCTGGAGCCCATCGCCGTGGACGCGGTCCTGGGGTTCGAGGGGCTCACCCTGGCCCGGATCCTCCCCGAGGCGGCGCTCCCCGTGGCCGTGACCGCCACGGGGGCGGCGCAGATCCACGTGAACACCCAGACCAGCGGGACCATGGTGGATGCCTCGATCTTCATCGAGGACGGGGGCCTCGTGGTGGAGATCCCCGCGCTGGCCAGGCTCCTCGAGACCCAGGACAGGGAGGAGGCCTGGGACACCGGCACCGAGGTGGCCTCGGACGCGGACGTGGTCTTCCGGATCGTGAACCGGGGACCGGTGGACCTCGTTGCGACGGAGCGAGGGGCAGGGACCACGTGCCTCCGTCTGGCCACACCCATCGGGGACGCGACCCTCTCCGGGGAGGTCGACCTCCAGCGGGGGTACGCCCTGGAGGTGGGCGGCGCGCTGGATCTCCAGCGGCTGGCGTTCCTGTCTCCGTGGCTTGCCCGGCTCCGCGGCACCGTCAACGTGGGCTCGGGGGATGTCTGCGAGGCCCCGGGGGGCGGGGTCCGGATCCGCGGTGCGCTGGAGGCCCCCACCCTCGACGGGACCCTGGGGCTGTCCGAGGTGGATGCGCTGGTCCGAGGCTATCCCCACGAGATCCGGATCCTGGAGGGCGTCCTCGCCGTCTCCGGTGACATCTCCGCGGGCGCGCTCCGCTTGAACGTCCCCCAGGAGGCCCGGATCGAGGCCCGCCACGACGACGGCGCGATCTCCCTGTGGGGGAGCGTGGACTTTGCCGAGTGGCTGCCGGCCAGGATCGACCTGGACGCGGTGGGGTCGGGCATCTTCTTCGCCGTCCCGCGACAGTACCGCCTGACCATGAACCCGACCCTGCACCTCAGCCTCACGGATCCCCTGGACCCGAAGCGGGCCCAGGGCCTCCTCGAGGGGCGCATCGACGTGACCGAGGGGCAGTTCTACCGGAACTTCGACCGCCTCCTGGGCTCCTTCGCTACGGCGTTCTCCCGCTCCCAGGAGCGGTACAGCCGCCCCATCACGGAGGTCATCCCCTTCCTTAGGGTCCTGGACCTGGACCTGGAGGTGCGCTCCACGGACTTCACCGTGTCGAGCCGCTTCCCCTTCGGCGAGACGGACATGGAGGTGGACGTGGACCTCGCTGTCCGGGGGACCCTGGACGACCTGGAGGTCCATGATCGCCTCACCCTGCTCCCCGGCGGCATGATCACCTACAAGGTGGTGAAGCGGGAGTTCGAGATCCAGTCGGGCTACGCGGACTTCACGGGGGATCCGGGCAAGCCCGTGGTGGACGTGAAGGCGGTCACCACGATCAACCGGGCCTCCGGGGAGTCCGGCGGCGCCGCCAGCCCCACGGAGAAGATCTGGGGGCGGGACGTGAACATCACCGTCCACGTCTACGGGACCTACCCGGACCTGCGCTTCGACCTCTCCAGCGACTCCGGGGAGTACGACCAGGCGGATCTCCAGACCCTCCTCCTCCTGGGGATGACCCGCAGGGACCTGGAGGGCCAGGGCTTCGGGGAGGGGAGCACCGTGTCCATCAACCTCCTCACCGACGACGTGGCCCGCGCGGTCTCGGACCTGCTGCTGTCGCCCTTCCTCGACGCGGTCTCCCTGGGCTTCACCCGGGACGGCGGGATCCAGGCGGAGACCCTCACCAAGGTGGGGCGGGCCATGCACCTGACCACGAAGGTGGCCCAGGAGACGGACCTGCAGGAGTATACTGCCGGCTTCCGGTTCATGCTCACGGACCGGCTCTTCCTCGAGGGCCGGATGAAGATGAAGCAGAATATGACGGAGACAAACCAGAACTACGAGGGGCGGTTGCTGTACCGCATTCCGCTGGAGTAGACGGGGGGAGATGAGGACGATCCGTCCAAGGACGAAGGTGTGGATGGTCGCTGCGGCCGTGGCGCTGGCGGCGTGGCTCGTCCCGGCCCCGCGCGCGGCGGCGGATCCCTGCACCCCTTGCTACGGCCTCCCCATGGGCTCTGCCCGCTTCGAGGGGGTGGACCAGGAGGCCGGCTTCTTCGACAACGTCCAGGTGCGCCTCCTCTCCCTCACGGACCTCGGACGGCCTGGGGCCGTGTTCTCCCCCGAGGCCCGCAGGCGGGCCAAGGAGCGCCTGACGAAGAGCGGCTTCTTCCTGGAGACCTTCTTCGCCTGTGAGGTCCGGGACGGCGCGGCCCACGTGGTCATCACGGCGATCCCCAACTCCTGGGTGGAGAAGGTCGAGATCACGGGCACCGAGTACTTCTACGCGTCGGAGCTGGAGAAGCGGCTCTTCATCCGGCCCGGGCAGGTGCTCAACCCCGCGGTGGAGGAGGACCGGGCGCGCCTCGAGCGCCAGGTGGAGGTGCTCCTGAGCTACATGCGCAAGCAGGGCTTCGACAAGGCCTCCGTGGCGCCGGTCCTGACGCCCCGGCCGCCCAAGCACCTCCGGATCCTGTTCAAGGTGGAGGAGGGGGACGTGTCCCGGATCTCCCGGGTGCGGGTGGAGTTCGCCCAGCCCGAGGTGGTGGCTGGCGAGCCGGAGCACTCCTGCCCCCGCCTGACCCGCCGGGTTCTGCAGCGCGTCGCCAGCATCCGCTCCGGCACTCCCTACACCCGGGCCCTGGCCCGGAAGACCCGCAAGGAGCTGCAGGAGTGGCTGCAGATGTACGGCTTCATCGCGCCCCGGGTGTCCGTGAACTATGATCCCGAGCGGGAGACCCTCACTGCGGACGTCAAGGTGGAGCAGTGCTTCTCCGTGGTCTTCCTGGAGCGCCTCTTCGACGAGCCCAACGAGGGCTCCCCGTCCTTCCGCAAGGTGAACGACCAGGACCTCTACCGGGCCCTCCCCTTCCGCGAGTCCGGGGCCTTCGATCGCACCGAGGCGGAGCTGGGCATCGACGAGGTGCGGGCGCACTACCAGACCCGGGGCAACCTCTTCGCCCGGGTGGACATGCAGTTCGCGGACTACCGCAGCGGTCGGGAGGACTGGCCGCATCCCATGGTGGGCGCGGTGCGGTACATGATCACCCTCGGCGAGCCGGCGGAGATCCGCAAGATCACCATCGAGGGCGCCACACAGATCCGGGAGAAGGAGCTCCTCGGGGTCATGGAGACGGTGCCCTATGACTTCTTCGGGGAGGGCGGATACCTGCAGATCGAGCAGCTCATGGGGGACATGGGCCGGATCCGGGACCACTACCGGGATCAGGGCTTCCCACGGATGACCTACCCCGACGCGGCGGGCGATCCGGACCTGCGGGTCGCCGTGCGTCGGGAGGGGGCCTCGACGATCTATCAATATACCATGGGCGGGCGGGCCTTCGAGGTCGTCAAGCACCAATGGGAGAGCCCGATCTACATCCGGATCCGGGTGGACGAGGGGTCGCCGTCCAAGGTGGGGGCCCTCGCGGTGGAGGGGGTCGAGGCCCTGGACCTGCCGCGGCTCCAGAAGCACTGGGCGCTCATGGGGGGGGGGCTCTACTCGGGGTTCCGGGTGAAGAACGCCGTTTCCGACCTGAAGAAGCGCTACCTCGCCGAGGGCTACCACAAGGTGCTCATCGAGGTGTCCTGCGTGGGCCGGAATCCCGCAGTCGAGGCCAAGGAGTGCGACCCGGACAAGGCCATGAGCCGGGAGGTGGATGTGACCATCCGGGTCCGGGAGAACGACCGCTCGGTCATGGGGGAGATCCTCTGGCACGGCCTGCGGCGATCGAACTCCTCGGTGATCCAGCGGGACTTCCCCAAGGCCGGGCAGGCCTTCGACAAGGACAAGATCGACGAAGCGGTGCGTCGGATCCGCAACCTGGGGACCTTCGCGTCGGTGCGCACGGAGTTCATCGGCCTCGACGAGGATCCCCCTCGGGACCAGGTGGCCGTGGTGATCTACGTCGAGGAGGCGGTGAACAAGGCCCTGGAGCTCTCCGCGGGGTTCCAGACCATGCCGCCGCGGGAGAACGCGGGGCAGCAGCGGATGAACAGCTTCGTCAACAGCCTGATCTCCGCGTCGGTGCAGACCACCGGGTCGGTCCTCACCGGAGGCGCACGGGCCCGGGCCGGCGACGGCGAGGGGCCGATGATCCGCCTGCCCGATCTCCTGATCATGACGGAGCTGAGCTACACGGATCGGAACTTCGTCGGGCGGGCCAAGGAGCTGACGATCCCGGTGAAGTACGGGTTCTCCACCACCAGCCTCATGCGCTACGTGTCCTTCCTGCCCACCTATCGGGATCGGCGGCTGTTCGGGACGGATCTGATCCTCCGCCTCACGCCCCTGGTGGAGTTCGACCACGCGCTGCGGGACCTGGACATCTTCGAGTACGGCCTGGACACGGAGCTCTCCTACCTGATCATGAAGCGGATCTTCCTCTCCCTGGGCTCCAAGGCCTCCCGCATCGCCTGGAAGAACCCGGGAGAGAACAGGCTCGGGGCGCCCGAGACCCAGTTCGAGGTGAGCCCCACGGTCCGCTTCGACTGGCGCAACAGCCCGACCAACCCCAGCCGGGGGACCTACTTCGGCACCCGGGTGACCTACATCAACGCGCTCAACGAGAAGGGGGCCCGGGACAACTTCGTCAAGCTCGACGTGTCGGCCCAGGCCTACCTGAGCTTCCGCCGCGTCGTGACCCTCGCGGTCATGGGACGCATGGGGACGTCGTGGTCCGTCGCCGGCGATCGCCTGCCCGAGAACCACCGGTTCCGCCTGGGGGGCACCTCCGGGGTGCGGGGCTTCCCCGCGGGGGGCGTGGCCCAGTACCAGCCGTCGCGCCTGCCGCGGACCCGGGCGGTGGCGGACGACCAGGGGGTGATCACCCACGAGATGATCCGGGACGGGGACTCCGTGGTGAACGGGACGGTGGAGGTGCGGTTCCCGATCCTGCGGCGGCAGGACTTCTACGGGACCCTGTTCCTGGACTTCGGCGGGCTCTCCGAGAGCGTCGGGGATCTCCACGGCAACTCCTTGCGGTTCTCCGTTGGCACCGGGATCCGGTACCTGGTTGGAGGCCAGTTCCCCCTGCGCCTGGACTACGGCTTCGTCCTGGACCGCCGCTGTGCATCGGTGAACCCCGAGACCGGCGACTTCTCCGGCTGCGAGAAGGAGAGCATCGGCGCGCTGGACTTCGGACTGCTGTATACGTTCTAGCCGCATTGTCTCACCACCCATCTGCTGCAGCCGCCGATCCTCCAGCTGTCTCGTCTCCGTCCACAAATAGGTAGCGTCTTGCCGGGCGTGCCGGAGGAAGACGCTGGTCAAACCGTCCGGATTGCCGGGCATGCCTGACAAGACGTATTGGACTGAGCCGCCGATGATTCGCTATGTGCGTTCGGTAGATCTGGAAGCGTCTGT
>JBDRIT010000123.1:0-14229 GCA_043815665.1 Pseudomonadota bacterium
AGGTCGTTCCGACGCCGTCTATCCATTGGCTCCTCCTCCTCTGTTTTTCCGTGACCGTGACCGTGACCGTGACCGATGGATGGACGCGGCCACTATGGGTTTCGCTTTGGGCCCGCGTGGAGGAAGCAAACGCTACCCACGAAGATGTCACAAGAGCCTCTTTTATGGTTCTACCTTTACTTTGCGCTCGGCACTGGGGGTCTGCGTGGAGGGGTATCACCTGGACCGGCGTGAGCCGCAGCCAGGTGATGGCCCGGAGACGGAGCAGGCCCCCGGAGACAGGCCGCTGTAGATAAGTGGGGCGATGCCCGAGAGGTTCACTTGAGATCCCTCGCTGCGCTCGGGATGACGGGAAGACTGCGCTTCCAAGAAACACCAACCTCGGCTTCATTCGACACAAGCTCAAAACCCAGCCGTGCATTTGTTTCTGAACACCACCTCGTCCGGCGGAGCCGGATGGGCAGCTCAGGATGACGGTTGATGTCTCTGCCGAGCGTCAGCGAGGCCCCCCCGGGTTACCCGAACATCTCCCAGAGCCGCTCGAACTCGGCGTGGTAGGCCGAGACGAGGGGCGGATCGTCCGTCACAAGGATGTTCTCCTGGTTCTCCCGGGTTGCGCTGCGGGTCCAGTTGTAGCTGCCCGTGGCGAGGACGACCTCGTCGAAGATGGCGAACTTGTTGTGCATGAGGGACTCGGTGGTGTCCGTGCGTACCGGGACCCCGGCCCGGGCCAGGTCGAGGACGTCGGAGCCCCGATCCTGGGCCTTGTCCACGTCGGTCAGCAGGCGGACCGGGATCCTCCTGCGGTGGACCTCCAGGACTGCGTCCGCGAGGCGATCGTGGGTGAGGGTGAAGACGCAGATGTCCAGGCTGCGCCGGCAGCCGCGGATCCGATCCAGGAGCCGGCCCAGGGAGGCCTGGGACGGAAAGAAGAGGGCCTCTGCGTGGCGGCCCTGGATGGGGCCGTCCCGGTTCACCGGACGCAGGGCCTTCACCACGTCCTCGAGCCACTCCACCACCTGGGTGTGGCCCGAGTCCCCGAGGCGTGCGCGCGCCAGGCCGAAGGCCGCATGGAGGAGGAGCTCCTGCTCCCTGGGGGAGGGGTCGTGCTCGGCGAGGAGCTCCCGGAACACGGACCGCTCCCCGCGACTCAGGCGCTCGTCGTCCAGGGATCGCTCCAGGAACTCCTCGAGGGTCCGCAAGGTCATGGCGCCTCCTCTGCTCCCGGATGATAACCGAAGGTGTGATTTTTCACACGACCCCTGGTAGAAGAGAAGGGCAGGAGGGCATCGACATGGAAAAAAGGCAATGTGGGAGCCACGGGGGCGTGGTCTTCGGAGTGATCCTCATCGCGCTGGGCGCCGGCTCGGTCCTCTGACGGCATGGACCCTCGGCCCCCACCGGAGATCATGGCCCCCGCCGGGACCCCGGAGAAGCTCGAAACTGCCTTCCATTTCGGGGCCGACGCGGCATACCTGGGCCTCGAGGACTGGTCCCTCCGCAAGTTCGCCGGAAACTTCGACTGGGACCAGCTGGAGTGGGCCCTCGGCCTCGCCAGGGACCTGGGACGGCGGATCTACGTCACCGTGAACGTCCTGGCCTTCGAGGACGATCTCCATGGGATCGCCGCGGCCCTTCGCCGCTTGGAGACCCTCGGCCCCCACGGCGTCATCGTCGGAGATCCGGGCGTCCTGGCCCTGGGCCGACGAGAGGCGCCGGGGCTCCGCTTCCATCTGAGCACCCAGACCAGCGTCACCAACAGCGCCGCCGCGAACTGGTGGTTTGCCCAGGGCATCCAGCGGATCGTCGTCGCCCGGGAGCTGACCATGGAGCAGCTCGGAGGGGTGGTCTGTGGGGCGACGGGGGAGATCGAGGCCTTCTGTCACGGCGCCGTCTGCGTCGCCTGGAGCGGGCGCTGCTTCCTGTCCCTGTACTGGGCCGATCGGGACCCCCGGGTGGGGGCCTGCGCGCAGGGCTGCCGGTGGCCGTACAAGGAGCTGGAGGATCGCCGCCGCCCGGGGCAGGGCAACGCGGTGGAGGAGGACGACCGGGGCACCTACTTCTTCGATGCGAAGGATCTCTGCACCATCCCGGTCCTCCCGGACCCCCTCGCCACCGGGGTCCATGCGCTCAAGATCGAAGGCCGCACCCGCAGCGCGCTGTACGTGGGCGCGGTGGTGGACGTGTACAAGGACGCGGCCCGACGGATCGCGGCGGGCGACCTCTCCGGCTTCGAGGCCCGCAAGGAGGCCTACCTGGAGGAGCTGGCGCGGCCCACAAACCGGGGGTTCTCCACGCACTTCCTCGGCGGCGAGGCCCATGATCTCTCGTCCTACAACTCCGACGGCTCCTACGGGGAGCGGAACCGGAACGTGTTCGTGGGTCGGGTCACGGCGACCCGCCCGGGCGGCCTCGTGGTCCGCTTGAAGAACGCGGTCCTCCCCGGGGACCGCGTCGAGATCCGGGACACCGGGCTGGTCTGCGAGGAGGCGGTCGTTGAGTCGATCCTCCGGCCGAACGGGACCCGGGCCGACCTGGGTCGCTCCGGGGACGAGCTCCTCGTACCGGGGACGTTCTCGGCGGGGATCGGGGCGCTGGTCCGCTTCGCCGAGGTCGCCGCCGCCGCCGCCGACTGACATCCGTCCTTGCAAGCGCCGCTTCAAATCCATAGATTGCTGTCGCTCGACACCGGAGGATCCGTCATGAAATGCCGACCATCGTTTCTCTCGATCGCCCTGGTCTTCGCGCTCCTCGCGGGTGCCTGCTCCACCTCCGGCGGCGGCGCCGCTCCCGACGACCAGGCCACCCCCCCGGATGACATCTCCGTGGATTTGGTGGAGCCACCGGTGGATGTGAAGCCCGCCGACGTCGTCGAGCCCATCGAGGCCCTCCCCACAACCCTGCTCAAGGGACCGTGGCTCCAGTGGGTCACACCCGAGAGGTTCCACGTCATGGCCGAGTCCGAGGACGAGGTGCCCCTGGTCCTCGAGGTCTACGTGGACGGGGCGCTCCGAACCACGGTCACCACGGTGCCGGTCAAGCCGGACTACTCCGACCAGCTCATCCCGCTGCCCGCTCCCGACGGCTTCGTCCACTGGGCGGAGGTCACCGGCGTGCTCCCGGGGGAGAACTTCGAGGTCCTGGTGGTGAACACCCAGGACACCGCGACGGGCTGGGTCCCCGAGACGGGTACGCCGGTCTCCCTGGTCCTCTTCGGGGACACCCGGACCAACCACGAGGCACACCAGATGGTGGTCGACGCGATCGCTGCGACGGGGCCCGCCATGGTTCTCCACACCGGCGATCTCATGTCCAGCGCCGCGGACATCGCCAAGTGGCAGGAGTTCTTCGACATCGAGCAGGAGCTCCTGTCCAACACGTTCTACTACCCGATCTTCGGGAACCACGAGGCCTTCGGCCAGGCCTACTTCGACACCTTCTTCCACACCGAGAACAACTACAAGAACGAGCGGAACTGGAGCACCATCTGGGGGGACTTCGGCTTCCTGGGCATCGACATCTTCAGCAACGACTGGTCCGACACCGAGGCCCTCGCTTGGATGGACCAGGAGCTGTCCAGGCTCCGGGAGAACGCACAATGGGTCATCGTGGCCTTCCACGGGCCCATGTACACGTTCTCCAACCACGGCCCCTGGCTCAAGGGACGAGAGCACGTCCTCCCCCTCCTGGAGCAGCACCAGGTGGACCTGGTGGTCAACGGCCACAACCACTGCTACGAGCACTTCCTCGTGAACGGCATCCACCACGTGGTCTCCGGCGGCGGCGGCGCGCCCCTCTACGGCTTTGACGCGGGGCCGCCGGAGGAGCAGGCCCTGCTTGTGAAGCACCACAAGGACTTCCACTACGTGAAGGTGGACATGCAGCCCGAGCAGATCACCTTCACCGCGATCCTCGCCGAGACCGGCGAGGTCATCGACACCTGGATGATTCCCTGATATCCAGGATGTCATGGACACCAGACCTCTCTTCCCAATCGCGATCCTCCTGGGCTTGACCGTCGCCGGGTGCGGCGGTGGTGGCCGCAGCGGCGCCGACGCCACGGTGTTGGAGGTCTCCCAGGACATCGTTGCGCTGGATTCGTCAGCGCTCCTGGGTGTCCACGAGGACCGCGTCGACGATCTCCCTTCAGAGCTTCCGCCCCTGCCGGACATCCCACCGGAGACCTCGCCGCCCGCGGACGTAGCCCAGGACCTCGGGGAGGACGTCCCGTCCACCCCGGGGCTCGACATGGATCTCCTGATGGCCGCGCTGGGCGCGGGTGACGGCGATGGGATCGATGCGCAGATGGTCCTCTACGACGGCCCGGTCTGCGATGAGGAGACCTGTCTCGTGGTCACCTGGCTGCCCGAGCACGACGTGGTAGCGATCCGTGGGGAGTTCAACGCGTGGGAGGAGGAGGCCATGGAGGCCTCCCCGCTGGCGGGCTGGTTCTGGGCCGTGGTCCCCGCAGCGGTGGTGGACGGCTGCAAGCAGTACAAGCTCTTCGCGGACGACCAGTGGTTCCCGGATCCCCTGAACCGGTGGATCGGGTTCGCAGACATCGCGATCAACTCAGCGCTCTGCCCCGCCGGTGTCAGCCGGATTGCCCTGGTGGAGGGGGTCTACAGTCCGCAGCTCGACAACACGAGATCGCTCTACGTCTACGTCCCCGCCCCCGCGTTCGACGATCCCGGTGCGACCTTCCCGGTGCTCTACATGCAGGACGGCTTCAACGTCTTCACCAACCCCATGACGCCCTTCGGTGCGTGGGAGATCGACGGCGCCGCGGACGCATTGATCGCTACCGGGGAGGTGGCGCCCCTGATCATCGTCGGTGTCGACACGGACGACCGCATGGACGAGTACCTCTACGCCGGGATCACCGTGGATCTCGGCGGTGGGCCCATCCAGGTGACGCCGCTGCTCCCGGACTACGCGGAGTTCCTGGTGGACGTGGTCAAGCCCCTCGTGGACGAACGCTTCCCCACCAAGCCCGGGCGGGGGGACACGGCCATCGCCGGGTCCTCCCTGGGGGGGATCTCCTCCCTCTGGATCGCGTGGCACCACGCGGACGTCTTCGGCCGCGTCGCGAGCTTCTCCGGCTCCTACTGGGTCGGCCAGGAGGGCTCGGGCACCGAGGGCCACCCGACCATGGAGTCGGTGCTCCAGCAGGCGTCCCCGTCCGCGGACCAGCTCGCGCTGAAGATCTACATGGACTCGGGGACCCTGTCCTCCATGGGCCAGCCGGGCCAGGAGTACACCGGCGATGGGCGGAGCTACACCGACTGGACCCGGAACGTGCTCATCGACCTCGGCTGGGACAACCGGCCCGAGTGGGACGACGACGGGGACCTGGAGACCGCGCCCGCGGACTTCCCCATCTCGTCGGACCCTGCGGGCGTGCCGACCCTCTACTGGTCCCCCACGGTCCCCGCGGGCTACGCGGACTGGGGCGACTACCTGGGTCCGGACCGGAACCTCCTGCACCTGGTGGGCGAGGGCCACGCGCACAACGAGGCCGCGTGGGCGGCGCGCTCCGGGGCGATGCTGCGGTTCCTCTTTCCCGGAAGTTAGGGGCTACTTCAGCGGCTTGTAGAGGCCTTCGTCCCAGCGGAACCGGGTCTCGTCGGTGACGATGTCCAGCACCGGGCCGGGGCTCTTCTCGAAGGTCACCTTCAGGTTTCGCTGCGTGCTCTTCGCTCCGTCGTGGACCCTCGCTGTGAAGTCCCAGATCGGGGTGGCAGATTCCAGGGGGTAGAGGAGGAGCGCGACCGCCCATTGCCGGGACGGGGGCGGGGTGGCGTGGCGGATCCGCAGCAGGAGCGCCGGCCGCTTCGCCGTCGTTGACCGCGCGGGCTCCAGGACCTCCTCCCACTCCAGCTCCGTGAGCTCGCCCCCGTCGCCCTCGAGATCCACCAGGGCGACCAGCGCGGGCGCGGAGACCTTCCCGAGCTTCTGGACACGGGCCGTGCAGCGCCCCTCACCGCAGGGCCGGGTGAGGACCAGCGCGCTCTCGGAGTCCGGACCCTGGCCCCAGGCACCGATGAGGATCGAGTGGAACCCGGTGGACGCCCAGAGTCCGCCCACGGGGTGGTCAGCGACCTCGGTCACCGCGGACGCCGCGACGCCCGCCGCGGTGGCGAACGCGGTCCGCAGGTCCGCGGAGAGGGGTGTGTCATCGGCTCGGGCTCGGGGGACGAGGGAGCAGAGGAGCAGAAGCGAGGCGATGGTAGCGAACCGCATGGAGCCTCCAGGGCAGGTTGTCCACAGGATAGCGCAGGAGGTGGGGACGGGGAAGGTCGCGTGGGCTTCTTCACAAGCGCCGCCGCCAGCCCCACATCCCCCGATCCCAGCCGGGGAGCCCGCGACCCGGATTCCGCCGGCTGGGATCCTACGCCGCAGCATCCTCCCTGGCGTTCGGGGAGGAGAGAAGAATCCGGGTCGCGGGCTCCCCGGCTGGGCTGCGCATCTGCCGGCGCTAGGGACACTCATCCAGCAGCTCGACGGTCCACACGCGCATCACATACGGTGCGCCGTTGTTGACGACCGGGAAGAGCTCGGCGTCTTTGTCGAACATGATCGGGGCATCACTGACCACGACGGTCACGTTGACGCGACTGGCGTTTCGTAGAGAGAAGATCTCGCAGGGGTTCAGGGTCATCGACACGTCACCGACTTCGGGGACCGGGCCGCTGTCGGCTTCCGGCACCTCCCGGTACCAGACGAAGAACAGCGGATCCTCCTCGGGGTCGGATACGGCGTTCGAGATCGAGAACTCCAAGGACTGCCCCACAGATCGGTTGAACCTGACCTCAAGTCCCCCGGGCGTGCTCAAACGCCAACCCAGCGTCGGCGGCTGGTTGGGGCAGTCCTCCCCGCCGTCGCAGGCCGCGGCGAGGGGCAGCGCGAGGAGGAGCAGGGAGAGGGCGGCGGTGAGTCGCATGGGGCCTCCGGAGTGGGGTTTCCTCATTGTAGCGCGGGAGGTGGGATGGGGAAAGACAGTCCTTCGCGATCGAGGTTGGGTCCGAGGTTCGATGTGTGATGCGGGAGTGGTCACGGCAGCGCAGAGGGGCCAACACGCCTGGCTGAACCCCCCGCTCCGGTCGCACGGCTTCGCCGGGCTCCCTTCTCTCCCCCCTCGGGGGGTCGAGGGGGTCTTGATGTTACCGCTAACTCACGTTTCCGGGGGCCAACCTCCCCCCCGTCGCCCTGGGGCGACGTCGCCCCCAATGGGGGCGATTTTACCGTGCATGCTGTGACGTTCGGGAGGGCTTCGGGCAGGTGCCGAGGCCATCGGTGGGTTGCACTTGGCACGGTAAAAAATCTCCCCTTTGGGGAGGTGAGCTGCGAAGCAGCGAGGAGGGGGAGGACCCTCGGCACCGTACACTCCAAGCTCCCGGTCACTCGCCAAGCCTTGGATTTCCTGCAGACCCTGGTCCTTGCCCAAGACAATGGAAGTACCGGCACCGCCCCCCCGGCACGGGGGGGAGGAGCGGAGCGAGGCGGAAGCCGAGCGCAGCGCCGGGAGGGGGGGGGGGGCTGGCCACCCAACGTCGATCGCGAAGACCCGGAAAGACGCGCGGGAATCTCTGCACGGGGTCCAGCCCCATCCGACCCCGGCTCGCCGGGGCCACCTTCCCCACAGGGAAGGATCAGGTCTTGTCGGCTCGCCCCACCGCGGGGGCCCGCATCGACGGGGTGGCCGTCCACCCCAATACCTGCGCCCAGGCCCCGATCTCCCTGGTGCAGCCCTGACGCGGATCAGATCCCGAAGCCGACGAGGCCGCCGCCCATGAACCTGACGGGGGTGTCGAACTGCCAGAGCATCGCGCCCGTCATGACCCCAGCGTGGACCGTAAACCACTCGTGGACGTGGTACACGTAGAGGGCCTCGACGCTCACCCCCATGGACTCGATGGCCCCGTCCCAGAGGACCAGGGGCACCCAGACCCCGAGGCGGATCTCGTGGCGCTCGTCCCGGCCGAGCTGGAACGGCACGCCGAGCGCGGGCCCGACGTCGTAGATCAGGTCGCTGCTCCACCGCTGGGGGGCCAGGCCGATCTGCACCGGCGTGACGTAGAACCGGCGCCAGCGCAAGGTGAAGGCGGACACGAACAGGGCGTAGGGCTCGACACTCTCCGAGCCGTGGGATCCCACGAAGAGGCGGACCGCGAGCCACTCCGGTGATGTGACCCAAGGGTGCACCGCCGGTGCTCCCCCCGTGGGAGGGGCCTCCGGCCCCGATTTTCCTGTGGGAGGGCCTTCAGGCCCGACGTCCTCGTGGACCACGATCTTCGAGGGCACCACGTTCGGATCCGTGGGCCCTCCCATGGACGTCTTCAGCGTCCCGGCGAGCTCCTGGATCGCCCCTCGGATCCCGTCGAAGTCCCGGGCAGCGTAGACCGGTGGCGCGGAGTGCAGCACCGTCTCCCCGGCGGTGTGGTCCATGGTGACCTGAACCTTGTCCGCGCCGATGCGCCGGACCACGGTGAAGATCGTCTCCGAGCACCCGAAGTTCTCCACGATGCGGTTCAGGCAGGCGGCGTCCTCGCAGGCGAAGGTGGCCTTCAGCCGCTCCTTGCCGAGCTGGGCCTGGAGGTTCTCGAGGGTCATGGGCGTGAGCCCCGCTGTCCCGGCCAGCGCGCCCTTGACCTCCGCGGCGAAGGCCGCCGGCCAGCCCTCCATCTCCGTGCGCTCCGCCGCGGTAAACCCGGTGAACTGGACATCCGCGATGAAGAGCGGCGTCGGCTCGTCGGCCCGGACGGGGCCCGCGAGGGCCAGGGTTGCCACGAGGAGCACGGCGGGGACGCAGGGCACGCGGGATCTCATCATCTTGATCTCCCCGGTGGATGATGGGACGACTCTAGCGGAGCGCGGATCGCCGCGTCAAGGTACGTCGCGACGGAGCCCCGAGCGGACCCGGGAGGCGTCCCCGCCGCGGGACTCTTGACACCTCCAGGGCGAGCCCCGGATACTCACCTTTGAACCGAGGAGCAGAAGGGGGGGATGACCCATGGGGTTCTTTGGCTCGATCGCGTCATTGTTCAGGAAGAAGGCGTCTGACACGGAGTCCGGAGACCAGCTCCGGGAGGAGGCCCTGGCGCTGCTCGGCAGAGGGGACCGTGACTCCCTGGATCGCTCCATCGAGATCATGGAACGGGTCACGAAGCTGGACCCCAATCACTACGGAACGTACCTGTCACTGTCCGCTGCGTACGTCATGCGGAGCGAGCAGCTTCTCAAGGCGGAGCCTGTCGACCGGATCAGTCTGACCATGGACGTCACCGGTGGGATGATGGCGCTGCAGGTCTACGTCGCAGCCTGTGGACAGGATGCACAGACCAGTCTGCTGTTCTCCAGGCTCAAGACCTATGCCGCCAAGGCTGGGATTTAGCGGCCCGCCACTGGCCGCCGTTCGCGCCCTGTCCGTCGACTGTCTGCTTGGAGGGAGCGATGCCCACCGGGAAGGAGCCTGTTGCGTCGGGCGCGGTCGGTTGGGAGACCGTCCACGTCTTTGTCAGCAGCACCTTCAGCGACATGCACGCAGAGCGGGATTTTCTGGTCAAGAAGGTCTTCCCGAATCTTCAGGACTGGTGCGAGCGGCGGAAGCTGAGGTTGGTGGACATCGACCTGCGGTGGGGGGTCACCGAGGCGGACGCCACCCGGAACAGCGGCGTGATCCAGGTCTGCCTGGACCGCATTGATCTCTGCCGACCGTTCTTCCTCTGTCTTCTCGGGCAGCGCTATGGGTGGATTCCCCTCCCGGAAGACATCTCGAAGGCGACCCACAGCAGGTATCCGGGGGTGGGGCGCTCCATCGAGGACGCCCACTCGGTGACCGAAATGGAGATCCTCCACGCCATCGTGCGACCGTTCCACGGAGACTCCACGGGCGACGACGACAGGGATCGGCGGGCGCCGGTGCAGCATGCCTTCTTCTACCTGCGCGACCCTCTCCCCCTGGACGCGATCGGGGACGATCCGCCGGCGCTGAAGCGGATCTACTCCGATGAGGCCGAGCCCGACCCCGGGCAACGAGCCGCGCTGCTCCGCAAGCTGGCGCAGCTTCGGGACGTCACCATCCCGGGGACGGGCCGGCCGGTGCGGAGCTACAGGGCCCGCTGGCGCACGGGGCCCGGTGACCGCTCGCCGGAGCTGGCGCTCCCGCTGCGCTGCTCCCTGAGCATTCCAGAGAACGTCGAAGGCTGGCGACGGTGCTGGCGGGACGCCGCCGGCATCGAGGTGATCGGGCAGGACATCACCGGGGACCCGCACGGGGTCCAGCTGGCGCAGGCCTACAACGCTCGGCTCACGGCTGGCCGGCTGGGCGGCTTCGCGTGTGGGGGCGGCGGTCTCGGGGATCAGATCTTCGCCGACATGACCGCGGCGATCGCGCAGCGGTATCCCGCCCATCGCGAGATCGCCCACGAGAGTGATCTCCAACGGGAGCTCGATCACCACGAGCAGTTCGTCCACACGAGCGCCGCGGTCTTCATCGAGCGGGGGGACGACTTCGGCGCGCTGGACAGGTATCTCGCAGACGACTCGGGCCAGGTCCTGGTGGTCGCGGCGCCGGGAGGGATGGGCAAGTCGACCCTGCTGGCCGCCTGGGTCGGTCGGACCCGCGAGGGGCTCCGGGGAGCCCACGAAACGATCCACGCTCGCTTCTGCGGCATGGGTGAGCTGTCGACGTCGATCCCGGCCCTGATACGGTACCTGCTCCTCGAGCTGCGCGACGTGGCGGGCAAGATCGATGGAGACATCCCCGCTGAGCCGGGCGAACTCCATGACCGCTGGAGAGCCGCGATTGAGGCCTGCGGTCGAGGGGGCCGGACCGTGATCGTCATGGAGGGGCTCGATCACCTCGATCCCCACCAGTCGGAGCTGGATTGGATTCCGGCCCCCCTTCCGTCGGGGGTCAAGATCGTGGTCAGCTTCCGAACGGGTGAGCCCGCCGCGAACCGGCTCGCCGAGCGGCTCGGGCAGGACTCGCGATACCGGGTCGCGTCGGTGGGGTCCTTCGACGCGCTCGAGGATCGTCGACTCCTGGTGCGGACCTATTTGTCCCAGTACCTGAAGGAGCTGGACGATCACCATCTGGAGGCGCTGATCCGGGTCGCCGGAGCGGAGAACCCCTTGTTCCTCCGGGTCGTGCTCTCCGAGCTGCGCGTCTTTGGTTCCTTCGACAAGCTGGCGGAGCAGATCGAGCACGCCTTCGGGGCCGACGTGACCCGCGCGTTCGCGGCCGTCCTGGCCCGCCTGGAGAGCGATCCTGCCTTCAGTGCGCTGGACATGGGCAGGGCGACCGCGCTGGTCTTTGGCTATCTCGCGCACGCCAGGCATGGCCTCTCCGTGGACGACCTCGCCTGGTTGCTCGGCAGGGAGGATGCCATCGCAGAGGCCTCGCTCGAGGAGATCGAAGAGACGATCCACCTGCTGCTGCGCCAGGTGAGGCCCTATCTCTCCCGCCGCGCCGGTCGGTACCACTTCTTCTACGAGGACTTTCGCCGGGCCAGTCTGCGCCGGTACGTGGCCCCGGCTGATGGCCCCGCGGTGCATTGCCGATCGTCCTCGGCCTGGCATTCCCAGCTGGCCGATCTGTTTCGAGGGAGGGCCAACGGTGCAGGCATCGCTCCCTGGGATGGCGCAGCGCGTGGAGACATGAACGCGCTCGCCCATCATCTGCTGCACGCGGGTCGAGGTCAGGAGCTGTCGGAGCTCTACTCGGACTTCGATTACCTCCTCGCCCTCTGCTGCCTCGTCGACACCCCGGGCGATGGTGATGGGCCGATGAACCACGCGGGGATCTTCGATCTGCTGACCAACCTCCAGGAGGGTCGGGAGCACTTGCGGGGCCATCCCATCGATGGGGTGCCCGGTCTGCTCGGGCAGCTGGAGGGGACGTTCAAGTTGCTGGCCGATCGTGCCGGAATGCTGCAGCGCTTTCCTCATCTCGTCACCCAGGAGCTGTTCAACTACCTTGATCTGATCGGGGCCGGGGAGTCTCTGGAGGCGGTCCGCCGCCAGGCCGGGGCCCTTCCTCCGGACCGGATCGTCGCTCGACGGAAGACGTCTTCCAGCATCGCGGTCTCCGGTCACGCGGGGCGGGTGTCCTGCATGGCTGCGATGCCGACGCCGGGTGGGCTCCTGTCAGGCTCGAGGGACGGCTCCGTGGCGCTCTGGCAGCTGGGAGAGGAGCGCCCGAGATGGGTGGTGCAGGCGCACAAGGGCAAGGTCACCTGGGCATCGGTGAACCAGGATGGTCGCCACGCCGTGAGCGTGGGTGAGGACGGCGTCGTGCTCTTGTGGGATCTGGCCGTGGCTCGATCTCGTCGTCTGCAGGTCGGCGACGTGGACAAGACGTCGTGGACCTATGCGTTCTTCGGCGATTTCCTGCCCGATGGGAGTGTGGTCATCCTCTGGGGTGGTCAGCTGTTCTGGATCGATCCCAGGAGCGGGCGGGCGCTCCGAAGAAGCAAGCTCTGGCACTCCCTGGGTCGGAACGATGAGGAGAAGATCGCCTATCACGCTCCGGGGGCCCGCCTCTACCTTGGCGGGAATGGCAGGGAGATCCGGGTCATCGACGCCTCAACCGGTGACGTCGTGGCGACCCATTCCTGTTCGGTGCGGGCGGATCATCTCCAGGTCTCCGCGGACGGATCGCGGTTGATGGTCGCCAGTCCCCAGGGGGTCGTCCTGCTGTTGGACAGCGTGACCGGTGTGCTCCTGGACGAGGCGCAGACCGCGCCAATGGTGACCAGCTGTCGGGCAGCTGAAGGCAAGGCCTTCTTCAGCTGGGATGCGGATCCAAAGATCAGCCGATTGGAGGCCGCATCATCGTGGCGGATCCAGACGGCCGTGTCTGAAGAGATCGACCGCTGGCTGGAGTCCGATCCGAGACGCGCCGTCTGCCTCGCTGACAACCGCAGCGTGGCCTTCGGGCACGAGTCGGGAGCGATCTCCGTCTACGACTGGAAGGGACAGAGGGTGACGCAACGGTGGGAACAGAGCGGCGCGCTCTGCATGGCTGGAGGGTTCCCCGGGGGGTGCGGGGTCTTCGGCGTCCAGGGGCCCGTGGAGATCGGCAAGGCACGCGTCGGCGATCGTCTCCTGCGCATTGACGACTCGGGAGTCGTCCGGATCCTCTCGGCCCCCCCCCATCGACACCGCATCTCGGCGGTGCGTGTGCTCAACAGGAGCGAGGCCGTGACCGCTGACAGGGGCGGCTGTGCGGTCCTGTGGAAGGGCACGAAGCCGCAACAGGTCTTCCGGATCTCCGACGCGGATTTTACAGCCTGCGCGGCCTGGCCGGACCTGGGCGTGGGGGTCGGAGGGACCCAGGGGGATCAGCTGGTGGTCTTCGGCAAGGGGGGACAGACGCAGACGCACGACGTCCCGTCCCACATGTTCCCGACGCGTGAGGGGATCTCGGCCCTGGCCGTCTCGGGCCTGCCGCTTCGTTTTCTCGCCGGGTACTTCAACGGGGACGTGCGGTTCTCCATCTTGGATCCGCAGGGGAGCCGCAAGGGCTGGATCCGGCACCCCATCGCCTGGCGGGCGTCCGCCGTGGCGCTGGCACCCGACGTCCGGTACGCGGCCAGCGGGAACTCCAACGGCAGCGTGTTCCTGTGGGACCCCGATGAGGGCGAACAGCTGGCAGCATGGAGCCTGCACCAGGGGGAGGTCGTTGCCCTGGCCTTCCGCGCCGACGGCGAGGTGCTGTATACCGCGGGCGCGGACGGACGGATCCATGGCATTGCCCTGCCGGGCGGGGAGATCGTCAAGGTCACGCAGCTGCCGCAACAACCCCTCGACCTGGCCTGGGAGGAGGGGGACTGGCTCACCGTGGTGGACATCGCCGGGACGGTCTATCGTTTCTCCTGCTCCGGCGATGGGCAGCAGCGTCGGGACGCGGGAAGACGTCCTGGCTGGCTGGCAGGACTCTTCCGGCGGGCACCCGGAGCTTGAAGGGTATGATCCAAGACAGTTGGTAGCGATACGCTCCCCGAGCCGACGGTCCGGAGTCAGACTCTGCCCGAGAGACATCCTTGAGATCGGGATGACGGGAGGGAGTTCCCTCGCTGCGCTCGGGATGACGGGAATGGGCCGTGCTTGATCCGTCGTCCCGCGGGAGGGCGCTGCCCGACTGAGGGACCTCAGGGGTCGCTGTACCCGAGAGTGTTCACTTGAGATCCCTCGCTGCGCTCGGGATGACAAGAAGACGCTCAC
>JBDRIT010000124.1:0-16373 GCA_043815665.1 Pseudomonadota bacterium
CTTCAGGGGGATCGTTTTATCTATGTAATCAATACGCAGTATTCGGGACTCCTGCAATGTTCGGAGAGTTTTCTAAACGGTTCGTCGGGGTCTGTGGTGGGGTGGCCGAAAGGCGGTGACGGGATCATTTCGGCCCACCACAGAGCAGACAGAGTGTGGGACGTAGCCGAGGAGGCCGTAAGATGACCACCAGTAAGCCGATCCGGGTAGCTCTGTACTGTCGGATCTCCACCACCGGCCACGGACAGGACGTGGGCCTCCAGCTCGACGAGCTCCGCAGCGTCGCCGCCCAGAGGGGCTGGGTCATCCAGGGTGAGTACATTGATGAAGGAGTGTCCGGCTCCAAGGACTCCCGCCCCGCCCTTGATCTGATGATGGGGGCTGCCAGGACCGGGAAGCTGGATCTCGTCGCCGTGTGGAGGTTCGACAGGTTCGCCCGCTCGACGCAGCACCTGCTCCAGGCCCTCGAAGAGTTCAGGGTGCAGGGCGTCCAGTTCATCAGCCTCCGGGAGAACATCGAAACCGGCACCCCGGTCGGAAGAATGATTTTTACAATGGTCGCTGCGATCGCTGAGTTCGAGAAGTCACTAATCGTCGAGAGAGTGAAGGCAGGGGTAGCTCGGGCGCAGGCTGCTGGGACCCACTGTGGCCGTCCCCGCCGGGAGCTTGACCTGAGAGCTGCCCAGATCCTGATCGACCAGGGGCACAGCGTCCGGCAGGTCTCCGAGATGCTGGATGTACCGAGGGGGACACTCCGCCGCCGCTTGGCCGAGGCCGATCGAGGTGGATCAAAAGTCCCCCAGTCGCTGGCACCGGAAACCACGGCGTAACCTGGATCACAAGCCCGGATCACAACCGGGTCGTAAGCAGTAGGTTTTGGACGCAGCCTCCGGCACCGGATCCACCGATCCTGGATCTCTGGTCCTGGGTCAGGCACCAGTCGATCGCCATCAGGGATCCCAACCCCGATGCACATCCAGGGATCCCTTTTTGTGTGCCGGTTTGAACTTCGGCCTCGGCGACTGAGGGCGCCCCCTGACAAACTCAGGCAAGTGCTCACGGCGTCATCCATGAGACTGGAGATGCAGCCCATGGAGAACGGTGTGGATCCCCCGGCCAACCCTCGGCCATCCCCCGTTTACAATCTCATCACCGTCGAGTCAGTCATTTGAAACTGGCTTCCTGTTCAGGCGTCCCAACGACCACCACCGGTCGCAGCCGAAACAGTAGCAACGGATGCGACCCCGACCCTTCGGCCTGAAAATGACGGCGGACGCCTTGCTGTCATCGTGCACAGGACAAAGGACATCAGTGGGGGAGGAACCTCCCCTGACGTCATGGCTCCCCTCGACACAACGGGCGACAACTCCGTCCTACTTGATGCCTACGATGCAGCACTGCTCGAAGTCCCTGATGTTGTCCAGAGCGATGGCCAGACCGACGCTGACTTGGGGGATCTGTTAGAAGCGACCCAGTGCCCGGTCGGGAGCGGCGAGGCCTTGACCGAAGCGCTGTGTAAGGAAATCGATGGGCAGCCCTGTGTTGGGGGGAAGTGTGGGAGCTCCTCGGCATGGTGTAGCTGCACTTGGTACGCCATCTGCCTACAGGGCCTCTGGAAGTGCACAAGCTTCTGCGACGACTCCTGCGAGTGCGGCGGCTTCTGCGATGACGTCATCGAGGTCTCCCCGGAGGATGTCCCCGATGCTCCGAACTGTGGCGTGGAGGGCGAGGTCTTCGGCGTGCCCGCCGGATCGCTGGTCTGCTGTGAGGGCCTGGTGTCGGTCCCGCACCAGGAACCCGGCGAGTTCGGGAACTGCGGAGCGGACTTCTTTCCCTCTTCGATCTGCACGGCCTGCGGCGATCAGGTCTGTGGGGTAGCAGAGAACTTCTGCAACTGCCCAATGGACTGCCCGCCGCCGGAGTGTATCCCTGAGGGCGAGACCGGCCCCGTGACGCCGGGCGCTCCGCCTTGTTGTGACGGGCTGACACCAACGGGGATCGCCGAGATCGATCCCATGACTGGCGAGTGCGTTCCCATGGACGGCGCATTCCTCTGCACCGACTGCAACGACGGGATCTGCTCCCCCTGGGAGAACACCTGCGTCTGCCCCGAGGACTGCCCTGAGGCCGGGGCGGACTGCTTCGGGCTCGGGGAGCAGTTCAATGAGCTCGACACCGACCAGACCTGTTGCGAGGGGCTGGTTGCCTCCCCAGACAACATCGAGGAATCCGGCGCCTGCCTCAGCCCGAACTGCCCCTGCATGATCTGCCTGACCTGCGGTGACCAGTCCTGCGATGCGTTCGAGACCCACTGCAACTGCCCCGAGGACTGCGAGCCGGAGACGCCCTGCACCAAGGCAGGAGAGCTTGTCCCCGTGCTCCCCAACCACAACTGCTGTGACGGGCTCACCAAGGTGCCGAACGAGGAGTACGACCCGGACACGGGCCAGTGTACGCCCCTCGTGGGGGCCAGCCTCTGTACCGGGTGCCCGAACGGGATCTGTGAGCTCTGGGAAACCCCTTGCACCTGTCCGGACGATTGTTGAGTCGGCTACGCCTTCGACTCCAGCGGCTCCCCCCACGAGCCCCGGCCTTGATCCCTGTGGCCCGTTCTACGGCTGCCGGGGGTGGAGGCCGGGTTGGGCTGAGAACGTCCGTTGGGGATCGGCTGTGCGGCTGCGCTGCTGGAGCCGACCTGCTGCGTCCGGTACCATGGTTCGGTAGACGAATATCGTGAGGTCCGCCATGAAGGCCAAGTGGATGCTGTTGCTGGGGTGTGTCGCTGCCTGCGGTGATATGACCAGTCAGGCTCCCGACATATCTGACTCACTTCTCGCTGAGATAGCTCCTGGTTCTTGTCTGGGGCTGTCTCAGGAAGAGTGTGAGGCCTCAGGTGCCTGCACGCCATTGGAAGGGTGGGCAGAGCCCGAGGCATGTCTCGTTGCGGCTGATGTGCCGGACAGTGGGCCTTCCCAATTCGTTTCCTGCCATAGTTCCTATACCCTATGCGGTGGGGCATTCACATGGGCTTCCCCGCCGGACAATCCTGCGGAGGCATGGCTGTTCCCCTCCACCTGCATCCCTAACGACTGGGGCGAGCCCGAAGGGCCGGTCTGCGTCCCGGAGTGCTCGTACACCGAGTGTGATGAGTGTTGCGCCTCTACAGGCCACGTCTGCGATCCCGACGGTCATTGCTGTCTCCCGGAATGCATCGACAAGGAATGCGGGGATGACGGGTGCGGGGGGAGCTGTGGTGACTGTGCTGTCGCCGTCATCGGCGGGGGCAGCTACCACTGCGTAGACGGAGCCTGCGTCTGGAAGAAGTCCGTGGGGATGCCCTGTGAAGCACCCTCTGATTGCTGGTCGGAGTTCTGCGTGGAGACATGGATGGGGTCCATCTGCGTCGAAACCTGTGTTGCAGAATGCCCCGAGGGCTGGACCTGCGAGGGGTATCCCAACTACGGCACGGATATGCTGTTCGTGTGCCTCCCAATCTGCCCTCCGGACTGTGAGGGCAAGGAATGCGGTGATGATGGGTGCGGTGGAGAGTGCGGGCAATGCCTGGACACCCAGGCCTGCCTCGAGGGGGCCTGCGAGTGCGTTCCCGATTGCACGGACAAGGAGTGCGGCGAGAACAACGGTTGCGGGAATCCCTGCGGCGACTGTCCTCTGATGTGCACTTCGCACGGGGAATGCGGCGAGAGCGAGCTCTGCTTGATTGACGACGATGGCCCCTGGTTCACGGACCTGCCTGAAGTGAGAATTTGCGGGTTCTGTGGTCGTCCGACGGAGTGCCGTTGCGTGCTTCCTCTTTGGCAGGGGAAATTCAAATGCAATACCGACGCAGACTGCACGGGGAAGTTCTTCTGCTACTCGCCGTGCGGCGAGGAGCCCGGTGAGATCCCGTGTCCTCAGTGCGTGCACGGTTGGTGCGCCTACGAAACACACCTGGATGATCCTGCCGTCTGTTCGGGCAGTTGTGGCGGATAGCAGCCAGGCGGAAGTCAGTCGTCAAACGCCTCGGATCATCCCTGGGGTGTGCCAAAACACGATCGAGCCCTTCCGGGGCGCTGATGACGATGAAGCCGACGCCCGTCGAGGCCCCGACGCCGCCCACGGGGACGATGCCGTCAAGCCCGTAGACGGTTCCGTCGGCCCCGTCACTGCTCTCCCTCCTCCCCGTCCCCGCCCGTAGCCGCCTTCCCTGGGAACACCTTCAGGATCGCATCCCTCTTGTCCTTGGAGTCCACCCCGGCGTACCTCGCCGTCATTGCCTCGCTGCAATGTCCCATGATCGACCTGAGGACGATCCGATCCACGCCGTCACGGACCATCAGGGTGTTCAGTGTCCGCCTCAAGACCTGCGGGCTGACGACATGATCGAGCCTGGTGGCTTCCATCGCCAGTAGGAACACCGGACGCACAGCCTGAGGCAAACGCATCGCCCCACGAATGTTGGGGAACACCCAGTTGTTCTTCAAGCCGGGGTGCTGCTCTTCCATCATCTGTTTGCGGTGCGACTTCAACGTTTCCACCAGGGAACTGTGCATGGGCACGATCCGGGGTGCGTGGGTCTTGGTAGTTTCCGTGAGCTCCCCATTAGAAATAGAGCGCCGGACGACGATCTCCTCCCTCGTGAAGTCCACGGTGTCCCACTTCATGGCATAGACCTCTCCGGCCCGCATCCCCGTCCTCGCCATGGTGAGGATGGCCACGTAGTGTCCAGGGGCGTAATGCTCTACGGCCTGGAGGAACCGTTGCAGCTCTTCATCGGTTTTGCACACGGCTCTCCCGGACATCACGCCGGGACGACTCAGGGGGCGCACCCTGCGTGTAGGGTCGGGGAGGTCCCCGAGGCAACTGCCGCGTCAACAGGTCGCCTGCCGATTGACTCCGCCTGGCGGTTCTGGCAGGCAGAGGGGGGAGGAGCGCGCGGATGAAGAGACTGAACAAGACGGAGTTCTATGAGCGGATGGCACCGCAGGACCTCGAGGGACTTCGGAAGGTCCTCTGGAACCTGTACTGGCGCGGCGGGAAGGCCGTCCATGCACGGATCGAGGAGGAGCTGGAGGCCCCCGACCCGACGCGCACCCGGCAGAAAAAAGCTGAGACGCTGCCAGACGGCGAGTGGCTCCTGCACGACGTGAAGGACTTCGTCGGCCTCGCGCGCTCCGGCGCGTACATGGGAGGGAGCCGCGAGGTCGGCCGGAAGGAGCGCTCCCTCTGGCGGGTGACGTTCAAGCGGCACATCAAGGATGCGGAGGCCCTGCTCCGGGCCGGGGGCCTGGAAGCTGCCCGTCCCGTCCTCGAGGCCCTCCTCGATCTGATCATGGAGATGGGGACGTTCGACTACTTCCACAGTGAAGACCCCGTCGAGGCGATGAAGGTTGTCGTCTCCGACGTGGTCGAGGGCCTCTGGCGGGCTGATCTGCGTCAGGCGGGTCTGGCTGGCTGGGCAGGCCGTTCTGCGCAGGAGCTCATCCGCTGGGAGACACGTCACGGCTGGACCCGGTTCGGGTGGAGCGCAACCGCCGAGAAGGAGCGTCCCCTCGCAGATGTCGTCGCGGCGATCCTCCCCGGGGGCGATGCGTGGATGGAGTTCATCGATGCATACCTCGTTGCCCTCGCAGAGGCGCACGCCCAGGACGGATCGATGGAGACCCGCAGGCTCCACGGCTGGATGGGCGGCGACGCAGCGAAGCTCGCACGGGAGAACCGCACGGAGCGCCTGGCGCTGTTCAACGGGATGGCGCTGGAGCGTCTGCTGGGCAGCGGCGAGATGGAGACGGCGAGGCGCCTCGTGAAGCATCGGGCCCTGTCCGGTCCAGAGGTGCGCTTCCTCCAGGCCCTGCTCGCCAGGGCGGAAGGCGACCTCGACAAGGCCCGGATCCTGGTGATTCAGTGCCTCGTGGATCTGCCCGGGGTCGACGAGTTCATCGACTTCGCCGTGGAGATCGACGCGACGCTTCCGCCCTTGGCCCGTGAGCGTCTGAAACGTCGCCGCCGAGACGGATAGAGAACCACCCGAACGAACCCGCCGAACCTGGCGCTGCTGTTGTTCGAACCACTCTCTCCAGGGCCTCGAACGCGGCGGCGCTCTTCGCACCCAAGCCTTCGGGTTCATCACCATCATTCTCGTTGGCGTCGCAGCTGCGGTTCTCCGCTCATCGGGGCGGCGAGCTGTTCCGAAAACTGCAGTGTCGGAGTCGTTGACCAAGTTGATTCGAGAGTGATACTAAATATCGCAGTGCGGATGAAGAACTGATTCGTCATTGAAGCCAAACACCAACCGGGTTCGCGATGTCCGAGGCGCCGCGATGTCCACCTCACTGATCCGCATTCCACCGAGAAGTCCGTGTCGTGGAATCACTTCTGTGTGTGCTCTTCTCGGCCTTCAGAGGGCATGGTGACGGATGATGCCCTGCAGTGCGCACTTCACGTCGCACAGCGAATCCTCTGCCGCGGGGAGGCCCCGCCGGTTCCTGCAGATTTCGAGGCTGCGCTCCTCATGGTCGCACCCGGGACCCTGGATCGGTCTCCTCCTGCGGTCGACTGGACCTCTCCCGACCGGTCCGCAGAAGAGGAGCGGTTCTTCAGCACACTTGCCCCGCGCCTCTTCAGTCCAGGCATCATGCGATATCTGCACTGCCAGGTGCCGTTCAACGCCCTGACGAATCGAGTCTCTGCCTCCGAAAACTGGCGGATCGATTTCGTCGTCTTGCACCCAGGGCTGCGGGCCAGAGGGCTCGCAATCGAGATCGATGGAGAACAACACAAGGCTCCAGCACAAGCACAGCTGGATTCCCAACGAGATCGGCTGTTGCAGGCTGCGGGATATGAAGTGGTGCGAGTCCCTGCGTCTGAAGTCAGGGCCGGAGATGGCCCGGCTCTCGGACGACTCGCCGGGCTTCGCCCAGGGAACGACAACCTTCTGAATCCTGATCATCGAATCGTCGCGGGAGTGCAGGTCCAGCTTGCTTTGATCTATCTCATCCTCACCCAATCCCTGGTGGCTGACGCCGAGACTTGGACGTTTGTCGTCGATGGACCCTTCTGTGATGCTCTCGAGGAGGGGATCCAGCGGGTCACGTTGACGCTGGCCGCCCTCGAGGAGCTCTTCGGTGTCCGGATCCTGCCGAGGCACCTCGTCGTCTCTCGAAGAGAGCACGTCTCCCTTCAGGATCTGACCCCTGCAGATGTCCTCCTCGACTGGTCCGCCGCCCCCTGGTTCCAGAAGCTTCGCTTCCACGGGGAGACGCGGGCGAGGGTGGTATCGCTCCGCCCGGTCTGGCTCCCGACCCTGACCCATCTGCCCCTGCCTCCGCGGGGGTGGGTCGAGCCCCGGTCGACGGTCTCCACCGCCAGCCTGGAGCAGCTCCTCCGATCCGTGTTTCCGGAGTTCCAGAAGTTCAATGCCGGCCAGGAGGTGGGTGTTCGAAGGTGCCTGACGGGGAACGACAGCCTGGTCCTGCTACCCACCGGTGCGGGGAAGTCGTTGATTTTCCAACTCTCTGCCATTCCTCTGCCCGGCTTGACCCTGGTGGTCGCCCCCCTCGTCAGCCTGATGGAAGACCAGGTCGACAACCTGAGGCGAAATGGGATCGATCGCGTCGCAACGATCACGTCGAAGGACTCAAGTCGCGGTTTCGTATCTGAACATAGGCCGCATCGCGCGGACCTTCGGATCGCGCGGTGGTGCGATCCCGTCGATCGTTGGGTTGACCGGGACCGCGTCCCGGTCGGTCCTCCGGGATGTCCAAGGTCCGCTTCCCCTTCCCCTTCTTGGAGATCGAGACCAGCGGGCAGCTCGTCGACTACCATGAGGTGTTTCCCTTTGCCCCTGAGTGGATGGTCGAGGTGGCCGGCCGGGAGTACCTGGTCTATACGGTTCACCCCAGGCCGTGGCGCCGAGTCCGGATCTGCACTACCATCTCCCCGGGGAGGGGTTCAGATGAAGCTGCATGTCCTGGGTGGTGGTGACGAGGTCGGCGCGTCCCTCTTGTTCGTCGAGACGGACGCCGGAAACTTCGTCGTCGACTGCGGCATCCGGATGGGCGGCCGCGCCGCGTCGAGCCCGCCCGACCTGGCGCCCCTGGACGAGCACAGGGTGGATGCGATCTTCGTGACCCACGCCCACCTCGACCACACCGGGGCGCTGCCGCTGCTGCACTCCGCGATGCCGACGGTGCCCATCTTCTGCACGCCGCCGACCCGTGCTCTCATGCGTGTCCTTCTCCTCGATGCGGTCAAGATCATGGACGAGAAGCTCGATCGGGAGGGGGAGCTGCCGCTCTATCCCGTCGAAGCGGTGGAGAGCCTGCTGGCCCGCCTGAAGACAGTGCCCCTCGGGGGCGCGGTCCGGGTCGGCGCAGGGGAGCGGCTCACGATGCGATTTCTGCCTGCGGGCCACATCCTGGGCGCGGCCATGCTCCAGGCGACGGGCCCGAAGACCTCCCTCCTGGTCACGGGCGACATCAGCCAGGCCGGCCAGTATACCGTGCCGGGCCTGACCGTGCCCGCGGAGGGCAGCCGCGTGGTGGTGGCCGAGTCCACTTACGGCGGCCGCATGCACAGCGACCGGAGCAGCGAAGAGCGGCGCTTCGTGACCAAGGTGCGGGAGGTGCTCGGCCGAGGAGGGAAGCTCCTCGTGCCCGCCTTCGCGCTGGGGCGCGCCCAGGAGCTGCTGCTCCTCCTGATCCGGGCGATGCGCAAGGGGGAGCTCGAGCCGGTCCCTGTCTATGCGGACGGTATGGTGAAGCGGATCTGCGGGGTTTACGCCGACTTCCCGAACGACCTGCCGCCCTTCGCCCGGAAACTCGCGGCGCAGCACGGGGACCCCTTCTTCGGTCCCCTCGAGAACGTGCAGCGGGTGGCGGACGGGGCGGCGCGGGAGCGGATCCTCGACGGCCCGCCCTGCGTCATCGTCGCCAGCTCCGGGATGCTCACCGGGGGGGCCTCGGTCCTGTATGCGCAGCGCCTCGTCGGCCACGAGCTGAATTGCATCGCCATCACGGGCTATCAGGACGAAGAGGCCCCCGGGCGTCGGCTCCTCGAGCTGGCCAACGGAGCCGCGGACAGCATCACGATCAACCGCCAGGCCGTGGCTGTCCGGTGCGAGGTGGCGAAGTACGGGCTGAGCGCCCACATCGATGGCTACTCGCTGCTCCAGCTGGTCGCGGGGATGGCACCGGATCATGCCCTGTGGGTCCACGGGGACAGCGGGGCGCGGGGTTGGCTCCACGAACGGTGCAGCGCGGGGACGTCGCATCTGGTGGCCAACGGACAGACCCTCACCCTGGACGTCGGCGGAGCGCCGATCCGACACCGCCCCCACGCGCTGGGGATGGAGGTCCCCCTGGACGCGGCGAAGCTCTGCCTGCTGGCAGATGCCCTCCGGGGCGAGGGCCAGCAGGGGCGCGTCTCGTCGCCATCGCAGCTCCTGGACCGATGGTACGGCGAGTCCCGGTGGGGCGGCGAGGAGGAGCAGGGGTTGCGGGAGGTGCTCGCTGATTCCACCCACTTCGAGGTCGTGGAGCGCGACGGGCGGACCGGCTACCTCCTGCGCGGCGCGGAGGAATCCCTGGCCCTCGCTGCGCAGGCGCTGGGTCCGGCGCTGCCCAACGTCGTGGCCGAGGAGACCGCGCGGCTCTTCCCCGCGGACACTGGGCTCCACAAGGCCCGGCAGTACCAGAGCGAGCGGCGGGTGGCGCTCTCGTTCAACTTCCCGAAGAGGGCTGAGCTGGACTACAGGGACCGCATCGCCGCCCTCGCCGAGCGCACCGGCTGGACCGTCGAGGTGTACCCGCAGCCGAACATGGGGGTGCTCCTCGACGAAGCCCGCGTCGCCCTGGTGCCGCTCGGGACGCTCCTGAAGGTCGGGTTCATGGCGGACCGGGGCGCTGCGTCGGCCCGGCTGACCGCGGCGCCGGATCCCGACCGGTGGGCGGAGCTGGCCGGCGCGTTCGAGGAGAGGACCGGGTATGAGCTCATCTGGCAGGTCCGGGGGCCGGGGAACGTGGTCCGGGATCCGGCGCCTTCGTCCCCGGAGATGGACGGCCGGTGGGGGCCGATGGAGATCAACGCCGCCTACCGGAGGCTGGAGGCTGCGCTGACAGACGCAGGCGTCGGCTTCTTCAAGAAGGGGAAGAAGAGCGGGCCCGACGGGGAGTTCATCGAGGTGCGCTTCGTGACCCCCGCGGTGGGCGAGGGGCTCGCCGGCCTCCTGGAGGACCTCTCCCGGGAGATCTGCTGGCCCATCGCGATCAGCCCCAACATCACCGTCAACGAGCTCCAGCGCGTCGCGACCGACTGCGCGCCGGCCGGCTTCGGGACCGTCGGCGTCCCCAGGGTCCACGCGGACCTAAAGGAGGTGCGGGTGATCCTGCAGGGGGCGCCGTCTGCGGACGAGGTCGAGGAGGCCCGCCGCGAGTTCCGCCGGCAGACCGGCTTCGAGCTCCTGCTGGTTACGGGCTCATAACCGGCGACCGGGGCGTGACGTGCGGAACCGCCTTGTCAGTAGCCTGCGAGCGCCCCGCTCAGCTCCTCCTTCACCAGCTCCACCAACGCGGGGGGGTCGAGAACCCTGGCCCCTTTGCCCCACGTCAAGACCCAGCGCTTCACCTCAAAGAGGTGCGGGACGGAGAAGGTCATGATCGTCGAACCGTCGGGCTGATCTTCAAAGGACTGAGTCGGGTGCCAGTCCCGCTCCTTGACGTAGGGGGCCTGGTCGGGGGTGAAGCGGACGCGGACCTCGTACTGCTCGTCGCTGGTGATGATCCCGAAGTGGTTGTGCCACTGGGACTGGAAGTCGAAGTCGTCCGGGACCCGGAAGGAGTCGTCGGAGATCGTTGCTTTCAGGATCCGGGAGAGGCCGAAGACCCGGAGCGCATCCTTGTAGTGGCAGCGGCCGATGAGGTACCACTCCCCCCGGTATCCCACGGCATGGTAGGGGTCCAGGCGGTTGTCGTACGCGGACTCCGAGGTCGGGATCTTGTACCGAAAGTCCAGGGTGTGGCTGGTGCGGAGGGCCTTGAACGCGGTTGCCCAGATCTCTGGATCGATGCGGGTCGAGGCCTCGGGGAAGAACGTCAGCCGCTCCTCCAGCGCGGAGGGGTGGACCGTGACTTTTTCCGGGAGGTAAGCCTCCAGTTTGGAGAAGACGCCTTTGAGCTTCTCGAAGACCGGGGTGTTGCGGTACTGAACAAGGACCTTCTCGGCGATACAGATGGCGAAGAGGTCGCTCTCCGTTATGCGCAACGCAGGCAGCACGAAGTCATCCTCGGTGTAGCAGTAACCCCGCTTGACGGCGTCATACTCGATGGGCGCGCCGAGCTGCCACTTCAAGTAGTCGATGTCCCGCAGGATCGTCTTGGTCGAGACCTCGTACTCCTCGGCCAGGGTTGTGCAGTTGGGCAGGACCCCGAAGCGCGTCCCCTCCCGCAGCTTCCGGTCGATGAAGAGCAGTCGCAGGAACTGGGGCTTGAACTTCTTGTGCAAGGCGCACCTCCTGTTCGTTCGGAGCTCCGGTGGGACATCATTTGTCCGATCCCCACCAGTATGATCGGCTCATCTGGGAACGCAAGGCGGTTTCCGTTCCGAGTGGGGAGGCGACATGAAGGATGAGCGAGAGAGGACGATGGACCGCATCACAGACCTTCGAGATCAGCTCGAGACGCGGATCATGCGGGTGAACTATGAGATCCAGGACCTCGGTGGGCTCGACTTCTATGTAGAGGGTGTACACGACCGGTTCCTGACCCTGTCCGCGCGCCGTGTGGGTTCAGAGGCCGAGATCGCATTTTGGGCCTTCATCGATGTTTGTCGCTTCGACCTGCCACCGTCCTGGACGACTCCCTCGGAAGTGGACGCATTCGTGGTCGGTGAACCTGCGAGCTCGGGACCTGGGCGGTGGTCGTCGGATCCTGAAGTGAGCGTCATCCAGGTTCGGGGCGTCCCGCACGGTTCATGTTCCGGCGACACCTTCTTCATCATGGCGCGGCTCTGCGAAGAGTGGACCCGGCCCGGGGACTACGGGGAGAAATCGGTCGGCATCCACACGGTTCCCACATCATATGTGCAGGGTCGCCTGAAGACCTGCCTCGAGCTGCTTGAGGCGGGCGTCATCGATGTCTGCATGCCGGCACACGGTTTCGGTCTTCGGGACTGTAGCGAAGAGCGCGGCGTGTTGGCCGAGGTGAGGCGGCTAGGGCTCGAGGTATTAACCGTGCCCTTCGAGTATCGGCTCCGCTTCCCCGACGCGAGCATCGTCGCGTCGCCCGAGCGCACCACCTGGCAGGTGATCATCTATGCCCCGGGCGCCGAAGAGAAGGCCCGAGAACTCGAGCGACTCCTGAGCACGGAGAGCGTTGATCTCCCCGGCCGCTGGAGAAGGGTCGGGGAGATCCTCGGCTACAGCGATCCCTACATCTCGAAGCGCCTTGAGGAGCTTGGGAAGGCGAGATGAATCGCAGACTGTGAAACGAAGGGAGGCCACCCATGACCGGAAGTCCCCTGGCGACGATCTCGGCAGCACTGCGGCACTCTGGGATCGGCACCTATCGAATCGAAGACGAGAAGCTATTGAAAACGGGAGGCCCGAACCGGGATAGCCAGGCTTGGTCCGGGATCGCGATCCGGCTGGACCGGGGGGAGGCCTACGTCGTTGAGCTGGAGCTGACCCTCGATCGGCACAATGCAGAGACGGCCGAAGAGGCCCAGAACGATCTGCGGCGCCACTTCGAGGAGGCCACGACCGAGCCTTTCGAGATCTCTGATGCCTCGGTCGACCCCATCTGGGGGCATTGGCGGTGCACTGTTTCTCGGCGATGCCACTGCGTCGACGAGACCGTGGCGCTGGTGTGGGCGATGCTTCAGTGGGGGTTCTGAGCCGTTGGTACGTTGCCCTTCTGGACATCAACCCAGGCCGTGGGGTTCAATGAGGCCATCTCGACGACCGGGAGCGCACCATGGCCCACATGATCCCGACGACTCCGCCCCGCTACGGACCCGGCCGGGACGCGGAGCGGCTCGTCTACGAGGCCCTCCGGGGGCACCTCGATGACGAGACCTTCGTCTACCACTCGTTGAAGTACCACCACGCCGGCTGCGCAGGGGAGGGGGAGATCGACTTCCTGGTTCTCCACCGGGAGCACGGGATGCTGGTCATCGAGTGCAAGGGCGCGGGCGTCGAATTGGACGGGCACGGTGCATGGTGGCGTCTGGTCGGTGACGGGCAGCGACAGGCGATGACGGAGAGCCCCTTCGACCAGGCGAAACGACAGCTCTGGCAGCTCGTCGAGGTGCTGAAGCCACGCTACTGGAACGCGTTGACGTCGAGGAAGGGGGAGGAGCTGCCCTTCGCGTTCGGCTACGCGGTCGCGTTCCCGAAGACCCTGGTGGACGACCTCGTTCTCCCGCCCGACTTCGATCGGACCCTGGTCATCGATGCGGGGGACCTCGGGCGCATCCACCAGAAGCTCTTGGCCATCCTCGCACAGTGGCAGGCAGGCCGTGCTCGGACGCCCCTCTCGAAGCCGGAGTTCAAGCGGTTCCGCAAGGAGGTCCTGCACCCGCCCCTGCGCATCGCGCCCACCCTGGGCGGAGCCATCGCCGCCAACCGGGAGACCTTCATCCGCATGACCGAGACCCAGTGCCGGATCCTGGAGATGTTCCTGGCCAACCGTCGGCTCCGTGTGACCGGCGGCGCGGGGACCGGGAAGACGGTCCTTGCGCTGGAGGCGGCCCGCCGTCTGGCGGTCGAGGGCGCCGAGGTGTTGTTCCTCTGCTTCAACAAGGCCCTGGGGGCGCACCTCAAGGCCCAGGTGGAGGCGGACCCGCCGGGCGCAGGTCAGATCCGGGTCGCACACTTCCATCGCCACGGCGTCTGGGCCTACCACGCCCTGGACCGGGAGTTCACGCCGCCCCCGAAGGAAGACAAGGAGGAATCGCAACGCTTCTGGGATGACGACGTGACCATCACCATGCTCGAGGCCATCGAGGCCGGCGCGTTGCCCCGCTACGACGCGATCGTCGTGGACGAGGGCCAGGACTTCGCTCCGGGGTGGTGGGAGGTGATCCTGGAGAGCCTCAAGGATCGCGATCAGGGGCCCCTGGTGGTCTTCTATGATCCATCACAGGAGATCTTCGGGCGGGAGGGGGCCGTGCCTGACCTGCCAACGACCCTCCCGCTGCGCCACAACTTCCGCAACACCCGGGAGATCTGCCGGGCGGTCCAGCGCCTCGGGCGTGTCGACATGGAGCCCCACCCCGACTGCCCCGAGGGGGAGCGCGTGAGCGTCCACCCCCTCGAGAGCACCGGAAAGACCCGAGATCGGCTCCTCGCACTCCTGGAGCGCCTCGTCGGCGGGCAGCAGGTCCCGGCGGACGAGATCACCATCCTGACGCCCCACTCCCGTGACAACTCCAGCCTCACTGGCCTGGAGGCGATCGGACCCTATCCCCTCGCCGACGACCCGGGGGACCGCGCCGGCCGGGTGCTCCATACGACCATTGGCGGCTTCAAGGGCCTGGAGTCCGAGGTCCTGATCCTGCTGGACGTGGACCCCTCCGACCCCCGCTGCTGCCGCAACGCCCGCTACGTGGCCTCGTCCCGGGCCCGTCAGGTGCTCCACGTCTTTGCGAAGGGCGACTGGCTTGCGGATTGACCCCGGACATTGTTTGTCCGACCTCCCATGGCATCCTCAAGGTCGGGAGGAGTGATGACGTACGAGATCGTGAAACATCCGGTTCGTGAGATCGTCCTGGGATCCAGCCGGATCCCCGTACAGATCTTCGAGGGCCCCGGGCGCCGCCGTCGCCAGATCCGCTACTGGCCCGAGAAGTTGTGGCTCGACATCCCGTACGGTGACGGCGTCGACGGTGCGTTCGACTTCCTCCGGGCGCGGGAGGCGCGGGTCCTCGAGGGCTGGCGGGAGGTGCGGGAGCGGCACGGCCGCATCGCGGACTCCGGCGATGGCTGGGTGTGCCTTCCATGGAAGATCCTGTTCCGCGGGACCCGACGCGTCATCTGTTGGAAGGAGGGCGGATTTCCTTCTGTGCGTTACACCAAGCACTTCGATGTGTGGCGTCGGCCGGGGGAGAGCGAAGACCAGGCGCGGGCCACGCTGATCCGGTACCTGCAAACCAGGCTCCTCGACGAGGTCCGCGTCCTCGTCAGCAAGCACGCCGCCCGCCTCGACGTTCGAACGAGCAGCGTAGAGGTCGGGGATCTCGACTCCCGCTGGGGCGCGGTCCGCGCAGACGGGACCCTGGCCTTCCATTGGCGCCTGGCCCACGCGCCCAAGGGCAGCATCGAGTACGCGGTGCTCCACCTCCTGGGGCATCTGCGGCACCCGTTCCATTGCGACGGGTTCGATGCGTTCCTGCGCCAGGCGGGGAAGGGTTTCAAGCTTGACCACTGGTGGCTCGACGAGTTCGCCTGGCTCCTGGACCCGACGGATGGGGATCGGATATAAGTGGATCACATCCCCCAGGACCGTCGAAGCCGGGAAAGGAAGCCAAGCATGATTGAACCGCTCCACGTCATCGTCGCGCCCGATCCCGACGCCGCCCGGATCCTGCGGCGGCGGATCGCGGAGAACCGGGGTGGCTTTGGGGTCCTGGTGACGACCATCGGTGGCGCTGTGGCCCTCGCCCGCAGCGAACGGCTCCTCCCCGACATCGACGACACCTGGTCGAAGCAGCTCAAGGCTGGGATTGGGGCCAACGCCGAGGCCTTCTGGGCCCGTAGCCTGGAGGTGGCCCCGGACGCCACCCGGGAGGCGGTGGGGCGCAGCCTCGCAGGCCTCCTCGAGGCCACCGATCCAGGCGTCGGTGCTCTCCCCGCTCTGAAAAACCTTCCGCCGAGGATTGCGCAGCGATATGGGGATCTCCGGGCCCTTCACGACGCGATGGGCGGAGGTCTTCCGCCCAGACTCGCGGACCTGCGCGGATTGATGGCCCTCGAGGCCCCACCGCCCCTGCGACGGATGGTCCTCTATTCGGCGATCGAGCCCGACGTGTCGTCCCGTTGGGAGCTCCAACTCCTCCGCACGGTCGGAGAGGACGAGGGTCGACGGGAGGACCTGGAGCGGCTGATTCGTGACTGGCGGGCCGACGCGAGCCCGGCCCCCGGCGGGACCGCCCTGGGCCGCGTCCAGCGCCAGCTCTTCTCCACGGATGCAGGCCCCGGTCCCCTGGACGAGTCCGTCCGCTGGATCGGCGTGCGGGACGCGGTGGAGCAGGTGGAGGTCGTCGCCGAGCTCATCGACTCCTTGATCCAGAAAGGGGCCTGTCCCGCAGCCGAGATCGGCCTCCTGGCGCCGAAGGACTCCTTCGTCCACGGAACCATTCGAGAGGTGTTCGGGCAGGCGGGG
>JBDRIT010000125.1:0-9284 GCA_043815665.1 Pseudomonadota bacterium
CTTCAGGGCCGACTCTTGACTGTGGGAGGCCCTTCAGGGCCGACTCTTGACTGTGGGAGGCCCTTCAGGGCCGACTCTTGACTGTGGGAGGCCCTTCAGGGCCGACTCTTGACTGTGGGAGGCCCGTCCACGGGCCGATATCGGGGCGTGGACGCCCCTCCCACAGGGGAAGGGGAGTCGGGGCTGAAGCCCCTCCCACAGGGGAAGGGGAGTCGGGGCTGAAGCCCCTCCCACAGGGGAAGGGGAGTCGGGGCTGAAGCCCCTCCCACAGGGGAGAATCTACTTGGAGCGGGTCGGCGGTGCGGGAGCCGGCATCTCCCCGCCCTTGCGGATCTCCACGGGGGGATCCGGCGGACGCTTGGTCCCCGGATGCCTCGGCGTGTCCCCGTCATCCTTCTCGTCGAAGTCGTCCTTCTCCGGATCGCAGACGTCCCCATCAGGCTCTTCAGGAGGTCGCGGGACCCCGCCGGAAAGCTACGCTCGGGTCATCTGCCGTCGCATCCGGAGAACCACCAACGCAGCGGTCAGCAGCAGCCACCACAGGCCGCTCATCGGGGCGGCACGGTCGGCGACGGAGCAGCTGCTGCCGCCGCCATCGTCCGTGTCCGCATCGTCACCCACGCCGTCGGGGTCGCCGCCCACGGGCTCGCCGCCCGTGGGGACGCAGGCGCCGGCCGCGCAGGTGAAGCCCGGTCCACACCCATCGTCATCGGCGCAGGCGGGCGCGGCGGCCTTCACGCAAGCGGTGTTCGTGCAGGCCATGCCCTCGCCGCAGTCCCCGTCGGCCGCGCAGCCAGCGAGACAGGCGCCGTTGACGCAGATCTCGCCCTCGACGCAATCCTCGACCGTCGCGCAGCCCGTGGCGTCACCCTGATCCACGCACGCGCCGTCCACGCACAGGGAGCCGGCATCGCACCCGCTGTCCTCGGTGCAGCCTGCCAGGCACGCGCCGTAGACACAGCTCTCCCCCGCAGCACAGTCCGCGGCCGCGGTGCACTCGGGTCCCGCGCCGGGGAAGCACTCCCCGTCCACGCACACCCAGCCGCCGCCGCAGTCCGCGTCGGCCGTGCAGTCGTCCGCCGCCGCCACGAAGCAGGCGCCGGCGACGCAGTGCTCGTTGTCTCCACACTCCGCATCCGCAGCGCACTCGGGCCCGATGACCTCCTCGACGCAGACCCCGTCGACACAGAGCTCGTCCTCTGCGCAGTCCCCGTCGGACGCGCAGCCCACGGGCTCACCGGGCTGGCAGAAGCCATCGAGGCAGGCCCAACCGGGATCACAGTCCCCGTCGATCTCGCAGGGCCACGTCTCGACGCACTCCCCGTCGACGCAGAGCTCGAAGGAGCCGCAGTCCGCGGTGGTGGTGCAGCCCCCGGGGATCTCCTCCCCGAAGGTGATCCGGATCTCCGCGACCTGGCCCTCGCAGGAGGACACGGCGATCGCGTCGGCCGCGCCGCCGGAGGGGAGCAGGACCAGGGTCTCGGTGGTGCCGCCGCCATTGACGTTCTGGGCCTGGGCCACGGAGGCGCCCATGTCGTACAGGAAGGCCCGGGTGCAGCCCGTGCCGCACCAGTCGAGGACGTCCACCTCGACCCGGGTCACGGCCCGGCTGGCGCCGAAGTCCACCACCAGACGCGACGGATAAAGGAACACCTCGGCGGCGTCGATCCCGAAGGAGCAGCTGCCCCCGCCGTCGCAGTCCTCGGCGGTGGTCTCGGTGAAGTACACGTCGAGGCCGCCATCGCTCCAGACGTCGTCGCAGCCCACATCGCCCACGCCGTCGAGGGTGACCGTCACCGTCTCCGCGTTGACGGGACTGGCCGCCAGCGTCGTCAACACGAAGAGACACATGGAAATCGTCCTGATGCTCATCTCGTCCTCCTGTGGAATCTCTGTCGGGATTGTATCGGCAATTCTATGGAACCACCACCGCGGCGGGCGCGGTGGCCTTCTCCTTGTCCAGGGGGTTCACGGCGTAGAGCAGCAGGGTGTCTCCGGACGACGCGGGGATCTCGACGACAAAGCCCCCGGTGGTGTCCGCATCGACGGAGGCCTGCAGGGAGGACTGCTGGTTCAGGACGGCCACGATGGCGAAGGGGGTCGTGGTCCAGGCGAGACCGGTGACCACGGCCACGTCGCCGTCCACCTCGATCTCGACGCCGCCAAGCCCTTTCTCGCCTGCGAAGCCATCCCAGACCTCCTCCGGGGGTGCGCCGGATCCCTGATCCGGGTCGTACTCGGAGTCCGCGTTCGCGAACCAGGGCGTCCGCCCGTCGTCCTCAGCGGGCAGGACCGGGATCGGAACCGGCACCACCACCACAGGTGGGTCGAAGTCGGGGCCGAAGTGGAAGGTCACGATGATCTCGTCGGTCCCCACGACCGTCGGCACCACACCGCCGAAGCCGCCGTTGTCGTCGATAGCGAAGCCACCCTCACCGGAGGTGGCGTCCCCGTCGCCGCCGGGATCCTCCGCGCCCGGGACCGCCTCTGCGTAGTCCGCGTCCGCCGCACAGCCGTTCATGCCCACGAGCACCACCGCCCCGTCGTCCCCCATCGCGGAGACCAGGAGCAGGTCCTCGTCCACCTGGGGGGACCGCTTGCTGACCCCGCCGCCCGTGGTGTCATCGCCGAGGCCGCCGCCGCCCGGGGACGGTTGCGGGTTCGACTCGAGGCACCCGGCGCCCGCGAACGCGAACACCAGCATCATGGTAAAACTCCAACGCAACATCACACTCCCTCCACCCGATCCGCAGGACGGGTCGGTCCGGTCACCCCGACTGCAACGCTCGTGCCAGTTGACACCCCAAGGATACGGAAGGCCACGCGGCCCCGCAAGCCATGGATCGACGGGATCGATCTCTACGCGCTCAACGAGCGATGTAAACGATGTGCACAGAGCCTATTTCAGGCCTTTGATGAAGAGGGTATAGGGCTGGAAGCACTTGCCGGTGTCGGAGTAGTTCTGGAGACGTACATAATAGGTGCCGTCGTCTTCGCCCCCGGTCTCCTCCCAATCGATGTGCTCGTCACCCCCGCCGATGACCACCGACGAAGCGAGCGCGCTGCCGCTGTTGCACGCTGCGAGCCCCTTGTACAGGTGTAGATCCGCGTCGATGCCCACGGGCTGGTTGGTGAGGTCGACCTTGATGTGCTCCGCTGAGGGCCAGATATTGAAGTTGTCCACCGCGTTGAAGCAGAAGTAGTCGTTGGAGTCCAGCAGGGTGTCGAAGGTCCCGTAGAGGGTCACCTCCGGGTCGTCCCCGGAGATCCAGAAGCAGCTGCCGCAGGAGTCATTGTACTCGTAGTCGTCGGGGTTCGTGAGGTCTGCGCCGGTGCAGTCCTCGTCGATGCCGTTGCCGCAGATCTCGCTGGACGGGTACGTCGCGCCGAGGCAGTTGCCCCAGGGGTTCCACTGGCAGCTCGGGCCGCAGGTGCGGGTCCTGGTGCCCTGCTCGCAGACGCCCAGACTGGTGCTGGGGCCGCAGGCCTCCTGCTCGGTGGCGCCGGGGCTGCAGGTGCCCGCGCCCTGGCAGCTTCCCCAGTTGCCCCATTCGCAGTTCGCGGTGCACGTCCGCTCCTGCTGCCCGCAGGATCCACAAGGTTGAGACTGCTTCTCGGAGATCGCGCACGAGCCCTCGCCCTCGCACGCGCCCCAGTCCCCCCAGACACAGTCCGACGCGCACCACCGGGTCTGCTCTCCGCAGTTGCCACAGGACTTCACCTCGTTGTCCCCGACACCGCATCCCGCGCCCTCCTGGCATGGGCCCCAGGGTCCCCATGTGCAGATCGTCGGCTCGCAGGAGCGCTCCTGGATCCCGCAGTTTCCGCACTCCTTGGTCTCCGGAGGATCTTCGGGAGTACAGCTCCCCTGGTTGGTGCACTCCCCCCACTCGGACCAGGTGCACTCGTCGGAGCACATCCGGATCTGCTTGCCGCAGAGACCGCAGACCTCCTCCTCGGAGACGCCCGCTGCGCAGAGACCTTCACCGTCGCAGGCTCCCCACTCCGCCCAGCTGCTGTCCTCGCCGCACTCCCGCTGTCGGGTCCCGCAGTTGCCGCAGACCTGGGAGCTGGTCTCACCCATCGCGCAGAAGCAGTCATCCGGGGCGTCGCATGGGCCCCACATCCCGTTGGTCTGGCAGACCTGGGTTCCCTCTCCGCAGAGGGTGGCGCAAGGCTTCTCCTGTGCGGGGACGCAGTCCACGCAGTCCTCGTCGGTCTCGCCGTCACAGTTGTTGTCGATGTCGTCGTCGCAGAGCTCGTCCTGGACCAGGGGCGCATCACAGAGCCCCCAGTTCCCGCTGACACAGGCCTTGGCGCCTTCGTGGCAGCCGATGAAGCAGGCGGCCACTGCGCCGTCGTCGCACTCGGTGCCAACGCACTTCTTGTTCACGCACTCGACGCCCGCGGCCGCGCAGTCCGCGTCCACCTGGCACTCCACGTTCGGAACGCAGATCTGAGCGATGCACCGGTACCCCTGGGTGCACTGCGAGTCCACGGAGCAGCCGATCTTCGTGACGTCGACGCAGTAGCCCTCGCGGCAGAACTCCGTCGCGCCGGAGCACTGGTCGGTGCTCTCGCAGGGCTTCGGGCCGGTGCCGACGCCGCCCTCTCCGTCACAGCCTGCGCCGCCCAGGGCCGTCGCCGCGACGACGCTGAGCGCCAGGATCAGGGTGCGTGCCAGGGGGGGCCTCATCATGGGTTCACCTCGTTCCAACCCGACGGATCGCACGTCTATCTTATCCATGGGCAGGGGTCTTGCCAAATCCGGGCCGGCGGTCACCAACCGCCGCCGGCGCCGCCGCCACCGAAGCCGCCGCCGAAGCCACCGCCGAAGCCACCACCACCGCCAAACCCGCCGCCGCCGATGCCGCCGCCACGGTGCCGGCCACCGCCCAGCATGGACCCGAGGAGCATCGCGGTGAGCAGCCCGCCCCCCCGGGACCCGCCCCGGGGCCCGCCCCGGCGTCCGCGGAAGAGCCCACTGAAGACGAAGATCATCACGAACAGGCCCACGAGGCCTGCGCTGGCGCCCCGCCCCCGGCGCCCCGTCTTGCGTGGCTTCGAGGCCTGCACGGGGCTGCCCTTCACCAGGCTGGGGTCGGACACGATCGCGGCCGCGGACGCCCGCACGAACCGATCGATCCCCGTCGCGAAGTCTCCCTGCTTGAACGCTGGAACCAGGATCTCGCGGCCCAACTCCCCGACCCTCGAGTCCGGGAGGACCCCCTCGGCGCCGTAACCCGTGGCGGCGAAGTACTTCCGCTCCTTGTCGGCGATCACCAGGACGACGCCGCTGTCCTTCTCCTTGTCCCCGACCCCCCAGGACTGCGCCACCTCCGTGGTGAACATCGAGATGTCCTTCCCACCCAGGGTGGGCACCGTGAGGACGCCGATCTGCGACCCGGTCCGCGTCTGAAAGTCCATGAGGAAGGCGTTGATCTGCCGCTCGGAGCTCTCGTCCACCAGATCCGCGCTGTCCATGAACGGTCGCTCCCACTTGGGGATCTCGACGCCGGGTCCGGACTCCGCGCACGCGGCGAGGGTGAGGATCAGCGCCAGGCTCAGGCCCCCCCGGCTCATGCGGCGTCCACCCGACGGATCACGGCCTCCACCCAGGTCAGGAGTCGGGCGAAGGCGGCTCCGTCGAGGCGGGGCTTCGGGGCACGCCGAAGCTCCAACACCTCCCGCAGGGGCGCAGAGTCCAGCCCCGAGGCCTCCTCCAGGGCCACCAGCACCGGCTCGACGCCGGCCGCCGCGGCGCCGCCCAGCGCCACCGCGGTCGCCCGGGCCAGATCCAGGAGGCGATCCGCACCGGTCACCGCGATCTCAGCGAGGTCCCGGGAGGCGCCGCCGCTGCCGAGGAGCGCTGCCCGTGCGTGGAACAGGATCCCCCGCCACTCCCGCTCCGCCTGCGCGCGCAGGTCCTTTGCGGAGACCGGGAAGGTCTCCGAGAGGTCCAGCGCGCCGCCGACGACCCGCCCGGTCTCGCGGATCGCCAGGAACTCCACGGGGTAGACGTCCAGGGAGGAGCGGATCTCCTCCAGGGTCAGGATCAGGGGGGGCGCGAAGGCGGCCCGTTTGCCCGCAGGGAGCTGCCCCGCGCCCGTCAGGATCTCCGGGCTCAAGGGCGGATCTCCGCTGAACACCAGGGCCACCTGGATGCCATCCCACCCCTTCCGAAAGTCCGGCGCGGCCCCGAAACCCCAGACCAGCGCGGCCGTGAGGCCCAGGTCTGTTGCTCGCAGAGTGAAGGGCTCCACCAGCGCACGCACCAGGGGCGCCGCATCCTTGCTCAGGCTCGTGACATCCAGCTCCATTGGACCCTCCTGGTGAACGCCACGGAGTCTATCACAAAGGGGGACCGCGGGTCCCGGGATTCCGCCTTGACAACAACCACTTTGAGACTACATTCCTCCCAAATTCGTTCGAACCCCGGTGGAACCGGTAGGAGGAACCCATGTTCAAGTGCACCGTCTGCGGCTACATCCACGACGGCGACGCGGCCCCGGCTGCCTGCCCCAAGTGCGGCGCCCCCGCCGAGAAGTTTGCGGCCCTCGCGACCGCCGCCGCCGAGATCGTGGAGCGGAGCCGTCACACCAACGGTCTCCACATGCAGCTCATCAACATCTTCGAGGAGGTCATTGCGATCGCCGAGGAGGGCATCCAGGACGACCTCGACCCGAACTGCGTGAAGGTCTTCACCCGAGCCCAGAGCGACGCCATCGAGCTGGTGCAGAGCATGAAGGCCGAGCTCGCCGGACACGTCGCCAAGGGCAAGTGGGGCTGAGAGCCTGAGCCTCGGGGTTCGTCGCCGGCGCCTGCCTGCGGCGGCCCCGGCCATGCCCGCCCGCCGTCCTCCCTCAGTCAATAGACGGAAAGTCTGCCTCCTTCGGGAGGATCACCTGCGGTTCGGCGGGCGGACACGACCGGATCCACCTCGCCAACGGCGCCGACTTCCTCACCCCTCGACTCAGGCTCAGTACGTCGCACAACCGATCAATCCGAGAGAAGTTTCGAGGGGGCCAACCCAACGCAAGCGCCACCGGCCGAGGGGTGACGCTGGCGGCGTCGAGGTCGGGGCGGGCTTGGAGCCTAGACCTCCATCTGGAAGTCGAACTCGATGGCGTCGCGGTTGCCGGAGAGGATGGCGGCCTCGATGGCGGGCACCAGGGGCAGCTTGGTGGCGGCCCAGTAGCGGGCGAGCTGCAGCTTGCCGCTGTAATACTTCCCGTCCGCAGTGGACTTCACCACCGCGGCCCTGGCCTCATCGGTCTGGGCACCCTTGGCCACGTAGAGGGCCTCGAGCTTCTCGTTGGCCACGACGGCCTGCTTGAGCAGCTCGAAGCCGATCGCGACGTAGCTGAACATGTTGAGGAAGGGCTTGGCCCACTGGAGGCCGCCTTCGATGTCCTTCTTGACCAGGCCGCCGAACTTCATCACCAGCTTGGCGAGGAGGTTCTTGGCGCCCTCGAAGCTCTTCATCGCGTCCTCGAGGCCCGGGGTGGCCTTGTTGGCCGCCAGGAACTTGTTGGCCAGGAACACGTAGTTCATGAAGTACTGGCCGCCCTTCATGCCGAGCTTCCGGGCGACGAGGTCCAGGGCCTGGATGCCGTTGGTGCCTTCGTAGATCGGCGCGATGCGCGCGTCGCGCATGTTCTGCTCGACCCCGTACTCGGTGCAGTAGCCGTAGCCGCCCATGACCTGCATGGCCTCGCTGGCCACCTCGACGCCCATCTCCGACCCGAAGGCCTTCACGATGGGGGTGAGCAGCTCCACGATGCCCGTGGCCTTGAACTTCACGTCCTCGTCGGCCGTGGACCGGGCGATGTCCTGCTGGAAGGCGACCCACAGGAAGAGGGAGCGCATGCCATCGACCGCGGCCTTCATGTCCATGAGCATCCGCTTCACGTCGGGGTGGTTGACGATCGCGGCCTTGGGCGCTGCCGGGTCCTTGAAGTTCAACACGCTCGGGCCCTGGAGGCGCTCGTTCGCGTAGCGTACGGCCTTCTCATAGGACGCAGCGGCCAGGCCGAGGCCCTGCATTCCCACGTAGACCCGGGCCTCGTTCATCATGTGGAACATGATGCGCATGCCCTTGTTCTCTTCGCCGATGAGCCAGCCGATGCACTGCTCGTTGTCGCCGAAGTTCATGGTGCAGGTGGGGCTGCCGTGGATGCCCATCTTGTGCTCGATGTTCGCTGCGGCGACATCGTTCGGGCCGGTGATCTCGCCGGTCTCCTTGTTCACCATCATCTTGGGGACCAGGAAGAGGGAGATGCCGCCGGTGCCCGGGGGGGCCCCCTCGGTGCGGGCGAGGACCATATGGATGATGTTCTCCGTGAACTGCTGGTCCCCGGAGGAGATGAAGTTCTTCGTGCCGACGATCTTGTAGGTGCCGTCGGCCTGCTTCAACGCCTTGGCCCGGTTGGCGCCCACGTCGGAGCCCGCCTGGGGCTCCGTGAGGCACATGGTGCCCGCCCACTCGTGGGTGTACATCTTCTCGAGGAAGATCCCCTTCATCCAGTCCTCGCCGAAGTCCTCCACGAGGTGCGCGGCGCCGATGGTGAGCATCGGCGTGAGGGACAGGGAGCAGTTGGCGCCGACGAGCATCTCGTCGACCACGGACATGAGGACCAGGGGCGCGCCCTGGCCGCCGTAGTCGGGGCTCTCGATGAGGGAGGTCCAGCCGCTCTCTCCCCACTTCTTGAGCGCCTGCCGGTAGATCTCGGGCATGTAGACCTGGCCGCCCTCGAACCTGGCGCCGGTCGCATCGCCCTCCTCGTTCGTGGGAGCGACGACCTGCTTGGCGAAGTTGAAGCCCTCCGTGAGGACGGCGTCCAACATCTCCTGGTCGAAGTCCTGGTAGCGCTCGGTGTTCGCCAGCTCCTGCACCTTGAGCTGCTCGAAGAGAACAAAACGCATGTCCCTGAGATCCGCGTAGAACTCACCCATCGTCATCCTCCCGCATGGCCGCCCCGCAGGCCGGCGTCCGTCGTTCCCAGGAATGCTAGCAGAACGGCCAGGGGGGGCAAAGGGATTTCTACACCGTCGCGTCAAGAAAACGACGCAACGCGTAGAGCGGCTGACCTCGAGTGATGATCTCGCTCGACACAGCCTCAGCTGCAGCGCGGGGGGACTACAGGCCCAAAACAAGCGAAGATGCCGTAGCGAGGTGGTCGAGATGGCGGTGCTGACAAAGATGGCGAACGAAGGCGATGCCGGGTATCGTCGAGTTCGAGTGAGCATGGCGAGCGGTCCATCTGCTGTTCAGCACAGGCAGA
>JBDRIT010000126.1:0-38164 GCA_043815665.1 Pseudomonadota bacterium
CCAGGCGCGATCGCGAAGAGCGAAAAGATGTGATCGATCGTCAGACGGCGACGGCAACGGCAACGGACCATTCTTCCAGCCGAGTCGAGCCAGAGTTCGATAGACCGCTGGGGGAGCGGCGACTTTGCGATTGCCCTGGGGATCTACGCCGTGACCGTCGCGCCATGGGGGACGTCCCCCACGGGAACCGCGGCCCCGGGGTGGACGATGACGTTGGCGCCGAGGCGGGCGCCTGCGGCGATCGTCACGAACTTGCCTACCACGGTGATCCCCGTGGAGAGGTGGCTGGGGTCCTGCAGATTGGCCGGCGCGTCCGCGTCCCGGGAGCCCACCGTCGCGCCGGGCCCGATCTCCACGTGCTTGTCCACCACGCAGCGGATCACCTGCGCGCCGGCGCGGATCACCGTGCGGTGCATGATCACGGAGTCCTCGACCACGGCGCCGGGCTCCACGATCACGCCGGGGGAGAGCACGGACCGGGAGATCCGGCCCTCCAGGCGGCAGCCGGGGGACACCACGGCCTGGTCCAGCGCCGCGCCGGGGGCCACCCAGGACGGTGGCATCGCGTGGAGGGACTCGTAGTCCATGTTCGTGCGGACCTTCCAGGTGGCGAGGTCCAGCCCGGAGGCCGGATCCAGGAGATCCATGTTGGCCTGCCAGTACGAATCCAGGGTGCCCACGTCCCGCCAGTATCCCTCGAAGGGGTGGACGAAGATCCGATCCGAGCGCTCCAGGAGCCCAGGGATCACGTGGCTGCCGAAGTCGTTGCCCCCGGACTTGTGGGCCCGGATCAGCTCCTCGACGAGGACGTCCGTGTCGAAGACGTAGATCCCCATTGAGGCCAGGTTGGAGAACGCGTCCTCCTTGGGTTTCTCCTGGAATCGCACGAGGCGCCCCTCGCCGTCGGGGACCAGGATGCCGAACCGGTGCGTCTCCTCCCAGGGGACCGGCATGGCAGCGATGGTCGCCACCGCGCCGTTGTCCTCGTGGAAGTCCAGCATCTCTCGGTAGTTCATGTGGTAGATGTGGTCCCCGGAGAGGATCAGGACCCGCCTGGGCTTGTACCGTCGGATCAACGCGAGGTTCTGGTAGACCGCGTCGGAGGTCCCCGTGTACCAGTCGAAGTCCCCGCGCCCCTGGTAGGGTGGCAGGATCTTGAGCTTGGCGGTGTGCCCCGCCAGGTCCCAGGAGGATCCGTCCCCGAGGTGATTCATCAGGGAGGACGGGTGGTACTGGGTCAGGACTCCCACGTAGCGCAGCTTCGAGTGCATCACGTTGGACAGCGCGAAGTCGATGATGCGATAGAGACCGCCGAAGGGCACCGCGGGCTTCGCGCGATGGGCGGCCAGGATGTTGAGGCGGCTGCCGCGGCCCCCGGCGAGGAGCATGACCAGGGTGCGCTCGTTCTTCATCTCTCCACCTCGGGGGTGTCCAGGGAGGCGCCCGCCGGCAGGCGGAGTCGAGATCCCAGCTCCGTGCCCGGCGCGATCTGGGTGTTGCCGCCCACCTCGGAGCCCGCGGCGATCGTGCACTCCCGCCCGATCACCACCACGCCGCAGGTGTGGGTGTCCGCCATGGCGGCGTTCGGCACGCAGGGCGCGTCCCCTCCGATGCGGCTGTGCGCCCCGATCTCCGTGTGCTTGTCGATGATCACCCGCTCCAGCACGGCGCCGACGCGGACCTTCACGTTGTTCATCAGGATCGAATCCCGCACCACCGCGCCGGCCTCTACCACCACGTCGGGGGACAGGATCGAGTGGGTGACCTCACCGTCGATACGGCAGCCCGAGGAGATCCGGGAGCCCCGCACTCGGGCCCCGATGCCTGTGAGGAACGGGGGCTTGCCGCCGGTCCCGGTCTCCTCGACGTTGGTGCGGACGTCCCAGGCGTCCAGATCCAGGCCCGACGCCGGGTCGAGGATGTCCATGGACGTCGCGTAGTACTGGTCCACGCTGCGGGCGTAGGCCCAGTATCCGTCGAAGATGGTGCCCTGGACGTGCTCCCGCTCGACCATGGCCGGGATCACCTGCTCGTAGAACTGGTGCATGCCCTTCGCTGGCCGGCCCTGCTCCAGGACCGCCTCCAGGCGTACCCGGTTGAAGACGTAGATCGTCAGGGAGCCGAGGTCCGACGCCGGCACGGCGGGCTTCTCCCGGTATCCAACGACGCGGCCGTTCTTGTCGAGGAGGCCCACGCCGTAGCCGGTCAGCTCTCCTCGGGGGAAGCGCTTGAACGCCATGGTCAGCGCGGCCCCCTTGGATCGGTGGAGCTCGAGGAGCGGGCGGTAGTCCATGGAGTAGATGTGATCCCCGGAGATGATCAGGACGTCCTTGGCGCCCTTCCAGAAGTCATGGTTCTGGAGCACCGCGTCCGCGGTGCCGTTGTACCAGTCCACGCGGGTCTCAGCCTGGTATGGAGGCAGCATCCGCACCTCGCACCCTCGCCCCACGAGGCCCCAGGCCTGGCCCATCCCCACGTGGTCCATGAGGGACGAGGGCCGGTACTGGGACAGGACGCCGACCCGGCGCGCGTAGGAGCGGGCGAGGTTCGAGAGGGGGAAGTCGATGATGCGGTAGGTCCCTCCGAAGGGCACCGCCGCCTTGGCGCGTCGCGCCGTGAGCGCGCCCAACTCGTCCACCCTCCCGCCGGCCAGAATCAGCGCGGTGACGCCGTCCATCTCTCCTCCTCACGTCCATTGGCCAAGGTTCGCTGCGTCTGGTTGACGGATAGCAATCCCCCCGGAGTTTGTCCACCCCCGCGAGGGTGGCCGTCGGCATTTGACAGCAGGAAGGGGGAGGAATATATTGCCCGCTGTCACTGTTCACGTCACGTGGCCGCGTCGGTGGCCCTGCTTGAAGAAGATCCGCGGAGGAGAAAGCACCATGAAGCGCATCCTGACCGTCCTGTTCGTCGCCCTGCTCGCCATGGCCCTGACCGCCTGTGGCGATGATGGCCCCAAGAAGGGCAAGAGTGCCGGGTCCGACAAGGAGAAGAAGGCCGAGAAGAAGAAGGACCAGCCCGCCGAGGATCCCGCCGAGGATCCCGCCGAGGACCCCGCTGAGGAGCCCACCGAGGACCCCGCAGGGGAGCCCGTCGTGGCGCCCGTCGAGGGGCCCGCCGAGGAGCCCGTGGAGAAGTCCGCTGAGGAGCCCGTCGTCAAGGGGGACGAGCCCGGCGACGAGGTCATCGACAACCCCGTGGTTGCCCGGGTGAACGGCGTAGACGTGGACGCGACGGAGTACTTCGAGCGCCTGGCCCGCATCACCAAGAAGCGGGGCGCGCCGATCACCAGGCGCATGCTCACCAAGAACACCGTGGACCGGCTGATCAACGACAAGCTCCTCGATCTGGAGCTGGCCAACCTGGGAGATCCCATCACCGACGAGGAGGTCGCCTCCTCCCTGGGGATGGACATGGAGCGCTTCTCCAAGACCAAGGACAAGATGAAGGCCCGCATCGACTCCGAGCGGAAGAAGCTGGCGGTGGCCAAGCTCCTGACTGCGCGGAATCTCCTGGACGAGCCCGGCGACGACGAGCTGAAGAAGGAGTACGGCAAGCGCCGCATGATCCGCCTCAACGTGGTGAACTTCAAGGTCGCGCAGAAGGCCACCCCCGAGGACGAGGCCGCGGCCAAGGCCAAGGGCGATGAGTTCCTCGCTGCGGTGCAGGGCGGCAAGGACTTCAAGGAAGCCGCGAAGGAGCTGTCCGACGACAAGCTCGGACGCCGGGCTGTGCGCCCCATGATCGTCCGTGACGGCGAGGACCGGCACGCGGACATGTGGGCCGCTGCGGTCGCCCTCGAGGAGCAGCAGTTCGGCGGGCCCGTGCGGACCCGGTTCGGCTTCTCGGTGTTCGAGGTCGTGAAGAAGATCGAGCCGAAGTACTCCTACGACGAGATGAAGGATCGGCTCAAGAAGACCGTGGTGAGCCAGCAGTCGATCAAGGCCAAGAAGACCCTCATCGAGGCGCTCCGCAAGGACGCCAAGATCGAGTACCTCGTGGACTTCCCTGCCCGCGAGGTCCGGCCGGGCCTGCCCGCGGATGCCGCGGCCCTCAAGGCCGGCGTGCGGGGCATGCCCACGGCGCCTCGCGCCGCGACGCTCCAGCCCGCAGTGAAGCTGGTCGGCGAAGAGGCCCTGGTGGCCGAGAAGCCCGCCCCCGCGCCGGTGCCCGAGAAGCCCGCCCCCGCGCCGGAGCCCGAGAAGCCCGCAGAGGAGCCCGCCCCCGCCGCCGAGCCTGCTCCGGCCCCTGCCGAGTAAGCACGCTCTCCGCCCCCGCGTCCACGGGAGGCTGCCATGGTCGCCGTCGATGTCCCGCGAGAGTTGAGCTCCCCGGCCCGCGCCGGGAGACGGGATGTCCACACGATGTCTGGTGAGACAAGCAGGCTCGTTCGAGCCGGGGTGGCGCTGCTGACCCTGTTCGCTGCCTGCGGGCGCGGCCCCGTGGAGTGTCCGGGGGACACCGAGGCCGCCAGGGCGGTGCGGGCCGCATCCGCCGAGGCACACCTCCGCGCCCTGGGGGAGGGGTTCTTCACGGTGGCGTCCTTCCGCACCGTGGACGAGGATCTCGTTCATTGGAAGGACGTGGATGTCATGGAGGGCGCCTCCACCGAGGAGAAGCGCCTGGTGTTCTACCGGCTCCGCTTCGAGGCCGAGCTGGTCTTCTCCGGCGTGGACCTCCCCCCGCACCCCCTCCAGGCCGCCCTCCCCGTGCCCACCTGGGACGCGGTGAACCGCAACGAGGAGCTCCTCCGCCTGGTGCGGCCCCGGGGACGCTCCCCCGGGGATCGGGAGATCGTGTCCGCGCGGGCGATCTTCGACGTGACCGGCCCCGAGACCACGTGTTTCCGCGCCTTCGATGAGCAGGAGCGGGAGCAGCTGGTGCCCTTCGCTGGCTGCCCCGACGGGCGGGGAGGTGCCCTGTGAGCCGGACCGCACGGATCGGGCGGGTGGCCGTCCCTCTGGCCGTCGGGGGCCTCGGCCTCTTCCTGGCCCTCCGGGGCGGGCCCGGGACGTCGACCCTGGGATTGGTGCTCTGGGCCGCGGGGGCCCTGGCCGTGACCCTGGGCCTGGCGACCGCGCTGCCCTCGGGCCGGGCCCGGGCTGCGGCGGTGTTCGTGGCGGCGGTGTTCCTGATCTCCGAGGGTCTCGACCTGGCCACGGTGCCGTCCCGTTGGGCCTCCTCTCTGGGGCTCGTGCTCCTGGCCGCGGGGGGCGTGGCCGGGTACTGGGTGCTCTTCGCCTCGGAGGCCGTGGCCGGTCGTCTCCCCAAGGCCTGGCGGATCGCCGGCGCGGTCCTCGCGGTGGTCGTGGTTGCGCTCTTCGCGACGATGCTCGTCGCGGCGAACTATCGCCTCGGTCCGACACCGGCCTTCCAGGCCACGGTGGTCACCGACGGGGCGGGCCGGGTCTCCAAGGCCTGGGATCCGCTCCTGGGCTGGGGCCCCTTTGCCGAGGACGCGGTGGGGGAACGGCTCCATGTGATCGATCCGAAGACGCGTCATCTCCTCGTCCTGGGCGACTCCGTGGTCTATGGCACCGGGGTGGAGGACGAGGAGACCTTCGTGCGGCTGCTGGCGCAGCGGCTGGACGGGGTCCAGGTCCTCAACGCGGGGATCCCCGGGTGGTCCATCGACCAGTATCGGATCTACCAGGAGCGACTCCTGCCCCGCCTGGAACCCGCTTTGGTGCTGGTCGGGGTCTACGCCGGGAACGACTACGAGGTCACCGGCCTCGAGTGGAACTGGGGCGCGTCCAAGTCCCTCTTCGATGTGGCCGAGGACGGGACGCTGCGGGACGCTGCGCGGTCCCGGGGCTGCGTGGACGGTCTCTCCCGGAGCCTCCTGTTCCGGCTGGTCTGGGCTCGCAAGCAGCTGGCCAAGGACGCCATCGAGTTCTTCTGCAAGCCCCACAGCCTGACCTGGGAGGAGACGGATCGATCCGTGACCGTCCAGCTCAAGGCGATCAGGGACGCCGCGGAGGCCGCAGGTGCGCCGGTGCTCTTCCTCCTCCTGCCGGATCACGGCCAGCTCCGCCGCGCGGGCTCTCCGAGGATGATCTACGCGAACCGCTACCGGGATCTGCTCCGGATCTTCCTGGACGAGGGGCTCCCCTTCGTGGATCTCGCGCCCCGCTTCGCGCTGCTCTCCGAGGAGGAGGAGGAGGCCGCCTACCGGGACCCGGCGCACTACTCCCCCGAGGGCCACCGGCGGGTGGCCGCCTGGATCCTGGCAGAGCTCGCGACGCGAGATCTGCAGCCGGTCAGATCCCCGCCCCGTCGGAGAAGTCCTCCTGGATGATTCCCTTCTGGAGGACTCGGGTGAAGGGGGGGACGGACCGGGTCAGCCAGACGTTTCCGCCGATCACCGAGCCCTTGCCGATGGTGGTCTCACCGCCCAGGATCGTCGCCCCGGCGTAGATGACCACGTCGTCCTCCACCGTGGGGTGGCGCTTGACCCCCTTCCTGGGGCGGCCGAGCTCGTCCAGGACGAAGGAGCGGCCGCCCAGGGTCACGCCCTGGTAGAGCCGCACCCTGTCGCCGATCACCGTCGTCTCGCCGATGACCACGCCGGTGCCATGATCGATGAAGAAGCGGTCCCCCACCGTCGCGCCCGGGTGGATGTCGATGCCGGTCTTGGAGTGTACGGACTCGGTGAGGATCCGGGGGAGGAGGGGGATGTCCAGGTCGTAGAACTCGTGGGCCACCCGATAGGTGGAGATCGCGAAGACCGCCGGATAGCTGAGGATCACCTCCTCGTAGGTCAGCGCCGCGGGGTCCCCGTCGTAGGCCGCATAGACATCGGCCTTCACCCGCGCGCGCACCGCGGGCAGCCGGGCGAAGAAGTCTCGGGTGAGCGCGAGCGCGGTCTCCTCGATGTCCTCGGTGGAGGGCACGACCCCCCGCTCCTTCGCCCACTGCCCCTTCCAGCGGAAGGGCACGCAGAGCTTGAGCTGCTCGTAGGTGAGGTCGAAGGCCCGCTCGAGCTTCTCCCGCATGAAGGACGTGAGCCCCGCCATGCCGTGGATCGGCTCGGAGCGGTATCCGGGGAAGAAGATCCCCTGGAAGAGCTCGATGAGTTCGTCGACCCGCTCCAGGGAGGGCAGGGCCTCCTTGGTGCAGACCGGGTTGCTGTCGGCCAGACAGGTCTGGAGCAGACCCTCGAGGGTGGCGGCTACGGTACGCAGCCGCATCCGCTCACGGATGTCGGTGTAGGGCTGTCCGTTGTTGTTCTCATCGGCCATGGTGCCTCCTGATCCCTCGTAAGAGGATAGGGCTCTGCGGTGGATTTTCCAAGGCCGAGGGCTCAGCTGAAGTCCTTGCCCAGGATGACTGCGACGATCACGGCCAGGATGGCCACCGGGGCGGTGAATCGGAGGAAGAAGCGCAGGAGCGTGTAGGCGAGGGTCGGGGAGCCGTCCTCCCGCCGCATCCCGATCTCCGCGTCGAGGATCCGTTTGTCCAGCACCCAGCCGACGAAGACGGTGATGAAGAGCCCGCCCACGGGCAGCATCCAGTTGGCGGCCAGGTGGTCCAGGGTGTTCAGGACACCGTTTTTTCCCTCGCCGAAGAGGTTGAGCTTCGTCAAAAAGGGGACGGCTCCCAGGGAGAGGGCCGAGAGGATCGAGACCACGAAGGCCGCGCCCGCGCCGATCAGGGTCGCCTTCACGCGGCGGATCTTGAGCTTGTCGATCAGCAGGGACACCAGCACCTCGAGGAGCGAGATGGTGGAGGAGAGCGCAGCGAAGCCGACCATGACGTAGAACAGCGGCGCGATGGTCGCGCCGAAAGGGATCTTCGTGTAGAGGAGGCGCGGGATCGTGATGAAGAGCATCCCGACGGTGGTGGAGCCGGAAATGGTCTTCTCCATGTCCGCGGCGGAGAAGATGATTGTATACATGATCACGCAGGCGCAGAGCGCGATGACGGTGTCCAGGAGCACCACCATGGCCGCATTCTTGGCGATGGATTCCCGCCGGTCCATGTAGGAGCCGTAGGTGATCATCGCACCCATGCCGAGGGAGAGGGTGAAGAACGCGTGCCCCACTGCCTCCAGGATTCCGGTGGCGGGGAGCTCGGAGAAGTTCGGCTTGAAGAGGAACGCAAAGGTCTGGGCTCGCTCGGGGAGGCCCAGCACCATGACCACCAGGTAGAGGATGATCACCAGGAGGATCGGCATGAGGATCTTTGTGGCCCGCTCGATGCCCTTGTTGATCCCCTTGAGGACGACCGCCGCGGTCAAGGCCATGAAGACGAAGGAGAGCAGGAGCTGGAGTGAGCCGTTGGCCACGAACTGATCGAAGGCCCCGTCGGCAGGTCGTTCGTATCCCGAGACAGACCATTGGACACAGGAGATGAACGACGTGATCGTCCACCCCGCGATCACCGTGTAGTAGCCCAGGATCACGAGGCCGGTCAGGACCCCGAGCCAACCCACGAGGCTCCACGCCCGCCCGCCCAGCCGCTCGAACGCGGGCACGGGGCTCTCCTGCGTGTGCCGGCCGATGAGGATCTCGGCCATCATGATCGGCAGGCCGATGGCGAGCACCGCGACCAGGTAGACCAGCACGAACGCGCCGCCGTTGTTGTGCCAGGTGATGTACGGGAACTTCCACAGGTTCCCGAGCCCCACGGCGCTCCCCGACGCGGCCATGACGAACCCGATCTTCCCGCCCCAGGATCCACGGCTGGTGCCGCTGTTCTCTGCCATGTGTCCTCCGGTTCTTGGGGCTTTTCTACTGCATGGAGGTGCTTCGCGTCAACTGTGGGAGGGGCTTCAGCCCCGACGTCGGCCCTGAAGGCAACCCTCAAGGACGAGCTACTCCTCCGGCGGCGGCTCTTCCTTCAACGACAGGGTCCGGGTCCGCCACAGGAGGGGTGGCTCGTCCGCGCCGTTGTCCCGGTTCCAGGCCAGCTCCATGCGGGTGAGCGTGCCCTGGCCGGCGACCTCGCCGATGCCGGGGAGGGAGAGGATCGCTGGGCCTGGAGGGCTCAGGTCCAGGAGCAGCAGGGAGACCCGGTTGCTGCCGGCGACCAGGGCCTCGGCGGGGAGGCGGAGGCGGGTCGGGTCCCCGCCGTCCGTGACGATCCAGTCCGGGTTCAACAGGAGGCTGCGGACCACCTGTCCGTCCTGGATCTCTGAGTGGGCGCCCTGGCTGGCCGACTCCCGGTCCGAGAGCCACGTCCCCATGAACGCGCCGTTGACCCAGCCGATGGCCGCGAGGCTCTTCCCCTCCAGGAGGAGATCGATGCCACCCTCCCCCTGCTGGGCCCAGGCCTGGCCGTCGAAGCTCGCCGTGATCCACAGGCTGGCGCCGTCGGGGAGCAGGAGGGGGCCCGGCTCCGAGGGCGCCGCCGCGGCGGCCCAGCCCCCGGGGACGCCGCCGGCTGCGGCCTCGCGCCATCCTTCGAGGATCCCCCAGGTCCGGCCCGTGCGGTCCGGCGCACCCGTGGAGACGGTCCAGGGCCCGGTGATCGCAGTGGGGGATCCGGAGATCTGGATCGACACGCTGCCCCAGGCCCCCCGGTGGCTGAAGGGCTGCAGCCCCGGCACGGCCAGGTGAGGCACCAGGGACGCGAACTGCACCAGGGTCTCGTCCAGCATGGGCACCATGGACAGGAGCCGCGGCAGGGAGCGGTCCGATCGCCCCCAGACCAGGACCCGCAGCGCGATGCGGTTGGTCCCGGGCTGGAGCACCGACGCGGGGATGCGGAAGCCCGGCGCGCCGAGGCCCGCGGACGCATCGGGGCCGCTCAGCGGTCGAGCGCCCAGGGCCGCGGTGCTGCCCAGGTAGATGTCGTTGACGTAGACCGAGACCAGGTCCCCCGCACCCCCCAGGGAGAGGAACGCGTCCGCACCGGCGCCGCCGAGTTGGACGTCGGTGGTGTACCAGAGCACCCCTCCGTCCACGGCAACCAGGGGGTCCTCAGCGGGGGGCAGGGGGCCCGACGCCTCGGTGAACGCGTCGGGATGGATCGTCGCCCCCAGGTCCCCGGGCGCGGTGCCGGCGGGCTCCTGGCGGGTTGCGAAGCTCGTGAGCGGCGACGGTGAAGCCGGAGGGGCGGCCTCTTCGTGGGGGCAGGTGAGGAGCTGCACCGGGGCGTCGTAGGTACAGTCGATCTCCTGGCCATCCAGGGTGACCGCCCAGGGCTCGTTGTGGACGAGGACCGTGAAGGGTCGATCCCCCGGGCTCATCGCGCCGGTGATGTCCAGGCCGCCTTCAGCGCCCGGGAGCACCGTGTCCACCCGGTCGAAGCCCGAGATGGCCAGGTCCCAGCCCAGAGGATCCTTGAGGAAGCTGAGCCGCTCCGCGACCGCCGCGGTGGTGGAGAGGAGCTGGAGCTTGCCCCCCGACGCCAGGCTCAGGAGGAGGCTCCCGGTCCCGGAGTGCTGGGACTGGATCGCCAGCTTTCCGCCGGGGTCCGTGTGGATCCCGCCGCCGGGGAGGGTGTTGTGGGTGACGTCGGGGATGCCCTGGAACTGGCCCAGGGAGACCTCGCCGGGCTCGGTGAACCAGACTCCGCCGGCCTTCACCGCTGGCTCCCCGTAGGTCACCAGGAGGAGCCGGGTGTTGAAGTCACGGATCGCGTAGATGTGGGACGAGCAGTACTCCATCACGGGCAGGCCCGCGCCCAGGGGATGGTTCAGGACGACGAGTTTGCTGCCCCAGCCTCGCCACTCGGGCACGTCTCCGTCCCGGTCATAGGCCGGGACCACCAGGTTGGAGTGCCTGGGGATCTCCTGGCCGCCCACCACCAGCTTCGTGATCAGGTCCTCCCGGGCCCCCGCGTTGTCGCCGTCCTTCAGGTTGTCCTGGTTCAACAGGGCCACCAGGATCGTCCCGTCCACCCCCTGCATCATGTAGGTGGAGCGGCCCGTGGGAGGCGCGGGCGGGGTCACGTACCAGTCCATGTAGTGGTCCGAGAGGAGCTCGGCCACGCCCCCCGCCGGGGCCGTCGCCGTCGCCGGCCAGGGGCCTTCGACCGCACCCACCGCGGGGTTCAGGACCTCCACGGGGGCGACACCGTCGCCCCCGTCGGTGCCCCAGCGCATGGGATGGTCCCAGTTCCCCAGGGACGCAGCGAAGCGTTGCAGCACCGCCCCGTGGCGCCGCAGCAGGAACCAGGGTCGGCGGGGCAGGCCCTCGGGGCTCAACGCCCCGCCCGCCATGCGATCCGCCCGGTCCAGCACCGGGGTGCCGTCCTGGAGCGCGGGGAACACGTCGGGGCCGGAGGCGTCGAGGTGGACGGTCCCCAGGGTGGCCGCCGGGACACCCTCGTCGAAGCCCTCGGTGACCACCACGTCCGCGCCCCCGACCAGGAGGCGCAGCAGGTGGGACGGATTCGGCGGAACCGCGGTCGCGATGCCCGGCGTGGACGAGTAGATCGAGCCGTGGAGGTTCGGGTTGCGCAGCTCCTGGCGCAGGACCCGCAGGCGGGCCTCGAGGGAGGCGTAGCGGTCCACGTCGTCGAAGCGGAACGCGGGAAGGACCCCCGGCGTGTCGCCGCAGCCCAGGACCCGTCGGCCGCCGTTCTCGAACCGCCCGGTCAGTGCCGTGATGATGGGGACGGTGACGCCCGCGCCCAGGGCCGCGTCCCGCAGCGCGGCGAAGTAGGGCCCTGCGGCGGGCTGCTTGGCGATCATGGGGACGCCCTCCATGGCCTCCACCTGGATCGCCTCCATCTCCTTGAGGAAGAGGTGCAGGTCCCAGGAGTCCTCTACCTGGTAGAACACCACGGGGTTGGTCGGGTTGACGGTGATCTGCCGGGGGACCACCTCGGGGTTGAGCACGGTGAACCAGGCCTTCACGGCGTTCAGGAAGTCCCCGTCGGCCTCCCGGGGGACCACCGTACCGTCGGCCACCGCGGTCGCGGCGAGCCCCGTCTGTGCGAGGAGCCACGACGGCAGGCAGCCTGCGGGCGCGCCCTCGCCCAACCAGGGCCCGGCGTTGAACCAGACCCGGAGGCCCTGGGCCCCGGCCATGTCCAGGAAGAGGCCCAGGTTGCGGTTGCCGGTGCTCAGGTCCACGACGTCGGCGGTGGGCGCGTGGTGGGCCCAACAGGCCGAGGTGGCCACGCCGTTGAAGCCCGCCTCCTTCACCAGGGACAAGCGCCGCTCCCACTGGTCCAGGGGAACCTTCCAGTAGTCCAGGCGGGCGAAGCGAAACTGCACGTACTGGCCGTCCAGGAGGATCCCCTTGCGGGACAGGGTCAGGGGTCCATATTGTTCGTAGGTCAGGGGCTGGTCCGGGACATCGGGCTCCACGACGGTGTCCACCCCGGGGGGCAGATCCTGCCCCTCCTCGTCCGGGGCATCGACGAGAGCTCCGTCGGGCAGGTCAACCAGATCCGTGAGGGCATCGTCCACGGGGCCGTCGGAGATCACGTCGGAGATCTCGACGGTGTCCAAGGGTCCTGTTGTGTCCCAGTTGCAGTAGAGGCAGGAGTCTCCGCTTGCGTCCGGATTGCCCTCACCACCCCCGCCGCCGCACCCGGCGAGGAGGAGGAGGAGGAGGAGGACCACCAGGAATCGCAGGCATCCGTGTCCGTTCATGCTGTTTCCTCCGAAGAGATCGCTCCCACGGTGTACCAGACGCGAGGGGGGAAAGGCAAGGCACAGGGGGGGATGCGCCTTTTTACTTGACGTACAGATCCGGGCGGGTATGTTGCGCGTGGATCCGGTGGCCCCTGACGGGGCGGGGTTTGTACACAACCGACGAGCCAGTAGTGGAGGGTGTCATGGCGCACAAGATCACTGATGAGTGCATTGCCTGTGGAGTCTGCATCGATGAGTGCCCTGTGAACGCAATCACCGAGGATGATCCCATCTACGTCATCGATGCGGATGAGTGCACCGACTGTGCCGCTTGTGTGGAGGTCTGCCCGACCGACGCGATCATCGAGGAGTAGTGTCCGTCCTCCGCAGGAGGAACCGCAGGCGCCCCTGGACCTTCTCCAGGTCCAGCTCCGACGTGCCGGTGGCGAACCGCAGCTTCCCCTGGTCGAGTCCCCGCTCGATCTCCACCAGGATCCCCTGTCCCATGAAGGCCTGAATGGCATTGGACAGGCTCACCTGACTCACCGCCTCCTGGGTGGTGATTGCGCCCTCGTAGTAATCCCGCCGGGCCCGCTCCATGATCCGCCGCACGAGCTCCTTCCGGGCGAGTGCACCCCGCCACCGCAGCATGGGCAGGTGCTCCGCGCAGATCGCGTAGGATTCCACCACGGGCAGGATCATGTTCCTGAAGAGGATCAGGCGGCCCTCCCCCTCGGGGCGGAGCCGGACCCGGTCTCCGTCCACGGTCACCGCGCCCTCGGCCTCGAGGACCCGGAGCCCGGCGGCGGCTGCCTCCTCCAGGGCGCCGATGCGGTAGATGAACTCCCGCTTGAGCAGGTCGGAGAGGAAGCGCAGGTCGCCCACGAGGTCGGTCATGGTCACTTCGCCCTGGTACTCCCGGGCGAGGAGGGCCATGGACGCGAAGGCCTCACGGACGAAGAGGTGGAGGATGGTGTTGCGGTAGTAGTCCAGCTGCACCCGGTGGTCGGGGACCACGCTGTAGATCACCTCGTTGTCGTACTCCGCCGTGCGGATGTGGCGCTCCGCGTGGAGGTTCTTCAGGGTGTCGCGGATCACGCTGAACACCGCGGTGCCCCGGGCCAGCTCCAGGACCGCGGGGTTGTTGTCATTCTCCGCCTCGGTGCGGGCCCGGGCCAGCTCCACTGCGTGGGTCTTGAGGGCCCGGTCCAGGGAGAGGGACAGAGTACAACCCCGCTCACGGACGAAGCGGACCAGGAAGCCCAGGGTGAAGGTGAAGCGGGTCTCCGAGATCCCCCGACGCAGGTGGGAGAGGAGGACCAGCGCTGCCAGGGCCGACGGGGTCACCACCGCGGCCCGGTTGATCCGCCCCAGGATCGAGTACCCCATCTTCTTCACCAGGTACCGGCGCTGGTCCGGGGTGAGGGCCGCGGGGTCACCCTGCTCCTTCTCCATGAACTCCCGGATCCGGAGCGGCGCACCGCCGGTGATGTAGATCGTGCCGTAGCGGCTGTCCAGGACCTGTGCGCTCTTCAGCACCCCGCCGACGTTCTCGGACTGCTTCTCGCCCCCGGAGATCTCCTTCGAATAGGCGCCCGCCTCGATGATCCGGTCGTAGGAGATCGAGATCGGGACCACGGTGACGTCCCTGGCGCCCCCGGAGAGGACCGCGTCCACCACGTTGGTGAGGATCCCGAAGCGGGGCGGCAGGACCTTGCCCGTGCGGGAGCGGCCCCCCTCGATGAAGAACTCGATGGTGTGCCCCTCCTTGATCAGCTTGCGCACGTACCAGGAGAAGCACTGGGCGTAGATCGGGTTGTCCTTGAAGGAGCGGCGCAGGAAGAATGCGCCGCAGCGCCGGAAGAGATGGCCCAGGGGGAAGAACGAGAGGTTCGCGCCCGCCGCGATGTGGGGGGGGACCACCCCGTAGTAGTACAGCAGGTAGGACATGATCAGGTAGTCCATGTGGCTGCGGTGCGATGGCACCAGCACCACCGGGGTCTCCCGCCCCGCCTCCCGGATGGAGTCGATGAGGTCCTTGTCCACCGCGATGCCCCCGAAGACCCGGTTGAACACCGGGGTGAGGAACGCGGAGAAGCCCTCGATGTAGCCCTCCCTGAGATCCGCGGCGATCTCGGTGATGTAGGCGCGGGCGCTGGTGCGGGCGACCTCCTGGGTGACCTTGGACTGCTCCGCCACGGTGTCGAGGACCGCCAGGAACTCCGGGTTGGCCAGGATCTCGTCCCGGGTCCGGGCCGGGCCCTTCTGCATGGGGCCGCGGGCGACCTTGAGCTCGGTGTTGATCAGCTGGTGGAGCATCCACCGGACCTTGTTGGCCACGTCCTCGTCCGTGGCCTCCGGGCCCTCCTCGGCCAGGACCTCGTCCAGGCGCACGGGGTCGGTCGCGAAGAGCCGGGCGTAGGTGGCGTTGCGCACCAGGGCCAGGAGGCGTCGGGGCCCCGACGCGCTGGGATGCCCGAGCACCAGGTCGAAGAGGTTCCGGGAGTAGCGCTCCACCCCCATGCTCCAGAGGATCACGTGGGGCAGGAGGACCACCGGCCGGTCCAGGCGCCGCTGCAGGGCGACCAGCGCCGCGAGGTACGGCGTCCCCACGGCCTTCCCTGGGCTGAACAGCATCCGCCCCTTCTTCAGATAGACGAGCACCGGCGCCCCGTGCTCGACGACCCGGGTGAGCTCTTCGGGGGACGCCCGATCCCGCTTCGCCAGACGCAGCACCCACAACAGGGGGCGCAGCAGGAGCAGGAGGCTCGTGCCGAACCAGTATGCGGGGTACCCGTTGGATGCCTTCGCCAGGGGGAGGCCGTTCACGCCGAGGGTGAAGTTGAGGAAGAGGCCGTCGAGCTTGCTGCGCACCTCGAGGACGTGGACCACGTGGCCGGCCTCGGCGGCGGCCTCTACGGATTCCCTCCAGGCCTCGTCCACCCGCACCCGCCGGAAGAAGGGCAGCAGCAGGAGGCGGATCCACCACGCAAAGCGGCGGGTCATTCCCCCGTGGGTGCCTTTGACGGGGCGCTTGTCGATGTCGGCGTTGGTCATGGCTCCGATCCCCGCGTCGTTCCTCCCGCGGAGGGGAAACATAGCACATCCCCACCGCGTCCGCATCGTCCCTGTGGAGGGGCGTCCACGCCCCGATCCGTTCGAACCCCATCGTGTTCGGGGAGCCCGGGGTCGCGAAAGTTTTCATCCGGTGGTCCACTTTTTCCATTTTACGTCCACCCGGCTTTGGCATAGGCTCCGGGCATGAAATCTTCAAAGCCAGTCTCACCATTGAGTTCCAATCGGCATTTGATTCGCTGGGTCGAGAAGATGGCTACGCTGTGCAAGCCGGACGGGCTTCACTGGGTGGATGGATCCCAGAAGGAGTACGACGCCCTCTGTGGCCAGATGGTGGAGGCGGGCACCTTCATCAGGCTGAACCAGGAGCTCTGGCCGGGCTGCTACTCCGCCCGCAGCGATGCCAGCGACGTGGCACGGGTCGAGGACCGCACCTACATCAGCTCTCTCTCGGAGGAAGCGGCGGGGCCGACCAACAACTGGGTCAATCCCTTCGAGATGCGCAAGAAGCTCCGCGGGCTGTTCGCCGGCTGCATGCGCGGCCGCACCATGTATGTGCTGCCCTTCAGCATGGGCCCCATCGGGTCGCCGATGGCCCAGATCGGCGTGCAGTTGACCGACTCGCCCTACGTGGTGGCGAACATGCGGATCATGGCGCGGATCGGCCTGCCGGTGTTCAAGGAGATGGACAAGGCGGAGAAGCGCGTCGTGCCCTGTCTGCATTCCGTGGGGGCGCCGCTGGTCAACGGTCAGCCGGACGTCGCCTGGCCGTGCAACAAGGAGAAGTACATCGTTCACTTCCCGGAGACGCGGGAGATCTGGAGCTACGGTTCGGGCTACGGCGGCAACGCGCTGCTTGGGAAGAAATGCTTCGCGCTGCGCATCGCCTCGGCCATGGCCCGCGACGAGGGCTGGATGGCGGAGCACATGCTGATCCTCGGGGTGGAGAACCCCGAAAAGGAAAAAACCTACGTCGCCGCGGCCTTTCCCAGCGCCTGCGGCAAGACAAATTTTGCGATGCTGGTGCCGCCAGAGCATTTCTCCGAGGCGGGCTGGAAGGTCTGGACCGTGGGGGACGACATCGCGTGGATCAAGCCCGATGCCTCCGGTCAGTTGCGGGCGATCAATCCCGAAGCGGGGTTCTTCGGTGTGGCCCCTGGCACCTCGGTCAAGACCAACCCCAACGCCATGGCGGCCCTGGCGAAGAACACCATCTTCACCAACGTGGCGCTCACTCCGGACGGCGGCGTGTGGTGGGAGGGCATGACCGACGAGCCGCCGCCCCGATGCACCGACTGGCAGGGCAACCCGTGGACGCCGGACTGCGGTCGCAAGGCCGCGCATGCCAATGCGCGCTTCACGGCCCCGGCCTCGTTGTGTCCGACCATCGATCCCGAATGGGAGAATCCCGCGGGCGTGCCGATCAGTGCGTTGATCTTCGGCGGCCGCCGCGCCACAACGATGCCCCTGGTCTTCCAGACGTTCAACTGGTCGAGCGGCGTGTACTTCGGCGCGACGATGGGCAGCGAGAGGACCGCCGCCGCCACCGGTGCCGTCGGCAAGGTCCGCCGCGATCCCTTCGCCATGCTGCCGTTCTGCGGCTATCACATGGGCGACTACTTCCGCCACTGGATCGGGATGCAGAAGAAGCTCGGCGCCACGCCGCGTATCTTCCACGTCAACTGGTTCCGCAAGGACGCCGACGGCAACTTCCTGTGGCCCGGCTTCAGCGACAACATGCGCGTGTTGAAGTGGATCGTGGACCGGTCCCGGGGCCGCGCCCTGGGCCGGGAGACTCCCATCGGCTGGGTGCCCCGCTACGAAGACATCGACTGGAGCGGGATGGACTTTCCCCAGGAGTCCTTCGATGCCCTGCAGGCCTTTGACCGGTCCGCCTGGCGAGCCGAGGTCATCAGCCACGAGGAGCTGTTCCTCGACCTCCACGACCGCCTACCCAAGGAGATGATCTTCGAGCGCGAGCTGCTGATCTGCCGGATGTAGTTCTTCCAGCCCCTCCCACATGCCATTCCCCGACAGAGTCGAGCCACTCCTCCAGTCCGGCTAATTGCTTACGTTGATGTACATGCGGTCCATGGAGGTCGTCCCGACGAAGACATCGAGATCGCCGTCCATGTCGAAGTCCGCGGTGACGCCGCACCGGCCCCAGTCGTCGTCCCAGGGCAGGTTGTCCGGCTGGGCCACCATCTTGCCCGTGCCCTGGTTGAGGTAGACCTCGTTGATCTGGTCGTCGTTGATCACGAAGATGTCGGGCATGCCGTCGCCGTCGAAGTCGCCGAAGACCGCGTCCCGGGTCTGGTTGCTGATCGTGGGCACGTTGGACGTGGTGACGTCGGAGAAGGTGTGGTTCACCTCCTGGAGGTACATGCGGTCCTGGCCCCAGTTCGCGGAGTAGAGGTCCAGGTCGCCGTCCCCGTCGAAGTCGTCCACCCAGGTCTTGTAGGTGTCGTCGGCCACCGAGGGCAGGTGGGTGTTCGTGACCTCCTGGAAGCTGGAGCCGCTGTTGAAGTAGAGGCGGTTCTGCGCGGTGGTGGCCCCCCGCCCAAGGTAGAGGTCCAGCTTCCCGTCCAGGTTCAGGTCCACCAGGGACCCGGCGTTGGGGTAGTCGTACTGCTGGGGGAACCAGGTGGCGGTGACGTCGAAGAAATAGATCCCCCCGGTGTTGAAGGGATCGCCGCCGTTGATCAGCACCTGGTACCTCAGGTAGTAACAGTAGCAGTGGTAGCACGAGGCGGCGAAGATGTCCTTCTTGCCGTCGCCGTTGATGTCGCCGGTGTCGATGTACTTGATCGAGTGGTCGCTGTACGCGGGGATGTTGCCCTCGGTGATGTCCGTGAAGTAGCCGTCGCCGTCGTTGAGGAAGAGCCGGACGCGGTTGATCTCCGCGCTCTCGCTCGTGTCGCAGCCGCGGTACCCGCCGGTGACCAGGTCCAGGTCCCCGTCCCCGTCCATGTCGTCGAGCTTCATGCCGTTGTAGATGATGCGGGTCGTGCCTGGGAAGTCCGGGGGCATGCGGGCCGCGCTCTCGTCCTGGAGGGTCCCGTCGCCCTGGTTGACCAGGACCCGAAGCTGGCTCCACTTCCAGTTGGCCTTGATGATGTCCGGGTCCCCGTCCCCGTCGATGTCCCCGGTGACCGCCTCGTTGACCTCGGAGATCTCCTCGGGGAGGCCCCACTGGGAGTTGAACGCGAAGACCCCGGGGCCGACCCGCGGGTCATCTGCGTCCCAGTGGATGTTGTCCGGGAAGCCGTTGTTGATCAGGAGCTGGTCCTGGTGGTCGTCGTTGACGACCCACATGTCGGGCAGGAGGTCCCCGTCGAAGTCCCCCACCGCGAAGTCCCGGGTGTCCCCGGTGCGGGCGGGCTGGGCCGCGGTGGAGAGCTCCAGCGCGCCGGCGCCCCCCTCCATCAGATCGTTGATGTAGGTGCGGAACCACCACCAGCTGCCGTCCTGGACCCGGGCGATGATGTCCGTGTCGCCGTCCAGGTCCAGGTCCACGGGGAAGAGCTCGTCGATGTACGGGTTCTCCTCGTCCTGGGGCCAGTGCGCGTAGTCGTCGGTCTCGAAGTTTCCGCCGTAGTTCATGTAGACCTTGGCGTTCTGTCCCCAGTTGGCCAGCACCGCGTCGGGGTAGCCGTTGGTGTCCAGGTCCAGCATGGAGATCCAGCGGGTGTTGAAGCCGGAGATGGGGAAGTTGTTCCCCGGGCCGTACTGGGCCTCGGTGAACTCCCACGCGGGGCACTGGTTCGTCTGGCCGTCGGACTCGCAGATGAAGCGCCGTGACTGGGTGCAGGGTGCGTCGTTCCACTCGCCGCCGCTCCACCACCGGAACGCGACGCAGTCCTCGCCGGGGTCACCCCCGGCGTTGTCCGGCTGGCCGCCGCCCCACTTGGTGAAGATCGAGGTGTCCCCGAGCCACTGGTAGACCCCCTCCTGGTTGAGGTCGTTCATCCCGATCCAGTGGGGGGAGTTGTTGGTCTTGGACAGGAGGAAGGCCTGCTCCCCCTCGTCGTTGACCGTCACGAGGGTGTACCCGTTGGACTCGCAGTCCTCCTTGGCGTCCTCCCAGGTCGCGCCGTAGGTGCAGATCGCGTAGGCATGACCGTTGTACTCCTCCATCTGGCACAGGGAGGCGTGGCAGATCGGCGGGTAGGGGATGTTCGCGCAGTTGTTGTAGTACAGGCGGTTCTGCATCGCAGTGTCGTTGGCCAGGATCAGGTCCACGTCCCCGTCCAGGTCCACGTCCGCGGCCGCGGCCATGTTGGTGTTCTCGTACTGCGCGGGGAGCGTCGGCGTGGTGTAGTGGGTGAAGCCGCCGTCCCCGTCCCCGACCAGGATGCGGTTCGGCCGGCTGGAGGCCGTGGAGTAGGAGGCGATGAAGACGTCGAGGTAGCCGTCGCAGTTGAAGTCCGCGGGGGTCATGTACCGGGACTCGCCGTTGATCCCGCCCTTGTCCTCGTATCCTGCGAAGGTCCCGTCGCTGTTGTTGCGCTCGAGGACCGCGTTGTTCGAGCGCCGCTCCATGACGTCGAGGTCGCCGTCGCCGTCGAAGTCACCGGTGGCGTGGTACCAGCTCCCGCTGTTCCAGGTGGTGAGGTCCGCGGACTTCTGGAACCAGCCGCCGAAGCCCCACGCGTCGGGCACGGTGTTGATGAAGACCTCCGCCTGGGCGCGGAGGATCAGCACGTCCATGAGGCCGTCGTTGTTGAAGTCCGCGGCAGCACCGAAGCCGTCGTCCCGGCCGTCGGGCGGGATGCGGAGGCCCTGGAGTTCGAAGACGCCGCCGGAGACGTAGGATAGCGCGTCCTCCGCGATGATCTCGTCGGTCTCCTCCGGCGCCGAGGGGTTGATCAGTCGGATGTCCACGGAGCCGGTGTCTCCGAGGGGAGACTCGGGCACCACGGTGTGGAGGATCGTCGGGCCGAGGTACTGGGTCTGCGTCCCGGCGATCCAGACGGGCTCGTAGCCGAAGTAGACCTGGATCCCGGACTTGAAGCCCTTGCCGGAGATGGTGATCTGGACGCCGCCATCCAGGGGCACCTTGTTGGGGTTGGCCGCGGTGAAGGCCAGGGGGGGCAGCTGCTGGGGCGCGGTGAACTCGAATGCGTCCACGGCCAGCGCCTCCTGCTGGTTGCTGTTGAGCACCCGCACGTCCACGGTCCCGACCGGGTGGGTCGGCGTGGTGACGGTGATCATGGTCCCCAGGTTCTTCACCTGCGCGTTGCTGGCGGCCACCCAGGCCCCCGGTGCGCCGAAGAAGACCTGCGCGCCCTCCATGAACCCGGTGCCGATGATGGAGACGATGTCGCCGCCGGAGCCCGTGCCGTAGTTCGGGATCAGGTAGTTGATCGTCGGCGGCGGTGAGGGCGGTACGTAGACGAAGGACTGGGAGGCCGTGTCCTCCTGGTCGTCGGGGTTCACCACGGTGATCGCGACGGGTCCGGTGCCCGGCGGGGTGATGAAGATGATCAGGGTGGCGTCCAGGACCTGGACGTCCTCGGGATCCAGCGGGACGTTGCCGATGAAGACCTGGGTGGGGTCGTCCCCGGTGACGAAGTACTCGCCCTCGAGGGTCACCTGGGTGCCGCCGCCCTCGGGTCCGGAGGTGGGGTACATTGCGGTGATGTTCGGCGGCGCGATGTACTGGAAGATGTCCCCCAGTGCGTCCGGGGTGCCGTCGGGGTTCTCCACGGAGACGTCGACCATGCCGTGGGGTCCGGGCGGCGTGACCGCGAGGACCTGCTGGGCCGAGGCGGGGGTCACGTCCGGGGACTCCGCGTCCCCGAAGAAGACCTTCATCCCGGACATGAAGCCCGAGCCGGTGACGGTGACGATGGTCCCGCCCCCCGTGGGGCCCGAGTCCGGCGACACGCCGGTGAGCACCGGCGGTTTGTTGAAGTAGTAGGCCCCGCCCAGGAAGTCCTGCTGGCTGTCGGGGTTGATCACGCCCACGTCCACGAAGCCCGGGAGGTGGGAGGGGGTCTCGAAGACGATGGTCTCCACGCCCAGATCGACGATCTGCCCGGCGAGGATCTGCTGGCAGCCCTCCTCCGCGGCGAAGTCGAGGCAGAGGTACACCCGGGAGCGCTCCGACGGGGTGGCGCCGGTCCAGAAGCCCGAGCCGTTGATGGTCACCGCGGTGCCGCCGAGGGAGGTCCCCGCGGCGGGAGAGATGCCCAGGATCTGCGGCGGAGGCACGAAGGTGAAGGCGTCGGGCAGGGTGTCCACCTGGCCGTCGGGGTTGAGGACCGTCACGTCCACGATGGACGCCGGCAGGGCCGGGGTGATGACCTCGAGCTTCGTTGTGGAGATGAAGGTCACCTCCGATGCAATGGTGGAGCCGAAGTAGACCTGGGGGGTCTCCTGGAAGGCCTCTCCGGTGATGGTCACCACGGTGTTGCCCCCGGTGGGGCCGCTGAGCGGGGAGAGGGACAGGACCATGGGCTCGGGCTCGAGCTCCGCGGCCGGGATGTACTGGAAGGCCGCCTCGAGGACCGCGGACTGGCCGTCCACGCCCACGAAGGTCACGTCCACGGTGCCCGGCGCGTGGGCCGGGGTCTCGAAGAGCAGGGTCGAGGCGCCCACGGAGGCGAAGGAGGTCACCGGGGTCGTCCCCAGGAAGACCGCCTCGGGCGTCCCGAGGTTCTGGCCGGTGAGGGAGACCAGGGTGCCCCCGAACTCCGGGCCGGCGATGGGGAAGATCTCCAGGAGCACGGGCGCCGCGACGATCGGCGCGATGAACTCGAAGGCCCCGACCGCGGTCGCGGTCTGGCCGTCGGGGTTGGTCACGGCCACGTCCACGACCCCGGTGCCCGGGGGGCTCGTGACCAGGAGGAGGCCCTCCTGGACCAGCTGGACCCCCAGCGCGTCCACACCGCCGAAGGTCACCGCGGCGTCCCCGGAGAGGTTGGCGCCCCAGATCGCAACCGGGGTGCCGCCCGCGACGGGGCCGACGCCGGGGGAGATGGAGGAGATCGTCGGCGGCAGGAGGTATTCGTAAGCCGCCTCCATGGTCCCAGCCTGGTTGTCGCCGTTGACCACGGTGATGTCCACCAACTCCGGCGCCTCGACCGCGGGGGCCGTGGCGTGGAGGATCAGGCTGTTCTCCACCACGGTCTCCGCGGGCTGGTCACCGAACCAGGTCACCGCGCCGGGCTGGAAGTTCTTCCCGACCACGGTCACCACGGTGCCGCCGCCTACGGGGCCGATCTTGGGGGAGATGCTCTCGACCTGGGGAGCGGGGATGAAGGTGAAGCCCGCCTGGAGGGAGGCCTCCTGGCCGTCCCCTCCCACGAAGCTCACCGTGGCGGCGCCGGGCGCGCCCGCGGGGGTCACGCCGGAGATCACCGCGTCGTTGAGGAAGGTGAACTGGGTCACCGGCTGGAAGTTCACGTAGAGCATCCCCGTCGGAGACAGGTTCTTGCCTGTCACCAGGATCGTTGTGCCGCCGCCCTGGGGTCCCGAGGCCGGGACCACGCCGAAGAGCTTCGGCGGAGGCGCGGAGGGGACCACGTACTCGAAGCCGCCGAACGCGGTGGTCCCCTGGCCGTCGGGGTTGAGGACCGTCACGTCCGCGGTGCCCTCGTCACCCGGCGGGGTGACGGCGAGGATGCTCTGCCCGTTCAGGACCGTCACCTCGCCCGCGGGCACGCCGCTGAAGAGCACCTGCGCGCCGCTCTGGAAGTCGGTGCCCTGGATGTTGACCACGGTGCCCCCGCCGAGGGGTCCGGAGCCGGGCACCAGCTGGGAGATCAGGGGCGGGGGAACGATCTGCGGGTTGATCTTGTACTCGAACGCGGCGATGAGCACGTCGAAGGGTCCGCCGGGGTTGGTCACCTTGACGTTGACCTTGCCCGGCAGGCCCGCCGGCACCGTGGCCGACGCGGTCTCGCTGCTGAAAAGGACCACGTGCTGGGACTTGGAGACGCCGAACCAGACCTCCATGCCGGCCATGAAGTTGTCGCCGTAGATCACCACGTCGATGCCGCCCGCCACGGGGCCCTGCCCGGGGACCACGTTGTCCAGGGTCGGCTGGGGGGCCTGGTAGCTGAAGCCGCCCCCCAGGACGCCGGCCTGGCCGTCGGGGTTCACCACCTCGACGTCACAGACGCCGGTGCCCGGCGGGGTGCGGCAGCTGGCCTGGGAGCCCGAGGCCACGGTGATCTGCGTCGCGGGATCGCCGCAGAAGTAGATCGCCATGCCCGAGACGAAGTGGACGCCGTTGAGGGTCACCAGGTCGTTGCCCAGGGCGCTCCCGGAGCCCGGGATCACGCTCACGGGGATCGGCGGGTTGGAGCCGGCCTCCGCGTAGTAGGTGAACGCGTTCGGTAGGATCGCCGCCCCGCCGTCGGGGTTCTCCACCACCAGGGAGATGGTCCCCGCCGCGTGGGCCGGGGCGGTCACCAGCAGGAGGGTGCTGGAGCTGAAGTTCACCGCGGCTGCCTCGGTGCCGCCGAAGGCCACCGCTGCGCCGTCCTGGAAGCCCACGCCCACGACCTGGACGGTGGTGCCGCCCGCAGCCGGACCCGCCGACGGCGCGATGCCCTGGATCTGGGGCGGGGTCACCAGCGGATCCTCGTCCTGGTAGAGGAAGCCCGCGGTCAGGGTGGCGGACTCGCCGCCGCTGGAAACCATGACGTCCACGCTGCCGGCCAGCACCCCCGGCGGGGTCAGCGAGGTGAGGAGGTTCCCCGACACCACGGTGACGGTCTGGCTGGGGGTGCCGCCGAAGCTGACGGAGGTGCCGCCGCCCACGAAGCCCGCTCCCACGATGGCGACGCTGATCCCGCCGCCCAGGGGGCCTGCCGGGGGCATCACGGAGGCGATGGCCAGGGGCTCCTTCTCGAGCTCGTTGTAGGAGAACGCGGCGGCGAGGGTGACCGACTGTTGATCGGGGTTGGTGACGGTGAGGTCCACGGTGGTCCCCGGGGTCCCCGCGGGGATCTGGGCCACCAGCACCTCCGGGGTGAGCACGTCGACGGACGTGGAGGCCACGGTCCCGAAGGTGACCGATGCATCCTCCTGGAAGCCGGCGCCGTTCACGATCGCCTGGTACCCGCCCACGGCGGGGCCTGCGATCGGGTTGATCGCGTAGACCTCCGGGGGCGGGACCTCCACGGGCTCCTCGTAGAGGTAGGCCCCGGCCGCGGTGACGGAGAGCCCGTCCGCGTTGACCACGGTGACGTCAACGGCTCCCGCCGCGTGGGGCGGCGCGGTGATCTGGATCCCATCCGGGGGCGTGACGATGACGCCGCCCAGGAGGCCGCCGCCCCAGTAGACCTTGGCGCCGGCCGCGAAGCCCGCACCTGCGATGATCACCGGGGTGCCGCCGGCCACGGGGCCCGCGTCGGGGACCAGGGCCGAGATGAAGGGGGGGCTCACGAAGTAGGTGTAGCCGTTGGACAGGATCGTGGTCTGCCCGTCGGGGTTCACCACGGCCACGTCCACGGAGCCCGCTGCATGGGCCGGGGTCACCACCTTGAGGATGCCGGCGCCCTGGGCCTCGGTGACTTCCAGGGGGTGGCCGTCGAAGAAGACCATCGCGCCGGCCTGGAAGCTGGCGCCGATCACCGAGACGTTCATGCCGCCGGCGGCGGTGCCGTAGGCGGGGAAGACGCCGGAGACCGAGGGCGGCGGCGCGCCGCCCGCCCCGGGCTCGAAGTAGGAGAAGGCCTGGCTGAGCACCGCGGTGCTGCCGTCAGGGTTGACCACGACCAGATCCGCCGGGCCCACGTCCCCGGGGGGGGTGATGACGGTGAGCAGGGCGCTGGAGAGCCAGGTGAGGTCGGCCACGGGGGCGCCGCCCAGGTAGGCCAGGGCCCCCGGCGCGAAGTTCTCGCCGGTGAGGATCACGATGGTGCCGCCGGTCACCGGGCCGCTCGAGGGGGCCAGGGCCGTGAGCGCTACCGGGGTCAGACCCGGGAGCTGGAACTGAAACGCGGAGGACAGGGTCGAGGACGCGCCGTCGGGGTTGGTCACCTTGACGTTGGTGTAGCCCGGGGCCGAGGGCGGGGTCTCGGCGAGGAGCCGACTCCCGTCCACGTAGGAGACCGCGGTGGCCTGGAACTGGCCGAAGGAGACCGAGGCCCCCTGCACGAAGTTGAGGCCCGTGAGGAGCACCCAGGTGCCGCCGCCCACCGGCCCCTTCTTCGGGGTCACGAGGCCAAGGACCGGGGGATCCCCCGTGACGGTCTCCGCCACGTAGATGAAGCCTCCGGCCAGGGTGGCCGTGGTCGCGTCCGGGTTCATCACGGTGACGTCGCACGCCCCGGCGACCCCTGCGGGGAGGGTGAAGACCGTGGACGCGGGGGACAGGACCTGCACGTTGAGGCCCGGAACGCCGCAGATCGTCACGGCCAGGCCGGGCTTGAACCCGGTGCCCGAGAGCATGGCGAGGTAGCCGCCGTCGGTGAGCCCCATGGAGGGCTGCACGCCCGCCAGGCCCAGCACCGCGAGGTCGGTGTACAGGAAGCCGTCCACCAGCTCCGCGTTGGCGCCCCCGGCGGCGGTGACGGTCACCGTCACCGGGCCCGGCGCATCCGCCGCGGGGCTGAGCACCGCCATGAAGCCCGAGGAGGGGACCTCGATGACCTCCGCCTGGAGGCCGCCGAACCACACCACGGTGTCCATGTCGAAGCCGCTGCCCTTGACCACGCAGAGGGTGCCGCCCTCCACCAGGCCCGACGCGGGCTCGATGGACGAGAGGGTGAGGGTCTCCTGGGAGAAGTAGGTCAGGGCGGCAGGGAGGGTGGCCTGCTGGATCCCCTGGGTCACGCTCACGTCGTAGGTCCCCACCGCGTTGGGGGGCGCCAGGAACGTCACCACCTCCGGGGAGAGGACGTTGACGAAGGAGACGGAGATGGCGCCGACCTGGACGCCCAGGTTCCCAGCGAAGCCCGCGCCCTCGAGGACCGTGAGGAAGCCGCCCTCCACGGGGCCGGAGTCGGGCTGGATCCCGGTGAGGGCCAGGGGCACCACCTCCTCGTCGCCGAGGTAGGTGTAGGCGTTGTAGAGGATCGAGGTCTCCTCGCCCAGGGTGGCCACGACGTCCACCTTGCCCGCCGCGCCCGCGGGGACGGTGACGGTGAGGGAGTTGGACGAGGGCAGGTCCACCAGGGAGGCGACCTCGGTGCCGAACTGGATCTGGATCCCCTCTCCGAAGCCGGCGCCGGAGATCAGGGCCAGGCCGCCGCCGTCCTCGGGGCCGGAGGCCGGGGTGATCCCGGAGAGCTTGAGGGGCTCCTTCTCCTCGGTGGCGGTGTATTCGAAGCCCTCGGGGAGGACCGCCTGGTCGTCCCCGAGCTTCACCACCACGTTCACCACACCGGGGGTCCCCGGGGGGGCCACGAAGTGGGCCGACGTGGAGGAGAGGACCGTGACGCCCTCCGCGAGGCTGGCGCCGAGGCGTACGGACATCCCCGCGTCGAAGCCGGTGCCCGTGAGGACGCAGAGGAAGCCACCGGTCTCGGGTCCCGACTCCGGGAGGATCGAGGACACGGTCAGGGGGTCGCCCTGCTCCACGGCGTAGGTGAAGGCCGCCTCCAGCGTGTCCGAGCGCTCGTCGGGCAGGGTCACGGTGACGTCCACCTTGCCCGCGGCGCCCGCGGGGATCTCGCAGGTGATCAGGAAGGGGGTCTCCACGGTGGCGCTGGCCGCCTCGTTCTCACCAAAGTAGACCCGGGCGCCGGCGAGGAAGCCCGTGCCCTTGACGGTGGCAAGGATGCCCCCCGCGGTGGGTCCCGTGATCGGCGCGACGGAGTTGATCTTCAGCTTGATCTCTGGGACCACCTCGACGGTGGTGTCGTGCTGGACCGTGTCCGCTGGTGGAATCCAGAGGTCCTCACTGGTGGTATCCTCTGCCGGGGTGTCGATCCCCGGAGTGCTGATCGCACCGCCATCGCCTGTGCAGGCGCCCAACAGGAGCGTCAAGGCCGCCATCCACAGCAGCCACCGATTCATGCCTGTACCGATCATGTGTCGTCCCTCCATCTTAGTATCCACCGTAGTAGCCAGGTGCGCCGAAGGCCGCGGCCATCCCCTGGGGGGTCATGACCTTGCTCGCCTCCGACTTGAAGTCCTGCCATCCCGCCTTGGCGCCGTCCCACGCCTGGCCGGCCTGGTCCGCCGCCCACGCGGCGCCGGTGCCGATGCCCTTGGCCACCGCGACGACGCCCTGGCCGACCCAGTCGCCCACGACGCCGCCTGCGACGCCGCCGGCGATCGCGCCCACGGGGATCGCCACGGCGCCGGTGCCGCCGGTGGCCAGGGTGACCAGCGCGCCGCCGACGGTGCCGATCGCCCCTCCCACCGCGGCGCCCGCCACGGAGCAGATGCCGCGGACCCCGGCCTCGGCGATCTTGCCCACCGCGTCCATGGTCGAGATGTTGCCGTTCCACTGGTCGTGGAGGGTGTTTGCGATGCTGTACCCGAGGGTGATCACGGGGATCGCCGAGCCCAGACCCTTGAGGAGCTTGGATCCGTGCTGGCCCAGGGAGCTGCCCAGGAGGCCGCCCAGGGGGCCACCCAGGGTGTCCATGAGGTCGTCCGCGAGCTTCTTCCACCAGGGCTTGTCCCCAAGCCCTGCCGGGTCCATCCGGTTGATGGGATCCCCGGACGCGTAGATGTAGGGGTGGTAGGACATGGCCACGCCGAAGGGGTCCCGGGCGGTGAAGAGGCCCAGGGCCGGTGCGTAGTCACGAGCGCCCATGTGCAGCAGCCCGGTGCCTGCGATGGGTCGGCCGCCGGAGTAGGTGAAGTCCACCTCGAACTCCGGATCCATGACCGTGAGCACGTTGCCGTAGCTGTCGTAGTCCAGGGTCTGCAGCACGTTCCCCTGGTCGTCCACCACAGCGCGGACCGAGAGGTTCGAGTCCAGCAGGTAGTGATGGAAGGTCCCGTCCTCCCAGTAGCCCAGGGGGATGATGTGCTTGCCGTACACGAAGACCCGCTGGATCACGCCCGCGCCGGTGAGGCGGGCGATGGGCAGCCCCCGCTGGTCGTACAGCCACCAACTCGTGGCCACGCCGTCGTCCTTGCGGCCGACGCGGTTCCCGATGCCGTCGTAGAGCCAGGTGACCTCGGTGCCGTCGGGGAGGGTCGCCCCGCGCAGCTGGCCGTCGCCCCGGTAGTTCAGGGTGAGGGTCTGGTCGCCCTCGGTGATCGACGCCAGGAAGCCGTTCCCGTCCCAGGTGAGCTCCTTGCCCCCCTGGGAGGTGACCTGGAGGTGCTCGTTGGAGTCCGCGATGACGGGCATGGGCCCCAGCGCGGGGGAACGGGCCAGGGTGCGGTTGCCCATGACGTCCCAGTTGTACTCCTCCGTCACCACCCCGTCCTTCTTGACCTGGGTGAGGCGGCTGCGCACGTCGTACTGGTACTCGTAGACGCTCTCCGCGCCCTGGAGGATCTCGGTCTTCGTCTCGACCTGTCCCGCCGCGTCGTAGTCCAGGCCGTAGGAGAAGATCCCCGCGCCGGCCCAGCTGTGGGTGGTCGCGACGGTCCGCCGGACGTCGTCGTAGACGTAGCCGGTCTCGAAGTCGCCGCGGGTGACGTTGGTGAGGAGGGCGTGATCGTCCCACGCCAGCCCGAAGGCGCCCACGCTGGTCTTGAGGCCGTCCTTGTCGTAGGTCTGGGTCGTGGTGATCCCGCCGACGTCGATCTCGGAGATGTTGAAGTTCTCGTTCACCGCGTATTCCACCGCGGCGGTGTAGGGTCCCACCACCTGCAGGGAGGTGATGAGGGGCCCGTCATAGCCGAAGGAGAGCTGCACACCGTCGCCGCTGATGATGGAGGCCAGGCGCTCGGAGCCGTCCGTCATGTGGGAGTAGCCGACGTTCCAGCCGTTGATGCTGGTCTGGGTGACCACGCCGAACTCCCGGGTGATGCTGCGCTCCGTCCCGTCGGGGTAGGTCTGGTGGACCAGGTCCCCGTCCATGTCGTAGGCCATCTCGTAGGTGTCGCCGCCCGGCGCGTGCCACTCGATGATGTGGCCCAGGTCGTCGTGGACCGCCTGCGCGTTGCTGCCGTCCGGCGCGTTGATCTTGTAGGCGCCGAAGTCCGGGTCGTGGTCGTAGGTCCAGATTGAGCCGTCCTCGAGGACGCGGCTCACCGCCCGCCCCTGATCGTCGAAGCAGTCCCTGACCTCCCCGCCGAGGGGGTTGAGGGTCAGGCGACAGCCCTCTTCGTCATAGTCGAAGGTGGTCATGGTCTCGCCGTAGGAGAAGCCGTTGACCTGGCCCGCCTCGTCGTAGGCGACCTCCATGAGGGCCTCGCTGCCCACCTGGCTCCAGAGCTCGTAGCGCCAGTCGTCGCTGTACTTCACAGTGCCCTTCCGTCCCTCGGGGCTGAAGGTATCCACCGTGCGCTTGTCCAGGTCCACGATCTGGGTGATGTCGTTGCCGTTGACCGTGACCGTGAGGACGTGCTGGTCCACGCCGTACTGGCGCAGGACCGAGGTCTCCATGGAGGTCCCCGAGGGCAGGGTCGTGATCATCTGCCGCGCGTGGCGGGTGAGGTACTTGGGGTCCTGGGTGTAGCTGATGCTCGTGGTGGTGCCGTCGGGGCGGATCTGGGTCTCCGTGGATCCGTCCCCGCTCTCCACGGTCAGGAACTCCCCCTGGAGCGGGGTGAGCACCGTGGAGGTCCAGCTCTCGTCCTCGGCGAGCTCGTCCACGTAGACCAGGGGGTTCCCCTCGGGGGTGTAGATCGAGTGGGTGCGGACCCCCTCGAAGCTCACGGTCTCGAAGGTGGTCTCCCCGCCGAGGGCGTTGGTCATGGAGTCGACGCGCCCCGAGTCGCTGTAGTCGAAGGTCGTCTCCCGGCCGCCGGGGGTGGTGTAGGAGTCCATGAGGCCCTTGCCCGCGTACTCGAACGCAAACGCGTCGCCGCCGGGGTAGGTCACCGCCTTGAGCTGCCCGACGAGGTCGTAGTCCAGCGCCGTGACGGCGCCGCTGACCCCTTCGATCTCGATGATGCGGCCGGCCTCGTCGGTGATGAAGTTGACCGTCCGATCGAACGCGTCGGTGTAGGTGGCCAGCGCGCCGGTGTCCGCGTAGGTGTACTCCTGGAGAATCTTCAGGGAGGTCGGATCGAGGATCTTCCTCAGCTGGAGCTTCTCGTTGAAGATCAGGACCTGGCCGTCCACCGCGACCACGATGTCGTCGCCGTCGGCCTCCACCACGGGCTTCACCTTGCGGACCCGGCGGATCGCGGAGTTGCCCGAGTCCGCGATGAGCACCGAGCCGTCGGGAGAGATGGCCACGTCCGTGGGGTGGTCGAGCTCCGCACCCAGGGGGGTGTCGTCATCGCCGGAGTAGCCGGCCGCGCCGGTGCCGGCGAAGGGGGCGACGAAGCCGTCGGGCAGGATCTTGCCCACGGCGTTGCAGCCGCTCTCGGCCACGAGAATCTCCCCCTCCGCGTTCACCGCGATGCCCGTGGGATCGTGGTAGGCGAAGGGATCGCCGCAGTTGGAGGCCCATTCCCCCATCTGGGTGTAGGAGCCGTCCCGTTCGATCTTCCGCACCAGGCCGTTCTTGCACGCGGCCACCACCATCCCGTCCAGGTCCACCGCGATGTCCCAGACGATGCAGGGCAGGTTCAGGGGGTTGTCCAGGATGGCGCCGTCGGGAGACACGATGGCCAGGGACGAGTTGTTCTGCGCGCCGGGATACCGGTTGATCGCGTAGAGGTAGCCCCAGTTGTTCACGTCGATGTTCAGGGTGCAATAGTTTCCGTAGTAGACGAAGCAGTCGTAGTACTGGAAGAAGAGGTTCACCAGGATCTGGGGCTGGCTCCAGCTGGGCCGCATCTTGTATACGAAGCTGCCCGTGGTGAAGTAGATCATGTCGTCGGGACCCACCACCACGTCGGAGATCACGTTGGCGGCCTCGTAGATGAGGTCCACGGTGCCGTCGGGGAGCAGGCGGTAGAGCCGCCGGTCGTAGGTGAAGCTGCCCTGGGTGACGAAGACGATGTTCCCGCTGGAGTCCACGTCCAGCGCCCGCACCGGTGCAGGCAGATCATCCGAGACGGTCTCGATGATCACCCCGAACTGGTTCGCTGTGAGCCGGGAGCCGTCCCCGCGCATGACCGACCCCGAGGTGGGGTCGTAGTAGTACAGGGACTCGAGGGTCCAGGCCTCGCCCAGGGTCCAGGCGTCCGCCGGGGCGGACGGCTGGTAGTGGTAGATCGGGATGGACCATGTGCGCGTGAGGGTGACGGGCTGGAACGCGTTGATGCCCGTGGTCTTCACGCCCATGGCCGCGAAGTTGGCGGCCTGCTCGTCCGCTGCCGCGTCGGAGGACATGTAGGACGCGGGGTAGGTGTAGCCCACGTCCACCATCATGTTCATCTTGCGGTTCACCGGGTTCCCCGCGAAGTCCAGGCCGTCCCAGAGGAACTCGATGGACTGATTCGGCGCGCCGGGGAGCTCCACGTGCCAGGCCTGGCCAGCGAGGGACCAGTCCACGGTGATCGTGTCCAGGCTGCCGGGCACCGAGTCACCGGAGACCGGGATCGACACCGGGATCTGGAAGGCAGAGGCCCAGGAGCTGGCGTAGTGCAGGGCCAGGGGGGTGTCCGGGATCCGCACCGTCTGGTGCATCACCCCGGTGCGCACGTCCACCTCCGGGTCCTTGGAGGGGTCGTCCGCGTCGGGCTGGTTGTCCGGGGAGTTGGGGTCCGGGGGCGTGCCCGGGGGGGGCTCTGCGTCACCGGGCGCGCCGGACGCGGGCCAGTTGCAGTCGATGGGTGAGAAGTGCGTCACCTCCACCCGCCAGAAGGTGTCCCCCGGCGCGGCTTCGGGCACCGCGTCGATGCCCAGGATCTCGTCGGTGAAGTCCCCGTCGCCGTCCAGGTCGTCTGCGAGGCCGTCGCCGTCCGCGTCGATCGCGTCGACGACAGAGTCGTCGTCCAGGTCCAGGAGCTGGACGACCTTGCCGTCCTCCATGGGCTTCCACACGCCCTCGACCCGATCGAAGTACCCCGTGGGTACGATGTCGCCCACGTCGAAGCCGAGGTCGTTGGGGATCCAGAGGATCACCGGGTCCGCGAAGGCCACGTCCTTGTAGCCCTCGGCCTTGAGCTCCACGCAGTAGGTGAACTCCGTGGTGGGCGGCAGGTCCGCGGGCATCTCCGTGGGGTCCTTGTACAGGGTGGCGGAGAGGACGAGGTTGTCCGTGAGGACCTCCTCGCCGTCCTCGGTGAGGCCCGCCGCGACGTTGTCGCCTTTGAGCGCGATCACCACAGACTGGGCCTCGTTGACGTTGACGTGGGTGAGGACCTGGTCCGGGTCCCCGTCCATGAACACCGCCGTCTGCACCGGGTTGAAGGGCACCAGCTCGAAGGGCCGCAGCACCACGATGTCGTTCCAGGGCACCTCGGCGCCGCGGGCGCCGCTGGTGAAGCCCTCCGCCGCGGCCTGGACCATGACCCAGGTGCCGCCGTTCACCGGGATGGTGAACTCGCCGTCGGCGTCGGTCTCCACGGAGCCGTACTCGGTGTGGTTGAGGATCTTGATGATGGCGCCCTCCACGGGGTCGCCCTCGTCGTCCAGCACCGTGCCCCGCACCAGGGAGTAGCGGTCGGTGTCGAAGGACGCCGGGTCCGCGTCGGGCGGGATCAGGTCCTGGTAGTCCCCGCCGAAGGTCCCCTCGTCCAGGACCTCCTCCCATGCGTCGGGATCCTCGGGGAACGCGTCGTCGATGTTGGGGACGCCGTCGCCGTCCTTGTCCGGATCCACGGGGTCCGGGATCCCATCGCCGTCGATGTCCGGCGGGGTCGAGGACGGGTCGAGGGGGTTGGAGAGGTAGATCGCCTCCATTGCATCGGAGTAGCCGTCGCCGTCGTCGTCCAGGTCGGCGTTGTTGCCGACGCCGTCGTCGTCGGTGTCCAGCCACTCCGCCGGGTTCTCGGGGAACGCGTCCAGGGTGTTGAGGACCAGGTCGCCGTCGATGTCGGGATCCTCGGCGTCGGGGACGCCGTCGTCGTCCATGTCCGGGGGCACCGACTGCCAGCTCAGGGGATCGGTGCCGTACGCGATCTCCATGGCGTCGGGGTAGCCGTCGCCGTCGTCGTCCGTGTCGGTGTTGTCCCCCAGGCCGTCGCCGTCAGTGTCCAGCCAGTCCACCGGGTTCAGGGGGAACGCGTCGTCGCCGTTGGGGACGCCGTCGCCGTCCATGTCCGGGTCGGAGATGTCCGGGATGCCGTCGCCGTCGAGATCCCCGGGCTTGCTGGCGAAGTCCAGGGGATCGAAGCCCAGGACCGTCTCCAGGTCGTCGGGGAAGCCGTCGCCGTCGTCATCGAGGTCGGTGTTGTTGCCCACGCCGTCGCCGTCGGTGTCCAGCCACTCGTTCGGGTTCATGGGGAACGCGTCGACGCCGTTCCCGACGCCGTCGCCGTCCCGGTCCGGATCGATCGCGTCGGGGATCTTGTCCCCGTCCAGGTCCGCAGGGAAGGAGAAGGGGCTGAGGGGATCGGTCTGGAAGACCAGCTCCATCGCGTCGGGGAAGCCGTCGCCGTCGTCGTCGAGGTCGCCGTTGTTGCCCACGCCGTCGCCGTCGGTGTCGAGCCACTCGTCGGGGTCCTTGTCGAACGCGTCGTTGCCGTTGGCCCAGCCGTCGCCGTCGATGTCCGGGTCCGCGGCGTCGGGGATGCCGTCGCCGTCCAGGTCGTTGGGCTTGCTCTGGGGATCCAGGGGATCCGTGCCCGCCTCGATCTCCTGCTCGTCGGGGTACCCGTCGCCGTCGTCGTCGGTGTCCGCCGCGTCGCCGGTGCCGTCGCCGTCGGTGTCCGCGGTCTCCGCGGGATCGAAGGGGAACGCGTCGGCGCCGTTGGGCGTGCCGTCGCCGTCGATGTCGGGATCCGAGGGGTCGGGGATGCCGTCCCCGTCCAGGTCCGAGGGGTGGACCGCCGGGTCCAGGGGGTCCGTGCCCGCGCCGGCCTCGATCTCGTCGGAGTAGCCGTCGCCGTCGTCGTCGTCGTCCCCGTTGTTGCCCACGCCGTCGCCGTCGGTGTCCAGGGTCTCCGTGGGATCCGCAGGGAACGCGTCGCTGTCGTTCGGGACGCCGTCGCCGTCGATGTCGGGGTCGGAGACGTCGGGGACGAGATCGCCGTCCAGGTCATCGGGGACGCTCTCGGGATCCTTGGGGTCCGACCCCACCGCCGCCTCGATGCTGTCCAGGTAGCCGTCGCCGTCGTCGTCGCTGTCCGCGTTGTCGCCGATGCCGTCGCTGTCGGTGTCGGCGGTCTCGCCCGCATCCGTGGGGAAGCCGTCGTCCGCGTTGGGGACGCCGTCCCCGTCGATGTCGTCGTCCTCGGTGTCCGGTGTGCCGTCGCCGTCCAGGTCCGCGGGGACCGAGGCGCCGTTGAGGGGATCGGTGCCTGCGCCCAGCTCCACCGCGTCGGGGTAGCCGTCGCCGTCGTCGTCGAGGTCCGCGTTGTTGCCCACGCCGTCGCCGTCAGTGTCGAGGCTCTCCTGGGAGTCCATGGGGAACGCGTCCGCGCTGTTGATGACGCCGTCGCCGTCCTGGTCCGGGTCCTCGCCGTCGGGGATGCCGTCGCCATCGAGATCGCCGGGCTTGTCGTTCGCGTCCTTGGGGTCGGTGCCCGCGGCCGCCTCGATGAAGTCGGGGTAGCCGTCGCCGTCGTCGTCGTCGTCCGCGTTGTCCCCGGTGCCGTCGCCGTCGGTGTCCAGGACCTCCGCGGGGTTGGTGGGGAACGCGTCCAGGTCGTTGGCGACGCCGTCGCCGTCGATGTCCGCGTCCGCGCCGTCCGGGAGGCCGTCCTTGTCCTGGTCCGGGGGAGTGGACCCCGCGTCCAGGGGATCGGAGCCGTTCTCGGTCTCCAGGAGGTCCGGGTAGCCGTCGCCGTCGTCGTCGGGGTCGTCCCCGTCGCCGATGCCGTCGCCGTCGGTGTCCAGGCTCTGCTGGGGATCGAGGGGGAACGCGTCGTTCACGTTGGGGACCCCGTCCCCGTCCACGTCCAGGTCCTCGCCGTCGGGGATGCCGTCGCCGTCCAGGTCCTCGGGCATGCTCTCCGCGTCCAGGGGATCGGTGCCGTACTCCGCCTCCAGCGCGTCGGAGTAGCCGTCGTCGTCGTCATCGGTGTCCGCGTTGTCCCCGGTGCCGTCGCCGTCCGCGTCGCCCCACTCCGCGGCGTTGGCGGGGAACGCGTCCGCGTCGTTCGCGACGCCGTCGCCGTCGATGTCCGGGTCCACCCCGTCGGGGACGCCGTCGCCGTCCAGGTCCGCGGGGACGCTGGTCTTGTCCAGGGGATCGGTGCCCTGCTCGGCCTCGAGGACATCGGTGTAGCCGTCGCCATCGTCGTCCGCGTCCGCGTTGTTCCCCAGGCCGTCGCCGTCGGTGTCGACCTGCTCGGCGGCGCTGTAGGGGAACGCGTCGTCGGCGTTGTCGACGCCGTCACCGTCCACGTCGCCGTCCTCGGGGTCGGGGATCTTGTCCCCGTCCTGGTCCGGCGGGTGGGACGCTGCGTTGTACGGATCGGTCCCGTAGGTCAGCTCCACGGAGGTGAGGAAGCCGTCCCCGTCGGGGTCGGGATCCGCAGGGACGATCTCCCCGACGTCGGGAGGGGTCGCCGAATCCACGGGCTCGGTGTCAGCGGCCGCGACCTCGGGCTCCGCGTCGGGCCCGTCCGCGGGCTCCTCCACGCAGGTCGTCAACGCCAGGGCCAGGGAGATCGCGAGGATCGCGACCAGACGACGAAGACGCGTTGTCTCCATGGGTTCCTCCTTCAGGACCGTTCAAGCAAACCGGGGGTGGGGCGCGACCAGAGTTACGCAATCTGGAGGGAGGGTCAAGCGGTTTCGGTTTGCCGCGCATAAAGGTACGCGCGAGCGCGACTCCCGTGGGCGATGGTAACTCCCTCGTGAGTCACGCCCTTCTGGAGTGCTTGACTTAAAGGTCCCGGTTTGCAAGATTGCCCCCGTTGTCGAAGACGAATTCTTTCAATCGAGGAGAGGCTCATGAGCAAGGCACGGATCGCAATCAACGGGCTCGGGCGCATCGGTCGCCTGGCGCTGCGGCAGGGCATCGATCGCGAGGACCTCGAGTTCGTGGCGGTGAACGACCTGGTGGACAACGACGTCCTGGCGTACCTGCTGAAGTACGACTCTGCAATGGGCCGGTTCCCGGGCACCGTGGAGAAGGACGGCGACAACCTGGTGATCAACGGCAGGACGATCCAGGTCTTTGGGAACCGGGAGCTGTCGGCCAACCCCTGGAAGGAGCTGGAGATCGACTGGGTCATCGAGTCCACGGGCCTCTTCATGGACTCGGAGAAGGCCAGGGGCCACCTCGAGGCCGGCGCGAAGAACGTGCTCCTGTCGGCACCGGGCAAGGGCGACGTGAAGACCCTGGTGATGGGCGTGAACCACTGGGAGTACGACGCGGCGAAGCACCGCATCGTGTCCAACGCGTCCTGCACGACGAACTGCCTGGCGCCGGTGGCCAAGGTGCTGCTGGACAACTGGGGCATCGAGAGCGGCCTGATGACGACCATCCATGCGGCGACCGCGAGCCAGAAGGTGGTGGATGGGCCGGCGAAGAAGGCCTACCGGGATGGCCGCTCGGTCTTCGGCAACATCATCCCTGCCTCGACGGGCGCGGCGAAGGCCGTGGGCCTGGTGCTCCCCGCGACCCTGGGCAAGCTCACGGGCATGGCCTTTCGGGTGCCGACCATGGATGTCTCCGTGGTGGACCTGACGGTCCGCACGGAGAAGCCGACGAGCCTCGCCGAGATCAACGCCGCGATGAGGGCCGCCTCCGAGGGCCCCATGAAGGGCATCCTGGGCTACACCGAGGATGCGGTGGTCTCCACGGACTTCCTCGGTGATCCCCGCAGCTCCATCTACGACGCCACGGCATGCATCGAGCTCAACGACCGCTTCTTCAAGCTCATCTCGTGGTACGACAACGAGATGGGCTACGCCACCCGCGTCGTCGACCTCATCGAATACATGGCGAAGCAGTAGGGCTCGGGGTTCGTTGCGGGCGTCGTCCTGGGGCGGCCCCGGTCGGCCCCGCTGACGTCCTCCTCGCTCGACGGATATGGTTGAGTCGAGCGTGACGTAGTCCGCTCATGCGAAACCTATGCCCTTTGGGTACAGATGTCCGACTCGCTCGTCGGACCGCTCCTCACTGACGTTTGTCGCTCGCCACCGGACCTCGACCGGAACCGCCCCAGGACGACGCCCGCTGCCTCACCCCTCGCCCTCCTGCTCCCCTCCAAACAATCCCAGCCGGGGAGCCCGCGACCCGGAATCTCCCCTGTGGGAGGGGCGTCCACGCCCCGATTCCCCCGGGTGTGATCCAAACCAGTTGGTTGTCGGCTCACGAGCATGGCCCCGAAGCAATGGACATCGCATGGCAGGGAATGCCGGCGACGGCGACGGTCACGGTCACGGTCACGGTCACGGTCACGGTCACGGTCACGGTCACGGTCACGGCCATGTCGCCAATGCTCCGTGCATCACTACGCCTGACGCATCGGGGCCATGGCAACTGCCGTTCGAGGATCTGGCATTGCTTG
>JBDRIT010000127.1:0-49673 GCA_043815665.1 Pseudomonadota bacterium
GCGGCGGCGGGAGACGCACTTCAGGCCGAGGGTGAAGAGGAGACACAGGGCCAGGGGGAGGACCACCCGGAGGGGGCGGCGGTGGACCCTGAGGGCGCGGGCGATGACGCCGGGGAGGGCCATGCCCCGGATCCTGCCGTCGGCGCGGCGGGGGGAGGAGGCCCATTCGTCACCCTCCCAGCCGCCCCAGTCGGTGCCGCTGTCCCAGTCGTCGCTGCTGCCGCTGTCGTCGTCGTCCCAGTCGTCGTCGCAGCTCGAGTCGGCGCCGGAGTCCCGGCCGTCGTCGTCCCAGGTGTCCCCGTCGCAGCCGGAGTCGTCCTCGCCGTAGTAGGTGGAGTCGTCGGACCCGTAGTACTCGTCGTAGTTGTCCACCGTGGGGTCGTCGCTGCAGCCGTCGTCGTAGTACGTGACCACCTCCCCGGAGACGTAGATCTCGTCGTCCGGGACGTAGACGTCGTCGCCCCCGGGGAGGGCGACGGGGCTCAGGGTGAGGAAGAGCCGGATCGTCGCCGAAGTGAGATCCCGAAACCGGTCGTCCGCGGTATCCGGTGCGCCATCGGGACCGTCGTCCTGGGCCCGGAGGCGGGTGATCAGCCGCAGGTCGCCGTCCCGGGGATCCGGGGGGTGCAGCCAGGAGAGCTCGCCGTCCCAGCGGTGGGTGGTGAAGAGCCGCACGTTGTCCTCTTCCGAGACCTCGTAGTACAGCGCGTCGAAGAACCCGTCCGCAGCCCGGAAGGTGCCCGACTGGACGGCGAGGACGTCCGACGGCAGCTCGAGGACCAGGACCCCGTAGGCGGGCTCCGAGGTGAGGGGCATGAAGGGCCGCGGGAACTCCACCCGGACCACGAGGCTGGCCGCCGTGGTGATCCCTGCATTGGAGGCCCGCGCGTGGGCCTCCATGGTGACCACGTCCGGCGCGCCGGGGTCGCCCCCGGTGGAGACGCCGTAGTCGAAGACCGCGTAGCCGTTGTAGAACGTCAGGCTGCCGCCGCCCTCCACCCGATCCGAGGGTGCGAGGAGGAGCAGGGCGGCGAGGAGCGGGATCCCGATGGTGCGTGTCGCCATGCCGCCTCCTAGAAGTGTGCCGTCAGGGTGAGGGCCAGGCGGATCCTCCCGAGGAGCGCCTCGGACTTCGCCTCTGGGAAGCCGAGGAAGGCCGCCAGGTTCCGCCGATTGAGGCGCCCGGTGAACTCGCAGCGATCGAAGCGGAGGCCAAGGGAGAGGGCTCGCAGGAGGCGATACTGGAAGCCTGCGCCGGCCACGAACGCGAGGCCCTGGTCCACGGTGTCGTAGGTCTCGAGGCCGTTGACCCTCCACTCGCTGCTGCCCCGGTAGCCCCCGAACATCAGGTCGAAATACAGGCGGGCCCGGGGTGTGAACGCCATGTAGATCCGCGGTCCGAAGGTGTAGATCAGGTCGTCCTGGCGGATCCGTGCGTTCATGGCCACCCGGGAGCGGGCGGTGTCGAACCAGTCGTAGCCCACCTGTCCCGTGAGGTAGAAGCGGAAGAACGGAACCCCGCGGAACTTTCCCCCGAAGCCGAGGACCAGGGTGCTGGCCTGACCGAAGTCCGAGGTGTCCGTGATGAGGCCCGCGACCTGGCCCTCCGCGAGGAAGTGGGTTCCCTTGGCAGCAGCCTCCGGGGGCCGCGCAACGAGGGTTGCGAACAACACAATGGCTGCAGTGAATGTTCGGATCCCTGGCATCCCCGCCCCCTCGATCTTGAGAACAGCGCCGAGACGAGGATGCCACACAGTTATTCAGGCCCTGAAATCATTTCACGCCCGCCCGTGCGTGAGGAAATTTAGCGGATGGGCCAAAGACCGATACACTCTGCAATGGGACAGTTGTGAGCGACGGTTCGCGTGCGCGTCGCGCGGGAAACCCATTCAGGTTGGAACTGGCATGAACCATGCTTGATCGTTACCGGATGACCTTGAACTCTCGATCGGCCGGGGGAGTTCCTGTCCCCGGCGGCGCAGGCCCCTCCCCCTCACAGTGTGGGCGCAAGGAGGCCCGATGAAAATGCCTGATATGCGACGAACGGTCCTCGCTGTGATCGCGGCGGGTCTCCTCCTGGCCTTTGGGGGCTGCGGGAAGGAGCTCCCAGCGGCGTTTCCGGACGCCACGGATGTCGGGTCGACCTACGAGGATCTGCTGGGATTCCTGGACGGCTACGTGTCCGCCGGGCTCCCCGCGGAGACCGATCCCACGTTGGTGATCCTCTATCCCGGCACCGGGGTCGAGGTCTGGCTGGACGAAATCGCGACCACAGTGGACATGACCTTCGCCGTGGAGAACCTCCTCTGGCCCAAGGCGGGGATGAGCGTCACCTGTTCCATCGACGACGAGCTCGACAGCGGCGCCACCGGAGACGACTCCCACACCTTCGGCGATGTGCCCGTCGGCGTGCACCAGCTCTGCTGCACCCTGACCCAGGGTGGCCAGCCCCTCACCAACTGTGAGGCGACGGCCTGCTCCCAGATCACGGTCACCCGCCTGTGCGAGTACCTCACGGACCCCGACTGTGACGACGGCAACCCCTGCAGCGCCTCGGCCTGCCTCTACGACCTCGACCTTGACCATCGCAAGTGCGTCTACGGACCCCTCGACGATCCCCTCTGCTGCAACTCCTTCTACGACTGTGAGTGTGGCGCCAACGGGTGGCAGGTCTGCTCGGAGGGTCACTGTGCAGACTGCGTGGTGGATGACGACTGTGACGACGACAACCCCTGCACCAACGGGTACTGCACCGCCGGCGCCTGCTCCTACGCATGGATCGGCACCGTCGACGGGCTCTGCTGTACCGGGACCGCCGCGGACGGGACCATCTGCGCCGACGGTGCCTACTGCACCACGGACATCTGCGCAGACATCGACCCGGTCACCGGGGTCGGGCATTGCTTCAACCCCGATGCCGGGTTCCCGGACTGCTGCGATACCCACGGGGACTGCGAGGACGGCGATCCCTGTACGGTCAACGCGTGCATGGCCCACGAGTGTCGCGAGGGGCCCCTGGACGATCCCCTGTGCTGCAACCCCGCCAACGGGGACAGCGACTGCCTGACGGGGAACTCGTGCGTTTACGGCCTCTGCGATCCCGCCACCAACCAGTGTGAGTACGAGGATCTGGGATTCGCCGATCAGCAGTTGCTGGGGATCCACTGCTGCGAGGTCCACCCGGACTGCATGCCCGGCGGCGTCTGGGAGGAGGACGGGGACGGGGACCTGGACCCGGGCCCCGACGATCCGGCCACCCTGGACTTCTGCCAGAACGGCCAGTGCCAGCACGTCCTGAACCCGGCCTACTGCGGGTGTATGGAGGGGGAGGGCTGCGAGTACCCCTGTGAGATCGACGCGAACATCTGCACTCAGGATCAGTGCATCAACAACATCTGCCTGCACTCCAACGTCGCGGGGTGCTGCAACGTGCCGACGGACTGCGCTGACGGCAACGTGTGCACCGTCGAGACCTGCGTCGACCACGACTGCGTCTACACCACCACCCCCGGCTGCTGCAACACCCACGCCCAGTGCGACGACGGCAACCCCTGCAACCAGGATGTTTGCCTGTCCCATCACTGCCACTACGGGCCGGATCCGGACTTCCCCGACTGCTGCACCACCGACGCGGCCTGCAATGACTACCACTCCTGCACCGCGGAGTACTGCCACCTCGGCACCAACACCTGTCTCTACTCGCTGGTGCCGGACCAGGACCCGCTGTGCTGCTTCGTTGCGAGCCAGTGCGACGACGGCGACCCGAGCACCACAGAGCTCTGCTACAAGAACGAGTGCCTCAACCTCACGGCGCCCGGGAGCGCCTGCACCACCGCGGCCGACTGCGAGGACTACGAGCCTTGCACCGAGGACCTGTGCGACCCGGACACCGACGTCTGTCAGTTCGTCTGGATCAGCGGCTGCTGCACCTCGGACTTCGCCTGCAACCTGGCGCCGCTCATGCCCGACACCCCGGAGTACGACTGCAAGAAGGGCTCCTGCAACCCGGTCACCAACACCTGTGTCTTTACGGACATCTCCCTCTGCTGCGACGAGAACGCGGACTGCGACGACGGGGTCGCGTGCACCTCGGACTACTGCATCGACAGCGAGTGCCGCTTCGTGGCCCAGGCCAACTGCTGCACCGCGGACCCGCAATGCGATGACGAGAACGAGTGCACCGCGGACTACTGCCAGATGAACGGCGCCGCAGGGACCTGCCAGGTGGCGGTGAGCCCCAACGGGAACTGCTGCACCACCGTCGAGGACTGCTCCGACGGGGACATCTGCACCCAGGACCTCTGCCTGGGCTACTTCTGCTATCACACCCAGGTGGAGTGCTGTACGCCGGCCACCGAGGACGTGGTCTGCCCCGACGACAACCCTTGCACCTGCGACCTCTGCATCTACGGCTCCTGCCGCCACATCCCGCCGAACCAGGCGGCGAACTTCTCCGGCTGCAACGTCCCGCCCACCTGTTGCGTGAATGACGGGGATTGCGCCACGGACAGCAACCCCTGCACCACCGACGCGTGCGTGAACAACCTCTGCGCCTATACCCTCGAGGACCCCTGCACCCTGGATCTGCCCTTCACCGAGAGCTTCGATGACTGCAACAACACGCAGCCGCAGCAGGGGTGGCTCACGGGCAACGGCTGGCACTTCGTCTATGGCGGCGCCGTGAACCCGATGTCCAACTGGAGCTGCACCACGTCGGGCGATCTCGGCCCGAGCAAGCACCAGCGGTTCAGCTGGGCTCCGACCCGATCCGACTTCGAGTCGTACCTGATCACTCCCGCCCTGGATGCGGCCGGCTACGCGTACGTCACGGTCCAGTACTGGGAGGAGTTCGACTACTACGACGACGTCGTCCCCAAGACGGACATCGAGCGGGCCCTCTGGGTGATCGAGGACAGCGCGGCCCCGCCGGGGCCGGACGCCGGGGACGTGTACCACCAGATCTGGGTGGACACCGACACCCAGGCTGACGCCGAGGAGAACCTCCACCACAGCACGATCTCCGCCACCACCGGCTGGCTCTCGAACGAGCTTTACGTCGCATGGTCGGTGGGCGGCAACACCAGCTACGCCATGAACCACCTGGACCTCGACGACGTCAGGGTCTGCCCCGGGCGGCCCCCGGTCTTCGCCAACCCGGCCGGCTCCTCGGTCTCCGAGGCCGTCCGCCTGAACGCGGTGGTGGTGAAGGACTTCCTCGTCGGTGACGCGGACGGCTCGGCGCTGACCTTCTCCCTCATCGGGGCCCCCGACTTCGTCACCTACACGGTCCAGTACCACCCGGGGCAGAAGAACTACACGGTTCGGGTTCGGGTGAAGCCCACGGAGGTCTCCGACCTGGGACAGCACGAGCTGGTGGTCGTGGCCACCGACGGGTGCCTCGAGGAGCGCATGACCATCGACCTCTGGATCCTCATCGACGAGGGCTACGTGGTCTGGGATCCCGAGGACAGCCCCTGGCTGTCGACCTTCGGTGATGCGCTGGAGGACGCGATCGACGCAAACGACCGGGTGGTCCAGCGGCTCAGCGACATCACCCTCTTCCAGAGCCTCTCGGGTGTGACCGGGGTGTTCATCACCACGGGCGTCCAGGGCGTGGACTACGTCCTCACTGACACCCCCGCAGCGGACGGCGCCGCGATCGAGCTGCTGGTGGACTACCTCGCGGATGGCGGCCGCGTGTACCTGGAGGGCGGCAACACCTGGGGCTTCGACTCGGCCACGGACCTGCAGAGCCAGAATTTCTTCCCGGTGACCGGCTCCGCTGGTCTGCCCGGGGTCTACGCGGGCCCGGTGAAGGGAAGGCACTTCTGCTGGGGCGACGACTTCGATGTCACCGGCAACGCGCTCCTGAACAACGCCATCGACACCCTCGAGAAGAAGGTCGGCAGCGCGGCGATCCCGATCCAGGAGGACGCGCTGGGCGCGTTCAAGCTCGCCGTGGCCCACGAGAGCGCGGTCTTCGGGTGTCGCACCATCGCAGCGTCCCTCCCCTTCGCCGCGCTCGTCGAGAGCGGCGATGGGACCCTGGACGGGCTCATGGGCAGGTACATCGACTTCTTCGAGAACGGCTGGCCGCCCTGCACCTCCGTGCACCAGTGCAACGACTCCGAGGTCTGCACCTTCGACGCGTGCACCGCCTCGGTCTGTGTGAACAGCGACCTGGCGGGCTGCATCCCCTGTGAGGACGACGTGCCTTGCACTGCGGCTGCTGCGGCCAAGGCCTGCGACGTCTCAGCGGGGCTCTGCGGTGACCTGCCGGGCACGAAGCATACGTCCACCGACGGGCCGCTCTCCATCGCCTACGGCGCGCCGGTGGAGTCGACCCTGACGATCGCCGGGACGGGGATCATCCAGGCCATCAACCTCAAGATCGCCATCAGCCACAACTACCGCGGCGACCTCGAGATCGTCCTGTCCCATGCCGGGCTGTCCAAGACCCTCAAGTTGTCCGACGTCACGGACAACGGGAGCGGCTTCCACTTCACCTGGGACTACGGCATCGACGTGGACCTGTCGGACCTTGCGGGAACCGGCGAGAACGGGCCCTGGACCCTGACGGTCACGGACCTCGGGGTTCCCTTCCACGGCTCCCTGACCGGGTGGTCCCTCTTCATCGTCAACGACACGGTCCCCACCTGCACCGTGAGCGGCGACTGCGACGACGGGAACGCCTGCACCATCGACACGTGCAACAGCGGGTTCTGCCAGTTCGTGGCGGATCCCTGCGACGACGCGACGGCTTGTCAGGCCTATTCCCACTGCGATTCGGCGGTGGGGTGCGTCTACGAGGCGCTGGACTGCGACGACGGCAACCCCTGCACCACGGACAGCTGTGACGCCGCTGCGGGCTGCGAGAGCGAGACGGTCCAGTACTGCACGGGGGTGTCGTGCACGACCCACGCGGACTGCGGGTACGATGACTACTGCCACCCCGTCACCGCCCTCTGCACCCCGATCCCCGCGGACGAGATCCATCATTGCTGGGACCAGCTCGGGGTCTGCCCCCAGGACGTGGGCGACCTCGCCACCGTGTCCAGCGGCATCATGCTCTCGGACACTGTGCACTACATCAGCGGCATCCGGGTCAAGGTCAAGATGATCCACACGGCGTCGGGCCAGCTCGCGATCACCCTGTCCAACGGGTTCGAGACGCTGGTCCTCCACCAGCTGACCGGTGGGACCACGGACGACGTGTTCAAGGTCTACGAGATCGCCGACGCGGCCCACACCCCCGGGGACCTGGATCAGCTCCTCAACTTTCACCCCGCCGGCCCCTGGAACCTGCAGATCTCGGACACCGCGGTGGGGGACACGGGCTCCCTGGAATACTGGACCCTGTACGTGGACCTGGAGGAGCTGAAGGACGACGGGGATCCCTGCACCTACCAGGACGAGTGCGCCTCGGACTACTGCGGGAACGGCTTCTGCTGCGCCGGGTCCGGCACCGGTGACTGCTGCGCCCTGGCCGCGGACTGCCTGAACCACGACAGCCTCGTGTACTGGGCCGCGCCCACCTGTGACGACGCCCTGACCTGTCAGGGCCACGGGCAGGAGCCTTCGTGCACCGACAACGAGTGCGTGATCACGAGCCTCGCCGACGACTCCGGCTGCGACGGAGAGATCGCTGCGCCGTGCACCGACTGCCGTCCGCAGCCCGTCTGCACCGATGACGAGGACCAGGACGATCCCGCTGTTCGCTGTCCCGAGACCTGCGGCAACGACGACGCGGAGTGCCTGTCGGCCTGTCATTGTGACGGCACCCTGGCGGACCCGGGCGGGATCTGTGCGGATGATCTCCTCACCGGCGAGGCGTGCGTCGAGGAGAGCGACTGCGCCGACGGGCTCCACTGCCAGAACGGAGTCTGCTGCTCCGACAGCCAGGTCTGCTGCACCACCTGGGCGCATTGCCCCAACGCCGGGGGGATCGTGGCCGCCGAAGTGCCGCTGTACTCCGCTCCCGTCTGTGGCGGCACCCCTTCCACCTGCCAGGGCACCCGCCAGGACAAGCTCTGTGATACCTCCCAGTGCACCTACGAGTACGTGAACGACGATCAGGGCTGCGGCGTGGAGTTCCTCCACAGCAATTGCGGCTTCTACCCGTCGGTGTACTGCGATGGGACCGTCGTCCAGGCCCCGGCCTGTGCGACGAGCTGTGTCGTCGACGGGGACTGCGACGCGAACGCGCACTGCACCGCGGGGGCCTGCGTCGGGGACTACGACGACGGCCACAGCTGCGACGAAGGAGACGGCCAGGGCGACGCGGAGTGTGTCAGCGCCCATTGCCTCAACGGCTTCTGCTGCGCGGCCGGGGACTGCTGCGCAGCGGACGGCGACTGCGCCGGCCTGGGCGATGACGTCGCTCCCTGGTGCGCCTCCCCGTCCACCTGCCAGGGCTTCCGCCAGGACCCGCTCTGTGTCTCGTGGACCTGCGCGTCCGGCGCCGCCGTTGATGACGACTCCGCGTGTGATCAGCTCCTGAGCTGCGCCCCGTATCTGTACGCTTCCTGCGACGGGACGGCGGACCAGCCTGCTGCCGCCTGCCCGACCACCTGTGAGAGCGATGCGGACTGCGTGCCCACTGCCCATTGCAGGGTCGGCCCGCCCGACGGGCTCAAGCATTGCTACTACAAGAAGTACGACGGCCAGGACTGCGACGGAGACTACGAGTGCGTCAGCGGCAACTGCGGCGGGCCCGTGGGCCAGGAGGTCTGTTGCGCCGCGGGTGAGATCTGCTGCCCGGACAACGATCCGACCGCCTGCCCCGGCGCGTTCACCCTCCCACCGGTCTGCGGCGATCCCGGTCATTGTCAGGGCACACAGATGACGGTGTCCTGCGCGACCTGGGTGTGCGGAAACACCGCGGTCCCCGAGGACAGCGGGTGCACGTCTGTGTACACCGCCGACGCCATCGACTGCGGCTGCTACCCCGCGCCGATCTGTGACGGCACGGCGGTTCAGAATCCGACCTGCGCCACCTCCTGCGTCGTCGAGGAGGAGTGCGCCGCCGGGTGTTATTGCAGCGGGACCTGCGTGAACAATCTGTCCAACGGGGATCCCTGCGACGAGGACCTGGACTGCGCCTCGGGGTTCTGTTCCCCCGACGGGGTCTGCTGTGACACGGCCTGCGACAGCACCTGTCTTTCCTGCATCGGCGCCTGGAACAGCCGGACGATCGCCATCGACGGGGACTACGAGGGTGCGGACGACTTCGACGCGCTCGGACACCTCGTCGGGATCGGCGCGGGGGACGTCAGCTACCTGCTGACCTGGGATGCGGACTACCTGTACGTCTCCTGGGAGCAGCCGTTCCCCGCCCAGCACAACGTCTACATCGCGCTGGACGTGGATCCGGCCCCCGACCCGGACTCCGGCGTCGCCGACGAGTTCGGAGGCATCACCTTCCCGGGGGAGCGGAAGCCCGAGTATGCGGTGAAATACTCCAAGCAGGACAGCCTCTGGCTCGCGACGGACGTGGCCGGGAGCTGGGACGTACAGGACGTCTGCAGCCCCTTCGACTGCTGGTTGAACTTCGTGGGGCACCCGCTCAACTACATCTGGGAGGTCCGCATCCCGCGCAGCCAGATTCCTCTCTGGGATCCTGACGCCGGGTTCGCCCTGTGGATGTGGGCCAGCGCCCAGAACGACAAGGACATCTTCAGCATCTGGCCGTCGAGCAACGGCGTGGGCGAGGATGTGGCCGCAGAAGACGCGCAGTTCATGACCTCCGGCGCCGGCATGTGCCGCAAGGTCTCGCAGAACACGGATCCGGACGGCGAGTGCGTCGGGGACTGCAGCGTCTGTGACGGGCAGGGCGCGTGCGCGCCGGCGGTGGAGGGGACCGACCCCGAGGACGAGTGCAGTACGTCGCTGCCCGGGACCTGCGGGACCCTGGGAGCCTGCGGGGCGGCCGGAGGGTGCGCGTGGTGGCCCGACACCACCCCCTGCGCGGCCCAGCACTGTCTGGGGACCGTCGAGGTGGGGGCGTCCTTCTGCTCCGGCGCCTCCCCCGGGAGCTGTGATCCCGTCGGGGACACGGACTGCTTCCCCCACATCTGCGCGGTGGACGCCTGCGTCGACCCCTGCGCGGACAACACCCACTGCGTGGGCGGGTACTACTGCAACGATCGGCCGCTCAACGGTCCGTCGACGGAGGCCTGCGAGGCCCTGCTGGTGGACGGCCTCTACTGCGACGAGGACTCGGACTGCGACCATGGCCACTGCGTAGAAGTTGGCGACGTGGGGCAGGGCCCCGATGTCGGCGTCTGCTGCGCGACGGCCTGCTCGGGCCACTGCAACACCTGTGGAACCGGCGCTTGTGCCGCGCACGGCGACTTCTCCGACCCCGACAATGACTGCGGGGGGTGCCAGGTCTGTGACGGCGCGGGCGCATGTCGGGGCGTGGACCCCGTCGCGGATCCGTCGTCGGATCCCAAGAACCACTGCTCCCAGCAGTCCCTGCCGATTGCGGTGGACCAGTGGGACTGCGGACAGTCCGGCGGGTGCGACGGGGCAGGCGCCTGTGAGAAGTGGCATGACGGCGAGGCCTGCCACACGGCGCAGTGCCTGAACTGCCAGATCGATCAACTTGCGGACCTCTGCGAGGCCGGGGGCCTCTGTGCGGACCAGGGTGTGGGCGGAGCGTGCGCCGGCGGCCTCGCCTGCGCCAGCGGCGTCGAGTGTGGCGCCGCCTGCGACGCGGACAGCGACTGCTGCACCCTCTCCGGCGGGCAGCTCTGCCACGCGGCGGAGACCTGCTCCCCGTGCGACGACGCGGCGATCTGCCCCTCGGATGGATCCACCTGCTGCGGCTCCGATTCCTGCGGAGACCTCAAGGAGATCCCGCTCACTGAGGGGACCTTCACCTATCTCACCGCGACCCAGGGCGCCGCGGACGACGCCAGCAACGCGGGCGCCGGCATCGGCTCGCCGGACCGGATCTTTGCGTTGAACGTGGGCGCGTCCCCCGTGGAACTCACCGTGAACCTCACGGGCACCAACACCGGCGGCGGCCCGGTAGACACCTACCTCTTTGTCCGATCCGGCGACTGCACCGCGGGCGCAGTGGTCGCGGCCAACGCGGACTGCGGCGGCGATCCAGGTGCTGGCTCCTGCGTGACCGTCGTCCTCGCCGCGTCCACGACCTACTACCTGGTTGCGGACGGCCAGGGTGGCCCCACGGACAAGGGCGATCTGTCCCTCGAGGTCACGGTCAGCTTCTTCTGCGGGAACGGCGTCTGCGACCCGGGTGAGGTCTGCGGCGTCTGCGCGGACTGCAGCCCCTGCTGCGGCGACGGCGCCTGCGATCTCCTGGACGGGGAGAACTCCTGCACCTGCGCCGCGGACTGTGACGGCTCCCTCGCGTCGGGCAACGCCTGCAACGATGGGTGCTGCTCTGCGTGGGACTGCGCCACGAGCTGTGACGCGGACTGCGGCATGTGCGCGGACTGTGGTTTCTGCTCGGCGCCCGTGGGTGAGCTCGAGGGCGAGACCCCCCAGGGCGGCACGATCCACGCGCTCTACGGATGGGCATGCGACCCGGATCATGCCGGGGACCCCGTCACCATCGAGCTCTTCGACAACGGCCTCACCACCGGGGTCACCACCCCGGCGACCGCGCTCCGTCCCGACGACCCGGGCGGCGCGTCCTGCACCGACGCCGTAGGGTTCAGCACCAACCTGATCCTCAACGTCGAGGGGGCGCACACCATCACTGCGCTGGCCCTGAGCCCCGATCCCGGGGAGGCCGACGCCTGGCTCGGCGGGAGCGTCTGCATCGGCGTGTGTGGCACGAAGGTCTGCGGCGATGACGGGTGCGGCGCTGGGATTTCTTGCGGGACCTGCTCCGCTGCCTGCCAGCACGACGGTGACGGAACCTACTCCGGCCAGACAGATGTGTGCGCCGCAGGAGTGTGCGTCGCGCTGACGCCCTGCTCGGAGGGCTACGCATGCGACGGCCCGATCAGCAAGGCCGACGGCGCCGCCTGCGCGGTGGTCTGCGCGTCCAACGACGACGACTACTGCGCTGCGGATTTCACCTGTGAGACCACCGCTTGCGTCCCGAAGCTCCCCGACGGGGATCCCTGCGACGAGGACAAGGACTGCCTGTCCGACAGCTGCCGCAAGGAGGTCAGCTCCGGGCTCTACTACTGCGCCGCGGCCGGCAAGGAGTGCTCGGATCTCGGTGGGTCGGGGTACGACACCGGCGAGACGGAGGATCCGTGGATCTGCACGGGGCCGAACGCAAGCCAGGAGTGCAGCGGGGCGACCCTGTGCGACACCTGGGTGGGACATTTCTGCCGGACGGACCTGACCTGGGGCATCGGCACGGGGGTCAGCTACACCTGTAACGGCGCCCCGTTCTGCGATGGCGCCGTGCGGTTCGCGGACCGCCGCTGCAACGGCGCTGCCGGCGCGGCCGGTGCCTGTGACCTGGGCGGAGACTTCGGTCCCGGCTGCGACGCCGAGACCGCGCTCAACGAGGAGCACTGCGCCGCGGATGTCTGGACTGGCGTGGGGGCGACCCTGTGCTGCGAGGACAACGGCGCCGGCGTGGGCGTCGCAACGGATCCCTGCGCAGGCAAGGACGCCGAGTGCGTGGGGGCGCGGACCTGCGCCGACGGGGCGGACGCCTGCGCCATGGTCGTCCTCGGGACGACTTGCAACGTCACCGGCTACTGTATCTCCTCGGACCCGGACTGGTGCACCGTGGGCAAGCCCAACGGAGAGGTCTGCGCGGCGGACTACGAGTGTGCCTCGAAGAACTGCGATTTGGACCTGGCCGGCGTGAGCCGATGCCATGCGACCGCCACGTCCTGTGTCCAGGATCTCACCGGTGCGGAGACCAGCACCGGCGCCGGCTTCTGCGTCAACGGGGCCCAGTATCGGCCCTGCACCAACGCGACGTGGAGCGGCCCCACCACCTGCACCGGGTGCAGGAGCTGCTCCCTGGGCGCGTGCATCGATGACGACACCAACTGCGCCCTGTCCGCCTGGGACGGCTGCCTGTCCACCTGCGTCAAGACCCGCTCCAACAACGGACTCTGTACCGGGGGCGTCTGCGGGACGGAGTCCACCTTCGTCGGTGCGGGCACTGTCTGCAGCGGCGGCGTGGAGATCGCGGCGTCCGCAGGGAGCTCCTGCGACACCCAGGTGGCGTGCGTGAGTGGAGGCTGCGCGGCGTCGACGTTCTACCGGGGCTGCTCGGGATCCGGGGTGGCCTGTTCAGACACGGGCAAGCAGGCTGCGGGCTCCTGGAGCGCCGACGCGGGGAGCGTGATCTCCGAGAACGCCAACCACACCGCCGGGACCCCGGCGGGCCTGAGCTGCCTGACCTCGAGCGCGGCCCTCTGTGACGGGACGGACCACTGCGCCGGCGACGACCGGTACGATGGCTTCACCTGCAACGGCGCCGGGGCGTGCACCCAGGACAAGACCGATCTGGGGTGCTGCGCGCACTCGGACTGCGCCGTGGCCCAGTACTGTGACACGGACTACACCTGCAAGGCCTTGAGCCTCTGCGGGAAGCGCAAGTCCGGCCTCGGACAGGAGCCCCAGGCCGCGGTCGAGGATCTGCGGAGCGAATGCAACGCCAGCGGGTGGGACGGCTGCGCGGCCACCTGCCTCAAGACCCGGTCCAGCACGGGGACCTGCTCTGGTTCGAGCTACGCCTGCGGCACCTCGGCGTCGTTCCTCGCGGTCGCAGGCACGGTCTGCAGCGCCGGGGTGGAGGTCGCACCGGTCGCGAGCAACCGCTGTGACCAGTGGATCGAGTGCGCGGCCGGCGCGTGCAGCGCTGGGTTGTTCCATCGAGGCTGCGCAGCGGGCGCGATCACCTGCACCGACACCGGGCGGGTGGCCGGCGGCACCTGGAGCGCCTCCTACGGCACCAGCATCAGCGACACCGGCGGCAAGGTCGGCGCCACGTGCAACACCAGCGGGGCGCAGTGCAACACCGCGGACCACTGCTTCGGGGACGACCGGTACTCGGGATACGTCTGCGACGGCTCCGGCTCCTGCGACGCGCACAGCAACGATCTGGGCTGCTGCGCACACTCGGACTGTGCGTCGAGCCAGTACTGCCGCGCCTCGGACTACTCCTGCCAGGCCTTGAGCACCTGCGGCAAGCGGTCCACCGGGAGCTACGGTGAGATCCATCAGGCCAACACCGAGGATCTCCGGGGGGAGTGCGCGCTCACGGGCTGTGCGTCGGGGCTCTGTCTCGGGACCGACTTCGCGTGCAACCCGGACGGCAAGATCGCCGTGCCGGACTCCGTGGTCGGCGGAACCCGCAGCTGCCCAGGCTCCGTCAACCTCCAGGTGTCGGGCTCCACGGGCTCGTATCATTGGTTCGACGTTCCCAGCGGCGGTGATCCCCTGGGATCGGGGCCGTCCTTCGATACCCCGGACATCAGCGCCACGACGACCTACTATGTGTCGGCGGTGGAGGCCTATCCCTTCCCCGCACATGTTCTGGTCTTCGACGAGAACTGCCTCTCCCCATGGGCGACGCCGTACAAGGACGCCATGGACAACCTGGCGTGGAGCTACACCCGGGCCTTCGACGAGGTGGACTTCATCGACAAGCTCACCGACGGGACGGTGTGGGACCTGGTGATCTTCGACCGGTACTACTACATCACCCCGTCCAGCGTGTACGATCTGCTCTACGCCTACCTGGCCGGGGGCGGGAAGCTGATCTTCTCGAACTGGAAGTTCACCTCCCACGCGCTCTTCTCGGCCATGGACGTCTCCCTGAACACCACCTTCTACAGCGGCAAGCCGATCTACTCGTGGAACACGGCGCATCCGCTGTACATGCTGCCCAACGTCGTCTCCGGCGCCATCGCCTTCACCCAGGACACCTGCAACGTGGACGGCTTCACCTCCTACGTCATCGGCGGCGGCACCGCGGTGAGCGGCTTCACGCCGTCGGTGCAGAGCGGCCAGGCCGCGGTGGTGATCAACAGCGAGGGTGCGACGATCTACATGGCAGAGATGCCCCACCTGTTCAACGAGGCCGTGCTGGGCGACTTCCTCGAGAACCAGCTCATGTGGATGGCCACCGATGGGTGGACCGGTCCCGGGAGCGGGGGGATCTGCTCCAGCGCGCGGCTCCCCGTGATCGCCGAGATCGGGAGCCTGAGCGTCCCGACCGCACCGGACGTCACTGTCACCTGCGGGGATCCGGCGCCCCTGACCGCCTCCGGATCCACCGGCAAGTACGAGTGGTACGACGCAGCCAGCGGCGGGACCCACCTGGAGAGCGGGAGCACCTACACCACCGGTCCCATCTCGTCGTCGTCGACCTACTATGTCCAGGCGGTGGAGTCCTACGCCACCAACGCGGACGTCCTCGTCTACGACTCGGACTGCACGTCCCCGTGGCTCTACCCGTACACCGACGTCCTCGCCGACATGGGCCTCACCTACACCCAGGCCACCAGCGAGACCGCGTTCTTCAATCAATTGCAGGCCCAGAGCTGGGATCTGGTGATTTACAATGAGTACTCGTGGGTGCCCGCCACCGCCACCCTCGACGCGCTCCAGTCCCACCTCACCGGGGGCGGGAAGCTGATCTACGCGAGCTGGGCCAGCTCGACCCACGGGCTGTTCACCCAGATGAACGTGTCGTTCAGCTCGGGGTTCTCGGCGCCCCTCGACATCCACGCGTGGGACACCTCCCATGAGCTCTTCACGACGCCCAACCTGATCCCCTCGGTCCTCGAGCCCGCCTGGAACACCTGCGGCACCGAGGGTCGGCGCCTGATCAACAACGGCGGCGTGGCGGTCGCTGGCTTCACCGCAGCCCCCGCGTACGGGAACGCCGCGGTGATCGTCGGCGCCTCCGGGGACTCGATCTACATGGGCGAGGTGGCCTTCGCCTTCAACCAGGCGACCCTCCAGGAGTTCCTCGAGAACCAGATCGCGTACCTCATCGGCGTGGGCGATGGCTGCATCAGCCCCCGCGTCCCGGTCACGGTCAGCGTCGTCGGCTCCTGTGGCCCGACCTGCGACCACACGATCCGGCTCTACGACTCCTGGGGCGACGGGTGGAACGGCGGCAGCGTGGACGTCTACGTCAACGGCGTCCTGGTGCTCAACGACGCAACCCTCGCTTCGGGCTTCGGCCCGGCGACCTATTCGTTCTCCGCGCTGGACGGCGCCACGATCCAGGTGAACTACTCCGGCGGCGGCTGGCCCTATGAGAACTACTACCGAGTCTACGACGGGAGCGGCGCGATCATCATGGACCAGGGCTGCGGCGGGTCCGGCTGTGCGCCGTCCCCCGTGGCCACGTCCACCGCCGTCTGCCCCGCGGGCTGCCCCCACGAGATCCGCCTCTACGATACCTGGGGCGACGGATGGAACGGCGGGATGGTGGACGTCTACGTGGGGGGCGTCCTGGTGCTGGACAACGCAACCCTCGTCTCCGGCTCCGGCCCGGCGACGTACTCCTTCGACGCGGACGATGGTGACCCGATCCAGGTCTTCTATGCCGCCGGTTCGTGGCCCTGGGAGAACTACTATCAGGTGTACGACGGGACGGGCGGCTTGATCATCCTGCAGACCGCAGGGGACGGATCGGGGACCGGCAACTGTCCATGACGTCCGCGGACGTGCGGACATCGAACTCGAGGTTGGACCGATGAGAGCGCCCCCCCAGTTGCTCTTCGGGATCGTCGCGCTGGCGATCCTCCTTCCCGCCTGCAGCGGTCCGCTCGAACCCGGCCATGACACGGCCGGGGACACCGCGCCGGACGCAGGCGGCGACCTGATCCCGGACCTCCCCGCCGAGATCGACGACGCCGGGCCCGAGCTGCCCGGCGACGTCGATCCGGAAGAGCTGGACGCGAGCGGCGGCTTCCTCGACCCCTGTGAGGAGGACGGGGACTGCGCGAGCGGGTACTGCGTCGAGGTCGACGATGGCCTCGCGTGCACCGTCCGCTGTGAGGACCAGGAGTGCCCTGAACCCTCGTGGGACTGTGTCGAGACGGAGGGGGGGGGGCTCATCTGCGTCCCCGCCTGCGAGGCCGCTGACTGCGAGGCGCTCGGGGCCGAGTGCGGGGCTCCGGAGGGTGGCTGCGGCGGTGTCCTGGATTGTGGCGCCTGCGGTCCCGAGGCCATCTGCGGCGATGACTTCGCGTGCGCGTGTTCCTTCCTTGAGTGCGGCGGCGTCTGTTGCGTGGAGGGCGAGGTCTGCAAAGCGGGGCAGTGTGCGCCTCCCCTGTGTCTCCCCTCGGACGCGACCTGCGACGGGGTGGACGACGACTGCGACGGGGACACCGACGATGACTACGTCGTCGACGGGAGCTGCGGCGTGGGCGCCTGTCTGACGAACAACGAGCCCTCGGAGTGCATCAACGGCGTGGAGCTCCCCTGCGCCGCCGGCACACCGGCTCCGGCCGACCCGACCTGTGACGGGGTTGACGACGACTGCGACGGGGCCACCGATGAGGACTACGCCCAGGACACGAGCTGCGGCACGGGCTGGTGCCAGCAGAGCAACGTGCCCTCCGCCTGCGTGGACGGCCTGGAGACCCCCTGTGTGCCCGGGGAATCCAAGGGGAACGACCTCACCTGTGACGGGGTTGATGACGACTGCGACGGGTTCACCGACGACAACTTCGTCCCCGACGATGACTGCGGGGTGGGGGCCTGTGGGCTGGACGCGACGCCCTCCGCCTGTTCCGGAGGCCAGGAGACCCCCTGCACCCCCGGCGAATCCCTGGCCGATGAGGATCTGACTTGCAACGGCGTCGACGAGGACTGCGACGGCGGCACCGACGAGGACTACCTCTCGGATTCCTCCTGCGGGGTCGGGGCCTGCCTTGCGGCGAACCTTCCCTCGACGTGTCTCGGCGGGGTGGAGATCCCCTGCGCCCCCGGCGCGCCCCCGGCCTCCGTGGATCTGACCTGCGACGGGGTGGACGACGACTGCGATGGGGACACCGACGAGGACTACGCACCGGTGACCGCCTGCGGCATCGGGATCTGCAAGGTCAACGCCATCCCCTCCTCCTGTGAGGACGGCCTGGAGACCCCGTGCGTGCCGGGGAACCTCCTCGGGGATGATGTCACCTGCGACGGGGTGGACGACGACTGCGATGGCTCCGCGGACGAGGACGCGATCCCGCCCTGCATCTTCGGGGATCCGGTCACGGGCCTGCCGGTAACCTTCCTCTCGACCCAGGGCGTCCCGAGCGGGGTCGTGACCGAGGGCGACGAGGGCAGCTACCTCGGCGTCGTCGTCGATCTTGACGCCCCCGCGGGGGCCGGACAGGCCATGGCCGAGATCGGCGGCGCGGGTTCCACACCCGCCGGGTTCGAGGTGGTGGCGGGAAGCCCGGCGACGATCCATCTGCTCACCAGCCGCGGCACGGTCTATGTGGATGCACCCGTGGTGCGCGCGGTCGCCGAGGTCCTGGACGCGAAGGGCGCCCCGGCTCCATCGGCCACCGCGGTGGACTTCGGCCTCGACGGTCTCGGTGCCATGGAGGGCGTGCCCGGGGAGGCCCTGGGAGACGGACGCTTCGCTGCGTGGCTCTCGGTGCCTGCCGATGCGTTCAACGGGGGGACCACGGGCGCGGTGACCGTCACGGCCGGTCAGGCGAGCGCTGCGGTCACCCTGGTTGCGGCAGGGAGCCCAGCCGCCCTGGACCTGGGGCCCGGCCGGGTGGCCCTGCTCCTCCCGTCGGGACCAGCCCTGGCCGGGGACGACTTCGAGGTCCCCGTGGTGGTGAACACCGGGGACGACGTGCTGGGGCTCTACGACCTGACCGTGATCTTCGACAAGACCCGTGTGCAGCTCACCGCAGTGTCACCCGGCGCCGCCGGGAACCTCACCGCACCCGAGGCGGGAAACCTCGTCACCGCGAACGCGCTGGGCGAGGTGTCGTTCAACGGGATCAGCGCGAATCCCCTCGCTGGGATGCCCCAGGGTGCCGCCGTGGAGATCGCCGTGCTCCAGTTCTCCGTGCCGGCGGCGCTGGCGGCGGAGGCGGAGGCGATCTTCTCGGGGACCGTCAACGAGCTGGGCAACACCCTGCTGACCGACATTCGGGATGGCGTCGAGGTCGTGGTCCATGACGGCGTGGGTCAGGGAAGCGAGGGGCAGGTCACGGTCCGGGAGCCGGCGCTCCGGGGTGTCCTGCTCCGTCCCGGAGATCCTGTGATGTTCCAGGATGCGATGCTCACCGGTCTGCCCGCCATGGCGCCCCTGGTCCTGACCGGTCTCGGGGAGGACCACGCGCTGTCCGGGATCGATCCGGGGGAGGCCAACTGCCTCTCCCTCTCTCCGGGGGTGGTGGACGCCGTCGGCTGCGTTACCACCGCGATCTCCGCGGGGGCAGCGACGATCTTCGCCGAGGTGGGGAACTCGGACGCCTCTACCGTGGTGCGGGTCGTGGCGCCGTCGCTCCCCCTGAGCGTCGCAGTGGACGACTCCGTCCTTCAGTACATCTCGGACCTCGATGCTCTGCAGGAGACCCGGGTGCGGGTCCTCGCAACGTTCGAAGACGGACAAGGCCTCGCCTGGACCCTCGACGTCACCGACCAGGCCGACTTCATCGCGGGCGGCGCAGTCCTGGTGGCCGGTGCGGGCAACGTCAACCCCCTGGGTGACGGTCCTGGGACGATCACCGCCCTGGGAGCCTTCGGAGACATCCTCGGCGTCGCCTCGGTCAACGTGAACGGCACCGACTCGGTGTCCATCGATCATCTCCACGTGATGATCCCGGCGCACATGGATCTGTCCGTGGCGGGCGTGATCTCCGCGGCCGTAGCGACCGCGGACCTGTCCCTCCAGGTGACCGATCTCTTCACAGCGGACGGACAGCAGGCTCCGGTCCTGGTTCACGCGGTGTTCACCGACGACGTAGAGACCGCGGGCGGCAGCCGCGTCGATGTGACGGACTTCGCGGGCCTCGACCTCGCCAGTACGGACCCGGGGGTCGGGAGCGTGGTCGACGGTCTGGTCACCGCGTCCGGCTCGGGGACCGCGCTGGTCGAGGCGACCCTCGAGACCGAGGCAGGCGGGACCGTCACCGGGGTCGCCACCCTCCGTGTCCAGCTGCCCCCGCCGGCGGGGATGGACGTGACCGTCCAGGACCCCCGGCTCGCACTGGGACCGGCGGACGTCGCAGCGACGGTGCTGGGCCTGCCCACCAAACGACAGATCCAGGTGGTGGTGCACTTCATGGACGGCACCTCCCAGGACTACACCGACGATCCCTCCACGGTCTACGAGGTCACGGATTCGATCATCGAGGTCTTCAACCCCGGGGAGTGCGGCGACTGTCCCCCGGGGCAGGTCTTCGCGTCAGGGCTCGGCGCCGGCACCGCGACAGTGGAGGTCTCTTTCAATGATCCGCACCTCTCCTCCCTGTCCGGCGCCGTGGAGCTCCAGGTGGTCACCCACGACGCCCTCGATGTCTCCGCGTGGGAGCCCTACACACCCCCCGGCGAGAAGAAGACCCCCGAGGGGACGCTCTCCTTCGTGGAGGGGACCGCGTCCCGGCAGAAGGCCCGCCTGGCCGCGGTGGAGCACTTCACCGATGGTTCGAACTTGGATGTCTCCACGTGGCCGTTGCTGACCTGGCAGGTCTACGCGCCGGGGACCACGAGCCCGCTCCAGGGCGTGGTCTCCGTCGAAGACGGCATCGCCCGCGGCGTGGGCGTGGGCGCGGTCGAGCTGGTGGCGCTCCTCGGGGGGCATCCCTCGGATCCCCTCCCCCTGGTCGTGGACATGGCGGCGGAGGATCTCCTGGCCCTGGTGCTGGAGTACCCCGGGGGCGCCACCCTCGAGGGGATCAAGGACCAGGGGACGGGACAGCTCCAGGTCATGGGGTTGTTCCTGGACGGGACCCGCGACCTGTTCACCGGTGACGATCTCGTCCCGGGACTCCTGGCGTTCTCCACGGACGAGGCCCACGCGTCGGTGGACGCTGCGGGGCAGGCGACGGTCCACGGGAACGGCCCCGTGGTCTTCAGCGTCGCGGTCCAGCCCGCGGTGGACGCCGGGGCGGACTTTGACGTCCCTGGTCTGCGGCTCCTGCCGGTGAACCTCCTTCCGGATACGGGTGACGTGGATCTCGGCGCGGCCGCAGGTCTCGCGCATCCGGATCGAGCCGCGGACGCAGTGTTCACCATGCCCGTGCGCGTGAACACCGGCGGCGCGGACCTCGGCGGCGTGGACCTGGAGCTCACCTACGATCCCCTGGTTCTGGAGGTGCTCGATGTGGCCGTGGGTGGGGGAATCTCCGGCGCGGTGTTCAGCGCGAACGCCTCCACTCCGGGCATCATCTACCTCAACGCGTCCCCGCCCGCCGGCGCGGTCGGCGTGGGCCTCGAGGTGGCGGTGCTGACCTTCAAGGCCCTCAAGGGTGGCCCCGAGGTGACGGAGATCGGCGGCACCGTGGTGGCGCTCATCGACGAGGACGGCGGCCCCATCGGGCCCGCGACCCCGCGGCCCATCGTGGCGGGCGCCGGGGACCTGGATCCGCCCCCGGGGGGCGTCTTCGGTGACGCGAACGACGACGGCGTCTTCAGCGTCGGGGACGTGCTCTTCGTCCGGAAGCTCAAGGCCGGCTCCGTGATCCCTGACGAGACCCAGAACGCGCAGTCCGACATCTTCCCGGACGGAGAGGTGAAGGTCTCCGACGCGTACTACGCCTCCCAGGCCCTGGCGCGGCTGACCCACTTCGTGGAGGTCACGGCCACGGAGATGCCCGGCGGGCAGGTCTTCCAGGCCTCCCTCGTGGACCGGGACCAGGTCCCCGTGGACGGGGGGGTCGCCGTGCGCTTCGAGGTGAGCCTCTCGGCCAACCTCGCCACGGTGGACTTCACCCTGCCCCACGAGATCACCGCCAGCGGCGCGGTGACCCCGGGGAGCGACGCTGGGGGAGGGACCTGGGTGACCATCATGACCGGCATCGACACCCCGGAGCAGGTAGGGGTCGTGGTGATCGTGGATGTGCTGGATCCCGAGGGCGACATCGTCTGGTCCACGCCCTTTCTGTCGACCCCGCTGCTGGATCCGAATGCGCCCTTCACGCCGCTTCTGGTCGTGGGAGAGTGCGTTCCGGCCTGCGCGGGCGCCGCGTGTGGTGATCCGGACGGCTGCGGCGGCGGGTGTGACGGGACCTGTCCGGTGCCGGGCGAGGTCTGTGAGGGTGGCGCCTGTGTGCCCCAGGGCTGCGAGCCCCTCCTCTGCGAGGAGCTCGGCGTGGACTGCGGGGTCACCCTGGATGGCTGCGATGGACTCCTGGACTGCGGCGGCTGCGCTGCCGGGGAGACCTGCATGGGCGGCGCGTGCATCCCCGCCGGCTGCGACGCCGACTGCGGCGGGACGCTCTGTGGTGAGGACGACGGGTGCGGCGGGATCTGCTTCGGCCCCTGCCCCTTCACCGCCCAGGCCTGCGTGGACGGGGCCTGTGCCTGCATGGGGGCGACCTGCGACGGCGCAGCCTGCGGCGATCCCGATGGCTGCGGAGAGGTCTGTGACGGTCCCTGTCCCGGGCCCAACGACGAATGCGCCGATGGGGTCTGTGTCTGCGGCGGCACGATCTGCGGCGACGACTGTTGTGGTCAGGACGAGCTCTGCCAGGGAGGCGTCTGTGTCCCCTCGTGCACCCCCAAGGAGTGCGGGGATCCCGGCGCGGAATGTGGCGAGGCGCCGAATGGCTGCGGCGGGACCCTGGACTGCGGCGACAGCTGTGGTCTCAACCAGTGGTGTACACCGGAGTTCGCCTGTGATTGCCTCGTCGTCGAGTGCGGGGGGGTCTGCTGTGATCCCCTGGAGCAGTGCATCGAGGGCCTCTGCGACATCTGCGTGCCAGACTGCGACGGCAAGACCTGCGGCGATGATGACGGCTGCGGGGACATCTGCCTGGCCTGCCCCGGAGAGAACGACGTCTGCGCGAACGGCACCTGCGTCTGCATCGCCGATTGCACGGACAAGCTCTGCGGCGAGTCCGACGGCTGTGGCGGGACCTGCGACGAAACCCCCTGCGCCGTGGACTGGGAGGCCTGTGTCGATGGGGAGTGTGTCTGCCTCTACGGCGAATGTGGGGGGGTCTGCTGCGACAAGGGCGCCATCTGCTACGGCGGCGGGTGCTGCTCCCCGGACTGTGTCGGAGCTGCCTGCGGGGACCTTGATGGTTGCGGAGGCACCTGCGACGGCACCTGTGCGGATCCCTTCGCTGTCTGCCAGGACGGCGCCTGTGGGTGCAAGTACCTCGAATGTGCTGGCGTTTGCTGCGCGCTCGGGGAGACTTGTCAAGGTGGAGTCTGTACCTAGGAGCCTCGTCGATGCGTCTCTTTTGTTGCCTCTGCGTCCTCCTGGTCTCGTCCTGGGCCTGTACGGGCACCGACGGCCCGCCGCCGGACCGCACGTGGCTCCGCGGCGCGACCCTGGACGCAGCGCCCGGGAGGGACTTCCTTGCGAAGCCGGCGACGACGCCGTACTGGGAGATCGAGCGCCGCGGGGACGCACTCCTGGTGTCCAACACCTCCCTGGGTTCAGGGGTCACCCCGGTGCTCTACGCCAGGTCGTCCCCGGCGCGGCTGGCCTGGGAGGTGCGCGCCGAGCTCCTCCGGAAGGGCATCGAGGGCGGGTGGGGCGTGGAGTTCGCTTACAAGGACGGGGAGGCCTACCGGGCGCTGATCTACGCATCCGGACGGTTCTGCGTGGATCGGGCCTTCGGCGAGTACCCCGAGTTCATCCACTGCGTCACCCGCCTCCCCGCGATCCGCATCGGGGAGGAGGAGAACACCCTCGGCCTCGAGGTGGACGGCCCCCACGTCCGCGTGCTGGTGAACGGTCGGCTCGCCCTCGAGTTCGACGACGAGCGTCTCCAGCCCGGGTCCCTGGCGCTGGCCGTCGCCGGCGCCGGCGCGAAGGTGTTGTTCCACCACGGCGAGCTGCACGACATCTCGAGAGGGGCCGGCGGGAAACACTGATCCGCCCCTCGACTGCACGGCCCCACGTACGATTGCCTTGGCATCCAGCGCGCAACGAGTGTATCTTCGCGGGTGGGGACAGGGTCGAGGGGCAGTGGGATGACGCGGCGGCCAACGACTGTGAAATCATCAATCGAGCGCACCGTCGAGGTGAAGTACGAGCTGGCGAAGCAGGGGGACTACCTGAACCTCCTGGGGATCGACCGGAGCGACCCTGCGGATCAGATCCGCCAGGCCTACCTCCGGTGGGTCAAGATGGTCCACCCGGACAACCTGGGACGTCACGGAATCGAACATCTCCGTGAGAAGGCAGCGAAGGTCTTCAAGTCCCTCTCCGCTGCCTACGAGATCTTCTCGGACGAGGCGAAGAAGTCCGCCTACCTCGCCGCGTTGGATCGGGGCGACGGGGATCCGGCCAACGCGGAGAACCCCGAGACCCGGTCCCGCAACGAGGCGGAGTCGGCGAAGATCGTCATCCACCAGGCGCGCCTCCTCCTCCGGCGTCGAGCCTGGTCCGACGCTGAAGAGCTTCTCCGGGGCTACGTCAAGAGCTACCCCACGGACTCCCGCGCCCTGACCCTCATGGGGTGGTGCGTCTTCCAGAACGAGGGGAATCCCGAGATGAAGCGCCTCCAGGAGGCCAGGGATTTCTGGGAGAGCGCGGTGAAGGCCGACGAGGAGAACGCGGACGCCCACTACCACCTCTCCCTCTACTACAAGATCACCGGGGGCCTCGCTCAGCAGGAGAAGAGCCTCAAGAGGGCGATCAAGCTCGACAGCTCCCACGTCGCCGCGCTCCGGGAGGTGCGGCTCCTCGAGATGCGCAAGGGCAACCTTGAGAAGAAGGGTCCCGAGTCCATGGGCGACTTCTTCAAGCGCATCTGGGTGAAGCTCAACAAGAAGAAGAGCGCGCCCGAGCCCGAGCCGGAGCCGGACGCCCGGCGGAAGACGAGGCCGAAAGCAAAGCGTTGAGACATCCCAGCCGGGGACCAAGCCCGAAGGGTGCAGGAGGCGACCCGGATTCCCCCCAGGCCATCCCCCAACTCGTCCCTCAGCCCACCGATCCCTCGAAGTACGACGCAATCTCCGCCGCGATCTCGTCCTCCGGCTGCGTCCCGTCCAGGCGCACCAGGTCCGGGGGTGCCGCCGCGTAGATCTCCCGATACCGGAGGTCGACCTGCTGGAGACGCTGCTCTGTCTCGAAGTGATCCCGCCTGGCCCGCTTCGCCCGGATCCGGGCCATCCCTTCCGCCGGGGGGACCTCCAGGAAGAAGGTCCGCGCCGGGCGCTGTGCGTGGGCGTTGATGGTCCGGACCCAGTCGAGATCCATGTAGATCGACTGGTAGGCCAGGGAGCTGTCGATGTAGCGATCCGAGATCACCCACCAGCCCCGCGCCAGAGCCGGGAGGATGGTCGCATCCAGGTGGTCGAGGCGATCCGCCGCGAAGAGGAGGGCCACGACCCGGGGATCCACGTCTGCGTCCGGTCCTTCCCCTGTGGTGGGCACCACGATGCGGCGCTTGAGTGCGTTCCGCACCATGCTGCCGAAGGGCCCCTCGGAGGGCTCGCAGGTGGTCACGACCTTCTCGCCCCGGGCCTCGAGCCAGGACCTGAGCCGGGCGGTCTGGGTCGTGGTCCCGGCGCCGTCGATGCCCTCGAACACGATGAAGCGCTCGTGTCCCGCGATCTCAGTCATCTTCTCCTCCGTCGTCCAGGGTCGGAATCTCGTTGGGGCAGAGCGCCCGCTCCACGGCCGCACCCCGGGGGCAGAGGACCGTGAAGGGGTCCCCCTTGAAGTCGAGGTCCGTCTCCACCTCGCGGACGTCCAGGGAGAGGTCCGTGTCGTCCTGATCCAGGAGGGCCCGGATCTTCCGGGGGAGGCGATAGGCACCCTGGGTCCTGTAGTCCTCGAAGTCCAGGCGCACCTTCAGGTCGTCGGCTTCACGGGCGATCGTGGTGGAGACCACGTCGAAGTCGAAGGGATCCACCTTGAGGAGCTGCGTCGTCCCAGAGACGGGATCCTCCAGACGAAGCTCGTAGAGGCCGGTCCTGCGTCGGAGCTTCAGGGTCGCACCCTTGTGCTCGATCACCGGGGGTTGCCCGACCAGGAGCCCGATGACCTGGGGGATCGAAAGGGGCACCGGCAGGAAGCGGCCGGTGTTCTCCGGGCAGGTGGTGCCCCGGATGCAGCGCTTTCCCCCCCGCTCGAAGTACACGAACTCCCCGCCAGGCGAGGCCAGGAGGCTGAGCATGTCGTCCGTGGGGGAGAGGGCCTCCACGTGAATCCGGTCCGGTGCGCCCGCCATGAACAGGAGCTTGCCCTTCCGGACCCCCTGGTCCGAGTAATACTCGGCCCGGGCGTAGAGGTAGAGGGTCCGGGGCTGCGCCTTCCCCCGCAGGGTCTTCAGCAGAACCCCCGGATCCTCGATGGGCGTCTCGGGGAGCCGCACCGGTCCGCTGCACGCGGCGGCGAGAAAACACGGAAGGATGAGGAGAAGGGAGCGGCGCATCGGACAGTGCCGGTCGGCGCTGGCCATCAAGCGTCTTCGGGGATTCCGATGAGCTCGCGCAGGTTCGTGCCGGAGCGGATCTTCCCTGCTGCGATCTCGCGGAGGGCGACCACCGGCTCCTTGTTCTTTGGGTGCTGGACCATGGGCTCGGCCCCGTCCTTGAGCTGTCGCGCACGCTGGACCGCGATGAGCACGAGGGCGAAGCGGTTGTCGATGATCTCCAGGCAGTCTTCGATGGTCACTCGGGCCATTGGGACCTCCTTGTCACAAAGGACATGAACTCTTATAGTATCCGACCATGGTTTGTCAAGAGGTACGGAGGGTTCCATGGGCTTTCTGAGCCGAGCCACGTCGGTCTTGCTGGTGCTCGTTGTAGTGGCCGGGTGTGGCGGGGTGCGGGTGAAGGTCAAGACCTTCGACCGGGTCCAGGGTCATCCGCAGGTGCGCGCGCTGGTCCTCCTTCCGTCGGAGTACATGCTCCGAGAGATGCGGGCCTACGACGTCTTCGAGAAGGATCTGGATGCGGCGGACCATCTCTCGCTGCGGCAGCGTGTGGCGGTCTACGCCGCGGACGAGTACCGGATCCTGGCCCAGGGTCTCCTCCTGGACCTGAGGAACGAGACCTCCCTGCCCGTCGTGCTGGAGGCTGACGGATTGGCAACGGATCAGGCGGTGGCGATCCGCTTCACCCTCACGGAGAACGTCCAGGAGGGCGCCACGGTGCTCTCCGGCGAGGGGCGGGAGGGCACCATCGGGCAGGCCTTCCGCTCCACCCTGTTCCTGGAGATCGAGGCCTACCACGTGGGCTCCAACCAGCCCCTGGCCACGGTCTCCATCCGGAAGGAGGTGGATCCCTTCCGGGAGGTCCCCGACCACGACGACACGCCCTGGCATCGGGAGATCCTGCTCGAGGGTCTGGATCGCCTGCTGGTGGAGATCGAAGACCAGGTACGGCTCCCCGGCCCTGGCGGCCCCGGTCCGGTCCGGGTCCTCGCCTCCGCGGCGGAGGCGGTCGCCTTCTCGTGGGGTGCGCTGGGATCCCTGAAGGCGCGCCTGGCCACCGAGGACGACCTCATGCGGGACGCCACGGTTCTCCAGCGGGTCCGATACCGTCACCCCAAGGCCCCGCCGCCCCTCCAGCGCCGGCTCTCCAAGCTGGAACGCGGCCTCCTGGTCGACGAGGCGCCGGCCTGCGCGGGCCTCCGCGTCGGGGATGTGCTCCTGGAAGCGGACGGCGTGGCCCTGGCGCGCGACTACCAGTGGACGCGGATCCTGCGTACCCGGCGTCATCGTCCGCTGGAGGTGACCGCGCTGCGGGAGGGTCGGGAGATCAAGCTGTCCTTCGACTGTCCTGCCGAGCCCTGAGGAACCAGAGGACGCCCCCCAGCACCCCGGTCATGGTCAGGAGCACCACCGCGCAGCTCATCCCGGCGACGTGACTCCCGGTGAGGTCGCGCAGGAACCCCGAACCCACAGGTCCCACCAGCGCGCCGATGCTCATGGCCCCCTGGAGGAGGGCAAAGCTCAGGCCGGTCCGGTGGGGGCTCACCCAGAGGGGCAGGAAAAGGAAGACAGCCAGGGGGACCCCGGCGAGGATGGCACCGAAGAGGATCCCGAGGGGCTCCGGGGGGCCGACGCGGGCGACGAGGAGGCCGAGTACGACACCGGAGATGAGCCCGCACGCGGTCAGCAGTGGGTGGAGCCCCCCCCACCGATCCACCATCGCGCCCAGGAGGGGTGTCGCGGGGATCACACCCATCATGGACCACATGATGACCCCGTCCGCCCGCACCGGGTCCAGGCCCGTCGCAGCGAGGTAGGCCGCGCCGAAGGTGTTCACGGTCCCCCCGGTGATTCCGTAGACGAGCCAGAGCGCCGTCAGGATCCAGAACCGCCAGGGCATGCGCAGCCCGTCCCGGAGAGACAGCCCGTCCCCGTCTCCGGCTGCTGGCGCCTCCTCCCGGTACAGCGCCACGAAGAGGAGCATCGCCAGGGCGGCGACTCCGGCGGTCCCCAGGACCACGATCTGCCAGCCGAGGTGCCCCCCGAGGCTCCGGAACCACGCGAAGGAGATCACAGCAGCCGTTGGGAAGACCGCATGGAAGAAGCCCATGGGCACGGCGCGCCGCCCCTCGGGGAAGATCCGCCCCACCGCGCGGCTCGCCACCACCATGGACAGCAGCCCGCCCGCGCCCACCAGGGCCCGGCCCGCCAGGACCACCTCGTAGATCGGTGCGGCGGAGAGGAGCCCGCCGGGGATCGTGCACAGGCACGCGGCGATCCCCGCGTACCGCCCGCCCCGGCGGTCGACCAGCCGTCCACCGACGAGGACCAGCGCCAGGGTCGCCAACGAGACGACCCCCATGAGCGCACCCCGCCCCGCGTGGGACATCGGGATGGTCTCGGCCATCGCGTCGAGGAGCGGCGGCAGGCCGATGTAGAGGAGCGCGTTGGCGAAGAAGGGCAGGAATGCGGCGAAGAGCAGGAGCCAGGGGTTGCGGGGGCGGATCACCGACGGGGTTGGGAAACCGACAGGCGCGCGATGGCCCGGCGGATCGCAGTCGTGGCCCGGTCCACATCGACGTTTGCGTCCCGGGCCGCAGCGTCGAGGCGGTCCCTGGCGCGCTTCAGCGCGTCCTCGGCGCGGCCGCAGTCCACCTCTTCCGGGGTCTCGCAGGTCTCGGTGAGCACCCGGACCTCGTCATCGAGGACCTCGAAAAACCCCCGGTTCACCGCGAGGCAGGTCTCGGTCCCACCGCTCTCGAACCGCAGGATCCCAACGTCCAGGGTGCTCATGAGCGGCAGGTGGCCCGGAAGGATCCCCACCTCGCCCATACCCCCGGGCAGGGTGACCCCGTCAACCTCCCGGTTGATCTTCTCCGCCTGAGGCGTCACGATGACCAGCTTCACGGCAAGCACCCCCTGATGCGTTCTCTTCAGGGCCTGGCGAACTCGCCAAGACCACTCCCACTTACATGCTCTTGGCCTTCTCCCGGGCCTCTTCGATGGTCCCGACGTACATGAACGCTGCCTCGGGGAGGTCGTCGTGCTTGCCGTCGAGGATCTCCCGGAAGGAACGGAGGGTGTCCTCGAGCTTCACGTACTTGCCATCGAAGCCCGTGAACTGCTCGGCCACGGTGAAGGGCTGGGAGAGGAAGCGCTGGATCCGGCGGGCGCGGCCCACGACGACCCTCTGCTCCTCGGACAGCTCCTCCATCCCGAGGATCGCGATGATGTCCTGGAGGTCCTTGTACTTCTGGAGGGTCTCCTGGACATCCCGGGCCACGCGGTAGTGCACCTCGCCGACGACCAGGGGGTCCAGGATCCGGGAGGAGGAGTCCAGGGGATCCACCGCGGGGTAGATGCCCAGCTCGGAGATCCCCCGGGAGAGCACCGTCTTCGCGTCCAGGTGGGTGAACGTCGTTGCGGGGGCCGGGTCCGTGAGGTCGTCCGCGGGGACGTAGATCGCCTGCACCGAGGTGATGGAGCCCTTCTTGGTCGAGGTGATGCGCTCCTCCAGCTCGCCCAGGTCCGTGGACAGGGTGGGCTGGTAGCCCACCGCGGAGGGCATCCGGCCCAGGAGCGCGGAGACCTCGGAGCCCGCCTGGGTGAAGCGGAAGATGTTGTCGATGAAGAGGAGCACGTCCTGTCCGGCGACGTCGCGGAAGTACTCGGCAGACGTGAGCGCGGAGAGGGCGACCCGCGAGCGGGCGCCGGGGGGCTCGTTCATCTGTCCGTAGACCAGGGAGGTCTTCTTGATGACCCCGGACTCGGTCATCTCGTTCATCAGGTCGTTGCCCTCACGGGTCCGCTCGCCGACGCCGCCGAACACCGACACGCCGCCGTGGTGTTGGGCGATGTTGTTGATCAGCTCCATGATCACGACGGTCTTGCCGACGCCGGCGCCGCCGAAGAGGCCAATCTTCCCGCCCTTGGGATAGGGGGCCAGGAGGTCCACGACCTTGATCCCCGTCTCGAACATGGACGTCTCGGTGTCCATGTCCACGAAGGCCGGAGGCTCGCGGTGGATGGGCAGGTAGGTGTCCGTCACCACCGGCCCCTTCTCGTCCACGGGATCGCCCACCACGTTGAGGATCCGGCCGAGGGTGGCCGGGCCCACGGGCATCATGATGGGGCCGCCGGTGTCTCGGACCTTCATCCCGCGGACCAGGCCGTCGGTGGTGTCCATCGCGATGCAGCGCACCGTGTCCTCACCGATGTGTTGGGCCACCTCGATGACGAGGTTGTCCGCCCGGTCGTCGATTGCGGGGTTCGTCAACCGCAGTGCGGTGAAGATCTCGGGGAGATCCCCCCCCTCGAACTCCACGTCCACCACGGGCCCGATGACCTGCTTTACCTTCCCGTACCGCTCGCTCATCTCGTGTTTCCCCTTATTCGTTCAGCGCTTCGGCGCCGCCGACGATGTCCATGAGTTCGTTGGTGATGGCCTCCTGGCGGGCCTTGTTGTACTGGAGGGTGAGCCGCTCGATGAGGTCGGCCGCGTTGTTGGTCGCGTTGTCCATCGCGGTCATGCGCGCACCCATCTCCGAGGCCATGGAGTCCATGAGGGCCCGGTAGATCTGTGTGTTCACGTAGAGCGGCAGCATGCGGTCCAGGACCTCGCTCCGGGTCGGCTCGTAGATGTGCTCCACGTTCCCGAGCCGCTCGGCGGCCTCCTCGGCGACCTCCTCCATGGGGAGGAGCTGCTTCCAGGTGAGGGTCTGGATCATCGCCGAGCGGAACTCGTTGTACACGATGAAGAGGCCGTCGATGTCCTCGGACACGTAGGCCTGCGAGATGTCGTCACCCAGGGTCGCCGCGGTGTGGTAGTTCACCTTGTCGAGGATGCCCTTGTAGTATTTCCGGATCGGTGCGTCCCGGCGGGAGAGGTACTCGTTGCCCTTCCGGCCCACCAGGAGGAGCTCGACGTCCTCAGGGTGCCTGGTCTTGTCCCGGAGGTACTGCTCCACCGCGCGGTTGACGTTTGCGTTGAACGTCCCGCAGAGCCCTTTGTCCGAGGTGAGCACGAGGACCCGGACCTTCTTCATCTCCCGGCGTCGCAGCAGGGGATGTGCGTCCGCGCCAGCGGTGAGGGCCGCGTGCTGGATCATCTGGTCCAGTGTGTCGGCGTAGGGGCGCAGGGCCTCCACCGCCTCCTGGGCGCGCCGCAGCTTTGCCGCGGCGACGAGCTTCATCGCGCGGGTGAGCTGCTGGGTGTTCGTGACACCCTGGATGCGGCGGCGCAGCTGCTTCAGGTTTGCCATGGGTCGATCCCCGCCTAGGCCGTGAAGGTCTGCTTGAACTCCGTGAGGAGCTTCACCAGCACCCCACGGACGTCGTCGTCGATGACCTTCTTCTCCTTGATGGTCTTGAGCACCTCGGCGTATCGGGAGTCGGCGAAGTCCATGACCTCGCCCTTGAAGCGGGCCATCGAGGCCACCGGGAGATCCATGAGGAAGCCCTCGGGCGCTGTGCCAGCGAAGAGCAGGAGGACCTGCTTCTCCACGGGCAGGGGCGCGTACTGCGCCTGTTTGAGCAGCTCCATGAGGCGCTCGCCCTTCTTGAGCAGCCTCTGGGTGGATTCGTCCAGGTCGGAGCCGAAGGCCGCGAAGGCCGCCATCTCCCGGTACTGGGCCAGATCCAGCCGCAGGCTGCCCGCGATCTTCTTCATGGCCTTGATCTGGGCGTTCCCGCCCACCCGGGAGACCGAAATACCGGCGTTCATCGCAGGGCGGAAGCCCTGGTTGAACATGTCCGTCTCCAGGAAGATCTGGCCGTCGGTGATGGAGATGACGTTGGTGGGGATGTACGCGGCGACGTCCCCGGCCTGGGTCTCGATCACCGGCAACGCGGTGAGGGAGCCGCCGCCGAGCTTGTCGCTCATCTTCGCGGCGCGCTCGAGGAGCCGGGAGTGCAGGTAGAAGACGTCGCCTGGGAAGGCCTCGCGGCCCGGGGGGCGGCGCAGGAGCAGGGACATCTGCCGGTAGGCCACCGCGTGCTTGCTCAGGTCGTCGTAGACCACCAGCGCGTGCTTGCCGCTGTCCCGGTAGAACTCGCCGATGGTGCAGCCGGTGTAGGGGGCCAGGAACTGCATGGGGGCCAGCTCCGACGCGCCAGCGAGGACCACGGTGGTGTAGTCCATCGCGCCATAGCGCTTGAACTTCTCCACCACCTGGGCCACGGTGGACTGCTTCTGGCCGATGGCCACGTAGATGCAGTGAACGTCGGTGTGCTTCTGGTTGATGATCGTGTCGATGGCCACCGCGGTCTTTCCGGTCTCCCGGTCGCCGATGATCAACTCCCGCTGCCCGCGGCCGATGGGGGTCATCGCGTCGATGGCCACGAGCCCGGTCTGGAGGGGCTCCCTCACCGGCTGCCGCGCGATGATCCCGGGGGCCTTGACCTCCACCCGGCGGCTGTACTCCGACGAGATGTCCCCGAGGCCGTCCACGGGCTTGCCCAGCGCGTTGACCACGCGGCCCGCCAGCGCCGGCCCCACGGGGACCTCCACGATGCGCCCCGAGCGGCGTACCTGGTCGCCCTCCCGGATCTTCATCGCCTCACCCAGGAGGGCCACGCCGATGCTGTCCTCCTCCAGGTTGAGGACCATGCCGCTCACCCCATGGGGGAAATCGAGCAGCTCGCCGGCCATGCAGTTGTCCAGGCCGTAGACCCGGGCGATGCCGTCGCCTGCGGCGAGGACCGTTCCCACCTCTGCGGTGTCGAGCCCCGAGCCCAGGCCTTCGATCTGTTGCTTGATGATTCTGCTGATCTCAGCGACATCGATGCTCATCGAGTCTCTCCTTCAACGGGGGTCGTCAGTCCCCCAGCCAATCCCGCCGGAGCCGCTCGAGGCGGCCCCGGATGCTTCCATCGAAGAGCTGGTTGCCCAGACGTGCGACGAGGCCCCCGAGGAGGGCCGGGTCTTCGCTGAACTCACAGATCACGTCTCGTCCGGACAGGAGGTCCAGGGCGCCCTTCACCCGGCGGCGCTTCGCAGGGTCCAGGGGCGTGGTGCTGCGCACCTCGGCCCGGGCCTTGCCCTCCGCGTCGTCCAGGAGGCGCTCCAGCTGCCACAGGATCCCGGGCAGCTCCTCTGAGCGGCCCCGCTGGACCACCAGGTCCCAAGCCCGTGTCGCGATGCGCCCGAGGCCCAGGTGCTCGGCGATCTCCTTCACGAGGGAGGCCTTGCGGCCGCGGTCTACCAGGGGGCTCACCAGAAGATCACGGAGCACCGAGGAGGCCTTCAAGGCCGCCTCGACCTTCCGGAGCTCGGCGAGGAGGGTCCTCCCGTCGCCGGGGTCTGCGTTCATGGCCATGAGGGCCTTGGCGTAGCGACGGTGGGAGGTGCCGATCCGCATGATCGTGCTCATGAGTCCCTCTCAGCGCCTGTCCCGAGGCCCGCAATGAAGTCCTCGAAGAGCCGGTCCTGGTTCATGGTGGCCTTGCGGGCCTCGATGCGCTGCTCGGCTTCGTCGAGGGTCCGCTCGGCCAGCTCACGGGAGAGGGTGCGGCGCATGGTGGTGGCCTCGGCCGCCGCGGTGGCCTGGGAGGCCGTGCGGATCTTGACCGTCTCGCTCTCGGTGCGTGCCCGGATGGTCTCGGCCAGGCGGGCGCCCTCCGCGGAGAAGGTCCCGCGGATCTCGTCGATGCGGGCGGGGATCCCGTCCAGCGCGCCCTTGGCGCCCTCTTCTCGCTCTCGGGCCTGCCCGAGGACCTCGCCTGCCTCCCGAATCTCCTTGCCTACGGCTCGGGACCGATTCCGGAACGCAGCCTTGATCTTGTCCCCGGCCAGCACGTACAAGAGGCCGAGGAAGACCAGGAAGTTGATCAGGTAGTAGCCGTGCACCTTCAGCGACGCCCCGTGCCCTCCGCCTTGGCCGCTTTCACCGCCCCCGCTGGCCAGCGCCAGCGCCGGCGGCAGCAGGGTGAGCAGGACCATCGAGATCATCAACCCCGGCCGTGTCCGCATGGTCAACCCTCGCTGTTCAGCTTGATCACGAGCAGCTCGGCCAGATCGATGGACGAGCGATCCAGCTCCGGGAGGATGGACTCCCGGGAGCGCTCCAGCCGGTCGCGCTCCGTCTGGAGGCGCGTCGCGGCGTCGGTCCGCTCCCTGGCGAGGGCCTCGGCCTCCGCGCGCACGGCAGCGTCCCGCAGCTGGTTTCGTTCCTCCGCACCCGCCCGGTTCGCATCCGTCAGGCTCGCCTGGACGGCCTCCTCCAGCCTCGATGCCCGCCTGGCGGCGTCGACGGCCGTAGCGCGGGCTCCCTCGGTTCGCTTGCGTCGCTCGGCGAAGAGCGCGAGCAGCGGCTGGAATGCGAGTTTGTTGAGGATCACCAGGAGGACCAGGAAGACGACGAGTTGGAAGAGGACCGTGATATCGAGGTCGATCAGTCCTGCTCTCGCAATCTGGGGTATCAACGCCACCTCCCCTTTGGGTTCGAAAGGCCAACGATTCATAACGCATCGCGGCCATCAAATCAAATTGTTTCTCCCGGGCGCGCACCCTATCCTGGGAGGGTGACGTCTCGGAGGTCAACGGATGAATCGTCGCTTCGTCTCAGTCCTTGTCGCCGCAGTCCTGGCCGTCTCTGCGTGCTCCGGACCCCCGGTGGGGGAGCGCACGGCGGCCATCGACTTCCTCTGGGTGTCGAAGCCCCAAGGCGAATACAAGGGCGGACTGTCCCACGCAGTGATCCACGTGACCCCTTCGGACGATCCGGGGCTTCAGGTGGGGATCTTCGAGACCAAGGCGGCGGGCACCGGGCCCTCGTGGCGGGCCACCATCTGGCAGGCGGTCCTCCTCGGGAGCCTCTACGTCGGGATCTTCCCCACGGAGCACCGCTACTGGGTGGAGACCGAGAGCCTCTCCGAGAAGGTGGACGGCCCCTCCGCCGGCGCCCTCTTCACCGTCGCCGTGGTCGCTGCGTTGCGCGGCGACGCCATGCGTCCAGAGGCCACCATCACGGGCACCATCAACCCCGACGGGAGCATCGGCCCCGTGGACGGCGTGGTCCAGAAGTTCGACGCGGCCATCAAGGCCGGGAAGAAGCGTCTGGGCTACCCCGCGGGCATGCGTTACACCATGGACCTCTCCACGGGCAAGGCGGTGGACCTGGAGCTCTTCGCCCAGGAGCGCGGCGCCCAGGCGGAGGAGGTGGCGGACCTCCAGGCCGCGTACACCCTCATGGCCGGCCGTCGGCTCCCCCTGCGCTCCCCCCTGGATCCCGAGGACATGGTCCTGGGAGAGGAGACCCGCAATCTCCTCCTCCGCAAGGCAGAGACGTGGCGGGCCATGGCCCAGGAGCTCTACGGAGATCGGGAGGGGGGCGCAGCGGGGTTGCCGTCGGGCCAGGACAAGACCCTCTGGGGGGAGGCCAACCAGGCCTGGCAGCGCTCCGAGGAGATGGCCCGCAAGGGCCTCGCTGCAGTGGCCTACTCCGAGGCGGTGCAGGCCTACACGTACGCATCGGTGGTGTCCGCCCTGGAGCCCTTCGGGGCGGCCATGGGCAAAGGGGAGTGGCAGGCCGCCTTCGCCCACGTGGCGGACATGGTGGGCGCGGCCGACGAGGGGCTCAAGGGCATGATGGACCGTATGGCCGGTCTGGAGCTGCGATCCTACGGGGATGCGGTCCAGGCCCTGGATGCCTACGAGGCGGTCCTCCATGCCTTCGCCTCCCTCCAGGTGGCCGCGGGGCAGCAGTCCGGTCTCCTGGAGCGCCTGGGCAAGGAAGCCGGAGACAAAAAAAACCTCGCCGAGGAGCTGGTGCGGGAGGCCACGGGGCGGCTCACCGAGATCTGCATCGCGCAGGTCTACCTCCGGGTGGCGAAGGACTACATCGCGCTGCTGGACCTGGAGCGGGACGACCATGGCCGGGCGGTACGCCCCGCCGCTCTGGAGGAGGTGCAGGGGATCTTCGAGGCCGCTGCAGAGGCGAACCTGGAGTACTTCGACACCCTCTACGTGGGCACCATCGCGGACCGGGCGAACCTCAATCCGGATACGGTGCGCAAGGAGCTCCTGGAGAAGGAACGTACCTATCGCACTGCGTTCCTCAATCTCAAGCTCCCCAAGACCCTCTTCTCGAACCTCGCCCCGGAGGGGACCCTCTCCCACAACCTGGCCCGGCTCAGCGGCGCGCTCTCGTCGTTCTTCGCGTCCTCGTCCTTGATCACCCGCTACGTCGTGCTGGAGGTGCGGAAGGAGAACGGGGAGGTCAAGGGGCTCCGTCGGGAGCAGGCCCTGGAGACCATGCTCGTGCTGGCGGAGCGGGCCGCGCGGGTCCACGCCGCGGTGGCCCTGGACCGCATCGGGGCCGTGCCGGTCTCGGCCCGCATCGAATACGAGCTGGGCCGCTGGCGGCAGGGACGGAAGGAGCTGTCCGAGCGCCTGGACGCGCTATCGCACTTCTGGCGGGCCTCCAAGTGGTGCCAGATCGCGATCGCCTTGGAGATGTGGGACCGGCGGGACCGGGAGAAGGGGACCCCCTGAGGGGCTACTTGTGTGCGGGCTTGACCATGGCGATGACGCCGGCGGCGGCGAGACAGAGCACGCCGCAGATGGTGAACGCCAGGGGGAAGTTCCCCATGTCTCCCAGCTTGCCGCCCATCATGGGGCCGAAGATCCCGCCGATGCCGTATGCCAGGAAGACCCAGCCGTAGTTCTGGCCCACGTACTTGGTCCCAAAGGTGTCCGCGGTGATGGTCGGGAAGAGGGCGAAGTTGCCCCCGAAGTTGAAGCCGATGATCGTCGCGGCCAGATAGAGCAGGTACTCGCTCCCGGCCATCCACTGGAATGCGATGACGATCACGCCCTGTGTCGCCATCATGATCATGATGGAGGTCTTCCTGCCGAGCCTGTCGCTCAGAGCGCCCCAGGCGATGCGGCCGATGCCGTTGGCCAGGGAGAAGAAGACCGCCATGGCAGTTCCGGCGATGGCGCTGGCCTGGGCCGGGTCGACCCCTGCGTCGGTGAGGGCTGTAATCGGGAAGAGCTTCATGAGGCCGATGGACATGAGACCCGCGCTCGCACCGAACGCGAAGGTGAGCAGGATCATGAAGTACTGGGGTGTCTTGAGCATCTCACCCGAGGTGAAGTCAACGGTCCCCGCGGCGGGCGCTGCACCGGCCTTGGTCTGCGGGGGTGTGTAGCCCTCCGGGACCCAGCCCTCGGGGGGGAAGCGCATCCAGAGACCGCCGACGACGACCATGAGGAAGAAGATTCCACCGTAGATCATGAAGGTCGTGTCCAGGCCCTGGGTCTCGATGAGATGCCCCCAGGCGCCTGCGAGCTTGACCCAGAGCATCGCGCCGAAGCCGAAGCCGGCGACAGCGAGGCCCGTGATCAGGCCCTTCTTGTCCGGGAACCAGCGCATGCCCACCGCGATGGGAACGACATAGGCCAGACCGATTCCGGAGCCGCCGACCACGCCCACGAAGAAGAACACGGGCCAGAAGTCCGTGCCGCCGGAGAGACCGGCCAGGAGGTAGCCGGCGCCCAGCACCATGCCGCCGGCGATGGAGAGCTTGGTCGGGCCGAGCTTCGGCATCATGCGCCCAGCGATCACCATGACGATTGCGAAGAACGCGAGGCCTGCGGCGAACACCGCCTGGGTTTGGGCGACGGTCCAACCGGCCTTCTTGAGGCTCGGCGTGAACACGCTCCACGCATAGATTGCGCCGAGTGCGAGCTGGATGAGGATCGCCCCGACCACCACGAGCCAACGGTTCATTACTTTTTGTGTACTCATATTGAAAACCTCGCTCCGCTGCAGATCGAGGGCGGGGAGCGCGAAGGCTCCCCGCCCTCAGGGGATTTCGGGACGGGAGGCTACTTGCCCTTGTCCTCGATCAGATTCGCCACCACGGTGGGATCGGCCAGGGTGGAGGTGTCGCCCAGCTGATCCTCTTCGTTGGCGGCGATCTTTCGGAGGATCCGCCGCATGATCTTGCCAGAGCGGGTCTTGGGGAGGCCCGGCGCCCAGTGGATGACGTCGGGAGTCGCGATGGGACCGATCTCGATCCGCACGTGCTTGACCAGCTCCTTCTTGAGCTCGTCGGTGTACTCGTTGCCCCTGGTCAGGGTCACGTATGCGTAGATGCCCTGGCCCTTGATCGGGTGGGGGTATCCGACCACGGCGGCCTCGGCGACGGCCGGGTGGGAGACCAGCGCGCTCTCGACCTCGGCGGTGCCCATGCGGTGCCCGGAGACGTTGATGACGTCGTCCACGCGGCCGGTGATCCAGTAGTACCCGTCTGCGTCGCGGCGGACCCCGTCACCGGTGAAGTAGTACCCCTTGAACATGTCGAAGTAGGTCTCTTCGAAGCGTTTGTGGTCGCCGTAGAGCGTCCGCATCTGGCCCGGCCAGGGCTGCTTGATGGCCAGGATGCCGGACTGCTCGCCCTCGCCGGTGAGCTCCTTGCCGCTCTCGTCCAGGATCACCGGGACGATGCCGAAGAAGGGAAGGGTCGCTGAGCCGGGCTTCGTCGGTATGGCGCCGGGCAGCGGCGTGATCATGATGCCGCCGGTCTCGGTCTGCCACCAGGTGTCCACGATGGGGCACTTCTCGGCGCCGACCTTGTTGTGGTACCACCTCCAGGCCTCGGGGTTGATGGGCTCGCCCACGGTCCCCAGGAGCTCCAGGGAGGAGCGGTTGGTCTTCTCGACGAAGTCGTCGCCCTGGGCCATGATCGCGCGGATCGCGGTGGGCGCCGTATAGAACTGCCGCACCTTCCACTTGTCCACGACGTCCCAGAACCGGGACGCATCCGGGTAGTTCGGTACGCCCTCGAACATGATGGTCTGGGCACCGTTGGCCAGGGGGCCATAGACGATGTAGGAGTGCCCGGTGACCCAGCCGATGTCCGCAGTGCACCAGTACACGTCGCCGTCGTGGTAATCGAAGACGTACTTGTGGGTGGTTGCGGTATAGACCATGTAGCCGCCCACGGTGTGGAGCACGCCCTTGGGCTTGCCGGTGGAGCCGGAGGTGTAGAGGATGAAGAGCGGATCCTCGGAGTCCATCCACGTGGGCTCGCACACCGGCGAGGCGGTCGCCATCACATCGTTCCACCACTGGTCGCGGCCCTCGAGCATCGTGGTTTCGAGCTGGGGGACACGGTTCACGACCACGCAATGCTCGACGGTGTGCCCCGCCGCGGTGCAGAGGTTCATCGCCTTGTCGGCGTTCGCCTTGAGGTCCAGGGGCTTCTTCCCCCGCCAGGTGCCGTTGGCGGTGAGCAACACGGTGCAGGTGGAGTCGATGATGCGGTCCTTGAGGGCCTCGGGGGAGAAGCCACCGAACACGATGCTGTGGACCGCGCCGATCCGTGCACAGGCCAGCATGGCGAAGGCCAGCTCGGGGACCATCGGCATGTAGATGGAGACCCGGTCGCCCTTCTTGACGCCGAGGCCCTTGAGCACGTTGGAGAACTTGTTCACGTTCTCTGCGAGCTGGTTGTAGGTGTAGACAGCGTCCTCGGTGGGTTCGTTGCCTTCCCAGATGATGGCGCGCTGGTCGCCCCTGGTCTCCAGGTGCCGGTCGATGCAGTTGTAGGTGATGTTGGTCTTGCCCCCCTCGAACCACTTGATCGAGATGTTGCCGTCGCGGCGGTCGTAGTTGTACGACCAGACCTTGTTCCATTTCTCCTTCCAGAAGAAGCCCTCGGCGATCTCGGCCCAGAATCCCTCGGGATCCTGAATGGACCGGTCGTACATCGCCTTGTACTCGTCGATGTTCTTCAGCCAGGCCTTCTCCGAGAACGACTTCGGCGGGAAGTACATGCCATTGTCCTGAACAACTCGGTCGTTCGCCATCTGAGAACCTCCTGTCCCTCTTTCCATTGTAAGACTCCAGATCTCGGTACAGCGCCGTGATTTGCGGCACAAAAACCAATTATTATACGGCCATTCGGCCACCGCAACGTTGTGGTAGCATGCGCGTCATTCGCCTGTCAACCGTTTTGCGCGGTGCGTTATCAGAGATTTTTGCCAGGCGTCGGGAATGCCGGTATATTGGTCGGGTGGAGTGTGTCATGACGAAAACCCTGGCCCGATTCCTGGTGATGGTCTCCTTCCTGTTTGCGGGGTCGCTCCGCGCGCCAGCGCAGGAGATCCCCCCTGATGAACCGGTCCCCGGCGAGGACACCCCGGTCGAGACCTCGAGCATCGAGGTCGACCCGTACAGCGTGTACTCGAAGGGACAGATTCAGGAGACCTACATCGACGAGGACTTCAAGCTCTACGAGGTTCGCCCTTATCAGGGCGTCGTGCCGGGGCACCCTGAGCGGGGCGAAGTTGCGGGCGGTGAGGCCCTCCCTGCGAGGGGTGAGAAGATCACCCTGGAGCGCATCGGCCTGGAGCAGAAGGAGCTGTTCTCTCGGGTATTCGCGGTCGCGGACGGCGCGGTGACCCCGTGGGTGTATGACAACTTCGCCACCGCAGACGCGAACCCGGGCACCCCCTACCACATCGTCATGGAGATCACGGGCGGGAAGATCCCGAAGCGCACGGACCGGCTCCCCCTGGACGCCCGGGCCTTCAATACGCCCATCCTCACCATCCAGGGCGTGCCGTTCAAGGGCGGCGTGCGGGTGATCATCATCCTCAAGCGCAAGGCCCGTTACCTCCCCGCGCAGGTCGGGCGCACGCTCTACGTTGACATCGAGCGCTGACCAACGTACCCTCCCCGACGGCGGTTGTCCGCCGCATAGATTCTCCAGTACGAGGTTCGATACATGAGCGACGAGTCCAACGCCACCCCGAAGAAACCGAAGATCCGCCTGGTCGCCCGGACCACCTACCGCATGGACCGTGGGCGGCTCAAGCGCTTCGTCCGCTGGGTCCGGGTCAGCGCCACCGAGGCAGAGGAGTGTCCGGAGACTCCACCGCCGGCGTCCCGCCCCAAGCCCGAGCCCCGGCCCGAGCCTCGGGTAGAGCCCCGGCCCGAGCCCCGGCCCGAGCCCCGGGTAGAGCCCCTGCCGAGCCCCTGGTCCGAGGCCCCGCAACCTTCTCCGGAGGTCCGGCACACCGAGGCCCGCCCGCAGCCCGTGGCACGGGAGGAGTCCCAGCGGCGTCCGCGTGACGACGACCGGCGCCCGTCTCGTCCCCCCCACCGAAGTGGATGGCAGGACCCTCCGGAGGTTACGGTGGTGCTCCGCACCTTCAACTGCGAGGCAAACCTCGAGCCCCTCCTCGACCTCACCAAGGCCCAGGAGACGCCGTTTCGGTTCGATATCCTCGCCGTGGACGGGCGCTCCCAGGACCGCTCCCTGGACATCCTGTCCCGGCAGGGAATTCCGGTGCTCTCCATCGCCCTGGAGGATCGTTTCATCGACCGGGCCATGGATCGGGCGTCGGGCAAGGTTGCGGTCTTCATCAACGACCGAATGCTTCCCCGCAGCCCGACCTGGCTGGCTGATATCTGCCGGCCGATCCTCACGGATCCGCAGGTGGCCATCGTCACGGGGCGTCAGATTCCTGGCGATGACCGCTCGGCTTACGAGCGCGTCACGGTGATGACGAACCCGAACCTGGCTGGTCTCCGCCCGATGGTCTACAGCCGCGGTGACGACAGCCCGGGCGCCACCTTCCTGCCCGTGTTCAACACAGCGCTCAGCCGCGAAGCCTGGAAGGCGCTGCCCCTCGGGGACGCCTCGACGTCGGAGTGGACCGCTGCGGTCCTCGGCGCCGGCTACAGGAAGCTCTACCTCCCCGGCGCAGCTGTGGAGCTCGGCGGCGGCGCCCGCATCAACCGACTCCTGGTGGAGAACTATCGTCGTGGCCGTGAGGCTGACCGGCCCCTCCCCGAGGTCATCGGGAGCTGGGCCCGCCAGGTCTGGTCCGAATGGCGCACCCTCAACGAGTCGGGGTTGGTGGAGAGCGGCCGACGGGGCGAAGCCTATTGGCAGGCCCTGGTCGTCAAGACCGCCACCCTGGCCGGCGCGCTGGAGCGGCAGAAGCTCGTTCGTGGATTGACGCAGAGGCTGTTGAAGTAGCGATGGACGATGGGCCATGGACAATGGATCCGGGCCTCGCAGCCCCTCGGTTCATTTCCCCGGTTTGTTGCGGCCATTCCTGACCTGAATCCTTCGCTCAGAACGCCCACTTCTCGCACTCGGTGACGAGCCACCCGCCGGCGCACCGGTCAAAGCAGGCTCGGCAATCGAGACATTGGTTTGCGCCGCCGGGGACGAAGGCGACGCGTCGGTCTGCGCCCCGGCCCTGGAAGAACACCGCATGGCGCCCGGTGACCTCGTCACAGGTGCGTACGCAGAGACCGCACAGGCTGCAGTCTGGGCGCTCTGCGCTGAAGCGCGATCCTGTCACGCCGTACTCCGCCGACAGGGTCTGGTTGGCCGGCCAGATCAGCTCCAGGATCATCCGACGGATCCGGAGCACTCGCTCCGTGTCCGTCTGGACGGTGAGCCCGTCCTGAACCGGGGCACAGCAGGAGGTGACCAATTTCGTCCTCCCGTCCTTCTCTGTTTCCACCATGCAGAGTCGGCAGCCGCCGTAGGGCTCCAACGCCGGTTCATGGCAGAGGGTCGGGATGCGAATTCCAGCTTCTGTGGCCGCATCGAGGAGGGTCATCCCCTCCCGGGCCGTGATGTCTCGTCCATTCATTGTCAGATGTACGGTGTTCATTCCCAACCCCCCTCAGGATCCGTCAACCGAAGTGTCACTGGCGGTTTGGTCACCCTGCACCGGTACCTTCCGGATCGCGGAGAACCGGGACGGGCATTGGTCGACGCAGACTCCGCACTTCACACACATTGAAGAGTCGATCCGGAATTGACCCTTGCTGATCTCCACCACAGCATTCGTTGGGCAATGCTTGGCACACAGGGCGCAGCCCTCACACGTTGCCGGGTCGATCCAGTAGGTGATCAGATCGGGGCATACGCCTGCCGGGCAGCGATGCTCCCGGACATGGCACTCGACCTCCTCCCGGAAGTACCGAAGCACGCTCAACACAGGATTGGCTGCGGTCTTTCCAAGGGCACAGAGAGATGCGTCCTCCATGAACGAGGCGACCTCTTCCAGTGTTTCGAGGTCGCCGTCCACCGCGCGTCCTCCGGCGATGGCGTCGACGATCCGCACGAGCTGGCGGGTGCCCTCCCGGCAGGGGATGCACTTCCCGCAGGACTCCTGGGAGAGGAAGTGCAGGTAGTGCTGGGCGGTGTTGACCATGCATGCGTCCTCGTCCAGGACGATGATCCCGCCTGAACCCATCATGGCGCCTGCCCCGGTGAGGGCGTCGAAGTCCACAGGGAGATCCAGCGATTCAGCGGGGATGACACCCCCGGAGGGTCCACCGATCTGGACCGCCTTCACGACCTTGCCCCCCGGTGCACCACCGCCGATCTCCTCCACGAGCTCCCGCAGGGTGATCCCCATCGGGACCTCCACGAGGCCCGTGTTCCTGACGTTCCCGACCAGCGAGAACACCTTGGTCCCCTTGCTGCCTGCGGTCCCCATGGCCCCGAACCAGGAATCGCCGTGCTCAATGATCTGCGGGATGTTCGCCCAGGTCTCCACGTTGTTGAGGCAGGTCGGGCATCCCCACAGACCTGTGTCGACCGTGTGGACGTACTTCGGCCTTGGCTCGCCAACCCGACCCTCGATGGCGTTGATGAGCGCGGTGGATTCGCCGGAGACGAAGGCGCCGGCTCCCCGGTGGAGCGAGAGATCGAAGTCGAAGCCCGAGCCGAGGATGTTCGCGCCGAGGAGCCCGATCTCCCGCGCCTGCTGGATCGCTCGCTCCAGGTTCTCCAGAGCCAGCGGATACTCCTGGCGCACGTAGACGGTTCCCGATGACGCACCGATGGCGTATCCCCCGATGAGCATCCCCTCGAGGATTGCGTGGGGGTTGCCCTCCATCAGGCTTCTGTCCATGTAAGCGCCGGGATCGCCCTCGTCCCCGTTTGCGATGACGTACCGGGTGGTTCCGGAAGCCTTTCTTGTCGATTCCCACTTTCTCCCGGTCGGGAATCCCCCACCGCCCCGACCTCGGAGGCCGGACGCCTTGACGACGCGGATCACCTCCTCCGGCGCTGTCTCGCAGAGGGACTTTGCGGCAGAGGCATATCCCCCGATGGCGATGTAGTCGTGGATGCTCCTCGCGTCGAGGAGGAGGTGTTTGTCCAGGAGGATCCGTCGCTGGCGCCCGTAGAACGGGATGTCGTCCAGGAGGGGAATCCTCTCCCCGGAGTCCGGGTCCTGGTAGAGGAGCCGTGTGACTGGCTCCTGTCCGGAGATGGATGTCGCAACGATCTCCGGGATGTCATTGGGCCGGACCTGGAAGTAGGCGATCCCTTCGGGCAGGCAGATGACCACCGGGCCCCGTTCACAGAACCCGTGGCATCCTGTCTGACGGACCCCGACCTTGTCGAGGAGTCCTTGTGCGCTGAGCTCGTCCACGAACAGGTCGCCGAGCCCCTTCCCATCCGCGGCCAGGCAGCCGGTGCCGGCGCAGACAGCGAAGGTGTGCGGCTTCGCAGCATGGAGATCCCTGAGAGAGGAGCGAAGCCGGGTCAGTGCCAATGGGGAATTGAGGTGTTCCATCACGCGTCCTCCTGTGTCCTTTTCTGTCCGAAGAGCTGGCGCAGGGTCCGGTTCGACGGGTGGCTGTGGTGATCCTGATCGACGCGGAGCACAGGACCGAGGGCGCAGCAGCCCATGCAGTGAACTGCCTTCAACGTGAACCTACGCTCCTCGTCGGTCTCGCCGGGGGCGATTCCGATGGCAGAGGAGACCTGTGTCAGGAGCTTCTCCGCCCCGCGGACGTGACATGCGGTCCCCATACAGACCTCGACGAGATGCTCGCCTTGCGGCTCCAGGGAGAAGGCGTCGTAGAAGCAGGCGATGGACATGATGCGGTTGAGCGGTACGTTGAGGCGCCGCTCAACCCACCGGATCACGTGTGGCGGCAGCCAATTGAATGTCTCCTGGATGTCCAGGAGGATCTGGAGCAGGGCGCTCTTGTCGAAGTTGAAGCGCGCAATGATCGAATCCACCTTTCGCAGGTCGGCGACGATCTCTGCGGTCTCCCCGCACCGGGTGCGGCCGGTCGCCTGGCCGAAGGGGCGCTTGAGTTCGGTATCCAGGGTCTTGAGGTCCTTGAAGAACGCGTCTCTGGTGCTCCCCTGGGGGCCATAGCGTTCGAGGGCGTCCAGCCCCTGCAGGAGCATGTCGTCCCGGCTGGCGACCCGATCCGGCTCCATGGAAGCCATGGTGTCGGTCGCGGGCTCCGGGCGTAGTCCCTGTCGTCTCTGACTAAGCTCGATCCCCTTGCGGACCGCGTCCAGGAGCTGCTCCGGCTCAAAGGGCTTCGAGAGGAAGTCCAGCGCGCCGATGCGCATGGACTCCACGGCGTTGTCGACGGTGCCGTACCCGGAGATGACGATGGGGACGATGGTTCGATCGAACTCTCGCACCGCGCTCAGCACCTGCATCCCGTCGAGTCCCGGCATCTTGAGATCCACGAGCACGACCAGGGGCCTCATGTCCCGGACGACCACGAGTCCGCTCGCTCCGTCCTGCGCTGTGGCGGTTCGTATCCCCTCATTGGTCAGGACCTGGCGACACCCCTCCAGCATCGAGGGCTCGTCATCGATGATCACCACGTCCGCCAGCCGTACTGGCTGGGCGCTCCCGTTTCCTTGGATGGCTGCCGGCTTCTGCATGTCCTCTTCTCCTCCGTCGGTGACCCGTTGTGCCGGCGCGGACGTTGGGGTGCGCCTGCTGTCTGCGGCGGACAGGACAGCAAGGTTCGTACCAACAGCGGGGCCATGCTCCATCGGGTGGATCCCCGGGGAAGGGTGGTACAGAAAGTTCCGTGGATGGGGTGCGTCGGGAGAAAATGTCCCGATCGACAGACTCTACATCGACGTCACGTCGATGGCATAGCGGCGGATCTTCTCCCGGAGGGTCTTGCGGTTGATGCCCAGGAACTGCGCGGTCCGCTCCCGGTGGCCACCGAAGCGCTCGAGGGCCTGGATGATCTGAAGGCGCTCCATCTCTGCGAGGGATCCTCCCGGAGCCGGGTCTCCAAGGCCGGAGGGGGGGGCCTGGAGGCCCGAGAGATCCTTGCTCCGGATCCGATCCCCTTCACAGATCGCCAGGGCCCGCTCGACGATGTTCTTCAATTCCCGAACGTTTCCGGGCCAGGGATAGCGGGTCAGGATCTCGATCGCGTCCCTGGAGAAGCCATGGATCCCGCGGCGCCGGGCGTCGAGCTCCTTCAGGAAGTGGGTGGCCAGGGGACCGATGTCCTCCGGATGCTCCCGCAGCGGCGGGATCCGGACATCCAAGACATTGAGCCGGTAGAAGAGATCCTGGCGGAACCGCCCCTGGGAGACTGCGTCCGCGAGATCCCGGTTGCTGGCGGCCAGGAGATGGACGTCCACCGCGGTTCGGGTGGCGCTGCCGACCTTGTAGAACTCGCGCTCCTGAAGGACCCGCAGGAGACGGGCCTGGGAGGTCAGGCTGAGGTTCGAGATCTCGTCAAGGAGGAGCGTGCCCCGGTGGGCCATCTCGAACTTGCCCACCGTGGTCTGGAACGCACCAGAGAAGGAGCCCCGCAGGTGTCCGAACATCTCGCTCTCGAACAGGTCCTCCACCAGCGCCCCACAGTCCACGGCGACGAAGGGTTGGCCCCGCCGGGGGCCGAGCGCGTGGATCAGGCGAGCGATGACCTCCTTGCCTGCGCCGGTCTCACCAAGGATCAGAGCCGTTGAGCCTGTGGATGCGACCTTGCGGGCCCGGTCGATGACCCTCCCCATCGCCGCTGAGGCTCCGATCACCTTCCCGGAGACGACCTCTTCGTCCAGGGCGACCTGGACACAGTCATCTTCCAGATCCTGGAGCCTGCTGACCAGAGCATCCCGGACGGACCCCAGGAGGGCCTCCGGCGCGAAGGGCTTCTGGAGGAAATCAAAGGCTCCCTCCCGCATCATCTGAACGGCGGAATCCACCGTTCCGTACCCCGTGATGATGACGAACCGTGCGCTCGGGCAGTGCTGACGGAGCGCACGCATCAAGTCGGCGCCGGAGCAACCGGGCATCATCAGGTCGAGAACGACCAGGTCGAAGGACTCCCGCGCTGTCATCTCCAGCGCGTCTGCCCCGCTGGCTGCAGTCTTTGTCCGGAAGCCCTCTCCTTCCAACAACTGGACGCAGGCCATGCGCATGGACTCGTCATCATCGACGATCAGGATGTGCGCGATCATGTCCGTCATGTCTCGGCGCCCGGGAGCGGAAACGAGATGGTGAACGTCGTCTCAACGCCCTCTGTGCTGGTGACCTGCAGAGTCCCCCCATGGGTCTGGACGATGCCGTAGGACCGGGACAGGCCCAGCCCGGTTCCGTGGCCGACCTCCTTGGTTGTGAAGAAGGGCTCGAAGACGCGTTCGAGGAGGTGGGCGGGGATCCCAGGGCCCGTGTCCATGAACGAGATCGTCAGGCGCTCCAACTGGGCTCGGGTTCGGAGTGTCAGGATTCCCCGTCCAACCATTGCGTCTGATGCGTTAAGGATGATGTTCACGAAGACCTGCTGGATCTGGGCGGGATCCAGGAACACTGGAGGGATGTCGGCCTGATAGTCCTTCACGATCTGGATGTTGTGGAACTGGGCAAGGTGGATGAAGAGCTCCAGCGTCGAATCCAGGAGCTGGTTGATGTTCACCTGCTCGCACATCGGTTCCCGCTGTCGGGCGAAGTCGAGCAGACCCTGGACGATGTTCTGACAGCGACGCGTCTCATTCTCGATCCGCTTCAGGTTCTCGACCATCTGCACATCCTCCGGGCAGCTCTTGAGGAGGATCCTGCTGAACAGGAGGATGCTGCCGAGGGGATTGTTGATCTCGTGGGCGACGCCGGCTGCGAGCTGTCCGATCGCGGCCAGGCGGTTCGAGTGTTGAAGCTGCTTCTGAAGGTTCTGCCGGTCCTCCTCGGACATCCTGCCCTCGATGGCGATCGCAGTCTTCTCCGCCACCGCAGTGAGCAGGTGCTGGTCGCCGCACAGGAACGGGCCCTGGTCACGCGGCGGGTCTTCCGTGACCTTCTCGCACTTCGTCTCGTGGGCCCTGCGATTCGCCGTCGTCGCCCCGAAGGTCTGCGCCAGGACTTCGTAGAGGGCGATGTCTCCCGCGTTGAAGTGACCCTTTGCGAAGGTGGAGAGGACCAGGACCCCCCTGTCCAGTTGGTCGATCATGAAGAACAGCATCGCGATGGAGCCGAAGCGACGGTCGAGTTCGAGGGAGCCGCGCGGCTCCCCCGATGGGCCCTGGACATCGAAGCGGTCCGTGCGTTCCGCATCGTTCGTCCAGTAGGCCATCCCGTCGTGCGCCTCGTCCGGTGACTCCGCGTTGCTGGTGTCCAGGAAGAGGCGAAACACCCCTTCCTCCTGGGCGTCGAGGGGCTCCTTCGACACGCCCTCAGGACCATTCGCAGTCAGGGCGGCAGAGGAGAAGGAGAAGCCCGGTGCCTCCCCCCCGAGCGCCTCGGCGGAGTAGTAGCGGCTTGCGTCTTGGGTTCGTAGCTGGACGCAGTCGCATTCGGAGAACGTCCGCATCGCCTCCATGGCCTCCCGGGCGAACGACGGTCGCGAGACCCCGTCGTTCGCAAGGCGGAGGAACAGCCTGGAGAGCTTCAGAGCCTGCTGATGCTTCACCAATGCATGGATCGGGGTCTCTTGGGGGGGAGTGTTCCTTTGAGACATGATCGCTTCCATCTCCGCTCTCATGGAGTACGGATCTGGCACCTGTTGTCGACGCTGCAAGTCTCGTTCAGGAATGCCAATCGCTGCAACCTAGCGCAACCTGGGGGGATGGAACAAGGAAATTCTGGAGGGGTGATCCAGGCAGTCCAGTGAAGTCCCACGTCGGAGCCCCACGTTCCTCCGGGGATCCGGGGCCCCGGTATCCCACAGCCCTCTTCCCACAGCCCAATTCCAGCCGTCGTTCTCTGCAGTGGGTGATTTGTGTGTCGGAAACGAACGTGTGTCGTCGAACTCCTAGAACGTCTCCGTCCATAAAGTCCCTTCGTGGCGAGAAGCCGGGGCCGCTTCGACGGCGAGGCGCGAGGGTCGAGATCGCCGGAATCGTAGCCAGCGCCTACGTTGAGGACGGTCTTGGCCCGATGAACGAAGCTGGCGAAGATGGAGCCGGTTTCGCAGCAGA
>JBDRIT010000128.1:0-9475 GCA_043815665.1 Pseudomonadota bacterium
CAGTTTATGAAGGTCGTTCCGACGCGGTCTATCCATTGGCTCCTCCTCTTTTTTTCCGTGACCGTGACCGTGACCGTGACCGTGACCGTGACCGATGGATGGACGAGGCCACTATGGGTTTCGCTTTGGGCCCGCATGGAGGAAGCAAAGACTACCCACGAAGATGTCACAAGAGCCTTAAAACAGCACAGACTCCGGCGTCGAGAGCGAGTGGAGCAAATACAGGCAGCCCCCGACCCTCCGAACCCTTGCGTGTTCACACAGAGTCACATCCAGGCGTTCATCCCACTCCAATCAGCGACAAGGCCACATAGCCTTCCCTGGGATCAGCCGGACGAGGACTCCCAGGTGAAGCAGTTCAGGCGGGCCACGAAGCCCCCCTCCTTCTCTGCCAGGAATCGGCGCCTCTCTTCGAGGAGATGGTCAATGCTGCCCCTCACATTCTCCGGGATGGCCAGTGTTCGGAGAATGGCCTCGTCGCCTGGCTCCGGGGACGCACCATCGGCTCTTCTTTGCAGCACTTGTCGAAGCTTTCCAATCTCGAGATCCGGCGTGACGATTGCGAGATGTTGCCATTTCGACCGCATGCCCTTCGAAAACAGGATCTGCATGGCCTGGGCACCATGATCCGCCAGCGCCCGATGCGAAGGTCCATCAAGGCGGCCTCCATCCTGATGACGCGCCATGGCCAGGGCGCAGGCCTTGGCGCGTACAGAGCGGAAGTCGGAGCGCGTGGGCTCACCCAGCTTGAGTCGCATGTCCCGCTCCATCACCTTGTGCGCCTCTCCCCGAATCATCTCCGCAAGCGCCTCATCCGACCGCTTGTAGACCGCAGAGTTCACTCCCGCGAAGACCTCGCCGTAGGTCGTGAGCCAGAACCAACGAACGATCGCTTCGTGCTCGGCTTCGGAAATCGCGAGTTCCATCTCGTGAAGCCGAATCGCCAGGGTGATGAGCTGCCAGGAATACGGCAGCGCCATCGGACTACGGACACCGGCTCGGGCGAAGAGACCAGCGGCTCGGGCGACTGCAATGAACGCGTCGTTGATGAGGGAGGACTTCTCACGAAGCCTCTTTGCCAGATCACCGACTCTGAACCTCAGTGGTGCCATATCGGCGATCCCTGCGCAGACCCGAAGCACCTGCTGATCATCAACTTCCTTCCAGCCGATCGGCACCAGGTGCTCTTCCCGAGCCGTAGTGAAGTCCAGTTGCAGGTCGAGGTTCGTTGTGTACGCAAGCGCAGCCACCATGTGGAAGTCGCTCATGGGTGTACCGCTGGAGTTGATGCGCTTGAAGCTCTCCGTGGCCTCGTCCAGGCTGGTAGTACCCAACACTGCGATCGGAATACTGTATTCCCGCAGTCGATCCCGGAGCCCTTCTGCGAGACGGATCTGTCGATCCGAGAGGTCGCTGTCTCGGATCCACTGGTTGAGCCACGGACGATGGAGGATCCGGTGGAGCGGGAGCTGTGTGGAGTTCGGCTGCTTTTCATGTCAAGCCCTGCGACCCCGGCGTGAAGGGAATCGGCAAGGAGGGGGAGCAGGCGGAGTAGAGAGCTCTTTCCGGACTGGTTGTGTCCGTATAGAAGCGTGAGGGGGCGGAGCCGCAGCTCGGCCTCATCACGAAAGGCGCGGAAGGACGAGACGTGGAGGGAGGGAAGCTCAGGAGGTGCCCCGGCGACTGTTCGTTGGGGTGTCATCTCTCGTTCCGACTGGCCGGTGTCTCCCCCTGAGGAGCGACGAAAGCCAAAATAGCATCCTGGCCATCCTCGCCGAGTATCAGAGCAGCCGACCTCTTCGTCAACCGAATGCCGCCCGGTGGTATCCGAAGAAGGTCTCCAGATCGACGTCTGTTTCCCCCATTGCGCGTACCAGATCGGGGAGCTGGGCTGCGAGCTTGACGACGCGGCGAGGGGGGAATGGACGGCCGGCGCTGGCCTCGACGTCGATGTGTCGGAGCAGGAGATCGCGGTAGGCCTGGAGATGAACAGAGTCGAGGTCTGCCTGAATCGCCAGGTCCAGCACACGCGAAGCCAGTTCGACAAGCTGGACAGCGCCCAGCGGCGGAATAGAGGACCGACGACTCCCCGCAGCCAGCGCGGACAGCGCTTCGCCGGCTTCGGCCTGGGGCGCCAGAGCCACGAAGCAGGCCAGGTGCTGGTGCGCCCGAAAACGGTACGGCACCAGACGATGGTTCTTCCGACCGCCTCGAGGCAGATCCTCGGTCGGGACGTCGGCGAGGGCCGCCGCCCGGAACCCGCGGGCCAGGCTGATCGCGTACCCGATGCTTCGCCGGGTCAACCACTGGAAGTGCTCCCCCTCGTCGAGGAGGAGCACCAAGCCCGCGTAGCCCAGGTCCCTCGCCAGACAGCCGATCCCTCCGAGGATGTAGCACGGGATCTGGGACACCGAGCGCCATCGGGGAATCCCTCGGATCTGAGGGGCGAGACCGAAGCCCCGTGCAATCCCAATCCGCGACGCCGCGACGCCGAGGAGCCGCCGCAATGCGGGCGGCGGCGCCGGTTGGCCCCCGAACCAGGTCAGGAGGCGCTCCCGTCCTTCATCCAGTCTGGTCTGTGTGAGGAGCCGGTGCCCCAGGATCGCGGGGGACAGCCACAGGTGATTCGCAAAACCCTGCTCCACAATCGGCCCGTCGAGGGCTTGCCGGCCGGTCCAGCGTCGGAACACCTCCGGCGAGGCCCCGGCCTCCCGCAGGAGCCGACCCGGGCCGCGCTCCCGGCCGCTTGGGTAGCGAAGCGCTGCAATCAGCGCCCGATAGACATCAGCGGGGCGGTCCGGCGCCGCCTCCCGGGATCCGAACGCAACCCGGGCGACGAGAAAACCACCGCGGAGGGCGCGCTGCTCAGCGAGGTCGAGGAGGTGGGACTTGCCCGCCCCGTACCCCCCCTCGAAGACCCGGAACGCCCCCCCGGGCGCTGCGGATGTGGCCGCAGCGAGGTCGTCGTCCACGAGGCGCAGGAGATCGTCGCAGCCGACGCTGAGATCCTCCAACGCGTCGTCCGGGACCACGCCCAGCTTCAGGGACTCGATCACGGAGAGCGCCCGCAGCCGACGACTCATGTGGCCCCCAGGGACGAAGAGAGGACCGCGGAGAGCGCTGACTCCTCCATGGGCCGGGTCGGATCCCCCGCTGCGTCGGTGAGCAGCAGCGCAGCGCTTCGAACGAAGAGCCGGCGATTCCCACGCTCGGTGCGGCGCCCCAGGCAGAGCTCGGCCAGGCGTTCGACGTTCTCCTCCGTTGCGGCCCCGTCCCCGTAGATGGCGTCGCGGAGTCGACAGAGCCGTCGCCCGATTGCGATCAGCAGCTCCTCCTCGGGCATGGGCAACCGATCGAGATGGATCACCGGGGTCAGGGGTGTCGACGGTGCGAAGGGATAGGGGCTCCGGAGACGCTCAGACAAGGCCTGGTAGCGCTCCACCAGCTCCCAGAACTCACGCCCGGGGACCGCGACCAGGAACATCGCGCCGGGGAGCTCGTTCCGCCCCACCAGATCCACCAGATCCCTCAGCGTATCCACCATGGCCTCCGCGGCGCGGGTCATGCGCCGGGAGGTGAGCAGGCGATCCACCTCGTCCACGAGGACCACGAGGCCACCAAAGCCCAGTTGTCGGACCAGCACACAGAGGCAACGCAGCATCTGGAGCGCGTTCCCGTGTGTCATGCGCTCGTACACTCCGAAGGGCCGCAGCGCGGCAGCGGGGACCGGCTCACCGAGGAGGTAGGCGCCCAGGATCTCTGCGGACGCTGTCTCCTCCTTCAGCAGGGCCCGCAAGTAGCCATGGACCGCCGCTCGGAAGGACGCGCTCTCCATGGGCAGGTGACGAACGATCACATCGAGCCACGCCTCCAGCTCCCGCACGCCGCCGGGCTGGGCCCCCAGGCGATCGCGGAGGAGCCGCTCAAGCCCCTGGTCCTGGTGATCCGGCAGGGTGATCGACCGGGCCACCGCACGGTAGATCCCGAGGGGACGGTCGAACGCACACTCCTGGGGCCGCATGTCCACCAGGCTCACCGCAAACCCCGCGTCCAGAGCAGCATCCTTGACCGTGTACAGAAAGTGGGTCTTTCCACCGCCGTAACGTGCCTCGACCACCTTGAAGCAAGACCTGCCCTCCCGCAGCAGATCATCGAGGTAACGCGTCCGGAGCGCAGCGACGATGGGTTCGAAGCCCTCGGAGAACTGCTCAGTGCCGGACCTGGGTGGGATCCCGAACTCCGCCAGGGACTCGAGGATCTCCCGGGCGCGGGTCGAGGACAAGCCCACATCACGGGTAGACGAAGACTCCATCAACGCCCCCCGGTGGCCTCGACCTGGAGGTCGCCGTAGTAGGTCCATCCGCCGCCTTCGTTCTTCATCCGGATCGATGCGGAGCGACTCTCCGCCGCTGAGCGGGCCGCGACGTTGAGGGTCAGCGCTGTACCGCCGCGAATCAGACCGGCCGGGCTCGCCAGGAGACCGGCGAGATCGTAGGCGAACTGGTACCGGGGATACTCCTTGAGGCGACCCTTTCGGGGGTCCTGCCGCACTTGTGCGGTCTGTCGCGCCACGAAGAGCTGGAAGTGGATATCCGGCAGCCGGACGCGGGCGCCAGGCCGCAGCCCCTTGGCCGCGCAGACCTCCCGATACGCATCAAGGAGGGCGGAGAAGAAGATGTCCGGAGGGGTCTGGCCACGCTCCAGGAGCCCGCAGGCCCGCTGCCACTCCCGGAAGATGCGCGGCGGGGCCAGGGGGATCCGGTCGAGGACGACCTCCCCGGCGTACAACACCTGGGCCTTGTCCTGGAGCGCGTCAAACTCCAGGGTCACCGGGCCTGCCTCGAACACCGGAGCGACACCGTCGAGGGTCACCTCTCGCTCGGCGAAGAACCCGTAGAGGTCCTCGGCGAACTGGGTCGACCGCCGGGCCCACTCCGTATCCAGCCACGCACGCACCGGAGCGGCCGCGTCCCGGATCCCGTCGACGAGGCCGTCGGACTCCAGGGTGATCGTCTCAAGTACAGCGAGCTCCTTCTGAAGCTTCTTCAGCGCCTCGTAGCCATCCTCCGATCCCAGCCGCGTCGTCAGACGACGCAGGATCGCACTCTCCTTGGCGATGGAGTCCACCCTCGGCTTCAGCTCCAGCCACCGCTCTCTCAGCTCAGTCGTGTCCATGAAATCTGCCTCTCAGTGTTATCTCTCTCTCTCCCAAAAACCTCGCAGTGCGAGCTTCCTGACGAGACTGTCACGCACCTGGCCATCGGCCAGGGTAGCGAAGGCCTCGAATTTCTTCAGGTTGGTGATCTGCGTCCCCATCTGACCAGCCTCGCCGGGACCCACATGGAGCGCACCGGCAAGGGTTCTCCGGTCCGGAGGAAGGCCATGTTTGAGCACGAAAGTGTTCGGGAGGAACTCGTTCACCTCGGTGTGGCCGCGGAAGTCTTCGAGGCTCTGGCTGCTCAAGAAGACCGGGAGCCCCTTGGACCTCCCGATCCGGACAAGATCCAGCAGCGGTCGACAGCGGTCCTTCAGGTAGTAGTGGGCCTCGTCCACAGCCACGACTCCTCGGATCCGGCGGCGCTCCGAGTCAGGATCGAACACAGCGTCCGGGAGGGAACGAGCCACCAGGTGCAGGAACTCGATGACGACAAACGCGACGAAGCTCCGAAGGGTCGGCAGGGACGCCAGATCGATCACCCATCGGACAGAGAACAGCTCGGCGAGTGGCCGGTCGCAATGATCCGCAAAGAGGTTGAAGCGGGTCAGGTCACGCAACACCGCCAGCACCGAGTCCTCCGCACAGCCTTCCTCTTGGTAGATCTCCTCGACAGCAGCGACGATTTCGACCAGCGTAGGATAGCGGCGCTGCTCCTCTTCTACGGGAGCAGCGAGCTGCGCATAGCAGCGCTCCATCGCGCGAACCAGCCGTCCCTCCTGGACCGGCCCGATTCGAGGCGACAGCACCCGGAATGTCTCTGCGAACGAACGCGGCGCCAGGGTGGTGTTGATGTTGTCAGGGAGTTGGAACGGGTTGACAGGGACCGGCTCGTTCCCGGGGCGTAGAACCCGCGCCCCGGTCGCGCGCAGGAAGTCCTCGTTCGGCGCCAGGTCTCCTTTGTAGTCGAAGAGGATGAAGCCTACGTCTTCGGCGGACTCGGTGATAGAGCACAGCAGGTTGAGGAGCACCTGGCTCTTGCCGACCCCGGGCATCCCAGCGATTCGCGCATTGGAGTTGGTCTGTGCGCCCCCTTCCCGGTTGAAGGGCCAGCGCACCTCCGAATCATCGGCCATGTCCCGCCCGACCAGGATGTCGATGGACCGGACCGGACCAACGCGACCATTTGATGCCGATCTCCTCGGCTCCGGGCTCACCTTCCTGAGCGTCGCCTCCCAGTCCTTCTCGCAGCCCTCAAACGCCCGGAAGAGCAGATCGTATCCGCGGTTGAGGTGCCGCCTCAACAGGTCCCTAAATCCCTCGGGTGAGAGGTCTTGACGCGAAAGGGAGCAGAGAACAGGCCGAAAGACCTCCCGTCCCCCGATGTGATCCAGACGGTGGACCTCGTGACGACCGCCGTCAGCCGCGTCCAGGACACCGCTCTCGTCAACGACGGACCCTGACGAGATGGAGAGCGAGATCGCCAGCCGATCGAGATCAATGGCGTCGGTCCGGGCGACGTCCTTCAGCTGGCTGCGCGCGACCTCTGCTGCTCTTCCACTTCGGAACTCCATGGACGCCTCCTACTCCCCCCGCTCACAGACCACCGTGATCTCCCGCCGTGGGTCCGGCCGGTCGAGGACGAAGCGCTGTCCGGCGCGGGACGCCATGGTCCCTCGATGGACCGAAGGGATCTCCTCGGGCCGCAGGAGGAGGATCGCGTAACCGAACTCCGGCTTGAACGCGTGGAGGATCACCCTCTCTGTGTGTACCGGGTCCAACGGCTTGAACGGAGCCTCAACGACCAGCGGCAGGGATCGCCCGGAGGCCATGCGGAGACCGTGCACCAACGCCAGGGTGAGGATCGTGCGCTCGCCGGTCGATCGATCGAACGGCGCCGGCCGGCCGTCATGGTCCCGGATATGGTAGCGCAAGGTCTCCCGGTCGAACTCCACACCCGCGTAAAGGTCAGGCTTGTTTGTCGTGCGACGAAACATCTCCGACGCGCCGCGCTCCAGGTCGTCAACCCGCAGACCACGTAGACGCTCGGTCAATGCGGAGAGACAGGCCGCCGTGTTTCTCGTGAACTCCCATTCAGTCCGCAGCTGCTTCTGCTTCTTCTCGTCGTTTCGTGCCCGCTTGAGGTCTCCGACGCGCGCATTCCGCTCCTGTCGGAGCGCATCGCGGCGGCCCCTCAGTTCATCGAGATAGAGCTGCCTGCGGCTGAGACGCACCTCCAGATCGCTCCGCTCAGCGAGGAACTGAGCGTGACGCTCTCGCAGGTCCGACGCCACCTCACCAGTCCGGGTTGTCTCGCTGTGTCCCTCGTCTCCGGCGAACTCCATTCGGATGCACTGCAGCTCCTCCACCAACCGGGACGGGACCGGAACTCCGTGTGCTTCGAGCAATGCAGCTCGGAGCTGCGCCGCCACAGAGTCCGGGATCAGGTAGTCTCCGGACTCATCACCATCTCCGTCGAGTTCGAGTGCGCTCGCGAGCGTCTCTCTGATGGACACCGCCGGTGGGATCGGATCCTCACCCCAGGGAATGACCCCCTCGGCGGCGAGGTGCGCGATTGTGTGCACAGCATGCTCCACGCCGCGACTGAACGCACTGGCTTCTTCGCAGCGCCGAGCAGCCTGCGAGCGCTCCAGCGCGAACTCGATGTGCTCGTGCAGGAGCTGCAGGGGCAGCGACGTACCGACGCTCTCCATCAACTCGCGGCGGAGCGCTTCTTCCTTCTCACGCAAGCCCTCCCTGCGGCTCAAACGCTGGGCCCGTGCTTCGTCCGCCGTGGGATCAAAGCGAGTCAACAACTTGTTCAGCTCGGCCCCGATTCGGGTCTTCTCTTCTCCCAACAGGGAGACCTGGCTGGTCACATCCAGGATGTCCTCCTCGACCTTCTCGAGGCTCGCATCCACATCCTCGAGCGCAGCCTTTGCCTGGCGAACGCTCTTGAGATCGGCTACACGATCCAGCTCGGCACGCATCTCCATCGCTGCGCTGTTGATCCTCCGCCGGACGGTGCGCAGCAGGGAGACTCCGAGCACCCGCTCCAGATGTTCAGCGACACCAGCCCCATCCGCCCCCGCTGAGAGGCCTGCCAGGGGCGAGTTCTCTGCGTCGAAGACGAAGCACTCCATGACGTGCTTCGGCAGGCGGGCGTCCACCCACTCCTGCGCCTCGTCATCCTGGAGAGCGCGGTCTCCGATCTTGGCCACAAAGGCCTGGCGCTCGACCTTCCACTCCCCGAGGACCATGGCGAACTCGATGGACCGGCGCAACCGGGCACTCTCACCAGCGGAGGTCTCCATCTCGAGGACGACCTCGAGACGGGCACGGGGTTTCTCCGCATCTCGATGGAGGAGCGCAACGGGGTCGTCCCGACGCGCCAGCCCGTGCAGGGCGAAGCGGAACGCTTCGATGATCTTGGTCTTCCCGTAGCCGTTGTAGCCCTCGATCAGGCAGAGGGGACGATCCGGTCGCCAGGTGAAAACAAACTCCGTGTCCGCAAGCGGCCCGAAATTCAGGAGCTTCAAACGTTGGAGGCGGTATGCGAACTCAGGCTCCCCCTCTGGGTGCTTCAATGCAGGCACATCCACCCCATTCAGACCTGAGTACTTGCGCAGAAGCTCCGCAGCAGGCTCGTTCTTATGGCGCTGCTCCGAGACTTCGAGTTCAAGGAGCTCCTCAACGAGCCGCATAGAAACCTGGTGTTCCCTGCAAACCTCTTCGAACACCGCCCGCTCCCGGGATCCGAAAGGGAACCCGGCTCGCCTGCTCCAATGCATCATTCTCCTCCCAGCCTGGACGAGAATACCGTCGGCCAGTGGCCCATGTCCAGCAGTGTATCCTGGTCTACACTTGACCTCTATCGCCATGATTCACACGTTTCCCTTCGCCGGGAGGGGCCCCGGCCCGTTCGATGACGAGGGTCACATGCAGGACGTGAGCACCCGCTACAAGAGAAAGGCGATCCAGGTCTGCGAGGAGTTGTACTGCAAGAACCGCCGCCGCAAGCTCATCGCAGGAAGATGCCTCGAGGACTACATGAACGCCAACGCGCTCGAGCGGAAACGCTCCGCGTGCTGGCGGTGCTACCAGGGGAAGAAGACCCGGGAGGAGTTTTCGGAGGGCTGAGAGGACGTGCGTCTCCGGCGCCCGGGAGACGGCAATGAGCCCAGGGCAATCGCAAAGTCGCCGCTCCCCCAGCGGTCTATCGAACTCTGGCTCGACTCGGCTGGAAGAATGGTCCGTTGCCGTTGCCGTCGCCGTCGCCGTCTGACGATCGATCACATCTTTTCGCTCTTCGCGATCGCG
>JBDRIT010000129.1:0-14956 GCA_043815665.1 Pseudomonadota bacterium
AGCCCCCCCCCCCTAGCCCCCGCCACCTGCCGCCAGCAGGATCGCAACGTGCTCGACTATGTCACCCGAGCCGTCGAAGCCAGGCTGGGTGGCACCGCGGCTCCCTCGCTCCTGCCCGATGCAAACGTCCTCGAGGTTGCACTCGTAGCCTGAAACGCACCCGCCCGGCTCAACCCAGGTGAACGGTTACGAATCCGGATCAGACCCGGTTCAGCTTCCGTCGCAGGGTCTCTTCGATGAGGAGACGCTTTTCCCGGTCCTTGGGGTGGGTGGCATCCCGTTTCAGGTCGAGGAGCGCTTCCAGCCCGACAACATGGACTGGGCGTCCCCGCAGAGAGATCGTGATGGAATCAATGATGAGATCTTCGTAGGTGAGGCCACGCTCGACCGCCCCAAGGAGGTCCAAGGCCCCCCGATCGGTCATCATGAGTTGATGCCCTGCCCCCGACAGGGCCGCCCCATCCGGCCTCAACCGTTGTCCTTCCGGACGCCCCCGGGCATAGGCCCCGACACGCTCGAGGAACGCCAGGATTCGAAGGACGTTCTCCTCCGAACGGCTGTGGACGACATCCAGGTCGAAGGTCGCTGCGGGAACACCCTGGATAACCGCCGCCATTCCGCCGACCACGATGAAGTCGATGCCCTCTTCGACAAGGTCAACCAGGAGGCTGGTCAGGTCTGTCTTCGTTGGCATGTCGGGCCTCTTCGATGAAGTCAAGTACAGCAGAGAGCCAGTCGAGTCGCTCCTCCGGTGTCCGCAGGAGCATCTCATCGATCAAGGAGAGGTCGACACCCGTCCCGTGTAGCTGCTCTTCCATGCAACGAGAGTACCAGGATCCGGACAGCGAGGACAGCCGGGAACGTGAAAAAACTTCGGGATGGAGGAACGGATAGGGGGATAGCCACTGGATCTGCGAGCCGTCCAGCGTGCCGGCCGGAGGCAACCAATATCTCGCACCACCTGACTTGGCAGGTCGATCCACCAGGCCTACCTCGAATGGGACAATGGGCGGATCCAGCCCCCCCTCTCCACGGGCCACGAGACCCTCAAGGCGGCGGTCCTCGGCGTCGAAGACATGGACCTCTTTCAGGCCGACTGGGAGAAATGGGTCCTGGGCTTGAGTTCCCCTGATCCCTCTGTCCCGCTCAGTCGCCTTCAATCCAGGCGCCGGCGCCTTGGTCGAGGGTGTTCTCGATGATGGCGCGGAATCCGTCATAGTTGGGGTGGACCCCATCCGGGATGAAGTCCACGGGGGAGGGATAGGTGTACCATCCGCCGGGGAACGGACTGTAGCCAGGGGCGGGGCCCGGCTTCGGGGCAGCCCCTGGCCCGTACTCCGGACATCCGAAGACGGGATTGGGACAGAGGAAGGGGGGATGGAAGGTGTCGCCGAACGTATGCTGCAGCAGGCCCATGTTGTGGCCATACAGCATGTTGGGTGTCGCCGCGGCGACATCCCTGCCACGGCCGGCCCGGTCGATGAGGCCCAGATTGAACGTCACGGTGTTGAGGCCGGGCATGGTGCTGCCCAGGAGTTGGATCATCTCGAAGTGCAGATAGTCATAGCCGATGAGCACGATCTTCAGCTCCGGCCGTCCCGCCCGGGCGAGGTTCACGAAGGTCTGCAGATCCCACTGGATGAGGGTCATGACGACGAAGTACTCCAGCGCCCCCAACAGGCCCAGGCCGTCCTTGCAGGCAGCCAGATAGTCGTTCCCTGAGAGGGTAAAGAGCAGCATCTCCGCCGGGGGTTCCGAGTCCAGGGCCAGGTACAGAGACGTCATGAGATTCGGGTCGGTGACCCAACCATGCACCTTGGAGCCGGGCTTGGACGTGAGCTCCCAGGAGATGGCCACCTCCTCGTAGCCTCGCCCATCAAACGCGTCCCGCATGGGGACGATGAGTCCGGTGGACCAACTGTCTCCAGCGAGGACAACCCGGGTGACGGCCAGACATTCGGGGTTCTCCCCGGGCTGGCACTGGCCGTCCGCACAGAGATCACCTTCGGTGCATGGATCACCATCGTCACAGGGGTCGTCCAAGGGGACGAACACACAGCCCACCGCCGGATCGCAGGTGTCGGCGGTGCATGGCGTCTCATCCCAGCAGAGGACCTCCTGGCCGGCGCACGTGCCGTCGAGGCAGGTGTCCTCTTCTGTGCATGCGTCACCGTCGTCGCAAGGGATCGAGGAGAGGGCTTCGAAGACGCACCCCACGGCAGCCCCGCAGGAGTCGGCGGTGCACTCGGTCCCGTCGTCGCACTCCAGCGCCGGACCACCCACACAGCTCCCCTGGTAGCATTTGTCGTTGGTGGTGCAGGCGTCGTCGTCGTCGCAGGGAAGGCCGGGCGGCTCGGTGTGGATGCAACCACCCTGGGCATCGCAGGAGTCGAGGGTGCAGGGGTTGCCGTCGTTGCACGCGGAGGCCTGCCCCATGCACATCCCCTGGACGCACTGGTCCATGTCGGTGCATGCGTCCCCGTCATTGCAGGGGGCGCCATCCGCGGGGGAAGTTTGGCATCCTCCCGTCGGGTTGCAGGTGTCTTGTGTGCAGGGATTGCCGTCGTTGCAGGAGACCGGGTTTCCGGCGCATTCGCCGCCCTGGCAGTGATCTCCGGTCGTGCACTCATCCCCGTCGTCGCATGGATTCCCGGTGAGGGGCTGGAAGGAGCAGCCGACCTCCGGGGCACAGAGATCCAGGGTGCAGGGGTCATCATCCGTACATTCCAGGTCGGTGCCCGTGCAGGCCCCTTCGGTACAGGTATCATCGTAGGTGCAGAGATCTCCGTCGTCGCAGGCTGCGTCGATCATGGGATCATTCCAGCATCCGGTCTCCGGGTCGCATCCGTCGTCGGTGCACTGGTCGCCATCATCGCAGTTCAGCGGTTGCCCGACGCATTGACCCGACAGGCACCGGTCCTCGATGGTGCATTGGTCGGCGTCATCGCAGGACAGCGTGGTGAGAGGGACCTCCTTGCATCCCTCCGCCGGGTCGCATGCCCATGCGTGGCAGGCTTGTGGCGCCTGGCTGTCGACAGCGCATTGCTCGTCCGAGGAACAGAGGACGAGATCAGGCAGGAGGTCGAATGGCCCCTCCTGGAGGTCCTGGCTGGTCTCCTGCGGGCCGAGATCGATCGCGCTGTCCCCGGTGAACTCTCCCGTGTCCGCGTCGAGGGTCTCTGCCCCGTCGAGATCCCAGGACACGGACCGGTCGGACACGGTGTCGATCGCGGCGGAGTCTGTCCCTGCGACGTCATTGGTACCCGTGGTGTCGGCGCCACAGGATGTAGCCACGGCAACACACAGCACCGAAACCACCAGAATCCGGCTTTGCTGTTCCATGCTCTCCCCCGTGTATGTTCCCAGGATAGGTGGATTTTCGACAGACGTACATGGGCAAATGAGGATATACTTTTCCCATGCCTGCGATCCCGGGGGAAACCATGAGACATTCCGTTGTGACACTGCTGCTGGTCTCGTGGCTGCTCCCTGGATGCTCTGACGCCGATCCGACGCCCAAGGATCTGGCCGCCGCGGACGTGGAGAGAGAGGCGACGTGGGATGGAGCCCCGTTCCTCCAGGATGGGATTCCGGCTGACGGGACCGGGGATCTGTCGACGGACCTCGGGATGGAAACAATGACCGATGGCGTCCCCGCCGAAGTGGATGGTACCGCAGACGTGCCGACAGACGCTGAGTGGGGCAACCCCTGCGCATCCCCCGACGATTGCTCGAGCGGCCTTTGCATCGAGACCGGCGCGGGGGGGGTGTGTACGGATTCCTGCATCGAAGACTGCCCGGAGGGTTGGGAGTGCAAGGGCGTTCCCCTGTTCGGTGGCGACCTGACCTTCGTGTGTGTCCCCGAATACTGGGTCATCTGTAGTCCGTGTGAGGGAGATGATGACTGCAAGGCGGATGCCGGAGTCTGCGTCGACCTCGACCCGGATGGGTTGTCCTGTACCGTGCCCTGTGAAGACGACGAGGACTGCCCTGGGGGGTTCGTCTGTGGAGCCGGCGCCGTGTGTCTGCCCGCGTCCGGGAGCTGCTCCTGCAGGGACGTGGACGATGTGGGATTGGAGTTGGAATGCATGATGGCGAACGACCAGGGCTCCTGCCCGGGCATTCGAGGGTGTCAGGGGCCGGCGGGCTGGGGAGACTGCCTGGGGCCGGAGCCGGCCCTGGAGGCGTGCGATGGAGAGGACAACAACTGCGACGGCGTCGTGGACGAGGGCTACGACGACCTCGATTTGGACGGCGTGAAGGACTGCGTGGATGACGACGATGACGGGGACACGGTCGTGGACACCGAAGACAACTGTCCGCTGACAGCGAATCCCGAGCAGATGGATATGGATGGAGACGCTGCGGGTGACCTTTGTGACGACGATGCGGATGGGGACGGGTTCATATCGGACCAGGACTGCGAGGATCTCGACCCCTCTGTGCACCCTCAGATGCAGGAAGCATGCAACCTGGTGGATGACAACTGCAACGGCCTGATCGATGAAGGATTCACGGACACGGACCAGGATTCCCTGGCCGACTGCATCGACGAGGATGACGACAACGACGGCGAGCCGGACGAGGGAGACAACTGTCCGCTCACGTCCAACTCCGGGCAGGAGGATCTGGACGAGGACGGCATCGGTGACCTCTGTGACGGGGACGTCGACGGGGACGAAATCGCAAACGACGCGGACAACTGTGGAGTGGTGCCCAATCCACTCCAGGAGAACGCGGACGGGGACAGCCTGGGAGACGCCTGCGATCTGGACGACGACAACGACGGTGTGCCCGATGAGACGGACAACTGTTCGTTCATGCCCAACCCTCAGCAGGAGAACCTCGACGGCGACCTGGAGGGGGATGTCTGCGACCCGGACGACGACAACGACACGGTGGGAGACGCAGCGGACAACTGCCCCTCGCTGTCCAACCTGGATCAGGCCGACCTGGACGGGGACGGCAAGGGGGACCTGTGTGACGAAGACGATGACGAGGACGGTGTCCCGGACCTGACGGACAACTGCCCCATCGTCAGCAACCCGTTGCAGGATGACCACGACGATGACGGCCTGGGCGACCTCTGCGATCTCGACGACGACAACGACGGCGTGGACGACGAGGCCGACAACTGTCCCCTGGAGCCCAACACCACCCAGGACAACTGCGACGCGGACGCGCTGGGCGACGCCTGCGACCCGGATGACGACAACGACGGCACCCAGGACGAGACCGACTGTGGTGAATGCGACGCTTCGATCTATCCCGGCGCGCCGGAGGCGTGCAACGGCCTGGACGACAACTGCAACGGCTTCACCGATGAATTGACCGAGCCGGAGTGCCATCCATACATCTGTGCCGGTGCGCAGGGATGCCTGACCGCCTGCGCAGCGCAGGAGAACTGCGTTGAGGGTCACTTCTGCGATCTCAATGACGTGGATGGCAACGGCGCGACCGACGAGTGCGTCCCCGCGCTTGCGGCGGGCGCTGGCTGTACAGAGGCATTTGAATGTGTGGACGCCTACTGCGGCAACGGCCATTGCTGCGGCGCTCCGGGTGAGCTGTGCTGTGCAGACAGCGCCGACTGCGCACCCCTCGATACGGTCCCGGTGTGCGACGCCCCGGCAGCCTGCACCGGCCACCGCCTGGATGGCCAGTGCAACAGCGCAAAGGTGTGCAAGGCCCAGCAGATCGCGGACCACAGCGGCTGCGCAGGCGCACTTTGTTTCCCTGGGAAGTACTGTGTGGGCGCGATGGTCCACGAAGACAGGTTCTGTGGCGGGTCGGGGAGCTGTTCTCAGGACGGTCCGCCGGTGCAGAACTGCCAGGGCTCCAATCCGTGCTGCAACTATGGATGCTCCAACGGCGCCTGCGGCTCCGCGTTCAACGGCACGTTGGAGTGCGCGTATCTTTGTTTCTTGCAGCCATTGATGTGCTTCTGTTTCTGAGGAGGAACGCCGTGGCGAAGGCGTAGCGAGCCGACCCCCTCCTGCGCGGGATCTCGGGAGTCCTGCTCCTCGGAGCCGGGTTCTATCTGCTCGTCATCGGCTGACAACCGGCGCCGTCACGAACCCACCCCGACGCCTCAGATCTCTCCGAAGACGTACTTGACCAGGATCCCCCACTCGTGAAAGGTGTCGCCGCCACCCTCGCCGAGGGTCCAGGTGGGCCGGTAATATGGCTCGATGAGCAGCCCCTTCCACTTCATCCCCCAGAACGCCAGGGCGGGCATGAGCGGGGCGCCGACGAAGAGGTGCGCGGTGTGGCGCGCCGGGTGATCGCCCCCCAGGAGATAGCCATACCCTCCGCCGACGTTGAGATAGACGAACATCCCCGCTTCCACATATGGAATGGCCGTCACCTGGTCCCGAACCCAGAGGCGCGCCCCACCTGAGGCCCAGAACAACATGCTGTATTTCGGTGGCCTGAGCCAGGAATGTTCATCCTCCAGATGAAGTCCGAAGGACGCATCCACCGTGGCGACAGCGGCCGAGCCGATCCCGGGTCCGTGCACCATCCCCATGGAAGGACCGATGATGAAATACTCCTCGCTCCCGGCTGCGTGGTCTGGTGCGAGCAGCAGCCCCGCCGCTGCGAGCACGGGGAGAAGCCAACTCACCCCCCGGGCAGGATTCACGATGCCGCTCTGCTGCTGGGACTGGTCTCCATCTCGTCTCCCTATAGATCCAGTCGATACCCGACCTGCCTGACGGTGCGAAGGTGCCGGGGCTTCGCCGGGTCGGCCTCGAGCTTCTGCCGGATGGCCATGATGAAGTTGTCCACGGTGCGCGGGGTGCCCTCGAAGCCCCAGCCCCAGATGCGGTCGAGGATGGTCTCCCGGGTGAAGGTCTGGCCCGGGGAGCGGGCCAGGAGGACGAGGAGGTCGAACTCCCGGGCCGAGAGGACGACGTCTCGGCCCGCCAGGGTCACCCGCCGCGCCACCTGGTCCACCACCACCTCCCCGAAGGAGATCTCCGGCAGCCGGTCCTGCACAACCCGGCCACGGCGCAGGAGCGCCTCCACGCGGGCCAGGAGCTCTGGAAGCTCAAAGGGCTTGCTCAGGTAGTCGTCCGCGCCCAGTCCCAGACCCCGGACCTTGGCATCCAGGCTGCCCCGGGCTGAGAGGATCAGCACGGGCACCGTCTCGCCCCGGGTGCGCAGCTCGTCGAGGATCTCGAGCCCCGAGAAGCCGGGGAGCATGAGATCCAGGACGATGAGGTCCGGCCGGTCGTCGAAGGCCTTGCGCATGCCCTCCTCGCCGTCCACGGCGGTGAGCACCCGGAAGCCCCGGAGGCGGAAGTTCATGGCCAGGCCGTCCCGCAGGGAACGGTCGTCCTCGATGACGAGCAGGGTCTCGCTTCGTTCGGGGGTTCCGTCGGTCACTTCCCGCCCTCCCCCTCCGCCGCGGCGGGCAGCGTCACCGTGAACACCGTTCCCCGCCCCTCCTCAGACTCCACCCGCACCGCCCCGCCGTGGGCCTTCACGGTCAGATCCACGATGGCCAGCCCGAGCCCCGTGCCCGCGGGTCGCGTCCCGGACCGCGACTCGACCCGGTGAAAGGGCTCGAAGATCTTCCGGAGCTCCCGGGACGGGATGCCGATGCCGTTGTCCTCGACGCGGATCACCACATCGCCGTCCCGGTCCTCCACGGTGAGGGAGATCACCTTCTTCGCACCGGTGAACTTGTGCGCGTTGGTCAGAAGGTTCACCAGGACCGAGCCCACGCCGCGCCGGTCGTGGACCACGGACAGCGCCGTGTCGATCCGAACCCGGAAGTCGGTCTCCCCGGGCTGCACCATGCGCGAAAAGCGGGCCGACACCTCCCGCACCAGCCCATCAATCGGCTCGGTGACCGGGTCCATGTCGTCCCGGTCCCTGGCCGAACCGCGCCAGGTCAGCAGCCGCTCGATCATCGCGCCGAGCCACTCGGTCTCCCGGACGATGGCGTCCACGCACTGCTTCGCCATCGCGGGCTCCCGATCCACGACGCCGGATTGCAGGGTCTGGGCGTACATGCGGATGGCCGCCAGGGGCGTCTTGAGTTCGTGGCTGACGTTCCCCAGGAGGTCGGACTGGAGACGCGCGGTGCGGGCCCTCCGACCGAGGAGCACGGTGACCACGACGCCGCTGCCCACCGCAGCCGCGGTGAAGCAGACCGTGAGCGCGCCGAGCACGATGTCAACGTCGCTCTCTCCCAGGACCAGCGAGACGATGCCCACGGAGGTCGAGAGGAGCACCGGCAGGAGCACCCCCACCGCCAGCACCACCATGGGCCGGGTCAGGCGCAGGTTCTCCTGGATGCGCCGGATGCGCAGCCATTGTCGTACAGGTTTCGCCAAGGTCCCGCCTCGGTTCAGGGAGCGCGGTCGATCTCCCGGCCCTTAGCCTACCTGAGAGAGCCGTCGGGGTTCAATGTTCTTGGTCGTCCGGCAGGGGGAAAGGACCTCAACTCCCCCCCTTGCCGCGCCGGCGGGGTAGCGGGTGAGGATGGTGGAGGGCTGGACGACATCACCGCGAAACGCCAACCGCAGCTTCCAGGCAGCCGCTGCCACCCGGGCACCGATCTCGAGGAGGCGGGCCTTGAGCGTGGGGGGCACCGCTGCGTGGATCTCGCGACGCAGCCGCAGGGCCCGCTGCCGCTCCCGGTCGTTCACTGCGTGCCGGACGATGGTCGAGAGCACCGGCGACCAGCCCTGGACGCGCCGCTCCAGGCCCCGCAGCCGCGCCGCCAGACAGGGGTCCGAGCCGACCCGGTCGCGCAGGCGCATGGTTCCGAGGAAGCTGGTCTCGATTACCCGCAGCATGGAGCTGCCGTTTTCCGTGTATTCCTGCTTGAACGCCGCCTCAATCCAGCGCGCCGGGGAGTCTCCCGGGAAGGCCGGGTGCCGGTAGCTCAGCTCGGTCTGCCCGTGCCACTCCTCGAAGGGCAGATCGTCGCGCAGGAGCCCCCGCTCCTTGTGATCCTGATAGAGCGCGGTCACCGGCAGAGGAATGAGCAGCATGAACTGCACGAAGTCGGCCTCCAGGCCGACCATGAAGTCGATGTCCAGGCCGATGTTCTCGGGGGTGTGGTGCTCCATGCAGAGGATCCCCGACGCGAGCACCAGGATCCCCCGCTCACGGAGCTGACGGATCAGGCGCCTCGGGTCGATCCCGACGTTCTTGGCGTAGTTGCCCTGCTCCGAGGAGGACTCGATGCCGATCCACACGAAGGTCACGCCCAGGCGCACGAGGTTGTCCGCGCCGAAGGCCGTGATCGCCTCCGCCGAGGAGAAGATCTGGAACTCGAAGTACCGCCCGGTGCGCTCCATCTCGGCGAGGAGCTCCTCGGCGCGCACCCGGTCCTTGAGGAAGTTCTCGTCCATCACGAAGAACTCGTCGGTCCCCCGGGCGTCGGCGATGCGGCAGCAGGTCTCGAAGAGCTGCTGCCCCGTCGCGAGGAAGGGCGTGTAGACGCGACCGAAGAAGTGGGAGGTGCAGCAGAACGCGCACCCGTTGACGCAGCCAACGCCGGGCACCAGCAGGCTGGCTGCGGTCCCGGGGACGGGGACACCGAAGATGGCGGTGCGCTCGGTGCTGGGCAGGATCGGATGGCGCAAGGGCGCCGAGGGGTCCTGCCCGAGGAAGCTCCGCAGCCAGCCGATGCCCTCGCCGCGCACCACGTGATCGCAGTCGATGAGGTCCTCGACCCCTTCAATCGCAGCCCCGTGGCCGCCGAGGATGATGGTCGCCCCGGGCAGGACCTCACGCACATAGCTGGCCATGTCCCGCGCCTTGACGAAGTTCGGGGTGATGAAGGAGATGCCCACGACGTCGTAGCCCTCCCGGACCTCTTGCTGGAAGCGATCCCGGGACGGGAAGTCGAGCACGGTCACATCGCCGTCAATGTTCTCTGCAAGGAAATAGAGCCCGAAGGAGCGATGCTGGAAGCGGAAGGACGCCAGGCCCTGCTCCCGGGTCACCTGGTTGTGGAAGAGCTCCATGATGTTCTCTTTGCGGCCGAAGTCGTCGTCCACCCCGAAGGGTCCGAAGACGCCGGTCAATAGGATCCTCTTTTGGGACGGGGTGTGAATGTGGTCAACCATGGCGGTTCCTCCTCTGGTCAAGAGGAATCCTCGCAGCCCCATGTCACGGTCGTGTCATGACGACGCGATTGTCGCCGTGGCCCTGTTCGCAGTAGACTGCGACGACCGAAGCAGAGATGGGGGAACCTCCGGGGGAAGCAGAGGAGCGGGATGGGCGAGGGGCAGAAGCAAGAGATTCGTCGCGTCGTGACCCTGGACCTCCTGCGGGTGTTCGCTGTGGTCCTGCTCCTCCTGGCCCACGTCGGACAGGAGCTCCGCCACCCCCTCGGGAAGTTCTTCGGCATCCACAACTTCTATCGCGTGTCCCTGGGGGGCGTGGCTGTCACGATCTTCCTGATCCTCTCCGGCGTGGCGCTCCACCTCCAATATGGCAACCGACGCTTCCGGTTCTCTGACTTCCTGGCGAAACGTCTCCTGCGAATCTATCCCATCTACTGGATGAGCCTGGTGGTCGCCGTGGCGGCCACCCTCCTCCGCTCCTGGCTGCGCAACGGTCCGCTCCTGGAGCCCCTGGCCAAGCTGCACGCAGCAGATATCACGTTGAACCTCACGGGCACCTATGCGTTCGTCGGCCGATGGGGGGGCCCCTTCAACGGCGTCTCCTGGTTCATCGGGCTGATCCTGTCCATGTACCTCCTCTACCCCCTCCTGGCGAAGATGTTCCGGCGACACCCACACCTCTCGATCGTCGCGCTGGCGGTGCTCAGCGTGGGCGTCCGCCTCCTCGTGGGGAAGTACAAGCTCCTGTCCATGCGCCCCCTCGACTGGTTCCCCCTCTGTCGCGTCTTCGAGTTCGCGCTGGGGATGTACCTGGTGGTACTTGCAAAGAAGATCCCCTGGCGGCTCCTCTCTCCGCCCCGGCGGGTCGGGGCTCTCATCGCGCTCCTCGGGAACCTCACCTTCCCCTTCTTCCTGGTGCATTACCCGGTGATCTTCCTGGTCAAACACTTCCACGCCCAGGGTCTCAGCAAGAGCCGCTCCGTGATGCTGTTCCTCGGGATCTCCCTGGCCCTGGCGGTCCTCGTCCAGCTCCTGGACACCCGGATCCCACGCCCGCGAATCCTCAAGTGGCTCGGCGTCGGCCTGCGGCGGGAGGTCACGCAGATCGGTGTCCTTCGCGCCTCGATCCCGCCCGCCGATTCGGGCGGCGCGCTCTGCGCGGTGGTCCTCGACGAGGAACACGCCGCTGCGCTCCCGGACATCGTGGGCGCCGAGCGAATCTGGCTCCTCGTGCTCCCGGACCCGACCCGCCCGGGCCCCGTCGCGATGCTGGACGTAGAGGTAGTCTCCGCGACGCCGCCGCAGGTGCTCGTGCGTGGGGTGGACCTCCCCGACGGGACCCCGGTCCTGGGCCTGAAACCCCACCCACCAGCCCTCGACGCAGACCGGGAGTCCCGGGCAGACTGATTCGCTCCTTCCGCGGTCCACGCCCCGATTCCTGACCCCCAGCGCGCCTCCAACCACAACCTCTTCCCAGGGGGGCCGCTCGCTCTCCGAGGGGCTTCCGGTTCACGGCTCGGCCGGTCAACCCCCGTCGACATCCCCATCCGGCAACGGCCACCCGCTGAATCCGGGTCCCCCAGGGACACCCTCCACGCGGCCCACCCCCACGGGATTCCCACGGGATTTCCCCTGAGAGACGGCGCCATGCAGCTGAACTCACTCGGAAAGAATCTCCTCCTTCCCTACGGCTCTCCTTCGCGGGTCGCCCCTCAACGACCCCGGGCAGCGCGGATCTCCGCGCCGCGCTGCTCGGCCATCTCCCACATGCGGATGTAGGCCTCTGCAGAGCGGAACAGCGGCTCCAGCGCGGCGTCGTCCTGTGCGTCGGTGCGGGCGTCCTGGATCAGCTCGGGGAGGAGCCCGATGTGCAGCATCCCCGACTGGTCGAAGTCGATAGGCCGGTTGCCGACGGACGGCGCGGTGAACTCTACATCCCCGGCATAGGAGAGGAAGGGGTACGTCATGGGGTTGGGCTGCGGCTTCCCGCAGGCCCCCGCCGCGAAGCGCGGCCCCGGGGCCCCGGCGAAGCCATTGAAGTCGAAGCCGAAGCTCACGCCCGGGTAGCCCCCCTTGGACTCGATGAGCGCCACCCGATCCGAGAGGCCCTTCAGGGTGGAGCCGGGCGTGTCGGGATCCTGACAGCGGGAGAGGTGGAAGGTCGAGACGCCGCCGGTCTCGAAGAGGCGGCCGTTCCAGTGCCTGCCGTGGGTTCCCGCTCCGGGGTAGTCGTTGGCCTCGAGGATCTCGTACACCCGCCGGTAGGACCACTGCGGAAAGTGATCGATCTCGATGATCATGCCCCGGGACATGAGGCCGTCCAGGAGGGCCTCGCCCACGGGGGTGATGCTGGCGTTCTGGCACCACTCGCCGCCGATGGAGGGTGCGGTGAGCGCATCGAAGTAGGTCATCCCGACGCCCAGGGGATCGTCCACGAAGCCGCTGGTGTCGTTGGGGGGCTGGGACAGGTACTCCTCCCGGGGGCCCAGCAGGCCGCCGAAGGTGATGTCGCCGTGATCCCAGCCCTTGGGCATGTCGTCCGTGACGCAGTCCTGCGTCATGTTGAGCCAGTGCCCGCTCACGAAGAAGTTGCCGAGCTGGAGGAAGCCCCGGCTCCCGTCCCCTGGGGAGAGGCGGTTGTCGTACTTGTGCACCGGGAAGACCGCGCGGAGGCCCCTCTCGTAGTACTCGTCCAGCTGCCCCTCGACCCAGGTTGCGTCGCAGGCCGGCCCCCCGGGCCGCGGGGTCAGGTAGCACTGGAAGGGATTGGAGGTCTCGATGCCCAGGACAACGGCCAGCTTGCCCGCGGCGACCACCTCCCGGGCCTCGGCGGGGGTCTGGACCACCCGGAACCAGCCCTTCCCCTCTCCGCCGTGGAGCGCGTCGATGTAGCGCTGCATGGCCCAGGTCTCTTCGAGGATCCGGTCGACGGAGGTCATGTCCTCGCAGTCGTAGCGGCTTGGCTGGAGGCCACTGCCGACCATGAGCCCGCAGATCACGTAGTCCGAGGTCGCGTGCTGCACCATCAGGCGCAGGCCAGCGAGCCACGCCCGTTCGATCCAGCGGTAGTACATGACCTGGTGGGTGGAGCGGTGTCGGGCGTCGGGCCACTCGGTGAAGTCGGGCCAGCCCGCTGTCTCGTGGTTCTTCTCGGGCAGCTGCCCGACCAGGAGGGCCTCCACCAGCGCCAAAATGTCGCCGCCGCCGATGCCGAGGTGGTCGTACACATGTCCAAAGAAGTCCCAGCGTCCCTCCTCGCCGTGGACCACGGAGCAGTCGGGGAGCGCGTGGGGGACACCCAGGCGGTGGAAGGGGGCGCCGTGGTAGATGCCGCCGCCGAAGCTCAGGTTGGTCATGACGTGCTCGTGGATGTCTGCGATCCCGTACAGGGTGCCGTCCTCGAACGTCGTCTGCGTCACCGTCCCCGTGGCGTCCAACGACAGCTCCGGGTAGGGCGTGCAGCCCGCTGCGGGCTCCAACGCGAGGGCGGCCGCGGCGGACGCGCCCATCCCCTCGTGGACGATCCACGCACCGCTGCGGCGGTTGCGGAGCTGGTAGCGGGACGGGTCGCCCGGGTGGTTCTCGAAGATCCACTCTGCCTCGGAGATACAATCGTCATTGACCTCGGTGACGTCCGACGAGACCTCCGTGGAGCGGACGAGCGCGCCGTCCGAGTCCACCAGGTAGCCTCGGTCGACGTCGTAGAGGATGTAGGTCTCGAGGTCCGCGGGCTGGAGGTAGAAGCGCGCAGCCTCCGCTGGATCCTCCCCGAACGCGAGGCCGTCCTCCACGGTCCGGGCCAGCCAGTCGTCGCCTGCGCGCAGGGAGACGCACTGGCCCCCGAGGCCCTGCAGGGGCGCAGGGGGGACGTCCGGGACCTCCGAGGACCGAAGCTCGGTCCCATCCGTCCACGGCACGTCGACCAGGCTCGTCTCCGGCGCGTCGACCCGGTCTGTCTCCTGGACATCGACGACGTCCTTCGAGCCCCCGCCCTCCCCGGCTCCGGCGCAGGCCATCAGCGCGACCCCCAGGACACATGCAGGACCGCCGCCTGCGATTATCACCCATCGTCTCATGGCCATCCGTGCCCCCCCGAGTCCCACCATGTTGCGACGAAACCTCCTCCGAGGCAACCGTCCGGGAGCGCCCGACGGCAAGGGTCACTTGGGACGGAAGAGGCGACAGGCGCATGACAGAAGGGTGAGGCCGTCAGCGGCGGTCCGCTGCTGCCGCCGAACCCTGAGTCACAGGCCTGGCTAGGAGGCTGTAGGGGATAACCCCAGAAGCCTTGCCATGCTGCAGCTCCGATGCGTCTGTTCTGGAGACCCCACCCGGCTCCGGCTGCGTTGACGTCGCCGTCGCCGTCGCCGTCGCCGATTCTTTCTGTGGGAGGCCCGTCCACGGGCCGCGGCGTGGCGTTCACGCCACGCCGCGGACTCCGACTCAGCTCAGGATATCGACATTCCCGGCTGTGCACGGTAGAGCTTCAGCAGGTTGTGGCAAGCACTGACCAGGTTCCACTCCGCACGCACGGCCTGGAGGCCGCGGATGGAGAAGCGCCTGAAGCCCATGGCCGCCTTGATCTGGCCAAAAACAGGCTCGACGATCGCCTTCCGTCGGGCGTAGACAGCGCGCCCCTCAAGCGTGTCCAGCTTCCATCTCATTCGTTCTCTCTCCGTCAGGTCATCTGTCGGTGGCCCTTGGCCCGACGGCGGACCCGCCTGGGCAGTGGGTCAGTTTGAACTGCTGCGCTGCCCGAACATCGCTCCACCTACCGACATCGCCCCGAAGCTCGGGCTCGATGAAGCACAAGTCAGTGGCGCCGTGGACGTTGCCGTGGACGTCGTCGTCGTCGTCGTCGTCGTCGT
>JBDRIT010000130.1:0-58616 GCA_043815665.1 Pseudomonadota bacterium
GCCCGAAGCCCTCCCGAACGTCACAGCATGCACGGTAAAATCGCCCCCATTGGGGGCGACGTCGCCAGAGGCGACGGGGGGGAGGTTGGCCCCTGGAAATAGACGTTGGCGGTTACATCAAGACCCCCCACGACCCCCCGAGGGGGGAGAGAAGGGAGCCCGGCGAAGCCGCGCGACCGGAGCGGGGAGTTCGGCCTTGCGTGTTGGCCCCTCGGTGCCACTGCGCTTCCAAGAAACACCAACCTCGGTTTCATTCGACACAAGCTCAAAACCCAGAGATTCGCCGGGCAATTGTTTCTGAACACCACCTCATCCGGCGGAGCCGGATGGGCAGCTCAGGATGACGCGGGCTGAACATTGGTGTACCGAGCAGCCCGTCGAAGCTACTGGGGGGTGTTCGCCTTCACCAGGCCGATGAGGTCGCCCACGGGGACGTGCAGGAAGTCATGGGCCACGGCCTTCTCCCAGGTGTCGCCCTCGCCCTTCTCCCAGGTCACCCGAAGCTCGAGGGCGGTGGCGTCGTAGACGATGGCCATGACGTTGCTGCCCATGGCCGCGCCCCGGGCGATCCACTCGCCCTGATCCAGGCCCAGGGGGACCGGGACGCCGCCATTGTCGGGGATGGTCTCCGTGCCGTCGTGGACGTAGGCGACGCCGCCGGCCAGGGCCTTGATTGCGTTGGCCATGAGCGCGTAGCGATGCCTGTAGCTGCCGCTCTGGACCAGGAGGCTTGAGGTCTCCTGGGGCCCGTTGGACGCGGTCTGCCAGCGGCGGATGCCGTGGGTGAGGGCCTCGTCCCCGCGGTAGAAGGCGCAGGGGAGGATCTTGCCTACGGGGTAGGGGGCGCCGTCGGGATCCAGGATCGGCCACCCGTCCTCGTCGAGGACGTGCTGGCCCGCCTGGTCCACCTGGAAGAGCCTGGGCTGGCCCAGCGCGTCCACCTCCACCGCGTCGGCCTCGAGGTTGCTCAGGGCCGGGGCATCCTGGTCCGTGAGCAGCTCCACGGGGTTCCCGGCGAGGTCGTACCGGGTGACGCTGGCGTGCACCGCGCAGTCCGGCCCGTGCCGCTGGACCGCAGCGGCCAGGCCGTTGGTCTCCAGGACCGCGCCGCAGGCGCCCGCACCGCCGCCGTCGGGATCGCCGTAGCCGATCGCGAAGTTGTAGCCGATGGTCATGGGCCGCAAGGGCTCCTGGGGGTCCACGCCCAGCGCGAGGCCGAGGGCCTCATCCAAGTCGTCCGCGGTCTCCATGACCTCGCGGAACTTGAGCACCCAGGGCTGGCCCTTGAGGCGCTCCATCACCGACCCGGAACCCACCTCCGAGAGGACGACGCCCCGCTCGCTCATCCCCGCCAGGGCCCCCACGAAGCCCAGGTAGCCGACGGCCACATGCGCGTGGCCGCTCGAGGGGACGTAGAAGACGAGGCCCTTGAGGTTCTGAATCCCCGTGTCCGTGGACCAGTCGAGGATGCGGCTTCCCAGGTAGTGGCCGTCCTGGGTCCGGTCTCCCCAGGCGCCGAAGAAGCTGCAGCTCGTCGCGAAGGTCGGCTTCACCCGGGAGCGCCGTGGGCCGTGGCGGAGGAGCTGGAGGAGCGCGCCGGCGACCTCGTCTTCGTAGTAGCCCGTGAGCGCAGGGGAGTAGCCCTCGGAGAGCTTCGCGATCACCTCCTCCATGGAACCGCTGAAGTTCAGATCCGAGACGTTGGCCAGGAGGATCAGGCCCTTGACGGCCATCTCGATGTCCCAGCCCTGGATGACGACCCCGGCGTCCTCGGCGCCTGCTGCGAAGCCCTGGATCTCCTCCACATAGGCCGGGGGGACGAAGGGCGCGACGTGATCCCAGAGGTTGATCATCAGGTTCATGAGCATGAGCTCGAGGGCGTCGGGCGGGATGCCGATCTCCGCGGCGGGCCCCTCGATCTCCTCGAGGAAGTAGGCGAGGAACTGCTGCCAGAACGCTGCGAGGCCGGGCCCTCCGAGGCAGCCGTGCTGGTACCCCATGTCCCAGTGGGAGCCCGTGAGCACCAGGATCTGCAGGGCCCCGGAGGGGCTCTCCGCCAGGGCGCTGAAGCCCCCCGCACAGGTGCCGGTCACCTCACCGAGCGGCCACCAGTCCTCCGGGGGCGGCGGCGGGACGTCCGGAAGGACATCGGGGACGAGGTCCGGGACGTCGATTGCATCGACCGCGTCCTCGGGGTCCGCGGCGTCGACCGCGTCGAGGAGGTCCGGCGGGGCGACGGCGTCCAGGGCGTCGGCGGGCGATGGCACGTCAGGAGACGCGTCCGCCGGAGCGTCTTCTGACGGTACGTCCTCAGTGGGGGCTGCGTCGATCTTCGCGTCCGGCCCTGAGTCGGTTCCGGAGCCGCCGGGGCCGGCGCAGGACCAGGACAGCACGAGCATGAGCAACAGGACGTGCGGACGCATGGGCTCCTCCAAGAGCAGGGGGCGGATTGCACCCTACCATGAAGCCTCCTCGATTGGGATCGTTGACAACCACGCACCCGCTGTCTACAACGTCGGCCATGACGCAAACGACCCCAGACACGGTCTTCCTGCGCTCCTCTTACGAGTACCATCTCCCCGAGGAGCTGGTAGCGCAGGAGCCCGCGGCGCTGCGGGACGGCAGCCGGATGATGGTCGTACCTCGGGGCGGCGGTCCTGCGGATCATCGGCGCTTCGCCGAGCTCCCCGACCTCCTTTGCGGCGACGAGGTGCTGGTCCTCAACGACACCCGGGTGATCCCGGCCCGGATCTTCGGACACAAGGACACGGGGGGCCGGGTGGAGGTCTTCGGCCTCGGGCCGTGGACCGGGGCCGAGACCGTCGCCATGGTGCGCTCGTCGAAGGTGCCGCGGATCGGGCAGGGGATCCGGCTGGGAGACGGTGAGCGCGCCGTCGGGGCGGAGGTGGTGGAGGCCCTGGGGGAGGGGCGGTATCGGCTGCGGCTGCAGGGGGAGTCGGGCCTGAAGGCCCTCCCACAGGGGGAGGGAGAGGCGACCTGGCTCGAGGTGTTCGAGACCCTGGGGGACATGCCCCTGCCGCCCTACATCCGGCGGGAGCGGACGAAGGACGCGGATCGGGAGCGCTACCAGACCGTCTTCGCTGACCGGGCGGGCGCGGTGGCGGCGCCCACCGCGGGCCTGCACTTCACCCCGGAGATCCTCGACGCCCTGCGCGATCGGGGCGTGGAGATCGCCCGCCTGACCCTCCACGTGGGCCTCGGGACCTTCCTGCCCGTGCGCACGGACGACATCCGGGACCACCGGATGCATACAGAGACCTGGCAGCTGCCTGCGGCCACCGCGGCCGCGGTGAACGCTGCGCGAGGCGCCGGACGTCCGGTCCTGGCGGTGGGCACCACCGTGGTGCGGACCCTGGAGGCCGCGGCAGGCCCGGACGGCCGGCTCGCGGCGGGGGAGGGAGAGACGGACATCTTCATCTACCCGGGGTCCCCGCTCCGGGTCGTTGATCAGCTCCTGACAAACTTCCACCTGCCCGGATCGACCCTCATCATGCTGGTGGCAGCGCTCTGCGGGCGCGAGCGCCTCCTCGGCGCGTACGAGGAGGCGGTGCGGGAGCGGTATCGGTTCTATTCGTACGGCGACTGCATGTTGATCCGTTAGAAAGGAGATTCCGGGTCGCAGGCTCCCCGGCTCTGATCGAGCAGCGGGAGTTGCGATTCATTCCTCTGGAATGGTACCCTGCAACGGTTCTGGTGGGTTGTGGGGGACGAGATGAAGCGAATCCTGATCATCCTTGCGCTCCTTGTGCTCAGTGCGTGCGGTGGAACGGGGACGGGTGGCGGCGGCGTCGACGCGGTCGCCACCGAATGCAGCGGGAACAAGGACTGTCCCGGGGGCTACTGCTTCCAGGGGGAGTGCAAGTTCTTTGCCGGCGCGGACGCCTTCCCGGAGGACGTCGGTCTCGAGGATGTCCCCCCGGGGGTGGATTCCACCCCGGGCGTGGACGCCGTTCCGGGGGTCGACACGCCGCCGGACCCCGACGGCCCGCCGGGGGTCCCCGCGGCGGATATCCTGGTGGACCCCATGGAGCACATGTTCACCTTCGTGCCCGGGGTGGCGAACCCCTCGACCACCGCGGTGCTCATCTACAACCAGGGCATCGGCTCCCTGAAGATCGACTCCATCACGTGGGCCGACGGCTCGTCGCCTGAGTTCACCTTCATGGGCCTGCCCCCGCTGCCCGCAACGGTTCATCCCTACGAGCACACCGCAGTGTCGGTGGTCTTCCAGGAGAAGGCCCCCCACGGGCCCGCGGATCTCGTGATCCACAGCAACGACCCGGACAGCCCCGAGGTGGTCGTCCACTTCACGAGCCAGGCCAAGACCGGGGATCTGCCCTGCATCCAGCTTCAGCCCTCGACCCTGAACTTCGGCCAGGTGGTCCGGGGGGACACCAAGGTCCTGCCCTTCCAGATCATCAACTGCTCCACGTCCACGGTGCTGCAGATCTCGAACGTGACCCGATCCACGTTCTTCGGCATGCCCCTCACCGACGAGTTCCAGATGGTGCCTGCGTTCCCGACGCCCTCCATGCTCGGGGCCAACCAGGCCATGGGCTGGGAGATGAGCTACAGCCCGGGCCTTGCGGGGATCGACAGCGGCTACTTCCTCTTCCACAACAACGACCCGGCCCAGGGCCAGGCCAAGCTCACCGTCTCGGGGGTCGGCGTGCCGCCGCCCATGGAGGAGATCGGCCTCCACATCGAGCTGGAGTGGGATCAGGACTCCTGCGACGTGGACCTGCACCTCCTGCAGCCCGGAGGCAGCTTCTTCGACTGCACCGACTGCTACTTCTCCAACCCGAGCCCGGACTGGGGGGTCCAGGGGGACGTCATGGACGATCCCTTCCTGGACTACGACGACATCGACGGCTACGGCCCGGAGAACACCAACATCAGCGAGCCCCAGCCCGGGGTCTACAAGGTCCTGCTTCATTACTACAACGACAGCTACAGCGGCGGCTTCGGTGGCGGCCCCACGGACGCGACGGTCCGGGTCTACTCCTATGGACAGCTCCTCGCGGAGTTCGGCCCCCAGAACCTCGACCAGACCAACCGCAACTGGGACGTCTGCACCGTGAGCTGGCCCTCCGCCGTGGTGACCCCTCTCGGCGCCACGTACATGGTCGACAGCGGCGACATGGGCAGCTGCCTGCCGTTCTTCTTCTAGGAGAGACGACGTGATGAGGCTGCGTTTGCTGTTGCTCTTGCTGGCCGCGTCGTCCGTGGCCTGTGGCGGCGGATCGTCCGGCAGCGGCGCCGAGGACACCACCGGACCCGGCGCGGACACGTTGATCCCGGGATACGACACGTTGCCGGGGCAGGACGGCGTCGGGCCTCTCGACGACACGACCGGGCCCGGCGCGGACACCCCGCGGCTTCCCCCCGACGTGCCCCCGGGGATCGACGCGGATCCGGGGAGCCTCGAGCTGGGCGAGGAGTGCAGCGCGGACGGCCAGTGCGTGTCCGGGCTGTGCTTTCGGGTCGCGGGCATGAGCGGCTGCACCCTGACCTGCGACGTCACCGCGGACTGCCAGGCCTTCGGGCTCCTCTGCGTGGCCCTCCGGGAGGGTGTCCGGGCCTGCGTTCCGCAGCCCGTCTCCGCGGACGCATCCTGTGGTTCCCACGGCGCCTGTGCGTATCCGTTGGTTTGCCGGGAGGACACGGGCTGGTGTGCGCTCCCCGAGTGTACCTGGAGCGGAGACTGCGGTGCGGGCGAGGAGTGCGAGCCAGCCACCCGGCGTTGCCAGCCGACGGTCTGCGTCTCGACCTACGAGTGCGAGCACCCCCTGCAGGTCTGCGCGGGGGGCGCCTGTGGTGCGCCCGCGTGCACCGCGACGGATCAATGCCCGGTGGGGCATTTCTGCCATCCGACCCAGCTCCAATGCCAGGAGGCTGAGCCCTGCAACGCCGAGGGCGGCTGCGACGTGTACAACCAGGCCTGCGTGGACGGGATGTGCGTCCCGGATCTCTGCCTGGCTCCTTGCACCCAGGTGGGGGAGCAGTGCAACCCAGCGACGGGGAAGTGCGGGAAGCCCTGCGGAGACCCCGGGGATTGCCCCGCCGGCGAGGCCTGCGCCCAGGCGGCGGGACTCTGCTACTCCAACGGCGCTCCCCTGGCGCTCCTCGACGGGGTCGCCGGCCTCGGAGTGGACGCGGCCGTCGGACAGGCTCTGTCCCTGGACGGGGACGCATCCGTGGATCCCGAGGGCGAGGCCCTCACCTGGGAGTGGGTGGTCAACGCCGCACCGCCGGGCAGCCAGCCCGGCGTCGGCGCGGCGCTTGATTGCTCCTCCACCCCTTGCCAGTTTTTCCCCGACCTTGCGGGACAGTACCTGCTGGGGCTCCGGGTGACGGATCCCGCGGGCGCCGTGAGCACCCAGGCCCAGGTGGGCGTGTGGGCGCAGTGACCTCTGGAGGAAGACCGATGACGCGCAGCTTGACCCTTTGTGCAGCACTCCTGTTCCTGGTCTTCGCCCCGGCGTGTGGCGGCGGGGGAGGAGCCGACGGCGGCGGCGATCCGGACACCGGGGGGGGCGCGGACCTCGCTGCCCCCGACCTGATCCCCGATACCGGGTCCGCGGAGGACACGGTGGCCCCCGAGGACACCCCGCCTCCCTTGGATGTGGTCATCGACGAGCGCCTCCGGGTCGGGGCAGCGGTGCTCTCCATGAACACGCCCATCGGGATCAGCACCGCGGGCTATGGTCAGAGCGGGAAGCCCGAGCACAAGAAGAGCCCCCTGGTGGGTCTCTTCATCGCGACGGACCATGAGCATACCGACATCGCATGCAAGGCGATCTGGGTCGAGAAGGGCGACCATCGCCTGGCCATGGCCAGCTTCGACGTCATCGGCGTCACCCAGGACATCGTCAAGATCACCGAGGACCGGCTGGAGGAGGCCCTGGGCCTCGACATGCGCGGCAAGGTCCTGCTCAACGGGACCCACACCCACCTCGGCCCCGGACGCCTCAGCCCCAACTACATGTGGGAGGTCGCGGCGGATCTCTACTGGCAGCATTTCTACAACCTCTTCACCGACCGGATCGTCGAGTGCCTCCTCGAGGCTCGCGCCGATCTCGAGTACGGCGCCATCGGCCACGGCCTCACCGAGTGTGAGACCTGCCACTCGGATCGGCGCTGCGAGAACCCCGAGTTCATGGATCACCGCATGTGGGTGCTCCGCCTGGATCGTGAGGACGGGACCCCCAAGGCCGCGGTGGTGAACTTCGCAATCCACGGGACGGTCTTCGGCTGGTCCGACGCGGTCCTCTCCGGCGACGCGCCGGGCGCGATCTCCCAGAAGATCGAGGAGAACCTGCCCGTCCCGATCCCGGTGCTCTTCGTGAACTCCTGGGGCGGGGACGCGGGTCCGGGCAACCCGACGGTGGAGCCCCCTCCGGTGACCTGCGACGCGATCCCCGGCAACCACACACGCATGGAGGCGATCGGCTACACGGCCTGGGAGGCCTTCAGCGGGATCTGGGACGGGATCGAGACCTCCGAGGACGCGATCATCGACAGCGTCACCTACGCGGTGCCCCTGGACACCGAGGCCATCGGCTACGCCCCGGGGGAGTTCGACTACCCCAACGGCGGTGGCCTCTGCGGAAACCAGAACGACGTCCCCTGCTGGGGCGAGGCCGGCAACGATCCCAACATGCTTGCGTGCCTCCCGCTCCTCCCGGGCACCCTGTTCACCCACACCGCGCTCAGCGCTGCCCGGTTCGGCGATCTTCTCATCGTGACCCTGCCCGGGGAGCCCCTGGCTGATCTCTCGGTGGAGCTGGCCGCGGACGTCGCTGCCGCCACTGGGATCGAGGACGTGGCGATCTGGGGCTACTCCCAGGATCACTTGGGCTACATCCTGCACGAGTACGACTTCATGGCCGGCGGCTACGAGCCCTCCATGGTCTTCTGGGGGCCCAAGGAGGGGGACTACCTCGCTGGCCTCTCCCTGGAGATCGCGCAGAAGCTCGTGGATCCGGCGTTCGAGCTGAGCTTCGTGCCGAAGGAGCTCACGTTGTACGAGAAGCAGCCCCTCCAGCTCTACCTGCCCATGGCCAACGCGAACGGCGCGCCGGCCGCCCTCCAGCAGCCCCCCGCGGAGGTCACCGCCGGGGAGATGATTCACTTCCAGTGGCTCGGGGGCGACCCCTGGCCACGCAACCCGGTGGTGCACATCGAGACGCAGGTGGACGGTCAATGGCAGGATCTGACCCTGCCCACCAATGGTCGCGTGGTGGACTCGAGCTGGTACCGCATCGTCATCCACATGGACATGGACCCCCCCTGGAAGGCCGTGGGCGGGATCTCCATCCCCAGGGACTGGATCTGGACCGCGGACTTCGCCACCGCCCGGAACGTGCCCACCCCCGGTGGGACCCTCGACGGCACCTGCCGCTTCGTGGTGGACGGGACCTGGTCCGATGGCGGAGGAGTCTTGAAGGAGTACCAGCTCACCTCCGAGCCGTTCACCGTCTCCACCCCATGACAGACGCTCCCCCCCTGCGGAAACCCCCCTGGCTCAAGGTCAAGATCCCCACGGGAGGGCCCTACGTGGAGACAGCGAAGGTCCTGCGCGGGCTCCGACTCCACACGGTCTGTCGGGAGGCGCGGTGCCCCAACGCTGCGGGATGCTGGGCCGCGGGCACCGCGACGATCATGATCCTGGGCGACCGGTGCACTCGGGCCTGCCGATTCTGCGCCGTGGGGACGCAGACAGAGCCCCCACCGCCGGACCCCGGCGAGCCGTCGCGGGTGGCTGCTGCGATCCAGCGGCTGGACCTGCGCTACGCGGTGATCACCTCCGTGACCCGGGATGATCTTCCTGACGGCGGGGCCGCGCACTTCGCCGCGGTGGTCCGGGCCTGCCGGGACGCGGCGCCCCAGACCCGGATCGAGCTGCTGATTCCCGATCTCGGAGGCGACACCGACGCGTTGGAGGTGGTCGCCGGGGCAGGACCCGACGTGGTGGGACACAACCTGGAGACCGTCCGCCGCCTGTCGGCGGAGACCCGGGATCCCCGGACGGACTACGATCGCTCCCTGCGGGTCCTGGCGCAGCTGGCGCGGCGGGGCGTCGAGACCAAGTCCGCGCTGCTCCTGGGCCTCGGTGAGGCCGGGGCAGAGGTGTCCGAGACCCTGGCAGATCTGCGCAGAGTCGGGGTCCGGCACGTGGCCCTCGGGCAGTACCTGGCGCCCTCCAGGGACCACCTCCCCGTGCGGGAGTATGTGACCCCCGAGGCCTTCGACGCCTGGGGAGCGCGCTGCCGGGAGATGGGGTTCACCTCCGTGGCCTCAGGACCCCTCGTGCGCTCGAGCTACATGGCGGCGGAGGTCGTCGGACCTACCCTTGTTGACGCTCCAGGCGCTTGAGCCAGCGGATCACCTGGGGGTAGGGCTGGGCGACGGTGCGGCGGCGGAGGACCTCCTCCCTGGCCTCGTCCACCGAGCGCCCCTGGCGCATGAAGAGCCAGGCGATGCAGACCATGGGCGACCGGTTCACCCCGGCGGTGCAGTGGACGTAGACGCGCTCGTGCCGGGCCGCGAGGTCCTCGAGCATGTCCACCGCCTCCTCGAGCTTCTGGATGAGGTCCTGGGGGTTGAAGTCGGTGATCGAGAAGCGATGGACCTCGAGGCCGCGCTCCACCAGCAGCCTCCACATCGCGGCCCAGCTCAGCCCGGTGCGTTTGAGGTCCGAGTCGGACTGGAGGCTCAGCACCGCGCTGACGCCCAGCCTCTTCAGCTGATCGACGTCGGCGGCGTCCTGGGGACGAGAGCCGACCAGGAGCTTTCCGTTGACGATGTCCAGATCGAGCATGCCCCTTCCCGCTGTCCTTGAAGAGCGCAGAGCAGGTGCTATTCTAGGGCAGCGTTCGGGCGTGAGCAAGCCCCGCGCCGAGTGGCAATCTGGGCCCCAATGATCGGAGGACCGTCCCCATGGACAACGTGATCATCCTCGGCGCAGCCGGAAGGGATTTTCATAACTTCAACACCGTGTTTCGTGACGCCGGGGACTACAGGGTCGTGTGCTTCACGGCGACTCAGATCCCCAACATCGAGGGGCGGACCTATCCGGCGGGGCTCGCTGGCCCCCTGTATCCCGACGGGATCCCCATCGAGCCCGAGGACAGGCTCGAGGACCTGATCCGCGACCACGCCGTCACCCAGGTGATCTTCTCCTACAGCGACGTGTCCCACGAGACCGTCATGCATCTGGCGAGCCGCGCACTGGCCTGCGGCGCGGATTTCCGACTCCTGGGAGATCACCGCACCATGATCGCCTCGTCCAAGCCGGTGATCGCGGTGACCGCGACCCGGACCGGGTGCGGGAAGAGCCAGACCTCGCGGCGCATCGCCCATCTCCTCCGGGAGCGGGGCCTCAGGGTCGCGGCGGTTCGTCATCCCATGCCCTACGGGGACCTGGCGAAGCAGGCCGTGCAGCGCTTCGCAGCCCTCGAGGATCTGGACACCCACCACTGCACCATCGAGGAGCGCGAGGAATACGAGCACTACATCGAGCAGGGGCTCGTGGTCTTCGCGGGGGTGGACTACGCAGGGATCCTCGCTGCCGCGGAGGCCGAGGCGGACGTGATCCTCTGGGACGGCGGGAACAACGACACCCCCTTCTATCGGCCGGATCTGGACATCGTCGTGGTGGACCCCCTGCGCCCGGGCCACGAGCTGTCCTATCACCCCGGGGAGGCCAACCTGCGCCGGGCCGGTGTGGTGGTGATCAACAAGGTGGACTCAGCGGCCGAGGAGGTGGTGGACGCACTGGCGGCGCGGATCACCCGGGTGAATCCCCGTGCGACGCAGATACGCGCCGACTCCGTGGTGACCCTGGAAGACAGCGCCCTCCTCGCCGGGACCCGGGTCCTGGTGGTGGAGGACGGGCCCACCGTGACCCACGGCGGGATGGCCTGGGGTGCCGGGACCGTCGCGGCCCGCCAGGCGGGGGTCGCTGAGATCGTGGACCCACGACCGGCGGCGGTGGGCTCCATCAAGGAGGCCTACGCGCGCTACCCCCACATGGAGCGGATCCTGCCGGCCCTGGGCTACTACGCCGAGCAGCTGGAGGAGCTGCGGCAGAGCATCCAGGGGGTTGACTGCGACCACGTGATCGTCGGCACCCCCGTGGACCTGCGGCGCTTCGTCCACTTCGACAAGCCTGCGCACCGGGTCACCTATCGCCTCCAGGAGCGGCCCGGCGAGCCCACGGTGGCGTCCCTCCTGGATCGGCTCCTGGCCGGATGAGCGGCGCCGCACCACCCCGGCGGGCCCTCCGGGTGGGGCTCACCGGCGGGATCGCCACGGGGAAGAGCGCCGTGGGCGATCTCCTGGCCGCGGCCGGGATCCCGGTGATCCGCGCCGACGACGTGGGGCACGCGGTCCTGGCAGCGGATCCCACGGTGTGTGCGGCCCTCGCCGCCCGCTACGGCGACGGGATCCTCGGCGGCGATGGGCGACCGGATCGCGCCGCGCTCGCGGGGGTGGTGTTCAGGAACCCCGCGGAGCGACGTTTCCTCGAGGGGCTCCTCCACCCGCTGATCCGCGTGGAGTGCATGCGCAGGATCGCCGAGCACGACGCAGCGGGAGCGGAGATGGTCGTCGTGGAGGCCGCGCTCATCGTCGAGGCGGGGTGGAGGGACGCCTTCGACCGGCTCGTGGTGGTCACCTGCCCGCAGTCCGTGCAGCTGGCACGGGTCAAGACCAGGGACGGAGTGGACGAGGAGACCGCGCTGCGCCGGATCCAGGCGCAGCTCCCCCTGGCCGAGAAGGAGGCGATGGCGGATCATCTGGTGGTCAACGACGGGTCCCTTGAAGTCCTCGCTACCCGCGTCGGAACCCTGCTATCCTCGCTCCGGAAGGACACCCTCTGCACCGAAGGATGAACATGAGCGTCCCGAGCACCCTCGCGAGCCCCGTCTTCATCACCGGATACCCGAGCCTCGTCGTGGGGCGGCTGGTCCGCAACCTCGTCGCGGCGGGGGTCGAGACCCATGTCCTCGTCAAGGACGACTTCGAGGACCGCGCCCGGGCCGACTTCGAGGGGCTGTCCCCGGACCTGCTCCACCTCTACGCCGGGGACGTGGTGAACATGGACCTGGGCCTCTCCGGTGCCGAGGCGCGGGTGGTGATGGACAAGGTCCGGACCATCTTCCACCTCGCGGGGGTCTATCATCTGGGGGTGAGCGAGCGGGGGATGATGCTCGTCAACCTGGAGGGCACCCGGAACGCCCTGGCCTTCGCCCGGCGGTGCAAGCGCCTCGAGCGCCTCGTCCACATGTCCACCGCGTTCGTCGCCGGGACCCGGGAGGGGGTCATCATGGAGGACGAGCTGGACGAGGGGCAGACCTTCCGCACGAAGTACGAGGAGAGCAAGTTCCTCGCGGAGAAGCTCGTGCTCCGCGCCGGGGAGGACATCCCGATCACCATCGCCCGCCCGTCCCTCATCGTGGGGGACTCCCGCACCGGTGAGATCGACACCCTCGAGGGACCGCACTTCTTCATGTACGTCTTGGTCAACCTGCCCATGAACGTGCAGCTGCCCCTGCCGGGCCACGGCCGACACCCCCTGAACCTGATCCCGATCGACTTCCTGGTGGAGGTGCTGCCGGTCATCGCCGCGGACCCCGACGCGGCGGGCCTGACCTTCCATCTCACCGATCCCAACCCGGTGTCCGCGCGGAAGGTCTTCGAGATGGTGGCCGAGCTGGCCCACCGCAAGCCGCCCCGGGGTGTGCTCCCGCCGAGCCTCGCGGCTGCCCTCGCCCGGATGCCGGGCCTCAAGTCCAGCTGGCGTTCTCCTGCGCTGCTGGTGGATATCTTCCAGCGCCTGGTGCTGTTCAACGCGAGGAACACCACCCGGATCCTGACCCCGCACGGGATCGCCTGCGCCGCGTTCCCCGAGTACGCGGCGCGCCTGGTGAAGTACATGCAGGAGCACAAGCTGACGTCCGGGCGCCTGGCGGGGGTGTAGAGAAAAACCACACACGTGCAGAGGTGTGACGAGTTGATCAGGGATCGGGGTCGGAGATGGTCACGGTCATGGTCACGGTCACGGCCACGAATGCCTTGAAATTACTGGTGAATGGTACTGTCTTTCTGGGGATGGTACGGGAATTGTAAGAGGGGAGCCCCACGGACATGGAAAACGGGACAAGGATGGAGGAGTCGATGGACGCAATGACGAAGATGGGCAGCGCGCTGGGCATGGTCCTGGTCCTGGTCCTCGCCGCCGGAGCCTGCGGTGAGCGGGAGGCGTTCTGGGACCGTGACCTCGGGATCACCGGGCCGGTGGTCCTCTCCGACGGGGGGGCCTTCCTGAGCAACTCCCTGGAGGAGCTGATCGTCGTGCGGGCGGACCGGAAGCGGGAGCTGGTCCTCGATCGGTACCCCGTGGCGGAGGCGCCCCAGGTGATCAAGGTCATGGGGGACGACCGGATCCTCCTGTGGTCCAAGAAGGACAAGACCCTGGATCTCGTGGATCCCGACGGCAAGGCCGTGCGGTCCTACGACCTCGGGACCGCGTTCGGCGGCTTCCGGGTCTCCCCCGAGGAGCGCTTCGTCGTGGCGTGGGTCACCCTGGCGACCACCACCGAGGACTTCTTCGTCAACGCGGGCCAGGTGGCCGTCGTGGACCTCCAGGAGGACGAGGGTCCCTCGAACCCCCGCCTCATCTCCCTGAAGTCGTACGGTGACGCGCCCCTGGGGGTGTACATCGCACCGGCCGAGAGCGCCGCCGGCGAGATCCGGCAGCCCGCGCTGGTGACGTGGCGGTCCTACGTGTCCATCCTGGACCTTCGGGACGACGGGATCTCCGACGTGAGCGTGCCCCTGCGCCCCGGTGACAGCGACGCAGAGATCTACCCCGGGCTCCTGCGGTTCGCAGAGGGCGACGAGGATCGGGTGCGCGCGTACTTCATCAGCACCTCCTCCAACGATCTCTACGAGATCACCATCGCATCGGACCAGCTCCAGGAGTCCGGCGCCGGGGCGGTGGCCATCAACCTCTTCCCCACGGCGCCGGCCCCCCTCGACTTCTCGATCTACCGTCTGGACGACGGGACCCTGCGGATCGCCACGATCTGCGGCTCCAACCGCCTGGTGATCACGGATCCCGAGTCCTCGGAGACCCTGGTGCTCCAGCTCGCAATCAACCCCAATCGCCTGAAGGTCTTCGAGATGCAGTCCCTGGACAGCACGAAGATCGAGGTCTTCGCGCTGATCTCGTCGGGCAGCTACTCCCAGTTCTACCTGGTGGAGCTGGAGCACATCGCCCTGAAGATGAGCAAGGCCCTGCACCTCACCAGCGCGCCGGCGCCCGTCGCCGACGTGATCGAGCTCCCGGGGCAGGGGCAGTTCCTGCTCTTCCACACCAGCGGCGACTCCGCGATCTCCGTCGCGGAGCCCGCCAACGACAAGCTCACGTCGATCCTCGGGACGGGGAGCATGGAGACCCGCCTCTTCCTCGAAGACGACGACCTCCTGCTGGTCCTGACCATCCGGGACGGAGCGCGCTACCTGGTGGCCATGGACACGGTCACCCTCCACGCCCGTGCGGTGGAGCTGGATGGCTCCACGGGCCAGGCCGCGTCCCTCATCCCCCTGCCCGACGAGTCCATGGTCCTGATCTGGCTGGCCGGGGAGCAGCGCCTGGTGCGGGTGCCCCTGGACTTCAAGGACCGGTCGGACCTCACGGACTACCCGATGTTCCTCTTCGACGAGCTGATGGACTGAGGGAGGGAGAGATGAACACGACAAGCAAGTTGATCCTCGGTCTCCTGGCCCTCGTCGCGCTGGTCGCCTCCCCGTCGACCCTGCGGGCGGAGGACGCCGGGGCCGCGAAGTCCTTCCACGACGGCCGCATCTACTGCGGCGTCACGCCGACCTGGGTCCACAGCGACAGCCTGGGCCCCTTCTCCGACAACGAGTGGATGCTCCTGAGCCACGTCGGCTTCGAGTGGGACGTGGGCCATGGCCTCCTCGTGGGCATCGGCTACGCGGGCGGCACCCAGGAGGCGGACGTCTTCGACGGGAGCTTCGACACCCGCCTCGACACCCACGAGATCCCCGTGACCCTGCGGTATCGGTACCGGGCCTTCGAGTGGTTCGAGCCCTACGCCCGGGTCGCGATCGGGCCCAGCTTCGCGCACGCCTCGATCAAGCAGGTCGCGTGGAGCGGGGACCGCCTGCGGCAGCAGGGGTACGGCCTGCGGGGCAGCGCCGGGATCGGCGCGGAGTTCCTCCTGCCGCGGCGGATCTTCCGGGGGCGGGGCGCCGACGTCAGCGGCGGCGGCTTCACCCTGGGCCTCGCGGTGGAGGCGGGCTATGCCTATCGGCTGCCCGTGGCCTTCGACGCGCTTAAGCAGGATGTCCCCAAGGGCAACAGCGACCACGAGAAGCAGCTCCCCCAGGGGAGCGTGAACCTGGGCACCCTGGACGCGTCGGGGGTGTACTACACCGTCGACCTGGTCCTGCACTTCTAGGAGGGAGCCATGAAGAGGATGAACATGCAGAGTTCGACCCTCCGGGGGATCGTCACCCTGGCCCTGGCCGCGCTGTTCCCCATGACCCTGGCTTGCGGCGCGGGCAGTTGGGGCGATGCCGGGGCCGGCGGCGGCGGCGACTGGGCCGACTACGACGCGGGTTGGGGGCCCGGTGCCTCGGAGAGCGACGCCCTCAGTCCCGGCTGGGACGTCCCGGAGGCCGAGGAGGAGCTGGACTTCACCGGCCAGGCCCCCGCTGCGTCGGAGAACTACGTCTACATCCCCGCGGAGGCCCGGGACTCGGTGATCCGGGTGGACGCGGAGAGCCTCGAGATCCGGATGATCCCCGTGGGCGGCCTGCCCACCAGGGTCGCGGCGCTCCCCGTGGGGGACGTCGCGGTGGTGATCAACTCCGGCACCGAGGATCTGTCCGTGATCCGCTCGACCCCCGAGGACGACGACGTGGAGACCCTCCCGTCCCTGCCCGCGGTGAACGCGATGGCGGTGTCCCCCACGGGGAACGCGGTGGTGGTCTACTACCGCTCGGAGATCGCAGCCCCGGGGGATCCCGTGGGGGACTTCCAGACGATCCAGGTCCTCCTCTTCAACCCCGCGCAGCACACGACCAAGGTGCGGCAGGTGAGCGTGGGCTTCCACCCCACCGCGATCCACTTCCACGAGGACGGCACCCACGCGTACGTGGTCACCGATGACGGGATCTCCATCGTCGCGCTCTCGGGCCTCACGGACGGGACCATCGCGCACCCCATCCCGGTGACGGTGGACGCCCTGGAGAAGCCCGAGGACCGCGAGGTCTTCGTGACCCGGGACGGCCTGTACGCGGTGGTCCGCGACATCCACAAGGCGGACCTGCGGGTCGTGGACATGGAGGACGAGGTGATGACCCTGGTGGAGCTGAACGGCCTCCCCACGGACCTCGACCTGATCCCCGGGAAGAACCGCTGCCTGGTGATCATGCGGGAGCAGAACGTGGCCGCGGTGGTGAACTTCAAGCGGGTCGCGGACGGAGACGAGGACTCGGTGGTCGAGGTGGATCTCACGGGGAGCTACGCCGGCGCGGCCGCGGTGAGCGCAGCCGGGGACCGGGCGGTGCTCTACTCCACCGCGGACGAGATGAAGAGCGTGGCGGTCATGGACCTGGAGGCCGCGGGGTTCCCGTGGATCACCTACCCGGTGCAGAAGGTCGTCAAGGGCGTGGCCATCTCCGGCGCAGGCAAGAACGCGGTGCTCCTCCACGAGGCCGTGGCCGGCGCGGGCTCCGGGGTGGGAGGCATCGTGGACGCCTCGGAGGGCTACACCCTCCTGGATCTGGACAGCGGCTACCGCAAGCTCGTCACCACGGACCACCGCTGGAGCCTCTTCCTCTTCGTCCAGGGGGAGGACGGCGCGGATCACCAGGCCTACCTCCTCCTGCCGGACCCCGCCGGGGTGACCCACGCGGTGGACGTGGTGGACCTGAACACCTTCCTCGTGGAGGCGGTGAACCTCTACAGCGAGCCCAACTCCCTCCTCTTCGTCCCCTCCTCCCGCAAGGTCGCGATTGCCCAGGAGCACACCAACGGGCGCATCACCTTCATCGACGTGGACGACGGCGCCGTGGAGACCAAGACCGGCTTCGAACTCAACGGCCTCATCAACTAGGAGGCCGTAGGGCATAGAAAGACCCGGCCCCACCGTACTTCGCATCGCACGATTCCAGCCGGGAGTCAGCGACCTGGGGTCTCCTTGTGGGACTGGGCGGAGCCCGCGTCCACGGCCCGATTCTTTGTGGGAGGGCCGTCCACGGCCCGATTCTTTGTGGGAGGGCCGTCCACGGCCCGATTCTTTGTGGGAGGGCCGTCCACGGCCCGATTCTTTGTGGGAGGGCCTTCAGGCCCGACTCTTCATCTGTAGCCGCCAAGTACCGGATCGACAGCGCATCGCTGCTGTGATCTACTACAAGCATGAAGACATACCGCCCATGGAATCCGAAGACCCGGTACCTTCTGCCGCTGTCGATGACGGACTGGCTGCCGGATGATCATCTTGTCTACTTCATCCTCGATGTCGTCGATGATGGTCAGCCTGCTGCTGTATGCGTATTGCACCGGCGTCTACTCCTCCCGCCGGATCGCCAAGGCGACGCTGGAGGACGTGGCGTCTCGGTAAGGAGATCGAGGAGATGCTGCGTCGTGCGGACGCGGTCGACGAGGCCGAGGACGAGCTGTACGGGGAGGGGCGAGATGCCTTCGAGTGGCCGGAGGAGATGAAGACCCGTGAGGGTCGCCTCAAGCGCCTGAAGGAAGCTCGGGAGTCCCTTGAGCGGGAGGCACGGGAGCAGCGAGCGAAGGAGCTGCGAGAGCAGGCCGACGGGATGGAGAAATCGGCGGACAAGGAGGACCGAGAGGTCGTCGAAAAGAGCCTCAGGGGAAACGCCAGGACCCGCCGGAAAAAGGCGGCGGCGCTCTTTCCGGAGCCGGAGGAGTCGCCGGAAACCCCGGACACGGAGCTTCCGAAGCGGACCTTTGAGACGACGCCGGACGGGACTCCGACGGACAAGTGTCAGCGCAACTTCACGGACCCGGAAAGCCACATCATGAAGGGCCGCGATGGCTTCATCCAGGGCTTCAACGGGCAGGTCGTAGTGGACGATGCACATCAGGTGATCGTCGCCGCGGACGTGACCAACCAACCGCCGGACAACGGCAACCTGATGCCGATGTTGAAGCAGACCATCGAGAACTGCGGCCGGTCACCCGAGAAGCTGAGCGCAGACGCCGGATATTGGAACAGAGAGGCGCCCGCCCGAGCCGAGGCTGCAGGAACCGATGTCTACATTTCCACGAAGCGAGTCAAACATGGGCAGGCGGGTCCCCCGTCGGGCCAAGGGCCACCGACAGATGACCTGACCGAGAGAGAACGAATGAGATGGATGCTGGACACGCTTGAGGGGCGCGCTGTCTACGCTCGGCGGAAGGCGATCGTCGAGCCTGTCTTTGGACAGATCAAGGCGGCCATGGGATTCAGGCGCTTCTCCTTCCGCGGCATCCAGGCCGTGCGTGCAGAGTGGAACCTGGTCAGTGCTTGCCACAACCTGCTGAAGCTCTACCGTGCACAGCCGGGAATGTCGATATTCTGAGTTGAATCGGAGTCCGCGGCGTGGCGCGGGCGCCACGCTTCGGCCCTGAAGGGCCTCCCACAGTAAGATCGGCGACGCCGACGGCGACGGCAACGTCCACGTCAACGCAGCCGGAGCCGGGTTGGGTCTCCAGAACAGACGCATCGGGGCTGCAGCATGGCAAGGCTTCTGGGGTTATCCCCTACGGCCTCCTAGACCCCTTCCTCGATCACCACGCACTCCCAGGCATCCAGGACGATGGTCGACCCGTCCACGGGCCCGCGAGTGGTGCGGGTTCCCACCAGGAAGCGTCCGCCATTGGCGGGATTCTCGATGGTCCGCATCCGGCCGCCGGGGTTGAGCAGGACCAGCACGGAGCGGCCCTCCGCGAGGCGGCGCCAGCCCGTCACGGCCCGGGGCGTGGCGTCCTCCGGAAGGAGCACGAGGCTCCCCCGCCGCAGGGCCGGGTGCGCCCGCCGCGCGGCGAGGAACCGCCTGTAGCAGCGCAGGAGGGACTCCGGGTCCTCCTGTTGCTCCGCCACGGTGCGTCCCCCGAGGTCCTCGGGGGTCGGCAGCCAGGGCGCCGCGTCCGGCGGACAGAAGCCGGCGTTGGGCGACGGGCCCCACTGCATGGGGGTCCGGCACTCGTCGCGGTTGATCGACTCACCGGCGAAGCGCCGCACGAGGTCCAGGACCCACTGGGGCTTGTCCACCCACTGCGCGAAGCCGTCCCGGGTGTCGCTGACCGGGATCCGCTGCTGGGTCATCCCGATCTCCTCGCCATAATAGAGGAAGGGCACGCCCCGCGCCGTGAGCTGCCAGGCGGCGTTCAGCTTGGCACGCTCCAGGTCCCCGCCCAGCCGGCTGATCCGCCGGACACGGTCGTGGTTGGAGAACACCCAGGTGGGAAGGTAGGGCTCCGGGAACAGGGCCTCGTACTCGCCCACAAGCCGCCGGATCGAAGCCGCGGTCAGGGGAGCGTCCAGGGACTTGAACAGGAAGACCAGGTGGAGCCCGTCCGCAGCCTCGCCGCAATGCGCCCGAGCCATCTCGATGGGCGCGTTGACCTCCCCCACAAGGAAGCGGCCCCCGTCACCGTGCCCGTCGACCACTGTGCGGAGCTCCCGCATGAAGGCGAGGGTGTCCGGGTGGTTCAGGGTCCGGGTGGACTGCTGGAACATCATGGACGGATCGTCGTCGCCGGGCAGGAGCTTCCACGTGAAGGGGTTGTCCCGGAAGGCCTCGTCCTCAAAGAGCGCGTTGACGATGTCCAGGCGGAACCCGTCGGCGCCCTGGTCCATCCAGAAGCGCAGGGTGTCGAGCATCTCGGCCCGGACCTCGGGGTTCCGGTAGTTGAGGTCCGGCTGGAAGGGCAGGAACTGGGCCCAGTACCACTGCTCCGTGCCCGGGTCGTAGTGCCAGCCGGAGCCGCCGATCATCGCGTGCCAGTTGTTGGGGGGGGCGCGCCCCCCGGGCTTGCGACCGTCCCGCCAGATGAACCAGTCCCGCTTCGGATCGTCCCGGCTCGAGCGGGACGCGAGGAACCAGGGATGCTGGTCGCTGGTGTGGTTGAGGACCATGTCCAGCACCACCCGCATGCCCCGCGCGTGGATCTCATCGAAGAGGCGCCGGCAGACCGCCATGTCTCCGTACTCCGGGGCCACGGTCCGGTAGTCGGAGATGTCATAGCCGACGTCCCGCTGGGGGCTGCCGTAGAAGGGAGAGAACCACAGGGTCTCCACGCCGAGGTCGGCCAGGTGATCCAGGCGGGCGATGATCCCCTCGAGGTCACCGACGCCGTCGCCGTCGCCATCCATGAACGACCGGGGGTAGATCTGGTAGACCGTGGTCTCCCGCCACCAGTCGAGCCGGCCGATCATCCCGCGGGCTCCTCCGCGGTGGGGGCCGGGTAGGCCTCCAGGAGACGATCCCAGACCTTGTCCAGGCAGGCCTTGCCCTCGGGGCTCAGGCCGTCCCATCGCCGGATCAGGTTGGACGCCCGGCCGTCGGTGGGGGAGTCGTGCCAGAGACCGTAGCGCAGGTGGCGGGCCTCGGACTCCGCGACGAGGAAGTCGTCCAGAAGGCGGTGTTCGAAGCGTGTCGTGGCGACCGCGTAGCCCCGCCGGATGATCTCCCGGTTGAAGTTGATGCCGTCCACCCAGACGTAGGCCAGGAGCCGGTCATACTTGTCCCGCCGCTCCGGGCCGTACTCCAACCGCACGATCTTCCCCTCGAGCCACTTCCGGGTGAACGCGGAGGCCTCCTGGCCGAAGCGCTGGACCGGCATCTCGGGGTGCTTGGTCTCCGGGGTGTCCACGCCGATGAGCCGGACCCGGTCCCCGCCGTCAAGGATCAGGGTGTCCCCGTCCACCACGTGCTCCACCCGACGCTGCCCGGCGCTGCTGCATGTCACCGACACCGCGCCGACCACCACGACAAAGAGAACCCGGAGGACGAACCGCATGGATTCCAAGACACACCCCACTGCTGTCACGCGAGGTCAACCTAGTGATGACGGACGCAGAAGTCAATCATCCCGGCTACCTGCGGGGCGCTCCGGACCTCCTCCTCCCGGCGGGGTGAGGTCAATGCGCTGCGGCGCGGGCCCCGGTCGCGGCGTAGACCCGGCTGTCCAGGGCCGCGGCGACCCCTTCGCCCGTCTCTCCTCGGGTCTCCGAGCCGGAGAGGAGCACCTCCACCCGCTCCGGGAACGCGTCCCAGGCCAGGAGCTGCCACCCGTGATACCGGCACGCGTCCTCCACCGCCGTGAGGACGCACTGGACCAGCGCCTGGTGGGTGCGTCCACCGAGGCCCCCGGGGAAGACCTCGCTGAAGCGGTAGGTCGCCATGTGTACGAAGGTCTGGGTCTTCAGCTGCTTGGGTCGGCTCCGGATCCGCTTCATGTCGTCACCTCCAATGACAGGATCGTCGCTGGAGGTATTCGACGGAGGACACGCCGGGGGAAGCAGCTCCACCATGTTTCCTTGATTCTCGCTTGATGCCCTGAAACCCCAAAGGGCATCGGTTTCGGATGAGCGGGGCTACGTCCCGCTCGACTCAACCCTATCGCCCCGTGGACGGGCCTCCCACGGATCAGAGCCAGTGACCACCCGCGATCTTCGTCACGACATCCAGCAGGGACAGGGAGCACAGCTCCCCCCACTTCCCGTCGCTGATCTCCTTGGTCTGCCCCGCGTAGTCCAGCTCCCCGTGACAGGCGGTCTCGCCGGGCCCGCAGTCGGCGAACACCCCCCCCACCCCGCAGTAGATCGTCGCGTCGATGGCCTGGAGCGCGGCCTCCTGGTCCCCGGCGTCCGCCGCGACGCAGAGCTCGTAGAACTCGTACATCGGCGTGTTCTCCTGGGTGAACGTGATCGTCTCCCCGTCGCAGGGTTCATCGCAGGTGAGGCTCGACGGACCGCACACCTTCCCGTCCGTGCAGTCGCAGTCCGAGAGGCACTGGTAGCAGGAATTCAGCAGGTCGCTGCACGATCCCAGACAGTCGGCGAGGCAGCAGATCCCCTCCTGACAGATTCCCAGGGCCGTGTTGCAGACCATGCTGCAGCTGGATCCCATGCCGCAGTCCTCGGTGCTCTCGCAGCTCTGCAGCGGGCTCGGCGGCGGGGAGAAGCACTGGCCCGTGTAGGGATCGCACCACTGGCCCTCCTCGCAGACGATCCCGAGGCAGCGGTTCGGGACGCAGCGGTGGGCCTCGGTCTCGCAGACCTCCGCGGTCGCGCAGTCGCCACCGTCGTCGCAGAAACACTGTGACACCTGGGAGCTGTCCAGGAAGAGGGCGCTCACCCAGGAGTCGGGATAGTCGTCACAATCCATGACCGTGTTGCGGCGCCCCTCGACCCCCACGAACCGCCCGGGGATCCCCGGGGGGGCGGCGACGAGGCTCTCCCCCTGGGCCACCACGACCTCCTCCCCGTCCCATGCGCCTGAGAACCGGATCGGGGGGAACGTGACCATCCCGCAGGTGCCCTCCACGGCCTCGCAGTCCGTCGGGTCCAGGGTGACCCACGGGCAGGTGTACCCGCCGCAGGTCCCGGGCTCGAAGGTGCCGTCGTGGGAGGCCAGGAGGAACCGGAGTGCGCCATCCCCGTCCCAGATGGAGACGTAGTTGTTCAGCCACCAGGGCAGCTTCTGCTCGACATGGAGGTAGACGGTCTCTCCGAGATCCACCGGGATTGCGGCCTGGTTGGGCAACGCGTAGAGCAGCGTCACGATCTCACCGGAGGGGGTCAACTCGAAGGTCGTCTCCCACTCCCATGCGGCGTCGCAACACCAGGGCCCGTGGGCCGTCACCAGGGCCGTGGAGGACACCACGAGGTCGCCCCCCTCATCCACCAGGGGGAACTGGCCGCCCAGCATGAACGGGGCGAGCATCGGCGCCGGCTCGCAGGGGGCCGCAGTGGTGTCCGTCTCCAGATCGCCGGCCTGATCCTCCTGGGTCTCTTCGGGCGGGATCGTGTCCTCGGGCGGGATCGTATCCTCAGGGGGGATCGTATCCTCGGGCGAGATCGTGTCCTCGGGCGAGACCGTGTCCTCGGGCAGCGCCCCGTCCCCGGAGACCTCGGAGGCCGAGTCCGCACCGATCCCGTCGATCAGCAGGTTCACCCCCTCGCCGGAGCAGGCGCCGGCGACGGCCAGCACGATCCCCAGGCCGATGGCGGGGATCCAGATCGTTCCATGAAGCTTCATCGCGCCCTCCTGAGCCTCTTGCCTACGGCTGATCATGCCCGGACCGGCTGCGAGGTTCAAGTTCATGCCCGCCTCGCCGGTGAAACACGTCCTCCTTGCGTCCATGGATGGTTGCTGATAATTTCATGGAGAGATCGGGGAAACGACAATGCGGGTCTTCATCCAGGACCGGGACGTCGATCAGATCGACGCCCTGGAGCGTGGTCTCCTTCTCGCCGGGCACGAGCCGGTGGTGATCTACTCCCTCACCGAGATCCTCGACATGGCGTCCCATCCCGACCTCGTTCCGGACGTGGTGGTGGCCGAGGCGTCGGTCGTCGCACGGACGGTTCGTCGCCTGGGCGAGAGCACCGCCGGGGTGCTCCGGGATCTCCTCGCCGAGGGGCTCCTCGTCGCGACGGGCCCTGTGGAAGAGACCCTCCCCATGGAGACCTGCGCCCGTCTCCCGCGGCCCGTCTCCCTGGACGCGCTCCAGGAGCTCCTCTCCGGCCCCACGCTCACAGGGAGAGATCGCCGGACCGCCCGACGGGTCGCCTGCGCGCACGGGATCGAGGTCCACGTCTACAACGGCGGCTCCTACGGCCCCTTCACGGCGCGGCTCGTCGACCTGTCCATGGATGGTGCCTGTGTCAAGATGCCCGGGGGCGCCGTCCCGGGGCTGAATCAGGACGCCACCGTGGACATCTGGGTCCATGACGGCCCCCTCTGCGCGACCCGACTCCACGGGCGACTCGCCTGGTCCTGCATTGCGCCCGAGAGCTGCTCGACCCGGGTCGGGGTGGAGTTCTCCCGGCTCACCGAGGCCGCCCGCGCCCGCATCGAGACCGCGCTGGTCGGCTGACGCCGGTCGCGTCCTCAACCCCGCAGGGTCTCGAGATCGAAGCGAACATCGATGAGGCTGCCGTAGCGCTCCGGATGGCAGGAGAGGATCACGATCTGGAGGCGCTCCGACAGCTCCTCCAAGATCCCGAGGACGTGGTTGTAGCGCCCCAGGTCCGTGTAGGCCAGGATGTCGTCCAGCACCACCAGCTGACGCTCTTCCCGCACCAGGATGCCGGCGAGGGCGAGGCGCACGGCGAAGTGCACCTGCTCCCGCTCTCCGACGGAGAGATCGTCGATACCGGGCTCGACTCCCTCGCGGACCGCCCGCGGACGGATGTGCGCCGGCTGGAGGCCCTCACCGACCAGGAGATCTCCGAGGCGAGGACCCGAGATCCGGCGCAGGAGCTCGCTCGCGTCCCGCTCCACCGGCGCCACCAGCCCGTCCATCCGCCGCTGCTCCTCTTCCTGGATCAGGCGCCGCAGGAGCTGCACGGCGCCCATGCGGCGCTCCTCCCGGAGGATCCGGGCGTCCAACTCGGCGATCTTCTCTTCCGCTCGGGCCAGCTCCAGCTGCGGACTCCTGCTCCCCACCATGCCTGCGAGCTGGACCTGGAGGGTGTTGATCCGGATCTCGCGCTCCCTGAGCCCTTCATGGTACGTCCGGACCTTCTCACGGAGCCGGTCGCGGGCGGGGGTCGGGTCCTCTCCGAAGGCCGCAAGACGCTCCCGGGCCTCGGTCAGGCTCGCCAGAGCGGCGCGATGGTCGAGGGCCTCCCGATCCCGCAGGCGGGCCCGCTCCCCGTCATCGAAGCCGTCGGTCTGTCGCAGCTCGACGAGCTCCTCGCGATCCTGGTCCAGGCGGCGCTCCATAGAGGACAGGGTTCCTTCGGCGCGATCCAGGTCCTCCTTCGCGGCCGAGGTCCTCGCCCGGGCCAGGTCCAGCGCCCCCTCCGCTTCACGAACCTCCTGCACCCAGGCCTCCTGGAGCCGGCGCGCCTCCTGCTCCGACCCGTCCACATCGGGCGGGGCCTCGTCCCACTCCGGGAACATCTCCAGGACGGACCGGATCTGCTCGCTGCCTGTCGCGACGGACTGCGCGAGGGAATCGGCGTCCCCTCCGTCCAGGAGTCTGTTCTTCGCAACCTCAGCGGCCTGGATGATGTCGTCCAGCCGCGTGGCCCGGGCGGCCCGCCGCGCCAGCTCCTCGACGTCCCCGGTGCCGAACCGCCGCGTCCGCTGCGAGAGATCCGCCGCCGCCGCGTCGAGATCCCGGCGCAGGGTCTCCGTGTCCCCCACGGGGCCCCGGGCCCGGATCACCCCGAACCCCTCGAGGCGCACCTCCACCGACGGCGCCCCACGCACGATCCCGGGCGACCCTCCGGCGAGGTCCCTGGGCCCCGGTTCGTCTCCGGCCAGGACCTCCGCTGCGGTGTCGCGATCAGGCACGACCTCGAGGGTAACGAGGGCGGCCTCCAGTCGGACCCGATCCTCACGGATCCGCGCCTGCAGCCCGCGGATCGCTTCCAAGTCCTCCGGCGCCGGAGCGAGGAGACCGTTGCGAGCGTCCCGATGCTGCCCCAGCTCCGCCAGCCTGGTCCTGTAGCCGTCAAGACGCTTCGTAGCGTCGTCCACCTCGCGACGCGCATCCCGCAGGTCCCTCGCCGCCGCTGCCCGCTCCCGCTGGCGCTGGACCTCCTCGCTCCTCGCGCGGAGCGTCTCGAGCGCGTCCCGGGCCGCGGTCTCCGCGCCCATGGACTCCTCCATCGCGCGCCGGGTCGCTGCCTGCGCCTCCCGCAGCGCGGGGATCTCCCCCTCGGAGGCGGCCATCCGGCCCGCGTGCAGCGCGAGGCGTCGGATCCGCTCGTCCAGGGCCTGGAACCGACCCCCTGCGGCCTCGGCGCTCTTCGCCTCCAGCCGGGTCGCTGCGTCCAGATCCTGGTACTCCTGGACCCGCGCCTCCTCCTTCTCCAGGTTCCCCTGCTCGGCGTTCGCCTCGCGACGGAGCAGCTCGCCCCTTGCCCGGCTGTCGTCCAGCGCCTGCTGCAGCTCCTCGAACTCCAGGAGCTGCAGGTCCAGCGCGGCCCGTCGGACCTGCTGGTCGCCCCGGGCCTCCCGTAGCGCGACCACCGCTGGCGCCCGATCGCCCCGAAGCTCCCGTCCCGTGGGAGAGCAGTAGCGCAGGAACTCCCCCTCGATCGCGCCGCCGATGCGGGATCCCGCGGCAAGCTGTCCGCCGAGGCTCTGCCGGATCACCCCGAGGGTCTCCGCCCCGAGGACGGGGATCTCCAGCGCCCCCTGCGGCGTCCAGAGGAGCTGCGCCAGTCCCCAATGCTCGGGCTTGGACAGGCCACGGGTGGCCCCAGGGAAGCCGAGGAGCCGCCGCAAGTGCTCGTCCGCCGCGTCCCCCTCCGCGTACGCGGAGGTCTGCTCTCCGTCCAGCCGGGAGAGGCTGCACGCCGCCCCGGCGAGGAAGGTCTTCTCCACGCGCCAGGCCTCCCCCCCGACCTCGAAGTCCACGGTGACCTCCGGGGAGAGCTCCCGATCCCAGGACCGAAACCGCTCCATCTCCCTGCCGCCGGTCCCGTGGCGGTCGAAGAGGCCCCGGGCCAGGGCCCAGAAGAGGCTCGACTTCCCGCTCCCGTTGGGCCCGCTGACCAGGGTAATGCCCTCGGAGAAGGGCCCGAGCTCGAAGAGATCCCCGAAGCACTTCCATCCCTTGACCCGCAGGCGCCTCAGGATCACCGCGTCGCCTCCTGCTCCAGGCGGAAGAGGAGCTGCAGAGCCTCCACCGCAACCGCGGGCGTGGGCTCGACTCCGGCCACGGGCTCCGCGTCGGCCAGGGCCAGGAGACGACGGGCGACCGCGGCCTCGACGCCCTCCGCAGGGAGGGATTCGATCCAGCCGGGATCAGCCGGAGACGGGATCAGCCGGTCACGGTCCATGGCCGAGAACAGGAACCGCGCCTCCATCAGGATCTCCAGATCCCGCAGGGTCTCCGTCGCGCCCGCCGGGAGGAGCCCCTCCAGGATCACCTTGAGCAGGATCCGGTCCGGATCGGCGAGGCCGTCGACGATCCGGACCACGTCCGTGAGATCCTCCCGGGACCCGACCGCCCGATCGTCTCCGACCACGACCCACCGCAGCCCCCCGGTGGGCACGGTCTCGATGGACGGGGGCCCGCCCGCCTCGATGGTGACGAGGAGCACGTTTCCGGAGCTCCGCTCACCGAAGGCGGTGGTCTCGTGGGTCCCGGAGTAGGCGGTCCGGCCGTCGTCGACCACGAGGGTGGAGTGCCAGTGGCCCAGGGCCAGGTAGTCCAGATCCCGCGCCCGGGCACGAGGGGATCATGGTTCCCCGGGATGATGTACACCGGCCCCGGGAATCCAGCGAGGATGTCCGCGACCCGCTGCACGTCCGCGCGGGGCACCGCGTTGTGTTCGAAGGTGTCACCGGCGACGAGGATGAACTCCGCCGCGTGCTCCCTGGCCACGGCCACCACGCGCTTTGCGGCCTCGAGGCGGGACCGGCGCACCACCTCCCCCGCCGCTCCCACATGGGCGGCCTTCATCCCGATCTGCCAGTCCGCTGTGTGCAGGAATCGCATCTCGCTCGCTCCCGATGATCAGGGACGATGATAGCAGATCGCCCCCCCGATGGAAGGGTGGCAGAACCTCCCGGCCCTGTGTAGGATACGCGCCGTGGCGTGGGACCAGCGACAGGGGCGTGACATGTGTGACCACACGGAGATCGGGAGCATCGGCTGGGCGGACCTCACCTTCGGGGACGCGACCAACCTTCGGGACTTCTACAAGAAGGTCGTCGGGTGGGAGTCAGAGGACTTCGAGATGGACGACTACAGCGACTACGTCATGAAGACCAGCCCTACGGGCCGGCCCGTCGCCGGGATCTGCCACGCCAGGGGTCCCAACGCGAACCTCCCCCCCCAGTGGCTGGTCTACATCACCATCGCAGACATGGCCGCCAGCGTGAAGGCCTGCGAGGAGTCGGGCGGTGAGCTCCTCACCCCGGTGCAGGGCGTGGATGGGCAGGGCAAGTTCTGCGTGATCAAGGATCCCGCAGGCGCGATCGCCGCCCTCTTCGAGCCCGCACCCCACGATCATGACCACGATGAGGACTGCGGTCACGACCATGATCATGATCATGATGACGACTGCGGTCACCACCACCATCACGATCACGAGTAGCTTCCCCTACCCCTGAGCGAGGGCGAAGCCCGAGGATGACGGCCGGGTTCAGGGACCGGTATGGCAGGTCCCGTCCTTCCCGGGCGCGCCGGAAACAGGAATCGAGAGGTGCGCCGGTCAGTTGGAGAACTCCAGGGGGACCCTGAAGACCCGGACCTCCTCCTTCGGGAACGGAAACTCCAGGCGACGCATGGTGCGGAGGACGCAGGTGGCGACCTCCTCGTCACCGAGCCCGTCATCGGCCACCCGGGCGGCGACCTTGCCCTGGGTGGAGACCTTGACCTCGATGATCAGGGTCCCCTTGAGCCCGGGGCGGCGCTTGAGGCGCTCCGAGTAGCAGTCGTCGAACTTCTGGTAGTTCTCGTGGACCACGTCCGTGAAGGCGGAGGCCGGCTGGCCGGCCCGGCGGAGGTCCATGGGATCCTCCCGGGGCTTCGGCGGCGTGAGGCCCGCGGGGGCCGGAGTCGCCGGCCGCTCACCGAAGCAGGACGAGAGCCAGGTCATCGCGATCTCCTCGAGGACGGGGTAATGGGCCAGGAAGATCTCCAGGGCCTGATCCGAGACCCCGGCGGTGCGCTGGGCGGTCGTCCCCGCTGCGGCCAGGGCCCGCATCAGGTCTGTCCGGATCCGCGCCAGCAGGGGGCGGTCCTCGGGGGCCAGGGACCAGCGCAGGGTGGCCACGTCCTCGTCGTCCCGGGCGAGGTCTTCGAGGATCTCCCTGGCGTAGGGATCGACCCGCATCCGCTCCCGCAGGTCCCGGTGCTGTTCCCAGTAGTTCTCACCGAACCGGGCCCACGCGGTCTCCCTGTGGATCGACCGCTCGTCCCGGCCCGCGTCCCGCCAGAGCAGGTGCCAGCGCAGGCCGATCAGGAGGGCCAGGACGGTGTCCTCCGGCTGGCCGGCCTCCCGGAAGCCGTCCAGCTCCTGCCGCAGCAGCCCCGGCGACCCATCCGGCCCGGGCCCCACGGACTGTCCGTCCGCGAGGGCCTGCTCGAAGGCCACGTCCAGGATCCGTCGCACCACCGTGGCGGTGTCCGCGGCCTCCATGGTCCAGGAGGTGAGGCCGTCGATCTCCTCGCGGCCACGGGCGGTGTCATAGGCCGCCTCCGCGACGGTGCGGAGATAGGCCCGGGCCCGGGCGGTCACCCGGTCCTGGGGGATCCGCTCCCGGGCCTTGAGGGCCAGGCCCACCGCGCCCAGGGCGTCGATGCGGCTGAACACCGGCCCCACACCGCCCGAGATCTCCGCGTCCCGGGTGAGGCGCTCGATGCATGCCTCGGCGATCCGACCCCGCCACGCCGCGTCACCCGCTAGGAGCGCGACCTCCGGCGCCGCGTCCACCTCCCGGCGACAGGCCCCGCGCAGGAGGCCGACCCAGCGGCGGCGGACCTCCCCCGCGGAGCCCTCGATCCTGCTCCATGTCTGCTTCATCTCGGCGGTGGCTGCGGCGTACGTCTCCCGGAACTCCGGCTCCGGCCGCGAGAGATCCGTGAGGATGTCCCGGCGGAGACGATCCAGGGCGCCGACGTCCATCTTCGCCGCGACGAGGTCGACCCGCAGGGCCCCCAGGGCATCGGCCATGCCGACGGCGGTCAGGGCGAGGCTCGCCTGGGAGCCGACGGTGTGCCCCTCGAGGTACATCCCCACGCCGGCCTCCTCCCCGCGCTGGGCTTCGAGGGCGGCGAGCGCGGCGGGGGTCCCGAGCCGCTTCAGGCCCTGGATGGCGAGGAGCCGGTCCAGGAGGAGGCGTGACTCGAGGAGCGGGGTCAGCGTGGTGACCGTCCCGGCGTCGGCTCCGATCCACGCGTCCATGACGCCGTAGAGGAACCCGCCCAGCTGCCAGTCCTGCCCCGACAACCAGGTCGGGACCTCGCCGTCGGGGCGCGGACCCAGGGCCGCATCGGACAGGCCCCGGATCTCCGTCCGATCCAGCACCCGCCGCGCCCAGGCCGCCCGCGCGGCCGGCGCGAGGCCGCCGACCGCCTTCAGCACCGCCCCGAGCATGAGGTCCACGCGGTGGCCGTCGTCGAGGTCGCCGATGTAGGTCTCCCACAGGACCTCGGACCACATGAGGGCCTCGCCCTGCCCCTGCCCGGAGACCGGACCGTCCAGCGCGAAGGCCACCAGGTTGGCGAAGGTCGAGGCGAGGCGCTGATCCGTCTCGTCGTCGCGGGTCTCGAACTCGGAGCGGAGCCGATCCCGGACCTTCAGCACCACCTGGTTCCTGAACTCGTCGTCGCCGACGGCCTCGAGGGCGGCAGCGGGATCCCCTTCCACGAGGCGCTCCAACACAAGGGAGGCGCGCTCGTCCGCCGGATCCGGCGCCAGGGGGGCGGCCAGGGCCAGGACGATCCAGATCTGCAGTGCTGCCATGCTACCTCCCGATCTTCACGATCCGAGCGTCCACCACGGCCCCGTCCGCGACCTCCAGGATCGCGGCGGAGCAGTAGGGCGCACAGCGTTGATCCGTCGGACTGCCGGGGTTGATGAAGAGGATCCCGTCGGTGCCGGAGATGTCCGGCTGGTGGGAGTGTCCGTACACCACCACGTCGAAGCCCTGGTCCTGCACCTTTGGCAGGATCCGCTGTACGATCCCCTGGGGCCCACCCCAGCCATGGATCACGCCGATCTTCACGCCCTCCACGGTCACCTCGGCGACCTCCGGGAGCAACCTCTTGAGGGCGGGGTGGTCCATGTTCCCCCGGACCACCGTCGCGGGCCCCAGGGCCTGCACCTTCGCCAGCGCCCCGGGGGTAACCACGTCCCCCGCGTGGATCACACCGTCACAGTCTTTCGCCAGGTCGGTCACCTCGGCAGGCAACGCCACATCCTCGGCGAGATGTGTGTCCGACAGGATCAGCAACCGCTTCATCGGTCCCCCAACAAGTGAATGGCCCCGGTTGTTCCCGTTATCTCAGGGCTTTTGGTGTTCCGCAAGGTTTCTAGGCGAGATTGAGGGGCCGGGACACGCCAGCATCGGCCGCCATCGGTGCCAAGGGCTGCCGGGGCTGCGGGAATCCGGGTCGCGGGGGAACGCGGGAATCCGGGTCGCGGGCTCCCCGGCTTGTCTCGTGCAATGCGAGCTTTCTGCCGGCGTTCGAGAGAATCCGGGTCGCGGGCTCCCCGGCTGGGATCTGCGCGGGTCGGCACCGGTGATCCGGCAGATGCTGTGTCTCCGGCGGATCCTCTTGGCGTCGTCTCTGCACCGGCCACACGTTGATCACATCCAGATGCTCCACGTGTTCAGTGCATTGGAGCCAACCCGAACGACCGGACCTGGAGATCGAACATGTACGGACGACGCCTGCCCCTGGGCCCCTTGATCTGTCTCTGTCTCATGACGAGCTGCGTCTCCGCACCCGAAGTGGGCCCGGACGCGATCACTGATCCGGACCTCTCGCCAGACCGGGCCGCCGTCCCCGACTTCGCCATCCTCGATGCCGTCGCGACAGAGAGCACCGAGCCCAGCCCCCCCTGCATCTCGGTCAGCCCGCAGAAGGTGACACTCTACGGCAGGAGGATCGGCGTGGTCGCCTCCCTGCCGGTGACGATCACATCCTGTGGTGAAGCACCGCTGACCATTCACGGCATCACCCTTTCGGAGGACTCCTCACCTGATTTCACTGTTCAACTCGTGGGGACCGACTGGCGGCCCTCTCCGGGGAGTCCGCTCACCATCTCGCCCGGCGCGGATCGGGTGGTGATGATCCGGTACACCCCGGACGAGGTGCCCCGGTTCGATGGGCAGGGCAGTCCGATCCCCGACACGGGCACGCTCCGGATCGAGACGGACGCCCCGAACGCGGTCGTCGATGTCGAGTTGGCCGGCGTGGGGGTCGAGGGCTGCCCCTGCCCCGTCGCCGAGATCACCTGCACCGAGGGGAACGAAGTGCCCCCCGGAACCTTGCTCCACCTGTCGGGGATCTGGAGCTGTGTTGCGCAGGGGAGCTCCATCGGAAAGTACGCCTGGTCCGTGGACCAGCCCCAGGGCTCCCAGTCGGTGTTCATCCCCTCCAACACCTTCCCCAGCCCCACCTTCGAGGTGAACGTGGCCGGGACGTACACGTTCCACCTCATGGTCTACGACGAGCAGAACGTGCCCTCGTGCGTGGCCGGCACCTGTGAAGTCGTGGTCATCACCGACGAAGCCATCCACGTCGAGCTGCTCTGGCACACCCCCGAGGATCCCGACGAGAGCGATGGCGACGGCGCGGATCTGGACCTCCACTTCACCCACCCGGGGGCCGACGGGTGGTTCGATCAGCCCTACAACTGCTCCTGGTTCGACATGCACCCCGAGTGGGGCAGCTTCGACCCGAGCATCGACGACAATCCCAACCTGCACGAAGACGATGCCGACGGCGCGGGCCCCGAGAACATCAACCTGAACATCCCCGAGGACGTGACCTACAAGGTCGGCGTCCACGACTGGAGCGACCACGGCTACGGCGCGTCCTACGCGACGGTGCGGGTCTACATCTACGCTCAGCTGGTCTTCGAGGTCCCGGATGTGAAGCTGGTGGACGGCGACCTGTGGGAGGTCTGCACCGTGGCGTGGCCCTCCGGAAACGTCCAGGTGGTCACGGATCCCAACGGGTCATACGACATCACCGGGAACTACCCGAAACCTCAAGGACTGCAGAAGTAACAGGGGAGCACGTCTCTGCACGGAGTCCAGCCCGATCCGATCCAGGCTCGCGCTTCGGGAGCCCGGGTCGAGGGGTGAGGCAGTCGGTGGCGTCACTGCGGGCGTCCCGGCCGGAGATTCCTGCCGAGCGAAGCGCTCCGACGAGGGAGGCGGACATCCGTCCGTCGACCGAGGAGGACGGCAGGAAGCCCGGCCGGGGCGTCCGCAGGTCGTCACCGACAACGAACTCCGAGGCACGGGCTAGTCCGCCCGGATCGGCCCGAACCCAAGATCATCAATGGTAAAATTCTCGTCGCTCTCCTTGCGCACCATGAGGTAGCCGATCGGCGTGGGGGAGAAGTGCTGGATGAACGCGGTGCCGCCCTCGCCGGTCCAGATCTGGTGGAAGGGAGCTGCGCCGGGGACGCCGGGGGGATCCCCGGGGGTGAAGAAATCCACCCGGATCCCGCCGGGCCAGGTCTCCGCGATGTAGAGGCTCACGTTGTGGGTCGCCCCCTGGACGAAGCTGCCACCCAGGGGCACCACGAATCGGATGATCAGGTCGTCGAGCCAGTACTGGCCCCACTTGTCGTGGGACGCACAGGAGTTCCCCTTGGACGGGGAGTTGACCTTGTAGGGGTTTGTCTCCGCGGTGGAGTTCGGGTCGTTCGTGGAGATCAGGATCCCCGCGGCCCCGTACATCTCCTCCACTGAGATCTCCACACCGAGCCCCTGCCCCGAGAGATCGTGTTCGAAGTCGATGACCCCGCCGCAGAGAGCCAGGTGCCCCTCCGCGTCGATGCACCACTCGGACAGGCTGCACAGGGGATGCTCGCAGGACATGAGGCACTGATCCTCGCTGCAGGCCATGGACGGGCCGCAGCTCCCGCAGGATCCGCCGCAGCCGTCATCGCCGCAGGCCTTGCCCCCGCACGCGGGCAGGCAACCCGTGCACTCCCCGCCCACGCAGTGCAGGTCCAGCGCGTCGCAGTCCCGCACGACCACGTACTCGACGCCGGCCTCGTCGCACTCCAGGACCCGGCTCTCGGAACAGAGCCTCTCCCCGGGCGGGCAGCCACCCTGCTCGACGCACAGCGCGTTGTCGCCCTTGGACAGGCAGATGAACCCCTCGTCGCACTCCCCGCAGCTCCCCCCGCAGCCGTCGTCCCCGCAGCCCTTCCCGTCGCAGGAGGGCAAACAGGCGCCGTCACCCGAAAGGACATCTTCCGGGGCGACCTCGTCGGCTTCAGCGAGGTCCTCCGTGGCCTCGACGTATTCGTCCGGAAACTGGAACCTCGACACCGGCGGTCCGCCGCCGCAGGCGGTCAGGTGTATGAGGATCGAGAGGAAGAGGGCGGCGGGAGCGATCCGGGTCATGCGCATCTCCTGGTCTGCGACCGCGGGCATTCTACCCAAGGCCGTCATGCAAACCAAGCCGGGGACGGATCCGGGATCATTCGAGGCGGAACCCGTACTCATAGCTCAACGTCTGCCCCCCGTCCTTCACGCCGGAGATCTTCACGGTGTAGTTCACTCCGGACTGGAGTCCGGCGACCTTCCACTGGAGGTGGTTCGGGAGGCCGTAGTACTCGGAGCTGCTGGACACGTCGTAGACGCTCATGGGGCCCCCGGGCCCGGCGACGGAGATCTGGGCCTGCCCGTAGGTGACGCCGTCGTTGCCCCAGGACGAGCCCTTGTCCACCAGCGCGGAGAAGGAGAGGTACCAGGCCGGCTCGAACCACTCCGCGGGGTAGTCCCCCACGGGGTACGCGACGAAATCCAGATCCAGCCCCGAGAGGTTCGGGACGGCGTCCTTCATCACCTGGAGGATCCCGGCCCAGACATAGGGCCAGTCCCCCGCCGCGGCAGAGTAGCCCCCGGCCGCTCCCCAGGACACCGACGGCAGGAAGGGATCCAGGAGCCAGCGCCGGTGCCCGAGGGAGGGGACGTTCCAGTCCACCAGGAAGCCCACCACGGCCTCGGAGGGGGGCTTGGGATCCAGGGGCGCCGTGGACCAGCTCATGTGGAGGTTGCTGCTCCCCGCACCCTCGTACCCGGCCTGGGTCCAGCAGGACCAGCTCTGGGGAGGGAAGTGGCTCAGGTCTCCGTTCACCGCCATGATCAGGGCCGCGGCCTGGACCTCGCCGTCGCCCCCGGAATCGTAAGTGACCGGGGGCAGGCCGCTCAGGGCCCGCACCTGGTTCACCGTGGCCAGGGTCTCGGCCTTCGCGCTGCCGGTCACTCCGCCCTTCTTGCAGGAGCCCAGGATCGGCACCTGCGCGTACGCGCAGGCGCTCGTCCCGTTCAATGTGCCGCGGCAGAACCCGGCCCAGCAGTGATCCCCCCATGTGCAGCCGTCCCCGTCGTCGCAGGGGAGCTCGCTCCAGGGGTGGATGCAGCCCAGCCCGGGCTGGCAGAGGTCGTCGGTGCAGGGATCCCCGTCGGCGCAGGCCCCGTGATTCGGAGTGAAGACGCAGCCCTCCATGAGCACACAGGTGTCCACGGTGCACGGGAGCCCGTCGCTGCAGTGCTCCTCGGAGACCGGGCCGTGGACACATCCGAAGTGGGGATCGCAGGAGTCCTCCGTGCAGGGGTCCCCGTCATCGCAGCTGACTCCGGTGAGGCAGCCGGGGATGTCCACGGGCGGAGTATCCAGGCCGACGATCCCGTCGGGTTCGGTGGTCTCCACACCGCCGGCCAGATCCGGGAGGCCATCCTCCGGTCCCTCGTCGACGTCCTCGGCCGCTGCCGTGTCCGGCCCGTGCATGGACGGATCGATGTCGCCGCCGCACCCGAAGAGGCCTGCAGTCACCACGATGATCAGGACCCTTCGCATCCGCCCCCTCCGATGGTGACGAATATAGGGCAGTTCTCCCCCTTTGCGAAGCGTCCGGTTCCGGATATCATCCGGGGCACCGGAGGTGTTCCATGCGCAAGGTGCTCGGCGGGTTGTTCCTCTTCTTCATCGCAGGTCCCGTGCTCGGCGCGGTGATCTGGGGAATCGGGATCGCGCAGGGCGTCCTGGGCGAGGGCTTCCTGGCGGAGGTCCCCCAGGAGGTGATCCGTCAAATCCCCGAGATGATCGAAGAGACCTTCGAGGCTGCGAAGGCTCCCGGTGCGCTCACGGACGCCGACGCGGCGGGCTGGGTCGAGGCCGCAGCCAAGGCGGAGAAGACCCCGTCCCAGGCCCTCGAAGAGTCCGGGATCTACGCGTGGTTGGAGCAGGAGCTCGGCGGCACGATCACCGACACCCACCGCGCCCTGCGCGGCGAGATCGCGCCCAAGGACGTCATCCTGGATCTCCGCCCCCTCAAGGCTGCGCTCACCTCAGCCCCCATGCGCACCTGGCTCAACGACGTCCTTGCGCAGCTGCCGGTCTGTGATGCAGCGGGCATGGAGCGTTGGGACCTCGCGGTCCGACGCATCGGCAAGAACAAGCGCCTCCCGCCCTGCAACCCGGGGGTCAGCTTGAACGCCGTCGCGATCCAGACCGTCATCGACGGGATGGTGGAGTTCCCCGATGAGGTCTCCCCTATCGACGAGAAGGATCTTCCCCACGGGCTGAACACGCTCCAGGTTGCGAACAAGGTCCTCTGGGTGGCCTTCCTCGTGCCGCTGGTCCTCCTGCTCATCGGGGCCGCCATCTGCTCCTCGAAGCTCGGCGGCTTCCTGCGGTGGGCGGGCATCGGGACCCTCTTCGGCAGCCTCAGCGCCCTGATCCTCGTGTGGTCGACCCGGGGTCTCATCGCCACCGCGGTGACCATGGATCCCGCCCAGTGGCACATCCCCAAGGACACGCCCTTCTGGACCAGCGAGGCCAGCCAGGCGCTGGCCCGGCGGGTCATGGATCTGACGTCGTTCCTGCTGGAGAAGCTCTTCGAGCCCGTGGTGACCACGGGCCTGGTCGCGCTGGCGGCGGGGGCGATCCTGCTGGGGCTGTCCTTCCTGCCGAAGGACGAGGGCAGAGCCTAGGCTCCCTTCGCCTTCTCCTCGTCCTTCAGGACCCGGCGCAGCACCTTGCCCACTGCGGAGGTGGGCAGCTCGCTCCGGAACTCCACCTCCCGGGGGCGCTTGTAGCCGGCCATCCGGGTCTTGCAGAACTCCAGGATCTCCTCGACGGTGGCGGTCTCCCCGACCTTGAGCTGGATGAAGGCCTTGACCCGCTCGCCGGAGTTGGGATCGGGCTTGCCGATGACCGCCGCGCCCGCGACCTTGGGGTGGGTAAAGAGGACCTCCTCGATCTCCTTGGGGTACGCGTTGAAGCCGCCCACGAGGATCAGGTCCTTCTTGCGATCCGTGATCACCACGAAGCCGTCCTCGTCGACATGCCCGATGTCCCCGGTGAGGAAGTAACGGCGCCCCCCGATGGTGCGGAAGACCTCGCCGTCCGCGTCCTCACGGCCCCAGTACCCCTTCATGATCTGGGCGCCGCTGGCCGCGATCTCGCCGTCCTCCCCCTGAGCCATCTCCACCAGCCCCGTGTCGAGGTCGACGATCTTCACGTCGGTCCCGGGCAGGGGCAGCCCCACGGCGCCGATGCGCCGCTGGACCGTGTTCGTGGGGTTCACGGTGAGCATGGGGGAGGTCTCCGTGAGGCCGTATCCCTCGAAGATCACCGCGCCGGTCTTGGCCTCGAACTGCCTGATCACTTCGAGTGGCAGCGGCGCCCCGCCGGAGCCGCAGGCCTGGATCGAGGTGAGGTCGAAGCTGTCCAGGTTCGGGTGGTTGACGAAGGCGGAGTAGATCGTGGGCACGCCGATCACCATGGTGCAGCGGTACCGCTGCACCGCCTCGAGGACCTTGGTGAACGGCGGGTCCCCGGCCCGGGGATCCGGGATGCACACCAGCTGCGACGCGGAGGCCGCGCTGCACAGCAGACAGAGGGTCATGCCGAAGCTGTGGTACCAGGGGAGGACGCCCAGGAAGGTGTGGAACCCGCCGCGCTTGAGGGTATCCCTCGGCGCGCCGGGGGTCTGGGAGATCCGGATCCACTGCAGCGCGTTGCGCACGTTGGAGAGGAGGTTGGCGTGGGTGAGGGCCGCGCCCTTGGGCACCCCCGTCGTCCCGCCGGTGTACAGGATGATCGCGACGTCATCGAGGGGCTCGACCTCGAAGATCGGGGGGGTCGGCGCGCTCGCAGCGAGCACGTCCTTGAACCGGAGATGCCCCGGCTCCAGAGTCCCTGCGGTCGGGATCTTGCCCAGCAGGCCGCCGATGAAGCCCTTGAGCTTCGGCAGGTAGGGACCGACGCCGCAGACCACCAGGGTGCCCACGTCGGTGCCCGCAATGGCCTCCTTGGCCAGGGGATAGAACTGGGGGTGGTCCATGACGAACACCGCCTTGGCCCCCGCGTCCCTGAGCTGGAAGTTCAGCTCGGGTGCCGTGTACATGGGGTTGCAGGTGACCGCGGTGGCGCCGGCCTTGAGGATCCCGAAGAACACCTCCGGGTAGTGGGGGATGTTGGGCAGGAAGATCGCCACCCGGTCCCCCTTCCTGACACCCCGGGACGCCAGGAAGTTCGCGACGCGGTTCGCCGCGTCCCGCACCTGCGCATAGGTGCGCCGGGCCCCCTCGAAGATCGTGTAGGTCGCCTGCGGGAAGGCCGCCGCCGCCTCGTCCAGGATCGACTGCAGGGGGGCCTCGTACCCCGTGACGTCATGGGGGACCCCCTCGGGCCAGTTCTTCCCGTGCCAGAGCTTCTCAGTCATCGTCTCCTCCTTCCATCCCGGGTTCCACTGCCGCGGCGCCTTCTGTGGCGACGCGGTCCTGAGCGAGCTTCACGTAGTCGGGGTCCGTGTCGAACCCTACGTATCCACGGCCGTTCCTCGACGCGGCCACCGCCGTGGACCCGGCCCCCATGAAGGGATCGAGCACCACGTCGCCGCGGTAGGTGTAGAGCTGGATGAAGCGCTCGGGCAGCGCCACGGGGAAGGGCGCCGGATGGCCCACCCGCCGGGCGCTCTCCGGGCGGATGCGCCAGACATCCAGGGTGGCCTCCATGAACTCCTCCTTGGAGATCGTGCTCTCGTGGGGGAGACCCAGCGCGGCCCGCCGCTTCACAGGGATCGCCCGGTCGAAGCGTCCCTTGCTGGCGACCACCACCCGCTCCGACAGGTCCCGGAGCACCGGATTGGACGCGCGGCAGAAGCTGCCCCAGGCGCAGGAGCCGCTGGCCCCCTCGGCCTTGAGCCAGACCACCTCCCCGCGCAGGAGGAGACCCAGGTCGTCCTGAAGGATCCGGGTCACGTCCGCGGCGAGGTTCCGGAAGGGCCGACGCCCGAGGTTGGCCACGTTGACCGCGATGCGGCCCCCGGGCTCGAGGACCCGTCGGCACTCGGCGAAGACGTCCCGCAGCATGCGCAGGTACTCGATGTACGATCCCGGGACGTGCCCTTCGCCGAGGGCCTGCTCGTACTCCTTCCCTGCGAAGTACGGCGGCGAGGTGACCACGAGGGCCACCGACGCGTCGTCCACGGCGTCCATCTCCCGGGCGTCGCCGCAGAAGAGGCGGTTCGCGACGCTGCAGGGGTGCACCGCGTCGTCGTCAGAGAGGGTCGGCGCGACGAAGCGCCCGTAGAACTCCGCCGCGTCGTGGTTCTCCCGCTTCCCTGCGCCGAACGCGCGGGTCCGGGTGGGGCGACGGGGGCGTGTCTTGTCCGGGGTTCCCATGCCCGCAGAATCTACGGGATCCCGAGGTGCCCGGTCAAGCTCCGGAGAGCCGCCGGGGAAAATCCCTAAAGTCCGATCGCGTCCCGTCGTAGTGCCGGGAGTTCGCTGAACCTCCTTGAAAGGCAGGAAGACGATGGACACCACACACAAGATGATGACGACCCTGGCCCTGGCAGCGCTCCTCACCGGCTGCGGCACCCTCGGACAGGAGCAGGTCGCGGCGGCGAAGAAGATCCCCAAGGGGGCGATGGAGCTGTCAGCTCAGAAGACGCAAGCCTCCGTGGCCGACTATCGCTGGTACTTCCAGGACAAGCTGCGGGCCCTCCCCCCCGCCACCCTTGCGGAGCTGCCGAAGCTCATCCGGGCCTTCGAGCTCTACCGCGACCGCGCCGAGGACAACTTCGGCCGGTGGGTCGACGGGGACATCATCCTGGGCGCCAGGCCCAAGGAGTATCAGCCCTCGGACGATGAGCTCATGGAGAACGAGCTCGGCGCCCGCATCCAGGAGGTGGTCGCCGCCACCCCCGCGGCCCAGATCGACTGGCTCCTCAAGGACGCGGGGATCGAGCTGAGGGCCCTGGTCTACCGCGCCATCAGCTTCCGCACGGTCCGCATCGCCGGCGTGGGCGCCTACCACTACGCCTCCACACCGGTCCGCACCACCGTGACCCTGGTCGCGGACGACCAGATCGCCAGTCGCTGATCTCCGGCCCTCGACCTGGACACCCTGCTTCAGCCCTGACCGGCGGCGCTCCGGGCGTCACGTGCGAGGCGACGCGCCTGGCGCAGGGGCTCCGGGGTGCGGGCGCGCCCCGGCAACCCGGCCACCACCGCGCGGGCCACCGCCGCGGAGACCCGCCAACCTGCGTGCACAGCGATGGGACGCCAGCGTCCCCGCGGCCGCAGCCAGTACCCGATGGTCTCACCGTCGAGGCGCAGGGGCGCGTCCGCGCCGTCCAGGGGGGCGGGCCAGGGGCCCGACGCGTACAAGGGGCGATGGGTGACGCCGACGGTGGGGAGGTTCAGCATCGCGCCCAGGTGGACGGCCAAGCCACCCCGTCGGGGGTGATCCCGGCCCGTCGCGTTCACCAGGAGGAGATCTGGACGGAGATCCAGCGCCCGCACCGCGGCCTCCAGGAGGGGGCCCTCCCGCATGGCGAGGAGGCCCGGCTCATAGAACGGACGGGCCACGCCCTCGACGAGGGCCTGTGACACGACACGCCCCTGCTCCATGACCACCGCGGCGACCCAGACCCGGTCGCCTTGGGCCCCGATGTTCGACCTGCCCCGGGGGAAGCACATGAAGACCCCGCCCAGCTTGAGCGGGGGCACGGGCCCGAGCCATGGCTCGGGCACCGCCCGTCCAAGGACGCGCTGGGTCGACGCCAGGATCACCGGGTCCCTCGGCCATCCTCGATGATCGAATTCGATTTCCATGGCGCCAGTGTACCAGAAGTGCGGTGTGTGTCTGCCGAATGACGTCCCCCCTCCGAATCTCCCGAGAACAGGTCTGCGACGGCGCTCAGCTTCCAACTGGTTGAATTCAAGGTGCACACTCAGCTATCTTGCAACCATGGCTGCACAGAAAAAAATCGGCTCCCTCGACGAGTCGGTGCTGGTCCACTGGAACGGACCGGATCTCCCCTCCCTCCCCGCGTTCCGGGGGGCGGGCAGGGTGGTGCGCACCGCGTGGCAGATGCCCACGACCGAGGAATTCGCCGGCGTGGACTCGATCAACCTCGGTGAGGACGGGAGGTGACCACGGTGTACCAGGATGGCGACGGGGAGCACGGGGGCGACAGCCGCGGGCGCCTCAACATGAAGTCTCTCTTCGAGTATGCGGGGCGGGTCGGCGCGAGCGACCTGCTGATCACCGTCGGCTCTCCGCCGATGGTCCGGGTGGACGGGGAGCTGAACCCGGCGACGAAGATGTCCCTCACGCCGGAGTACACCCGGCGCCTGGTCTACTCCCTCCTCAACGAGACCCAGCAGGCGAAGTTCGAGGAGTCCCGGGAGCTGGACTTCAGCCTCGCGGTCTCCGCGGACCTCCGCTTCCGGGCCAACGTGTACTACCAGAAGGGCTCCGTGGCCGGCGCGTTCCGGGTGATCCCCCGGGAGGTCCCGGAGCTGGACCAGCTGGGCCTCCCCGTCGCGGTGAAGGATCTGACCCTCAGGACCCACGGGCTGATCCTGGTGACGGGGCCCACAGGCTCGGGAAAGTCCACGACCATGGCCTCGATGATCCACCTGATCAACCGCACCCGGCGCTGCCACATCATCACCATCGAGGACCCCATCGAGTTCATCCACTCCAACATCAAAGCCGTGATCGACCAGCGGGAGCTCCACGCGGACACCCTGTCCTTCAGCAACGCGCTCAAGTATGTCCTCCGCCAGGATCCCGACGTGATCCTGGTGGGCGAGATGCGGGACACAGAGACCATCAGCGCGGCCCTCACCGCCGCGGAGACCGGCCACCTGGTCATCGCGACCCTGCACACCAACGACGCGATCCAGTCCATCGACCGGATCATCGATGTCTTCCCGCCCCATCACCACGCGCAGGTCCGCCTGCAGCTCTCCTTCGCACTGCTCTGCGTGATCTCCCAGCAGCTCCTCCCCCACGCCAGCGGAAAGGGACGGGTCCTCGCCACGGAGATCCTGGTGAAGAACCGGGCCGTCGCGAACCACATCCGCGAGGGGAAGACGCACCAGACCCGGACCATCATGGAGGGCGCCCGCAAGGAAGGGATGATGGTCATGGACACGCGCCTCAAGGAGCTCTACGACGAGGGCCAGATCTCCTTCGACGAGGCCGCCCGGCGGATCAGCTCCGTCTCCCTGCTCAAGGACCTCCAGAGAGCCCCAGAGGAGTCATGATGAGAATCCTGATCCCCGCGCTGACCCTGCTGCTCACCGTCGCCTGCGGCGGCGGCACCGATCCCGTGACCACCGTCGAGGACACGGCCCCGGACGTCGGCCTCGAAGACACGCCGACGGGGGGCCCGGACATCGAGGCCGACCTCGGCGCGCCGGACCGGGGGGCGCCGGACGTCGCACTCCTTGACACGGAGCCCGCGTGCGAGGCTGGGACCGGCTGCTTCGGCGATCCCTGCGATGACGGGGGCGGCTGCCTGTCCGGGATCTGCGTGCCCCACATGGGGGACACGGTGTGCACCATCGAGTGCCTCGAGGACTGCCCCGACGGGTGGGAATGCCTGGCCCTGAACTCGGGCCCGGACATGATCTTCGCCTGCCTCAGCCCCTACGCCCACCTCTGCCGGCCCTGCACGGGCCAGGGCGACTGCGCCACGGGCACCATCGAGGACGCATGCATCGACTACGCCGGGGAGGGCAGCTACTGCGGGGCGGACTGCTCCGACGACGGCCTCTGCCCGCCGGGGACCTCCTGCGTGGACGCGAAGACCACCGCGGGGGTGGGCCTCAAGCAATGCGTCTCGGACTCCGGGGTCTGCGCCTGCTCCCCCCTCTCGGTGAAGCTGGGCCTCGCCACCCCTTGCGGGGTCACCAATGACCTCGGAACCTGCCCGGGGGTCCGGGTCTGCACGGCGGAGGGCCTCGCCGCCTGCGACGCCGCGGTGCCCTCGGAGGAGGTCTGTGACGGCCTGGACAACGACTGCGACGGGGTCACCGACGACGTGGCCTGTGACGACGGCAACGGCTGCACCGCGGACGGGTGTGACCCCGGCGTCGGGTGCACCCACGACGCCCTCACCGGGACCAGCTGCGACGACGGGAACGTCTGCTCCCTGGCGGATCACTGCGAGACCGGGGCCTGCGTGGGCACCTCCATCGACTGCAGCGACGGCAACCCCTGCACCACGGACGCCTGCTCCCCCACCGGGGGCTGCGTCTACACCTTCAACACCGCCTCCTGCGACGACGGGGACCCCTGCACCGTGGCGGATCAGTGCAAGCAGGGCCTGTGCACGGGCTTCGACATCGACTGCGACTGCGACGCGGACGTGGACTGCCTGGCCCTGGAGGACGGGAACGTCTGCAACGGCACCCTGGTCTGCGACGCCGCGGTCCTGCCCCACGAGTGCGTGGTGGACCCCGACACCCTGATCGCGTGCTCCGAGCCCGAAGGGGTCGACGCGCCCTGCCTCGAGGCCGCCTGCCATCCCCTGTCCGGGGAGTGCTCCTTCACCGCGACCAACGACGGCGCGCCCTGCGAGGACGGGGATCTGTGCACCCTGGGGGACCAGTGTGTGGACGGGGCCTGCGTCCCGGGGACCCCCATCTCCTCGTGCAACGACGGCAATCCCTGCACCACGGACACCTGCGAGGCCGGGGAGGGCTGCCTCTTCCTCCCCGACGACGCTGCGGCCTGCGACGATCTCAATCCCTGCACCGTGGGGGATCACTGCACGGGCGGCGACTGCACCTTCGCGGGGGGCCTCGACTGCGCCGATGACGACGTCTGCACCACGGACACCTGCAACCCCACCTCGGGCTGCGTCCACGCGCTCAACGCCGCGCCCTGCGACGACGGGGATCCCTGCACCACCGGCGACGCCTGCGCGCTCGGGGACTGCGTGGCCACGGGGGTCTTCTCCTGTGACGACGGCAACCCCTGCACCGACGACGCCTGCGACGCCCTCCTGGGGTGCGTCCACACCCCCTCCGCCGGCGCGGCGGGCTGTGACGACGGCAACCCCTGCACCACCGGCGACCACTGCGCCGCCGGCTTCTGCGTGGCCGCGGGGATCCCGGACTGCGACGACGGGGACCTCTGCACCACGGACCTCTGCAACCCCGCGTCCGGAGGCTGCGTCCACGTGCTGAACCAGAACCCCTGCGACGACGGGGACGTCTGCACCACGGGAGACTTCTGCCACCTGGGGAGCTGCCAGGGCGGCCCCGCCCTCCCCTGCGACGACGGCAACCCCTGCACCAACGACGCCTGCAACGCCTTGACCGGCTGTACGTTCACGCCCAACGCGGCCCCCTGCGACGATGGGGACCCCTGCACCCTGGTCGACACCTGCGCCGGGGGCGACTGCGGGGGCGGGGCCCTCGACGCCTGCGGCGACGGGAGCCTCTGCACCGACGACAGCTGCGTCCCCGGCGTCGGCTGCGCGAACGTGCCCAACACCGTCCCCTGCGATGACGCGGACGCGTGCACCCTGGTGGACGTCTGCGCCGGCGGGGCCTGCGTCGGGACCACGCCCCCGAGCTGCGAGGACGCCAACCCCTGCACCGACGACGCCTGCGACGCGGACACGGGCTGCGTCCACGTCGACAACACGGCCCCCTGCAATGACCTCAACGCGTGCACCCAGGTCGACACCTGTGCGGGGGGCGGCTGCGTGGGCGCGGATCCCATGGTCTGCGACGACGGGGACAAGTGCACCACGGACCTCTGCGACCCCGCCCAGGGCTGCACGATCACGCCGATCTCGCCCTGCTGCGGCAACGGCGTCACCGAGGGGGGAGAGGACTGCGACGACGGCAACGACATCGACGGGGACGGCTGCTCCAACGCCTGCGTCGCCCCCTGGGTCGCGTTCCACCAGTACCCGCACTCGGGGCGGACGGTGTACATCTTCAAGTCCAACCCCAACGCGCCCCTGGCCACCTACACCAGCTTCTGCGAGTCCAAGGGCCTGGCCTGGTTCACCCCGAAGAACCAGTCCGACGCCCAGGCCCTGATCAGCAACGCCTACGCCCTGGACGGCCACCACACCTGGATCATCACCAAGAACACCACCACCGCAGGCACCTTCGGGGGGTACAGCGTCACCGTGGACGAGGCGAGCTGCGTGGCCTACTCCAGCTCCGGGTTCTCCGCGATCCGCAAGTGGGCCTGCTCCTACTGCGACCCCGAGAACCACGGCGTGACCAAGTGCTGGGACAGCGGCCACCAGTACGACTGGCTGGTCTGCGAAGGGACCTGATCCGTTCGAAGCTCGAGGCCTTCCTCTGGGGGAGCTTGCGACCCCGTCGACCTGCGGTATGATGGAGGCACACAACGACTGACCCTGTGCCCACGCGGCCCGACCGCGAGGAGGTCTCGCCATGCCTGCAACCCAGCCCGCCCACCACGAGCTGGACAAGATCGCGATCAACGTCCGTTCTCACAAGCTCCTCAAGGAGCTCCTCAAGGAGAACCCCATCCTCGAGGAGATCATGCGCCACGCGCGCAATGAGACCGAGGCCCTGGTCGGGGTCCGGCAGTGGGTCCTCGGAGAGCTCGAGGTCAACCCCCACGCAGTGAAGTTCTACAAGGCGGACCATCCGGGACGCAGCCTCTTTGAGAAGCTCACCTGGCGGGATTACGCGTCGATCAGGATCCTGGACTACATCGACAACGCCGGGCGGGAGTTCCAGGACCTCAACCTCCGCGGCGAGGTCGCGATCTCCAACCCCATCCGAACGATCTGGCTCGGGGTCACCCACGGCACCGGCGGCGCGAAGCCCTACTTCTTCGAGGACATGATCCAGCTGTTTCGACAGCTCAACGGCAGCTCGGAGCGAAGGACGCCTGCCCGGGCCGAGGTGGAGGCCTGGATGGACCGCTGGCCCTCGGGCCTGGATCCTCGGATCATCCGCCTGCGGGACGAGAACCGGGAGCGGATCATCAACATCCTCATCGACCGCATGGACGCAGGGCTCCTGCAGAGCGCCCGGTTCACCTTCGAGCCGGGCATGTCCCGGGAGCAGAAGTACCTGCGGATGCTGGAGTGGTGGGGGGACCACCGATTCCACCTGGGCTTCGCGGTGCGGGACCCGGATCTCCTCAACGAGATGCTGGACTTCAGCCTGGACCCTGACTCCATGACGATCCTGTACCAGGCCCGGGACAAGGGGATCCCCTTCTTCGTGAACCCCTACTACCTCTCCCTCCTCCACGTGCGGGTGCCCTACTTCGCCATCGGCGCGGACCTGGCGATCCGCTACTACGTGCTCTACAGCCAGGAGCTGGTCGACGAGTTCGGCCACATCGTGGCCTGGGAGAAGGAAGATCAGGTCCGCCAGGGCGAGCCCAACGCGGCGGGCTGGGTCCTGCCCTCGGAGCATTGCATCCACCGGCGCTACCCCGACGTGGCGATCCTGATCCCCGCCACCGTGGGTCGCGCCTGCGGGGGCCTCTGCGCGTCCTGTCAGCGCATGTTCGACTTCCAGGCGGGGAACCTGAACTTCAACCTGGAGAGGCTCCAACCGAAGACCTCCTGGTCCGCACAGCTCCAGGAGCTCATGGACTACTTCGAGCAGGACTCCCAGCTCCGGGACGTCCTGCTCACCGGCGGCGACGGCCTCATGTCCTCGAACAAGTCCCTCAAGCAGATCCTCGACGCGATCCATGACATGGCCCTGCGCAAACGCGAAGCCAACGAGGCACGGCCCGACGGGAAGAAGCACGCGGAGATGCTCCGGGTGCGCATCGGCTCCCGCCTGCCGGCCTACCTGCCCCAGCGGATCACCCCGGAGCTGACGAGGATCCTGGCGGAGTTCAAGCACAAGGCTGAGAAGATCGGGATCCGGCAATTCGTGATCCAGACCCACTTCGAGTCCCCCATGGAGGTCACCCCTGCGGTGCGGGACGCGGTGGACCGTCTGCTCTCCGCGGGCTGGACCGTGACCAACCAGCTGGTCTTCTCCACCGCGGCGTCCCGCCGCGGCCACACCTCGATGCTCCGTCGGGTCCTCAACGACGTGGGGGTGTTGACCTACTACACCTTCACGGTGAAGGGCTACATGGAGAACCACTTCAACTTCGCGCCCAACGCCCGCGCGGTCCAGGAGCAGCTGGAGGAGAAGGCCATCGGCAGGATCCCGAGGAAGCACCACGAGGCGCTCAAGGAGTTCCCCCTCCACGCAGAGGAGATGCGGGAGAGGATCGCGGCGCTCCGACAGGAGCTCGGCCTCCCCTTCCTGGCCACGGATCGGAACGTGCTCAACCTGCCCGGCGTCGGAAAGAGCCTGACCTTCCGGGTCATCGGCATCACCCGCTATGGCCGCCGGATCCTGGAGTTCGACCACGACCAGACCCGCTCCCACAGCCCGATCATCCACGCCATGGGCAAGGTGGTGATCATCGAGTCCAAGTCCATCCGGGAGTACCTGGACCAGCTCGAGTCCATCGGCGAGGACCCATCGGACTACGACGGCCTCTACGGCTACTCCATCGGCGAGACCGAGCCCCGCATGCCGCTGTTCGATTACCCGGACTATGACTTCCAGGTCACCACAGAAATGACCAACCTGGAGATCTGACATCGGCCGTAGAGCTGGCGATCGGGGGCGGCGGAGACTACCATGGGCACGGTGGTGACCCAGCGCCGGGGACCGGCCACGCACCGGATCGCAGGGGGACGCGCAGGCCGCAGAGAGCCGGTAATCAGGTTGTTTCGGAACGGGCCCTGAGAATGGTGGAGAGACGTTGATGAAGCTGCACGGGATCCTGTGCCTGTCCCTTGTCCTTGTCTGTGGAGCCTGCGCGGGTGGAGACGGGGTCGTCGGTGACCTGACGGAGTCCGTCGACCTGCTGACCGACGTCGACGAGGAAGGGGACGGGGGGCTCACCAACACCAGCACCCAGACCGGAGTCCGGTCTGACCACGGCCAGGTCAAGATCAGCTGGGAGTGACCCGCCGTCTCTCCCCGCTGCGCTCACAAGGAGGTCGGTTTGTCCGGTACCCCGCTCCCCTGCTTCACGATACGAGACAAACCCGAAGCGATCCGGCGGCAGCTCCTGATTGAGAACCCCCGGCTGGCGTCGATCCTCGCCACGGCGCAGGCCGCCCGGGACCTCCGGAGGGACCTGCGGGGTTGGATGGAGGAGGAGCTGGCGGACAGCCCGGAGGCGCGGACCTTCTACAGGAGCCCGGTCATCCGGCGTCTCCTCTACGAGTCCCTCCGATGGAACGAGATCGCGGCGATCCGGATCCTGGACTCTCTGGATCACTCGGGGCGGACCTTCGAGGATCCGAACCTGGCCCGCATTTCTCACCACCCATCTGCTACATCCGCCGATCCTCCAGCTGTCTCGGGCCGTTTCTCCCGCCGCAGTCCTCGACGATACTCCTGCATCGACTCCGGCTGCTCTGGTCCGATCGGTCCGACACAGCAGGGTCTCGACGGCGTCGCTACGATGTCTGGTGAGAAAAGCGGGCTCGGGGAGGGCCAGGTCGTGACCCGACCCTTCGGGGTCCTCTTCGACTCCGCTCGCGGGCCCCTGGGGGACGTGGGCGCCGCCTTCTGGTTGGACATGCTCCAGCTGTTCCGGCAGCTGAACGGCACCCTCGAGCAGATCCTCCCGGAGCCGGAGCTGGTGGAGCTCTGGATGGCGCGGCACCCTTCGGGCCTCGACCGGCCCGTGATCGAGCTGCGTCATCGGAACCGGGATCGAATCCTGAAGGTTCTCCGGTCCTGGATCGAACGCGGCAAGGTACGCTCTGATCGGTACCGGTTCTCGACGGGCCTGCCCTCGAAGGGGAAGCTCCAGCTGCTCCACCAGTGGTGGGGCGACCATCGCTTCCACCTGAAGTTCGCGGCCCGGAACCCCGAGGACCTGAACGAGCTCCTGGGCGGGAGCCTCTCCGAGGAGACCATGGAGGTGTTGCGGGCGGCCAGGGAGAAGGGCATCCCCTTCTTCGCCAACCCCCATTACCTCTCCCTCATCAACGTGGACGAGCCCGAAGATCTGGCCCAGAGCGATCTGGCGATCCGTGACTACGTCCTCTACAGCCCCCAGCTCGTCGAGGAGTTCGGCCACATCGCGGCGTGGGAGAAGGAGGACCTCATCGAGCCCGGGAGGCCCAACGAGGCGGGGTGGCTCCTGCCCAGCCGTCGCAGCGTCCACCGACGTTACCCGGACGTGGCGATCCTGATCCCGAACACCATGGGGCGCGCATGCGGCGGCCTGTGCACGTCCTGCCAGCGCATGTACGACTTCCAGCGCGGCAACCTGAACTTCGACCTGGAGCAACTCGCACCGAAGGAGGCTTGGACCGACAAGCTGCACCGCCACCTCCGATACTGGGAGGAGGACACGCAGCTTCGGGACATCCTGATCACCGGGGGCGACGCTCTCATGAGCTCGGACCGCTCCCTGGAGAAGATCTTCGATGCAATCTGCGCCATGTGCGAACGGAAGCGAACGGCCAACCTGGATCGTCGAAACGGCGAGAAATACGCGGAGCTGCAGCGGGTGCGCCTTGGCACCCGGCTCCCGGTGTACCTCCCCCAGCGGATCACCGGGAACCTCCTCCGGATCCTGGCCGACTTCAAGGATCGTGCGAGGGACCTCGGTGTGCGTCAGTTCTTCATCCAGACCCACTTCGAGTCTGCGATGGAGATCACCGCCGATGTCCGCGCCGCGGTGCACAAGCTCCTGGCGTCGGGCTGGGTGGTGACGAACCAGCAGGTGTTCACCAGCGCCGCCTCCCGCCGGGGGCACACGGCGCGACTTCGCCAGGTCCTCAACGACATCGGGGTCCTCCCCTACTACACCTTCACGGTGAAGGGGTTCCGGGAGAACCAGCACAACTTTGCCCCCTCGGCGCGGGTGGTCCAGGAGCAGGTGGAGGAGAAGTCCATCGGGCTGATCCCCAGCGTCTACATGCACCGAATCCGGGAGCTGGCCGATCGGCCCCAGACCCTCGTGCGAACCATCCAAAGTCTCCGCAAGGAGACCGGGGTCCCGTTCCTGCCCACGGACCGCAACGTGCTGAACATGCCTGGGGTGGGCAAGAGCATGACCTTCCGCTGCATCGGGATCACCTCGGATGGGCGGCGGATCCTGCAGTTCGATCACGACCCCACCCGCCGGCACAGTCCGATCCTGGAGCAGCGGGGGAAGGTGGAGATCGTCGAGTCCAAGTCCGTGGCCGCGTACCTGGACCAGGTGACCGGCATGGGGGACGATCCCACGGAGCTCGTCTCGATCTGGGGCTACTCCGTCGGCGCGACGGAGCCCGTCGCGCCGCTCTACGAGTACCCGGGCTTCCACTTCCGGGTCACGGCGCGGTTCACCAACCTGCGCCTCCCCTCGACGGCAGAGGCCTCAAAGGCGACGAGCGTATAGCCGCACTTCTCAGACACTACGGGGTTGTGAAGAAGACGGGTCAGCGAGGCCAGGGTGCGTCGGAGAAGAGCTTCGCCGTGAGGCGCGCGGGGAGGAAGGCCTTCTCGTGCATCTCCGGACCGTAGACCACGGTGTCCAGATCGTTCCACCGGCTGGGCTTCGCCGGGTCCAGGCCCTTGGCCCCGGTCACGAAGCACCACCAGTTGCCCGCATAGGTCGCGATGGGCGCGGTGTAGACCTTCACCAGGGGGAAGACCTGGCTGATGACCTCGTTGATCTGCCGGGCCATGGGCAGGTGGAAGTGGATCGACTCCGTGTGGGACGCGTAGATGCCGACGTCCGCGAGGCGATCGTGGACGTTCCTGAAGAACTCCTGCGCAAAGAGGGACTTCGCGTGGCCCACGATGTCCGTAGAGTCCACGATGATCACGTCCGCGCGGAAGTCCGCCTCCTTGAGGAAGACCGCCCCGTCCATCGCGTGGATGGTGACCCGGGGATCGTCGAGGCCTACGGCGACCTGGGGGAAGAACTGCCGGGCGGTCTCCACCACCATCGCGTCGATCTCCACGAGGTGAACCGCCTCCACGGAGTCGTGCTTCAGCACCTCCCGCACGATGCCGCCGTCGCCACCGCCGACGACCACCACGGTCTTCGGCGCGGGATGCGCGTGCATCGCCGGGTGGGTGAGCATCTCGTGGTACATGTACTCGTCCCGCTCGGTGAGCTGCACCACGCCGTCGAGGACCAGGATCCGCCCGAACCAGGGGTTGGTGAAGACCATGATGTCCTGGAAGATGCTCTTCTGGCGGAAGAGCACGTTCTCCACTTCGTAGGAATACTTGATCGGCGCGTAAGGGTCACGCTCCTGGAAGGTGATCATCGCCTCCTCCTCTCACTCGTTGGGGTCATCGTCGGACCACACGACCATGGGGTTCGGGAGTCCGTTGAAGTTGGACGCGTAAACCGTGGTGTACGCGCCCGCTGTGTGGACCAGCACCTCCTGCCCCACGGCGGGCTCGGGGAGCTCGACCCCCCGGTCCACCACGTCGAAGCCGTCGCAGGTCGGACCTGCGATGGTCCAGCTCTTCACGGGGCCACCCCCCGGGACGCTGAAGCGGTACTTGATGCCCGCGACGGACTCCATGAGGCCGTTGAAGACCCCGAGGTCGAGGAAGAGCCAGTCGACACCCTCCCGGCGGGCCGTGGCCACGCAGGTGGTCACGAAGACCCCCGCGTCCCCGACGATGTACCGCCCGGGCTCCACCTGGACCTTGACCCCTACGGGGTACAACGCGGCCACAGATCTGGCGATCACGGCCTCGATCTCGGCCACCGTGGGGACCGGTTCACGGTACTCCGAAGGGTAGCCGCCCCCGAGGTTCAGGATCTCCAACTCCATGCCCGCTTCCCGGGCCGCGTCCCAGATCTCGGCGCACTCATCGAGGGCATCGGACCAGGCCACGGGATGGACACACTGGGACCCGACGTGGAAGGTGGTGCCCGCGGGACGGAGGCCGCGCTCCGCCGCGTACTGCAGCATGGGCACGACGTCCGCCGGCTCCACCCCGAACTTCCCGGACAGGGGCCACTGGCTGTGCGCGTTGGACACCGAGAGGCGGACGATGATCCGGGCTCCGGGCAGGAGCCGGGCGAGCTTGTCCACCTCGTCGGGGCAGTCCACCACGTACTGTTCGAGGCCGAACTGGTGCGCCACGCGGATGAACTCGTCGGTCTTCACCGGGTTGCTGGTGATGATCTTCCAGGGGGGCACCCCCAGCCGAACCACCCGCTCAAGCTCCGCGATGCTGGCGACCTCGAAGCCGATCTCCAGGGAGGCCAGGATCCGGAGGACCTCCTCGGTGTCGTTGGCCTTGACCGCGTAGAACCCGGCGCAGCCGGGGATACCCGCACCTACAGACAGGGCATTCGCCCTGATCCGCTCTTCATCGAAGCGCAGGTACGGCGTGCGCCGTTTCATACACCGGGCTTGTAGGGCAGGGCTTCACCAACGGGCATGGGGAACAGCCCCCGCCGATGCTCCGTATGCTCCACCCGGCGGGACTTGAGGACCCCTTTGAGGTGGTCAAAGGCCTTGAACGGGTCCACGCTGGTGCCACAGGTGAAGAGGTCCACCGCTGCGTACCCGTATTCCGGCCAGGTGTGGATGGAGAGATGCGACTCCGCGATGACCACCGCGCCTGACACCCCGTGGGGCGAGAAGCGATGGAACACCTCGCCGACGATCGTCGCACCGGCGACCTTCGCGGCGTTGACCATCTCACTGCGGACGACTTCGAAGTCGTTCAGCGCGGCGGGGTCACACTCGTGAAACTCCACGAGGAGATGACGACCGAGCTGTTCCATGGTCGCCTCCGAGAGAAAGGGGGCAGCGCCAATCCAGGCTGTCAACCCAGTTGAACCAACCCCTCCCTCTCCTCGGACCATGAGGACTCCAAAGAGGAAGGTGAGGGCGATTCTAAGGATCGAGGGGTCCGAGTCAACCCTAAAAAACCCCCAAGGAAAAAAACGCGTCTCAGCCAGCGCTCATGCGCTCAAACGGAGCATCTCGACCAGCGCGTCCCGGGCGCGCTGCATGTCCGCGATCGCGATGTGCTCGGTCGTGGCGTGCTCATCCCTGGCGCCGATGCCCACCACCGCCATCTCGATGCCCGCGTTGTTGTAGATGGACGCATCGGTGAAGCCCGTGATGAACACCGGCTTCGCCTCGACGCCGATCGTCCGGAGCGCTGCCTGAGCGGTGCGTACGGTCCAGGAGTCGTCGGGGATGGTCACGGCCCTGCAGAGGTTGTTGACCATCACCTCGACCTCGGCGCCATTCGCGGTCGCCTCCTCCCGGATGATCCCGACCATCTCCTCGGCGAGGGCCGCGCCCTTGTCGTGGTCTCCGCTGCGGCACTCTGCGAGGAACGACGCCCGATCCGGCACGCCGTTGCGGATCATTCCGCCGTCGATCACGCCCACGTTCGCGGTGGTCTCGTGATCCAGGCGGCCGAGCTTCAACGCTGCGATCGCCCTGGCCGCCGCCTGGATCGCGTTGATCCCCCTCTCCGGCTCCATGCCCGCGTGGGCGGAGCGCCCAGTGATGGACACGTCGATCGCAAAGTACGAGGGGCCACCCACCACGATGGTCTCGAGGGCGTCATTGTCCATGAGGAAGCCCCGACGGGCTGTGAGCCTTGAGACGTCCATTTCCTTCACGCCCAGGAGACCCACCTCCTCCTGCCGACTCACGGCGAACTCCACCGGGGGATGCACCGCCGCCACCCGGAGCGCATCCAGGACCTCTGCGATGCCGGCCTTGTCATCCGCACCCAGGATCGTGTCCCCCGCGGAGCGGATCACCCCGTCCTCGCCGATCACGGGCTCGATGCCCTTCCCGGGCTTCACGGTGTCCGCGTGGCAGGAGAGGAGCACCGCTGGTGACCCCTCGCAGCCCTTCGCCGGGAACCGGGCGATGAGGTTTCCGTAGGCGTCCTGCGCGGCGGTGCCGCCCTGCGCGGGGATCACCACCATCAGGTACTCCATCATCGCCTGCTCCTCGCCGGACTCGGAGTCGATCCGAACCATCTCGAGGAACTGGTTCACCATCCGTGCGTCGGGTCCCGTGTACGTGCTCATGCCTTCCTCCCGGGGGTTCCGTCCCACCTTGGCCTCGGCGCCCGTCGTCGTCAAGCGGTTGCGACCCGCAGCGCGCCGGGGCTACACTGTGCCGGACCACGCAGGGAGGACGTCATGCTGGCCATCCTGACCGACCCGATCTACAGGGAGCACCGCAACCACGGGCACCCCGAGAGCGAGAAGCGCATCGACGCGATCAACGCGGCCGTTGCGGGGTCGTCGCGCCTCGAGGGGACGATCCGTCTCACGGCCGTGGAGGCCTCGATCGAGCCGATCCTGCGGGTCCACGACGAGCGCCATGTCGAGAACATCCGCCGCCGCATCGAGGGAGGCGCGTCGTACCTGGACGGGGGGGACACCCAGGTGTGCCGGGACAGCTTCCGGGTGGCCCTCAACGCCGTCGGCGGGTGTCTCGCCGGGCTGGATCGCATCGCGGCGGGAGAGTTCGAGCGGGCCTTCTTCGTGGTGCGGCCTCCGGGACACCACGCGGAGTCAGATCGGGCGATGGGGTTCTGTCTGTTCAACAACGTCGCGGTGGCCGCGCGCCATCTCCAGGCGGTCCACCGGGTGGACAAGGTCGCAATCTGGGACTTCGACGTACACCACGGCAACGGCACCATGCACTCGTTCTGGGAGGACCCTACGGTGTTCTACGGCTCGGTCCACCAGTGGCCCCACTTCCCGGGGACCGGGCTCGGGGGGGACATCGGCGGCGGCAGGGGCAAGGGCACGACCCTCTCCATCCCCCGCCCCTGGGGTGCCGGGGATGCGGAGTACGTGGAGGCCACGGAGCGCTTCGGGGATGCGATGGAGGCCTTCCGCCCCGACGCCCTCCTGATCTCGGCGGGCTTCGACGCCCACTACCAGGACCCCCTCTCGGGGCACTCGGTCACCGAGGACGGCTACGCCCGCATGGGCGCCCTCCTCCGGGACCTCGCAGCGCACCACTGCAAGGACCGCATCGCAGGCTTCCTCGAGGGCGGCTACAACCTCGACGCCCTCGGCCGGTCCGTGGTCGCCGTACTGGAGGAGTGGGTGTAGCGCAGTCTACCGCGTGTACTTGATGTTGATCATCCGATCCGGTCGTGTGGAGTCGTTCCGCCAGAACGTCGTCTCCTCCGCGGGCGCGTAGTTCGAGCCGCCGCGGCCGGTGCCGAGACGCCAGTCCCGGTGAGGTCTGGAGTGCGCCCTTCCGGACTTTGCGGCGGGCTTGTCCTCGGCGAGGCCGTCCGACTCGAAGGCCTCCTCGTCCGCGGCGCCCCGGGCCGGCTCCGCAGCGTCCTTCCGCTCGAAGCCACCCGTGGTGGCCGCGGGGTACAGGGGCCCCGACGCGGACATGCGCCCGTAGAAGAAGGCCACCTGGATCCACCCGAGGTGGCTGTACGCCGTGCCCTTTCGGGCCGCCTCTGAGGTCGCAGGATGCACGAACCTGAACTCGTCCACGGAGCTCATGGAGGTCCGCCAACCCTCGATGTCGTAGGAGCTGCCCGGACCGAGGATGTAGCCGCGCTTGTGGCAGTAGTCGGCGCGATCCCCGTCGATCACGTCGAGGCCGTCCACCGCGGCCACCACCTCCACCCAGCGATCGGTGTTGTTGGTGACACGGATCGCGTAGGCGTCGCCTTCCCGGGCCTGGACCATGCGGGGATCACCCACGGGGTGGATGAAGGGCAGGGTCCGGCCGTTCACCATGATCCGCACGTCCACGTCGCCGCGGGGACGGATCGGGTGGCGATGGGCGCCCGCGGTGTCCGGGAGGGCCACGACCAAGGTCAGGACCAGAATCGGAAGAATTCTGCTTCGCATCTGCTCGCCCCTTTCGAATACCATCCAGAGAAAGGATACACTGGGGGACACGACCCCGGGAGCGATTATTCCCGGGTGGCCCCGAAGGAGTTTCAGATGCAGCGTACATTCATGACCATCATCATCTTCCTCTTCATCGTCTCCCTGGGCACGGGATGCGGCGGCACCGCCACGGGGACCGTGGACGACCTCCCGGGGCCCGACACCGGATCGGGGATGGACCTGCAAGGGGGCGGAGGGGACACCGGGCCCGGCGTCGAGCTGCCCGACTACGACTACGGAGCCACGCCGAACCCCGGGGAGTTCGGCGCGCCCTGCACCGAGAACGAGGACTGCCTGAGCGGCTTCTGCATCGAGGGCCTCGACGGCTACATCTGCACCAAGCTCTGCGTCGAGGACTGCCCCCCGGGGTACAAGTGCGTCGGGGTGGAGGTGGGATCGGACCTGATCTTCATCTGCGTCCCGGAGCTGGACAAGACCTGCGAGCCCTGCTCCTCGGACATCCAGTGCTCCGGCGGTCGCTGCGTCCTCTTCGGCGGAGGCGGCCACTGCCTGGAGCCCTGTGAAGACGACGACGCCTGCCGGGCGGGGTACAGCTGCCAGATGGTGGACCTCGGGGGTGGCGGGTCCGACCAGCTCTGCAGGCCGGACTCGGGGACCTGCGAGTGCGCGCCGGAGAGCCTGGGGCTCGAGAAGGCCTGCAAGCAGAAGGCCGGCACGGACCTCTGCTACGGGGTCCAGTTCTGCACCGCCGACGGCTGGGGGACGTGCCAGCTCCCCGCGGAGGTCTGCGACGGCAAGGACAACGACTGCGACGGGATCACGGACAACGGCACCCTCAACCCAGCGACGGGGATGTACGAGACCGTGGAGCACTGCGGGATCTGCGGCAACTCCTGCCTGGGCTGGTCCGCGCCCCACGCCTACGGCGTCTGCGACGCGTCGGGCCCGGTCCCGGTCTGCTCCCGCCTCTGCGACGCCAGCTGGTTCGACGTCAACGTGAACCCCAACGACGGCTGCGAGTGCGAGCTGCTCAGCGCCGACGACGACCCCGACGCCCCGGGGGACGCAAACTGCGACGGCATGGACGGCGTCGTCACCGAGGGCGTCTTCGTGGCCAAGGACGGCTCCGACGCGGCCGCCGGGACCCGGTCAGCGCCGGTGCTGACCATCGGCCAGGGGCTCCTGGCTGCGCAGGACCTGGGCCTCACCAACGTCTACGTGGCCACGGGGGTCTACGTGGAGTCGGTCCTCCTCCCCGAGGGGCTCCGGCTGTACGGGGGCTACAGCGCTGACTTCACCGAGCGGGCCCCCCTGCTGCACCAGACCGCGGTCCTGGGCCTGCCCCCCGGCCCGGCCCGGCCCGGCGCGGTGAACGTGGACGGCGTGACCGCGGCGCTCACGGTGCTCTCGGGGTTCCACGTCTTCGGCGGCGACGCCACGGAGGCCGGCGAGTCCAGCTACGCCGTCTGGGTCCGGGACGCGGGGGACGCGCTCCGGATCACCGGGAATTGGATCGTGGGCGGCACCGGCCGGGACGGCCTCGGGGGGGACGACGGCGATGACGGCGGCGACGGGGTGGACGGCTCGACCGGAGCCGACGCCAAGGACCTGGGCGGCGAGTCCTGCAACGCCGGCCAGTGGAACTTCGGCGGCGGCGGCGGTTCGAAGACCTGCGGTGGCATCTCGACCAGTGGTGGCGACGGCGGCGACGGGATCTGCCCGGACTTCGACGAGTCCGGGGCCCAGCCCAAGTCCAGCCCCTACGCCCAGACCCAGGCGAGCGGAGAGTGGGGCGGAAACGGCGCAGGGGCAGGCGGCGGCGACGGCGGACAGCCGGGCTACGACAGCCTGATCTATGGGGGCTGCTCGATCTGCAACGTGCCCAAGCCAGCGGACGGGGAGCCCTTCCTGCCGTCCGCGGGGGTCTCGGGCGGGGACGGCGGGGACGGCGTCTACGGCGGCACCGGCGGCGGCTGCGGCGGGGGACCCGGCCTCGTGTCCGAGGCCGGTGTCTGGATTGCGATCTTCGGGTACGCTGGTACCAACGGCGGCCACGGTGCCGGCGGCGGCGGCGGCGGCGCGGGGGGCGGCGTGGAGGTCAACGGCTGCGGCGGGGTCCCCCTGATGCAGGGCACGGACGTGGGCGGGGCAGGCGGCGGCGCCGGCGCCGGCGGCTGTGCAGGAGACGGCGGCCAGGGGGGCCAGTCTGGGGGGGGCTCCTTTGGAATCTTCCTCGTGTCCTCCACCCCCCAGCTCACAGGCAACAACGTCCAGACTGGCTTCGGCGGCGACGGCGGCGACGGCGGCACCGGCGGCCGGGGGGGCGAGGGCGGGGACGGCGCCGCCGGGGGTCTCGACGGGGACTCCGTGGAGGCGGACGCCTGGTGCGCGGACGGCGGCGGCTGGGGCGGCAACGGCGGCCGGGGCGGCCACGGCGGCGGAGGCGGCGGGG
>JBDRIT010000131.1:0-4386 GCA_043815665.1 Pseudomonadota bacterium
GACATCCAGGAGCCGCAGCTCCTGCTTCGTACCATCCGGTGATTTGACCTGGAGCCGTTCCCCGGACTTCCCCACCCGTGCGCCCTGGGTCTGGATATAGAGGGGCAGCGCGTCGTCCCGGGCTGGGTAGAGCCGCCGAACCTCGTCCGTGTCCTCCGGCCCGGCGCCTGCCAGCAGGTTGACCTCGTCGGGCAGGCAGATCCCCACCAGGGAGCAGCGTGGGCACTTGGGGCTGTCCATGAGCGGCGGCGGCGGCTCAGCCTCTGCGGCCGAGGTCCGGAACTCCACCATGGCCTCCCGCGTGCGCGCCTCCAGCTCCGGAGTGATCGGGACCTCCACTCTGGTCTTGGACTCCACGTAGTACAGCAGTCCCTTGTCGCAGCGGTAACCGTTCTCGCGCAGGACCAACACCTGCGCACAGAGCTGGACCCGCTCGGGCTCCCAGGCCTTTTCTGGAATGTCCGGGACCCTGCCCCGCTTGTAGTCCACTGGGGTGACGTCCCGACCCTGTCCCTCAACGAGGTCCATCCGCGCGGTCAATCCCTCGCCGGGTGCGGAGAGCCAGAGCGACCGTGCATGGATCTCCTGCTCCTCACAGTCCTCAGCCTCGGGCAGCTCGCCCCCCTCCCGGTCCACCCGCTTGTGGACCCGCCGACCGTCCACCGTGTCCGCACTGTCCGCGAACTCCGAGTCGGCCCACATCAGGTAGCCGAGCCGCGGGCAGTACACGTATTCGTTGAGCATCCGCGCTGGGACGAGGTCGGGCTGGTCCACGCTCATCGCAACCTAACCTGCGCGCTCGGCCGGCACGAACAGGCCCAGCCCGTAGTGACAGAGCGCACCCACAGTGAAGGGCCCCTCTACCTCTTCCGGGAAGCAGAGCCTCGCTCCATAGCCGGGCACCGGGGCGCGCCCTTTGCGGCTCCGGGTGAATGCGATCCAGCGCACGGGTGAGTCATTGGGAGTCTCGCTGATCCACTCGATCGTTTCAGGCTCCGGCAGGCCATGGATTGCGAGCTCCCGAGACAGGTCTGAGGCGAGCCAATCCAGGAACGGCCCGCGTCCCCTTCGGTGGTGGCGAGCCGTAACGAAGGGGGTGACACTCACCCAAGTCCGGGACCGCAAACGCGGTCGCTCATGCAGGAGTGTCGTCAGCACGAACTCCACATCAGGACGCCCATCCGGCTGCCAGACCGATCTGAGCAGATCCAGGGTATGCAGCTCGTGTTCATTGAAGGCCTCCTTTGACCAGATCTCCAGATGATCAAGACGTCCGTCGCCGTCTTCATCCAGTGGGAGCAGGAATACATGCGTATGTTGATCTTTGGACGGACCACCCTTCGGCGCTTTCCCACTAAACCGTAGTGATACCTTTGCGGGATCATCATTCATGAGCTTTCGATGTATACCCATAAGCTTGCTTCGGATTCGTTCAGCGAAGGGGACCGTGTCTTCGACTCGGGGAAGGACCGAAGAGGACAGGGAAAAACGCACGTATCGGAATTCGTCGATGCGGCTCGATCGTATTTTCTGTTTCCCCGATTCCAGCGCGTCACCAGGGCGTACGTAGTCCACGTTGAGGAGCGCCGGTGGCTGGCTCCAGCCCTCCTTGAGCAGAACCTTCGTCCCAAGGCAGACCGCCTCGAGCCAGGAGAGCTCCCGCTGCTTCTTCCCGGTCCCCACGGTGGGGCGCAATGCGAGGTTCTGGTACGAGCCCGGCGGCCTGAGCGCGGCCACCTGGATCCGCTCGCCAGCCCCCGCTGTCTCCCAGTCGGAGCTGGCAGGAACGCAGTTGGGTTCTTTCCCCTCTGGAAGCTCGACGAGGGCTGCTTGGATCCAGGACTCAGAACGTCCCAGGAAGTTCAGGTCAGCGAGGAGGCTCGCTAGGTCGTCGAACACACCCGGGTCCGCGGGCGCTGCAGGATCCGGAATCACGAACACGGGGTCATCTCTTGCTACGACAACGAACGCATCGAAGACCTTCTGTTTCTCTAGCGGATCCTTCTGGTTGCTGCTCAGAAAACAACGGATGTGGGAGGCGTTCGCCGGAGGAAGGACGAAGGACGGTGCGCCAGCCAAGATGGCCAGGGTCCGGCTCAGGCGTTCATCGTCCCAGTCCTGGTATCGTCTCCTTGCGACATCTGCGAGAGCGCGGGCCAGGCGGAACGGAGAGGGCGGCCACTCGGCCACTCCCTCGTTCACGTTCCTCCCCCAGGGTGTAGCATGGAAGCGCCCAGCGAGGAACTCCAGTTGAATGGCCTTCATCGCCTACTCCTGGTCCTTCTTTCCTTTTACCTTGGTCATCGTCGTCAGCTCGGTGACCGGTGGATCGCCCAGGAGCTCGGCGCAGCCCCGGATCGCAGCCCGGGTAGCGGCCAGGAGGCTGGCCTCGTCGGGCAACTCCCCCCCCTCGGGCGCGGTGACCCGCGGGGGGCCGTCGAGGCGAAGGTCGCAGGCCGTACGGAGGCGCAGCCCGCCGTCCAGGAAGCGGCGGACCTTCAGGAGCCCCAACGCAACCAGCAGCTCGAACGCGGGATCCGGCAACCCGAAGCCCCGGAGCAGACCGAGGTCCAAGTTGAAGTACGCGGTGATCCGCGTCGCTGTGTACTCGACCCGCTGGTAGGGGACGTTCCCGTACACATCCTTGTCGTGCGCGGTAGCGCGGAGCGTCCCCGTGGGATCGATGGGGTTGTTCTTGACCCCGCCGGAGACGGCCTCGCGCACGCCTGCGGCTTCGACGAACCCCGTGAGAGCGCGAGGGGTGCGGACCCGCCCGTCCTCCAGGTTGGCCAGGAAGCAACCGTGCAGCAGGGAGTTCACGTCGAACCGGAACAGGGCCCGTGCGATGCTTGGCCAGTGGAGGGGGCGGTTCTTCCCATACCCGGACATCTCCACGAAGCGCTGCTGGAAGTCCTTGTCCGAGATGATGAACGGCGAGTTGATCCGGTGGGCTTCGAGCATGGAGTTGGTCTTCGCGTCGGAGGCCCCCTCCAGCTGCACCTGGATGTAGGAAAGCCCTGCGAGCTCGGGGTCCAGCTCCCCGTCCGGCGCAAGGATCGTGGCCTCCAGGCGATTGGCCACGGACTGGGCCGACTCCACCAGAAGCATCCAGGTATCGCCGTCCGGTGCGAGGTAGCGGGCCGCGCCGAGGTCAGCGAAGCCGGTGGGCTGGAAGCGGTCACCCTGGACCGGCCTCAGGTCGGCCTCCAGGAGCCAGCGATGATGCGTCTTCAGGTTCTCGAACATGACATGCACCTCCTGCACTATATCAATGCTGTTTCAGGGCGCACGAGGACGGTGTCCTCGATGTTTCTTCGGTTCCACACCGGAACGAGCAGGGCAGCGGCAAGGCGAGAAGGCGAGACGTTGAGCCCCTCGCCGAAGTCCGCTGTGCGCGGCGGCAGCCCCGAGGAGCGCAACCGGGCCACCGCTACCTTGCAGGCCTCCGGGATCCGCCCCGCCGCAAGGAGGCCGGAGATCCGCGGCTCCAGCTTGAGGGAGACGCCGCGGGTCTCGCCCGGCAGGAAGAGGAGCTTGAGGAGGCAGTAGTCCCGCGGGACGGGTAGCATCCTTCGGGGGGTCTCCCATTGGGCCCGCAGCTCGGCCAAATCCTGCCGGGGCCAGTCCACAAGGGTGAAGGCCCAGAGCAGGTCCTCCAGGAGCCCGTCGTCCGTGTGCCCGTAGAGGAAGGGGATCAAGTCGGAGCTGTGGACCGGGAGCCCGGCACGCAGGGGCACCTCCCGCGCCCCGAGACGCTGCCCGTCCATCACTCGGCGGGCGAGGACCCCGGCCAGCCGCCGGGCGAGGTCTGAGCCGCGCCAGCACTGCTGTCCGTGTCCTGCGTCCCAGAGCCACGGCCGGTTGGGATCTACCCCGGCGAGGTTGCTTCGAATCGGGCCGACGCCGCCGTCACCCCGGATCGAAGCGAGGGCCGCGGCCAAACGGACCTCGGTCGCATCCCCGGCCTCCTGAATCCAGCGCGCTGAGAGGCCGGACAAAGGTGAACCGGCCCGGCTTGAATGGTCCCGCCGCGCCAGTGCAGCCTCCAGGCGTCCCAGTGCGCGAAGCACCCTCCGGAAGCCCGGCCCGTCTGCTCTGCGGCAGAGCTCGAAGAGCGTCGCGTTCAGGCTTCGACGGGCAGAGACCAGGGCCTGGGGAAGGTTCTGAAGACCGCTCATGGAGCGATCCAGACGGGTGAGTATAGGATCCAGTTCGTCCAGGAGGGCAAGCCGGGGCTCCTGCCTGACCGGAATGCACCCCGCAGGCAACGCCACATAGCTCTGTCCGCGACGCTCCAGGAAAGCAAAGCGTTGGAAGGCCAGTACTCCACGATCCACCCCCAGCGTCCCTGCTGCCCTGGCGAAGTCCAGACTGTTCTCGGAGTGG
>JBDRIT010000132.1:0-11399 GCA_043815665.1 Pseudomonadota bacterium
GGGGGGGCGCGGGGCGCCCGCGCCCCCCCCCCCCCCCCCCCCCCCCCGCCCCCCGCCCCCGCCCCCGCGGCCCCCCCCCCCCCCCCCCCGACTGCCCCCCGCCGGGAGCTGCTCACTCTGGTCGCCTGGATCGCGCCGGCCCTCGCCCTGCGCGCCTGGCTGATGATGGTCCTCCCCCCGGGAGCCTACGAGCTGGAGAACTTCGGGACGGGGACCCTGTTCATGGAGCTCATCGAGCAGACCGGCGCCGCCCGCGGCTGGCTGGACCCCATAGCGGCGGCCTTCCACCCGCCCCTGGTCCGAACCCTCCTGGATCCCTGGCTGATGCTCGGAGACCTGGTGGGGGCGGGAGGCTCCCTGTGGTGGCTCCGACTCCCGAACCTCGGCCTCACGGTCTGGGGTCTCGCCCTGCTCCTCCGCCTCGGCGCGCTCCTGGGCGCGCCCGCGGCCGGTCGCCTGGCGGCGATCCTGTTCGCGTGGCTCCCGGCGACCCTCCTGATCACCGTGTTCCAGGGACACTACGCCGCGGAGATGATCCTCTGCCTCTGGTTCATCGAGCGCATCGCCACCTGGGTCATCGAGGGGCGAGAGGTGTTCGTCACGTTGCCCTTTGCCGGAGCCCTGGCGCTCTGGACAGGCCACCTGGCGGCGCTGATCATCGCACCCGGGTTCCTGCTGTTCGTCGTGACGGCACACCGCCGCGGCCGACGGACCGAAGCCCTGGCGTCCGCCCTGCTCCTCCTCGCGCTCTACCTCCCCATCGCAGAGGCCGCGCTCCGCGGCGCGGTCGGCTACACCATGGCGTCCACCGGGGCGCCCCTTTCGCCGGCGATGACCGCGGTCGCGGCGACGTCCTTCGGCCATGACACCCTGCCGATCACGACGCCTTCGCTCTGGGATGCGATCGCCCTGCCGCTCCAGCTCCCGGAGCGGCTCTATGGCCTCGTCGGGGCCGTCATCGCCCTCGCTGGGATGGGCCTCCTCTCCCGCCGCCGCTGGCGCCTGGCCCTCTTCCCGGGGGTCCTCTTGCTGTTGTACATGCTGGCCCAGGCGCGCCTGTCCACGCGCTGGGAGAACCTGTCCCCGCTGCTCCCCCTCATCATCCTGGGCACCACGCTCGGGCTGGCGGAGCTCCAGACGCTCAGGCACCGCCTCGTCCCACGCGTGCCGTGGGCGATGGTGTTTGTCACCGTCTCCCTGGTCGGTGGAGCCTGGACCGCGTGGCGCCACGCGGACGGGTCCGGTGTGACCGAGATCGTCGGGAGGGTGGCCTACGAAGACTCCGAGACCAGCCTGGCCGCCCGGATGATGGACGATCGGCTGGCGCATCTCCCGGTGCTCCTCCTCGCGCCGGCGGATCGCTTCCCCTATCACCTCTGCCCAGACCGGTCCACGGTCGGGGGAGTCCAGACGTGCATCCATGCGGCGGACGTCCCCCCGTCGGAGGCGGGCTTCCAGGTCTATGAGCTGGGGGACCGGATCGTCACGACGGCGGGGATCCTCGAGACCGACGGAGCGGGGTGTCCGGACCTCGCCAGGCTCCTGAGCGAGCCGTCCTTCAAGGCGATGTACCTCGCGGTGGTCTCGTGGGATTCGGTGATCGTCGCGGAGGACACTCCCTGCGGACAACGCTTCGAGACGGAGGACTGCGACGTCCTGACCCGGACTCCGGGCCTGCGGCTCCTCCTCTGCGGTGCAGGGGAGGTGACCCCGTGAGCCCCCTCCTGATCACGGCGCTCGTCGCCCAGTGCCTCGCCCTGTCGGAGCCGGAGACGATCACGATCTTCCAGCCGGGGCACGAAGCCCGCGCCCTGGACCTCATCGCACCCCACACCACGGACGACCTCGTCCTCGGGGACTGGTCCCTGGAGGGAATGGTCCCGGGCCCCGCCTGCGCGGTCCGCTTCCTCTTCGTCCACGACGGGGAGGAGGTCTGGTTCGTCCTCGCCCCCGGGGACGAGCCTGGCGCTCCCCCGATCCTCCAATACACCGTGCCGGGGGCCGCGCCGGTCTCCCTCCGGGAGGACCTCGCGGCGCTCCTCACCTCGAACGACCCGGGCGCGATCTTCGCGGACGCCTGCCAGAAGAGGGTGGACGAGCCGCGGCGGACCGCCGAGGGTGTGACAGAGGAGCTCCCGGGCCCCGACGTCGCCAGCCGCCGGCACACCTTCTACACCTTGCTGGTGCTCGCCCCCCTGGTGCTCCTGGGCTTCCTCCTCCTCCGACGGCGGGAGGGCGCGCCGGCGCGCCGCCACCGCCCCCCCCGGGGACGGGTCGCGCTCGGCGGCGTCATCCTGGGCGCGGTCCTGTTCCGCCTGGTCGTGGCCCGTACCCTGGGGCCCGGAGACCTCGAGCTCGAGTCCTTCCCCCAGGACATGGACCTCTGGGCCCTCTCCCACGTCCTGGGGTCCTTCGTCTACCCGCCGCCCCCACAGACCTTCCACGCCCCGCTCCTGGTCTCCCTGCTCCAGGGCTGGAGCCTCCTCGGGGACGCCCTGGGGGTCGGGGGCCAGCTCCTGTGGATTCGGCTCCCGAACCTCGCTCTCGCAGGCCTCATGGTGTGGCTCCTCCTCCGCCTCGGGGAGGCCCTCGGCGATTCCCGCACGGGGTGGATCGCGAGCGTCGTCTTCGCGGTGAGCCCGGTCCTGGTCTACCTCACCGTTCCCCAGGGGCCCTACTTCCTGGAGATGGTCACGACCACGTGGTTCCTCGAGCGGCTCGCGACCTGCGCGGTCGCCGGCCGTCCGGCCCACCGCTCCCTGGCCGTCGCCGCGGCGCTGGCCCTCTGGTCGGGCTTCCTGTCCGCGTTGGTGGTCGGCCCCGGGCTCCTGCTCCACGGGATCCTCGCCTGGCGCAGGGGGGATCGCCGACGGGCCCTCGGGGTGATCTTTCTCACCCTCGCGCTCACGGCCCCCATCGTGGGAACGGCGCTGTCCAACACCCTGGACATGGCGTCGATCTCCCGGGCGATCCCCGGAGATTCCTCCACGGAGGCGGGCTTCGCAGCGATCTACGGGCACCGGTCCCTGGAGCCGGCGGCGGCGGGGATCAGCGACGCGATCCGGATGATCTGGAATCTCGTCTGTGCGGTGGTCGGGGTCCTGGCCGCGGCGCCGATGGTCCTGGCCCTGTTGCTCTACCCGGTGGTCCGTCGCTGGGAGGGGCTGCTGCCCCCGCTCATCCTCCTCGTCTTCGCCGCCCTCGGCACGTTCCTGCCCATCCGCCTGATCAACCTCTTGCCGGTGATCCCGCTGATCCTGGTGGGGGGGATCCGCGGGACGCTCCTCGTGACGGATCGGCTCCTTCCCCGGGTGCGCCGCAGCGCGGTCGCCGTAGGGCTGTCCGCCTGCATCCTCGCCGGATCCCTGGTGACCGAGTCCGTCGCCACCCTCGAGCGGACCCCGCTCATCGAGGACGTGGCCGGGTGGATGACCCGGGGGACCCCCCAGGGGGTGATGGACGTGGCCAGGACGCCGGAGCACGGGGCGCTCCCCCTGGTGCGCGGGACACGGCACCGCACCACCGCCTATCTCCTCTGCCCGGACCGGGACCGCCGGGCCGGCACGAGGGCGTGCTGTGACAGGGAGAAGCGCACCGACACCCCGGGGTTCCTCCGGTACCGCCTGGGGGACCGCGAGGTCTGGGAGCTCCGCCTCGACCTCGTTCGAACCACGGACTGCCCAGCGAGCCTCAACGGGGACGGGCCCCTGGCGGACCTGGAGGGTCCCTTCCTCCTCGCCCTCGACACCTACTTCCTCGAGGTGATCGCCACCGCCGGCTGCCGCGATCCCCGCACGGGGTTCGCCTGCCGGCCCCTGGCCACCTCCCCGGAGATCGAGCTCTGGCGCTGCGAAGAATGAAGATGCTACCATCACCGGCGAGGGGCGCTGCCCCCGGAACCGAGGTCACCCCATGCGCGTGCTGCTGATCAATCCCCCGGACGAGATGGAGGCCATGTTCGGCGTCGGGAAGGGGCTGGTGCAGAAGTACGAGCCCCTGGGTCTGCTCTACATCGCGGCGGTGGCCCGGGAGGCGGGCCACGACGTCACGGTCATCGACGCGTACGCGGAGGAGCTCGCCCTCGCCACCCTGAAGCAACGGATCCGGACCGCGGCCCCCGAGGTCGTGGGGCTCTCCACCCTCACCTGCAACGGCGCCATGGTCTACGACCTGGGCCGGTGGATCCACCAGGCGCTCCCCGGGGTCTTCGTGGTCCTGGGGAACATCCACGCCGCGGTCTACGCACGGGAGTACCTCACCAACGGAGCCGCGGACGCGGTGGTGCACGGGGAAGGCGAGCACACCTTCCTGTCCATCGTCGAGCACCTCGCCGCGGGCCGGCCCGACCTCTCCGACGTGGAGGCGGTGTCCTTCCTGCGCGACGACGCCGTCCACCAGACCAGCCCGTGGTCCGTGGTCCCAGACCTGGCCGCGCTGCCCCGACCCGCCCGGGATCTGGTGGACCAGCGCCTCTACCGCCTCACGGAGCTGAGCAACCAGAACTACATCACCGAGCCGGGGAAGCAGGCGAAGACCATGGTGACATCCCGTGGGTGTGTCTACCGCTGCCGCTTCTGCGTGGTCCACCACGGGATGCGGCCGCGGTACGACGACGCCATGCGGGTGGTGGACGAGCTGCAGATGCTCCAGGACGAGCACAACACCGGCTACGTCTACATCCAGGATCCCCTCTTCATGGGGGACCGCCGCCGGGTCATGGACATCACCGCGGAGATCGTCCGGCGGGGCCTCACCATCCAGTGGGGCTGCGACGCCAACGTCAACCACCTGACCCCGGAGCTCCTCCGGGCCATGGACGCCGCCAACTGCTACGAGCTGTCCCTGGGCATCGAGTCCGGCGTCCAGCGGTGCCTCGACGCGGTGGGAAAGAAGATCACGCCGGACCGGGTCCGCAGCGCGGTCCGGATGATTCGCGAGCACACGGACATCCTCATCGAGGGCCTCTTCATCCTGGGCATCCCCGGCGAGACGAAGGCCGAGGCCCTGGAGACCATCCGCTTCGCGACGTCCCTGGATCTCGACATGGCCCAGTTCAGCATCATGACCCCCTACCCCGGCTCCGCCCTCTTCGAAGAGCTGCGCACGACGGGGGCGCTGGACGACGGGATCCGCCCCGACGGCACCCTCGACGGCTCCGTCTGGACGCGGTACTCGTCCTACATCATGTTCACGGACAACCAGCCCATCTGGGTGACCCCCACCCTGGGATGGAAGGAGCTGCAGGGCCTCCAGAAGAAGGCCCTGCGGGACTTCTACCTGCGTCCGCGCCAGGTCCTGCGACAGCTCAAGCGCCTCCGCCCCTCCAACCTCGTCCAGACCGTCAAGATCGCCCTCAAGGGCTTCTTCTGATCAGCAGCCGAGTTGAGCGGACGAAGTTCCGCTCGTACGAGACTGATGCCCTCCGGGTACAGGCCCGACAGGCGGCCAGTCCAAAATTGGAATGCGGCAGTGCCTGACCCTGACTTCTAGGGCTCCAGCTCTGCCAGCCAGGTTGCGGCCCGGCGAAGCTGCAGCGTCCCTTGTTGACGCTCGTGCCTGAGATCCCTAACGACCTGGACACCGGGGACGGACAGGGACCCGGAGAAGGTCCGGAGCGCGGGGCTGAAGTCGGTCTCGGAGAGCTTGGCCTCGATCAGCTGCACCGGGCGATGGTCCCGGGAGAGAAAGAAATCCACCTCCCGGCCCTCCTTGGTCCGAATGTAGTGCAGCACGTTGTCGCTGCCGGTCCGGTCGGTGAGGCTCAGCGCGTGCTTCAGGAGGGAGAGCGCCACGAGGTTCTCGAAGCGCGCCCCCTCATCTCCCGCCACCAGGCCCACGTCGTAGAAGTACAACTTCGGCGCCTTCAGCAGCGAGCGCGCCACCGAGTCGGACCAGGGGGTCACCCGAAACACGATGTAGAGCGCCTCGAGGATCGAGATGTACTTCTTCACCGTGTTCGGAGACACGGAGAGGTCCTCGGATAGAGATTGATAGGAGACCAGACTCCCCACGCGCCGCCGCAGCAGCTCCAGCAGCGTCTTCATTGCGGCCAGATCGTGGATGCGCTCGAAGTCCAGCACGTCCTCCCTGATCAAGCCGTCGATGTAGCTGCGGCGCCACCGCTCCGCCTCCAGCGGATCGTCCGCCAGGAAGGGCTCCGGAAACCCCCCACGCTCGAGCAGCCGCTCCAGCGCCAGATCCGGGTCGGACAGGATCGTCGTCGAATCCGCCCCCGCGACCTCCGATGGCGAGAACGGCAGCAGCCGGTGGACGAAGAAACGACCCGCAAGGGATGCCCCGCCCTGCCGGATGAAGTCCAACCTCGCGCTGCCCGTGACGAGGATCTGCTGTCCCTCGGGTTTCGTGTCGAACACCCCCTTGAGGAACTGCTTCCACTCAAGCATCCCGTGGATCTCGTCCAGCACCAGCAGATCGGTCGAACGAAGCCAGCCCTCGGTCCGGATGACCCGGCGATCCGTCAGGCTGTCCCAGTTCAGGTACACCGGGCGCTGGAAGCCCGCGCTCAGGGCCTTCGCCAGCCAGGTCTTCCCCACCTGACGCGGGCCGACGAGGAAGACCAGCTTCTTTCCGAGATCACCCAGGATCTGTGGCGTCTGTGCCCTGTTCATGTGACTATTCTGCAACGCTTTGCGGATCAGTCAAGACTTTTCCGCATTCCCCTGCGGAATAGTCGCCACGTTCTGGTTCGGAACACAGGGCACAAGGAAAATCCCGTCCCATTGACTACAATGGTCTGACCGGAACCTGCACGGAGGATGTCATGGGATGGAGGTTTGGGTGCCTGGTCGCTGCCCTGGTGCTCCTCAGCGCCTGTGAGTTCACGGAGTTCGAGCTCGACATGGAGGTCGAGGGCGGCGCGCTGGTGCGCCGGCTGGTCACCCGCAGGGTCGACGTCGACCACAGCGAGCGGGTGCTGCGTCCGTACCCTGCGGAGCTCCTCCAGCGGATCGCGGGGGCCTACGGTGTGGAGATCCCCGACCCCATCCCCGGCGAGCTGCGCTTCGAGGCGCGCTTCGAGGGGGCGACACCGAACGACATCGGCGGCTCCGGCTACCTCTCGGTCCAGGGCGCGCCGATGGGCCGGCTGGTGGCCTACTCGGAGCAGTTCCGGGGCGAGGGAGAGCCGGGACCGATGATGGAGCGCGCCTTCGAGGCCACGGACCAGTGGGTCGATCTCCACCTCGGGTGGCTCCAGGGGGAGCTCGGCGAGCTCGGCGGTTGGGACCGCATCCGGGACCTCATCGACGGGGCGCTGCGTCGAGATCTCAAGAACCTCGTGGCGATCTTCCACATGACCATCGGGCTCGATTCCCGCCTGAACGCCCCCAAGGACCCGGCGCCCGGCGGTGACGAGGAGTTCCTGCTGCGGGGGCTCCACCTCCTCGTCGGCCGGGGGTACCTCACCGACTCCGAGGTCCCGCGCCTCCTGCGCGCGATGAACCAGAGCGGCGAACGGTCCCTCCGGACCGGGCGCGAGGTGCTGCGCGGCGCGGTCGCCCGCACCGCGCAGCTGGACGGCGAGGAGGCAGGGCTGACCCGGCTCGTCGCGCTCCTCATGGGGGACGACGCGGTGAAGACCTCCCTCGCCCGCCACGTCGAGACCACGGATCTCTGGAAGGTGCGGCTCGCTGCATGGGAGGAGGGACGGCGGACCCAGCCCTCTCTCGTTCGCCCGGACCCGTCCTCCATCTCCGACGCGCTCCTCTCGGACATGATCGGCTCCAACCTCATCATGGGCTCCGAGGACCGCCTGACCGCGCACCTGCGATGTCCCGTCCGACCGCACCGGACCAACGCCCGCTGGGACGCCGCGTCCGGGACCCTCGAGTGGACCGGGTCGCCCGCGCACAAGGGGCAGGTCCCCTCCCTGGCCTACGCGTTCTGGACCGAACCCGCCGCGGCGTTCCAGACGGAGCGCTTCGGCCGGGTGGTCCTCACCGGGGAGGCCCTGGAGACCTATGTCCTCTGGTACCGGGGGCTGGCCCCCGACCAGCGGGCAGGGTGGGACGCCCTCGTCGCCGGTCTCCGTCCGGGGGCCGGCGCGATCGACCGGCTCCGCGCCCACAGGTTCGAGGCTGGCGACGAGGCGCAGGTGGAGAACGAGCAGACCAGGATCGAGGCGCCCCGGACGGAGAAGGGGCGGGACGTCCTCGCCGAGGCCCTCGAAGCCCCTGCGCCTGCGGAGACCCCCTGACCAACGGCCTCAGTCAGCACGTGCAGGTGTCTCTCCTGGGGCCCTCCCCGCCGGTCAACGCTTGAGCCTGTAATGCGTGCTCCGTCCCCGGCCGTGGCGCCTGACCAACCGGTTGAGCGCCTCGGGGGCCCCGTTGTAGTTCAGGACCTCAAGCAAGATGGAATGTGGCAGTGCCTGACTTCAGGTGGAACTCGAGAGACAAGTGTCAAGTGGGGATGCCTGACCCCGCTCCCTCGACTGCCTGATCGATCTGTGTTACCAGACGTTGCAGCAGGCTGGCGCCGCCCGGTTCGGGCGGCGGTGTGTCCGCGTCGTACATCGCACGCAACCGACCTGTCTCGACGAAAGCGCGAACGCGCGCGTGGGCAGGAAACAGACGGAGCAGCACCCGCGTGTCGCCGATCTCCACGGCCAGCCGCGCGTGCCAGCCGTCCTTGCCCCTCTCTGCAGCGGCGTCGATGCCCCTGGCACAGGCGGTTGCGCCATCAGGGCGGGCTTGGTGAAGATCGCGGCAAGCGGTCGCCACCGCGACCGCCCAATCTCGGTCGCCGCCGTCCTGTGGAACGGATTCATTGACCGTCGGTGCGGGCTCGAACCTGGCGAACGTTCTGTCCACAAGGTCTGCAGCGCTGATTCCCGATGTCTCGTTGTCGGCGACCTCGATCACGATCTCCAGGAAACGCAGCGCGCTCGGCGCACCGCTCCCGAGGCGCTCATGGCGGGCGGACATGTCCGCGAACAGGGGGTCACCACCGAACGCAGCGCGGATGGTCTCGTCTTGCACGGTGCAAGCCCAGTAGCGAATGTGAACACGAAACACCTCGAGGATTCGGGCCTCGAGAAAACGCCACGGAACAACGAACTCGGCACCCTTCGACCACAGCCCGAGCTCCAAGCCGACATCGTCGAACGCTCCGGGCCGCTCGACGCCGTCGTGCTCTGCGAGTCGCGTGATGGGACGGTCGGGGTAAAGAAACAGGGTCGAGGCCAGCCAGTGGCCGGAGTCGGGCAGGCCGAGGCGTCGCGCAGCCGCGACGTTGGCGCGGAGGGACGCAAGAGATGTCCAGGGGGTAAACAGGATGAAACTCGGTTCATTCATCTGCAGCACGTCGCCGTGCTTGCGGACGAGCACAGACACGAGGTCGATGGTGGACTCGATCTCGTCGGATGAGATGCCCTTGTTGAAGCGTTCGTTCTCCTCGGGCGAGAAATTCTCGACACCCATCGTACGAATGCGCAGGCGGTGGCCCAGTGCCCCAAGCCGACTCAGGCTCGGATCGAGGTCGGCGGCGATGCGCAGCAGCTCGTCCATGCGCGGGGAGACGAGGAAGTCGGCCGGTGCCACGCCCGCGTCACGCAGCATGTCCACGAACTCTGGCAGCCGCGCGAGGACCCGGCCATCGTACAGGTCGAACAGCAGACGGTGGCCCGGAACACCCATCGCTGCCTGGATGGACGCAATCTGATGCTGCGCCGCGTCGATCGGGTCGAGGCGGCGAGTCGTGACAGGGGGCTGGTTTCCGGTGCAAAACGAACACCCCACGTCTCGGCGCCGCCAGTTGACCGCGACCCCCTTGAAGCGCGGGTTCCGGGAAATCGGGGCGGCGTAGGTGCACGGAGAACCGGACAGCACCGGCCACGGTCTGACGTAGCGCCAGGCCCGGGCATTGGCGGGGATCGCTCCGTGGCAGGGCGGGGCCGACTCGACCAGATAGGTCTCCTTGTCCGTGGGGCTGCGGGACAGGTCGAGCCAGCGAACGAGCCAGTCGATCCGGGAGAGGGCGTCGATGTCAGGCAGAAGGTCGTCGTGAGGCGCCTGGTCGGACACTGTCGTACGGCCGGCCTCGTGGTCGCGGATGCCGAGCACGGAGGCGTCCGGGATACGCAACAGCACACGGTCGGCCAGCACCGCGTCGATGCCGACCGGGAACGGCTCGGAGGCCAGCACGTGGGTGGGATCGAAGCCCTCAAGATGGCTCGCCAGCACACGGGCATCAAGCGGTCCCAGCCGCGCCTTCTCGTAGCGGATCACCCGATGGCCCAGATCATTGACAGCCTGTTCGACGAAGGTCTCGACCCCGAAAGTGAGCCAGAGGACGCGCGCCTGCTGCTGGTGCGCGTAGCCAGCGACGTACGGGAAGAACATGGACGTCTCGTTGCGACAGTCCTGCGGCCACAGAAACTCAAGCAGAAGCAGTCGAACAGGTCTGGTTGTGGGATCACCCATCGGACACCCTGGCCTCGGCCATCGTCTCAGCCATGCGCCGATGCTGACGGACCACGCGGCTCCGTGTCAAGGAGTAGCCCGCATTTCTCACCAGAGTCGTCACTGTACGGGCGGAGCGGAATCTGGTCTGTGCCTGTCACCACCTGCAGGAGCCAGGGCTCGCTTCTTGAAATCGGCGCGGTTCCGCGCGGTCCCCCGCGTGGTATCATCAGCGAGGAGATGCGGCAGCGGGGCCGCGGCTGACCACAGGGCTCCGTCACCGGAGGTACCGGCGGGCTGGGACTTCGCGCCGGGCGACGGGGGAGACGCGCCGGAGACGATCGTCACCGAGGTGGCCGGGGAGATCGGCGCCGACGTCCCCGGGGAGGACGCCCCCGGGATCCCCGACTGCGCCCCCGGGGAGGGGTGCTTCCTCGACCCCTGCAGCGAGAACGTGGACTACCAGGGCGGGGTCGGAAACGGCACGACGTCCAACGTCGGCTGCGGGGGCGGCGGGGGCGGAATCTACGGCGGCGGGGGCGGCGCCGGCCGGTCCGGCGCCGGAGGCGGAGGGTCTGGCTTCCTCAACGAGACCCCTCCCGTCGGATTCAGCGTCATCGACGGCGCCACCGAGGGCGTCGCGTCCACCGGCGGAGCCAGCCAGAAGAGCCCCCCGGGGACCGGCGAGGCCGCGTACGGGAACCAGGCGGGGATGAGCTTCAACTCCGGCTCCTACCATGGCAACCCGGGGCGGGCCGTCATCACCATCGCGGGCGAGCAGCACGTTTTCGGCTACACCGGGGCCATCCAGACCTTCACCGCCAACAGTCCCTAGATGATCTAGATGAACTCGGCTGAAGTGATGATACCCCCTGGCCGGTCCCCGACGCCGATCTCGGCGTTGCTCCTCCTCGAAGTGGCTCTACCACGTCTTCGTAGAAGCGCCTTGACCTCGACGCCGGTTCCTCGCCCAGGCCG
>JBDRIT010000133.1:0-9884 GCA_043815665.1 Pseudomonadota bacterium
CCTGAGGAAGAGCGCTCGGATGAGCTCCGCGTTGGTGAGCGGGATCTTGCCCACGTTCAGGCGAACGAAGACGTCGATGGCGTCGTGGGACGGCGGGAGCTCGTACCAGATCACCTGGACGTTCTGCCTCTGGTCCAGGACCCTGTCGAACAGCCGGTTGTTCGAGATCGGGTCCTGTTCGTCGAGCCATGACTCGATGGTGCGGTAGGCCTGGGACATGTGGAAGAAGTCGATGTTGTCGTCGCAGTCGTCCCCGGTCGGGTCCAGCAGGAACCCCTCGCTGCGCTCCCGGGTCTCGTACCGCAGCTGGAAGGGTGTCCGCTTCAGGTAGTTCCTCAGGTAGTCACGGTTCGCCTGCAGGAGGAGGAGGAGGGTCGTCAGGCGCTGCTGGCCGTCGATGACCTCCCAGGCTCCGTCGTCTCGCGGCGCGACGACGATCGGCTGCAGGCAATAGAACGCCTCCGGCGTCAGCTGCTGGTCCCGAACCGCGGCCGTGAACTCGGCGAGATCCTTCAGGAGATCCGTCACCTGCCTCGGGGTCCAGCGGTAGCCTCTCTGGTAGCTGGGTACGACGAAGCGCTCCGAGAGCAGCGCGTCGACCGAGCGCAGAACCAGGTTGGTCGACTCAGGAGATGTCTTCGATGGTTGGGGTGTCTCTTGCATCGGTTTGGGCGACTCCTTGCCTGTTGCGTTGCGGTTCCGGACTCCAACTCGGAGCATTCTCCAGGGTCCCTTGTGATACCTCGGTATCCCTGCTTGATGCGCAATGATACTTCGCCGGCGTACAGTATCATTATGTCCCTGGCAGCGCCGGTGAAGTCTCGCACACCCTCACAGCAGCCTCGGACCCTTCTTTGAATCATGCTTCGGGGTCAGGCGGAAGGGCTTGTCTTCCTTCTTGGCATCCGCCTTCACAGCGGCCTTCGAGGCAATCGTGCCTGCCTGCTTCCCCTTCTTCTTGTCGTGGAGGCCCTGCTTGACCTCCTCCTCGTAGCGCTCGTGGTTGAGGGCGAGGAGGCGGCGGAGGACTTCCCCTTTGGCCCGCTCGGAGATGGTGTAGCGCCAGTCTTCCTTCTCCTTCTTCTCGACCTTGCCGGTCTTGCGGTTCTTCTTCTCTGTGACCGTAACGGACTTGAGCCAGCCGTGCTCCAGGTCCAGGTCCGACCAGCCGTACGCGTCCCGCACCGCGTTGTCCATCTCCACGTGCAGCGCCCGCAGCCGCACGATCCCTGGTGTCTTGTCCTCGGGATTATGGAAGCGGTTGTAGGTCTTCGTCAGGCCCTCGTTGTTGGCCAGCATGAGTTGGCGGCGGTGTTCGTGAAGCTCCTCTCCGAGTTCTTCGAGGTACGCGCCGGGACCGTTGCCAAAAGACGGGAAGGGGAAGGTCTCGAAACAGTCAGTTGGTCGATATCCTTGACGGGTATCCAATGTTGAGGACTGGGCCGCTACCCACGCTTCGTGGACGTTGCTCTGTAGCACGGCAAGGAATGATGTCTGGTCTGAAGCAAACACCACGAGATTGGCATCCAGAACCTGAGCCGGTGGAACAAGGCAGTAGCCCCGGTACTTCGCTGTTCGGGCGACCACCAGCACCCTCGCAAGTGGGGTAATGGCGTTGTAGAGATCCACAGTCGGCCGAGTAAACCTCCACCAGTTCCGTCTTCGGTCCTCGGATGTGCTGTCTGTCCCCTGAATCGCCTCGCGTTGGGGCTTCACCTCCTGCGTGACAATATCCATTAGTTCAGGCCACTCTGCGGCTTTCTCGAGGGGCCAGTCACGGAAGTTGATCACCCACCGACTCGCTTTCTGGGCCGGGTGTGTGTTGAGGTCCTTGCCGTTGAGGTAGGAAAAGAGCACTTCCGCATTCCGGGGGTTCGCAGCGATTAGCGCCTGCGCCTCGGCAGGGCTCATGGTGAAGCCGAGACCCAAGACATTGCTTCCCTGGAAGCTGAGACCTGCGTTGGCGTGCAGTCGCGTCGGCGGCCCGACCTCCATGGCGGCGGAGTCCAGCGACGAGGAGATGGTTTCTACGGCTGCGCCGTCGAGGACTCGGAGTCCATGCCACTCGGATCGCAGGACATGGACGAGGCTCACGTTTACCGTAGCGGCCCCGGGCCAGGGCATGCGCGGCACCGCGGCGAAGATCGAGCCCCGGTCCGCTGAAATCCTGTCGAGACCGCTCTCCCGAGTGTCTCCTTGGCCAATGGTGTTCGTGGCGATGAGCCCGAAGGTCCCACGGAAAGCGAGGAGTCCGAAGGCCCTCAGGAAGAAGAACGCGACCAAGTCCGCGGTGCCATGGCTGTGTGGCCAAGTCTGCCGAAGCCACGGCAGGAACTCGTCGCCGAGCTGTCGGCGGATAAACTGGCCCCCCACGAACGGCGGATTCCCAACGATCGCGGCGAACCCGCCTCCCTCTCCCCGGAACACCTCCGGGAACTCCAGTATCCAGTGAAACGTCCGCTGCCCCTGGAGCAAGCGGTCGGCCTGACGCCTCAGCGCATCCCAGTCGACCTTGTCCTCATCGAGCGCGAGGTGACCCTGGAGGCTGGCCCGGAGGGCCCCCTGCTTGCGGGCGTGGAGGCCGGCGAAGCTGGGCGCGACGAGGAGGTCGCCGGCGAGGCGGAGGCGGTTCGTGAGCGCGTCGGCCTTCTCGAGGAGGCGACGCTTGGCCTCGACGTCGTCCGCGTCGATGACGGGCATGCGCTGCAGCTCGGCCCGGAGCGCCCGGGCTGCGGAGACCTTCCTGGCGAGCAGGGTGGCCAGCAGGGGCGCGCCGGAGCCCTTGCCGTCCAGGGACCAGGTCGAGAGCTGCTTCTCGTCTACGCCTACGAGTGAGTCGCCGCACTTGAGCGCGTGGTCCAGGAAGGTGAAGGCCCGATCCCTCGCCAGGGTGGTCAGCCAGAGGGAGAGCTTGGACATCTCCACCGCGAGGGGGTTCACGTCCACGCCATAGATGCAGCGCTCCGCGACGAAGCGCCGGGCCCAGAGGGTCATCTCCTCCCGGTTCTCTGGGTCGATGTCCCGGTCCCGGAGGGGCGCGTCGTGATCCGTGGGCTCCGCGAAGGGCATGGAGAGGACCGCGCCGGGGCGACTCTCCTGGGCCTCCGCGAGGGCACGGTCCCAGGCATCGACGAGGCGGTCGCCCAGGGACCGCACCGCCTGCACCAGGAACGCCCCTGACCCCATCGCGATATCGCAGACCTTGAGATCCAGCAGCTCCCGAGGGGACCGGACCTGCCGGGGCTCGAGGTACTTCCCGGGCTTGCCCTCCTCGCAGCGGTAGACCTGGGGCTCCAGGGTCACGCGGACGACCCGCTCGGTGAGGGACTGGGGCGTGTAGTGCGCGCCCGAGGCCCGGCGGGAGGTGCCGGTCGTCAGGAAACGCCAGCGGGGCGGGACCAGCTCCTCGCACTGGATCACGTTCGCGAAGGCCCGGGCCCGGTCCGCGACCGCGGCGGGGAAGCGCTTCAGGTGCTCCAGGTCCCGGGCCTCCGGGGGCGCGGAGAGGCGAGCCGCGGTCTTTTCGATGTGCTCGTCCTTGACCTTCTTGACCAGGTGCCCGGCCACGGCCGCCGCGAGGGACCGGGGAGGTGGGTTCGTCTCGGGATCCTCGCCGGGCTCCCAGCCGGACGCGGCGGCCTCCAGCTCGGGCAGGGGGATCGCGGCCTCGCCCGCGCCCCGGAGCTTGACCATGGGCTGGTCCCCGGCCCGGGCGCAGCGGTGGTCCAGCAGGCCCTCGTAGACGTAGCCGATCTGCTCCACGTCCAGGGCCCAGTAGCCCACCCGCTGGGGCTCGCCGCCCTTGCGCTGGCGGGCGAAGAGCAGGAGCTGGAGGACCTTGTACATCACCCGGTTCGGGACCCGGCAGCCCGGGACCTCCAGGACCGGGAAGCGGTCCGGGTCGAAGAGGCTGCCCCCGTACGCGATGAGGGGCAGGTCCGGGTGACGGCTGCCCCCGTGGATCAGGCGGCAGGTCGCGAGGAAGCGGTCCCACGCGTCGAAGGACTCGTCCATGCGGGCGGGGGCCTCCCGGCGCTGCTCCTGGAGGCGGTGCCAGAGCCAGGTGAGCCCGTAGCCCTGGTCGTAGAGGACCTGCCCGTGGGGCAGGAGCGCGCGCTCCTCCGCATAGAGCATGAACACGAGGCGCATCATGGTGACGAGGCCCATCTCGTAGATCCCGTCCTCGTCCATGTCCCGAAGCAGCGCGCCCGCCGCGTCCCGGTCCGCCGCGTCCCAGGCCCAGATCAGGCGCTCGAGGCCGCTGCGGACCTGCTCGCCGAGCTGATCCGCGACGTCCCCCTGGCGGTCGATGGAGACCCGGCAGAGGTCCGCCAGGCTCAGGGCCTCATCGCCCTTGGGGAGGAGGACGTCCCGGTTCACGAGGGTGTGGAACGCGTCCAGCGCGGCCTTCTCCTCGGTGAGGAGGCGGGTGGTCCAGGTGATGTGGCCCGTGTTGGTCCCCTGCCGCGCGTGGACCAGCCGGAACGCGTGGCCGTTGGTCACGAGGCCCAGGGGGTGGCCGGTGTCCCGGAGGAGGCGGTCCAGCTTGGTGGTCGGGGAGGCCTTCCAGCGTCCCGCACCGGACTCCCGGCGGTCGAGCCCCTGGCCCGGGGGGACCACCATCATCAAGAGCGCAGGCCTCCCGTTCCGCATCAGGACCCGGTCGGGCCGGAGCTGCTGCTCGTACTCCTCGAGGTCCACGACGAGTTCGTCGGGGACCGCGGCGCCCTTGCGCCAGTGCTCCCCGGGCAGCTCCATCACCCACTGGACGAGGTAGTCGATCCACGTCGTGGCGCCCTGGCGCTGCGCGGCGGGGTCGGCTTTGGCCTGGGAGACCTCGAAGCGCTCGGCGAAGCGCTGGAACCAGCGATGCGCCCCCGCCGGGAGAGGCCTCGGTCCGTCGGGGAAGTGGCTCTCGAGCACCGGCTCGGAGATCACGAGCCCGGACAACTCGACGAGGGCCAGCCAGTCGGAGTGCGTCGCCATCACGACACCTCCTGCACGTAGCTGGACGGGATCAGGTAGAGCAGGGCCAACGGGAAGCAGCGTGGCGCCCCCCGGAGCTCGTAGCGCGCCTTGACGCGATCAGGCTCGGTCGCCCGCTCCTCGACGAGCTGGTCCCGGCGGCGGCGGAGCCACTGGGTGTCCTGGCGGTACTGATCGAGGTTCTCGGGCTCGAAGCCGGGCAGGAACTCCTGGGGGTTCTCCAGGTTCCGGGCCATCTGCTTCACGCGGCGGTCGATCTCCTTGATCCGCTCGTCGATGAGCTCCCGGACCTGCCGGGCCTCCTCGAGGCCGAGCTGCCGCAGCTCCGCCCGGATCTCCTTCTCCCGGCCCGCCGCCTGCGCTTGCTGCGCCTTGCGGAGCGCCGGCTCGTGGCCGGCGAAGTAGGCGCGGAGCGCGGCGCCGACCTGCGCGGGGATCGAGGGATGGGTGCCCTCGATGTCGAGCATCGTCGAGAGCTTGTCCGGGGCCGTGAGGAGGAGGTCGTGCTTCTGGATGTCCCCGCCCGTCAGCAGGAACTCCTCGTGGAGCTTCTGGCCCGTCGCGCTCACCGCGACGAGGCGGGAGACGAGGACGACCACCGGCTCCTGGACCCGGGGATCGTCGACCACCCGGTACGAGGCCCGCTGGAGCTGGTGGCTCTCGTGGAGGCCGATGGACCAGAGGTTCGCGCGGAAGACGCCGACCGCGCGCTTCACCAGGGGGTGGTCGAGGTGGACGAGGGTGACGCCCTTCCGGTCCCGGGCGAGGCGGTCGTCGAAGACCAGGGGCATGAGGCGTCCCCGCTCGTCCTTGATCCAGGGAGCGCACTCGCTCCACGACGCGGGCAGCGCCCGCAGCAGCCAGGCCTTCCCCGCGAGGTCGCCCGTGTCCAGGCGCTCGAGGCCGGGGTGCCCCACGAGGCGCAGCCCCTGCTCGAGGACCAGCCGCAGGGTGTCCCCGGTCAGGTGCCAGCGCTCCCGGGCCTCGGTGATCTTGTACCGCAGCTCCCGGATCCGCTCCTTGGTGACCAGCTCGGCCTTGACCTCGTCCCGGCAGCGGTCCCGCCGCTCGGTGGGGTCCACGATGGCCCGCCGCTCGCCCCGGATGGCCTCCTCGACCTGCGCGGCGATGACATCGCCCACGCTGCCGAGGTCCTGGCGCTGCGTGCGGACCTTGTCCACGACCACGTCCAGGAAGTCCTGGTCCTGCCGCCCCTGGTAGGCGAAGTGCCAGCAGAAGACCTCCCTGGCCCGCTGTCCGTGGCGGTCGATGCGCCCGTTGCGCTGCTCCATCTTGTTGGGGTTCCAGGGGATCTCGAAGTGGATCAGGTAGCGGCAGTGGGCCTGGAGGTTGAGGCCCTCGCTCGCGGCGTCGGTGGCCAGCAGGATCCGGACCGGGTGCTCGTCCGGCTCCGTCGCGAAAACCGCCTTGACCCGCTCGCGCTCCTTGCTCCCGAGGCCGCCGAAGAGCTTGATGATCCGATCGCCCCACCCCCGCCGAAGGAGCTCGCGCTCGATGTACTCCAGGGTGTGCTTGTACTCGGTGAAGAGAAGCAGCCGATCCCGGTTCCAGTCTCCGCCCTCGAGCAGGTGCTCCTCGATCCAGCGCAGGAGCCGCTCGACCTTGGAGTCCGCGGCCTCGACGAGGCCCGCGACGGAGTTCTTCATCTCCTCGACGAGCCGGCGCTCCTCGTCCGTGGGCTGGAAGAAGCAGGAGGACTCGGTGATCGCGACCTCCTCGACCTGGTCCTTCTCGCCGTCGTCGGAGTAGTCCTCCGCGACCTTCCTCGCGAGCTGCTCCACCACCCGGCTCCGGTCCTCGTCCAGGGCCTCCTCGCCCACGAGGTGTGCGTGGTGGACCTGGATGGACTCGTGGAACGCGGCGACCGAGGAGAGGAGCCGTTTCTTCAGCAGGGTGATCGTGAACCGGATCGGCAGCTTGTCACGGAAGCCCGCCCGGGCCAACCGGAGGCTCGCATAGCGGTCCAGGGTGTCGAAGAGCGCTGCCTCCCGGTCGGTGAGTCCGACGTCCAGCGAGAGGACCTCGCGCTTCGGGAACCGGCGGTTGCCCAGCGCGTCCACCATCTGGTCCTTGATCCGCCGGACCATGATCGCCTTGAGCTGATCCTGGTTCACCGTGGTGCCCCGGGCGAAGCGCAGGGGATCCAGCATCTCGAGCATCGCGGTGAAGCTCTCGGTGTACCCGTTGTGCGGTGTCGCGGTGAGGAAGAGGCGGTGCTCGAAGTGGGGCAGGATCTCCCGGATCATGTGGGTCCGATCGCTGTCCCGGACGTACTGGCCGCGGCCGGCCGGCGCCAGGTTGTGGGACTCGTCCGCGATCAGGAGATCCCAGTCCCGGAGCCCGACCGCGCGTCCCGCCGCCGCGCTGCCGTCGCCGCCCCGCCGCAGGGAGTTCCTGAACTGGTTGAGCGGGGTCTCTCGCTTCAGAAAGTCCATGGAGGTGATGAGCCGCGGGTAGCTGGCCCACGGATTCACATGAACCCCGTACTCCCGGCGGATCCTGTGGACGTAGGCCCTGTCCACGATCTCGAAGCTCAGCGAGAACTTCTGCCGCATCTCCTCGGCCCACTGCCGCTGCAATGAAGCCGGACACAGAATCAGGACCCGGCGCGCCCGGTGTCGCGCCAGGAGCTCCTGCATGACCATCCCGGCCTCGACGGTCTTGCCGAGACCGACGTCATCCGCGATGAGCAGGTTGACCCGCGGCATCCCCAGGGCCCGGACCACGGGCTCGAGCTGGTACTCCTCGATCTGGATCGCGCCGCGGAACGGCGCCTGCAGGGGCAGCCCGGCCATCACCGACGACAGGGACCACCGCGACGCCAGCAGGAAGGCCTCCAGCCGCTCCAGGGGGTCCCAACGCTCCGGTCGAGGCAACCCCAGATCCGAGAGCACCCGCCGGTGGACCTCGTGCTCCCACAGCACGTCCAGGGTCTCCCCCAGCCGGTCGTCGTCCACGCACTCGAGCTGGACCCGGTGCATGGGCCGATCCTCCCCTCGCACGTCCCCGGCCCACACGTCGCCGACGATGAAGTGGCGGTTCCGGACCTGGACCAGCTGGCCCTGCTCTGGGATCTCGACAAGAGAGGTCGCCATCTTCATTCCTACACCCTGGAGTTGTCGACGAGACAACAACAGCAACAAACACTCTGCCCGGAGTACCGACAACGGCTGCTCCGGGACAGCAGAAGCCACTAGCTCAGAGTCATCCGCCGGAACATCTCCTGCTCGAACTGGTCCTTGGTCCGGAGTCCGAGCTTACCCGCAAGGTCGATCTGTGCAGCCCACCTCCTCAAAGCGATCTCGCTGAACACCGTTGGCCTCGCGGTCCGCAGAAAGTCGAGTGGAGCAGTCAACCGTTGTTCCAGATCTCGAATCCTCTGCTCGAGGTAGTAATACCCGACCTCTCCGGACTCCGAGGCAGCGCGTATATCAACGGATGGCCTCAGCCCGGAAGGGGTTTCTTCCAGCGTCACCCGGGTAGCCAACGTGAGATCCACCAACTCCTCTCCGGTGGTCTCGTCGCCAGCCAGGAACCGCCGCAGGACCTCTCGCAATCGCCCGATATCGTAACGTGAGGATTGACTCCGAGCTGCCTTCTCGAAACTCTTCAGGAGCCGTTTTCGCTCCTCTCCATCCAGGTTCGCAAGCAGCGAGGCTGGGGTCTGGTTCACGGTAGAGACGCTTGGGTGTAGCGCTCCCTCGCCGAACTCGTCCTGGTCTGTACGGTCTTGCGGAAGGTACTGACGCGTCTCGACAGTGGGACGATATCCCTGGGTGTATTCATAGAGGTGGGTGAGGCGGATTGGATCGATCACGATGCACTCCGCGGTCCCCCCCGCCGCAGGGCCCCGGGTTCCGCGCCCGATCATCTGCCAGAACAGGTTGGTCGAAAAGGTCAAACGGCCCAGCAGAACGGTCTGGATCTTCGGGTCATCGAAGCCTGTGGTGAGCATGCCCACGTTGACCATGATGCACGGCTCTGATCCTCTCTTTCTGAACTCGGCGATGTGTTGGTATGGAGAAGTGTGGTCTGTTCCCCCTGAGTCCCCTCCAGTGCTTCGGTCTGCTGTTTCGTCGAGTCGGCTATGCACCATGCTGACCCGGTTCCCCTTGACGCGCCGGCCGAGCTTCTCGGTCAAGATGTTCGCCGCATTGATCGTCGGCACAAAGACGAGCGTCTTTCCGAGGATGGGGAGGTTGTCGGCGAGCTTCTCGGACAGGAAATCGAGGATCCGCGGATCCTCCATGACCTTCGAGTTGAACTGATAGGCGTATGCCTCAAGGTCGTTCTTGCGTCCTGTCCGCGGTGGCGCCTTGACCCTCCGGTCTCGAATGACCCGGGACAACATCGTCTTGGGAATGTCAAAGGTACCCTCAGTCTGAAAGGTCGTGTTGATCGGACACAAGATCCGACGTTCTTCGAGCTGGGCATTCTCGAGCCGTGCGACGACCCGCACACCCCACCCCGGGGCAAGACGGTCATCATCCTGCTCGATTGGTGGGAAGATCGTTTTCTGAAGGAGCGCATGCCGCCCGTGATCCGTTGGCATGGGAGTTGCGCTGAGCCCAAGTACCTGAAAGCGATCCTGCTTGTTTCCGAGGAACTTTCGGAAGGACTTCCGGAGAGCCCTCTGCAGCTTCGGGGCCCCCATCTGATGGCACTCGTCGTAGATCAGGTAGACCCTCTTCCCTCCCCGCGAGATGGGCTTCGTCAACTGCCTGCGGAGTTCGCTCCCTTCCCGCTTGGTCGCATCCTCCAGGACCTCCGTTAGAGTATCCCGCATCAGGAAAAAGACACGACAGGAGTCCATGATATCGCGCCGGCCATAAAGAGGGGACATCGAAGGTAGCCAGATGAAGCGCAGCTCCTTCGGA
>JBDRIT010000134.1:0-36823 GCA_043815665.1 Pseudomonadota bacterium
CGCTTCGACGGCGAGGCGCGAGGGTCGAGATCGCCGGAATCGTAGCCAGCGCCTACGTTGAGGACGGTCTTGGCCCGATGAACGAAGCTGGCGAAGATGGAGCCGGTTTCGCAGCAGAAGGGGGTTTGTGGACGGAGACTATTGAGCGAGGTTGCCCTTGATGCAGTAGTGGTTGCAGTTCTCGCCGCTCTCGTCACAGCCCTTGGCGAACTCCTCGCAGATCCCGTCGTCGGGGCAGTCGTCGCTGGTGAGGCAGGCCATGGAGCAGAACGGCGAAGAACCCTGGTACCGGACGCAGATGCCGTCGTCGCACTGGGGGTGCGTCGTGATGACGCAGTTGATGCCCTTCTGGGTGTCGCCTCCGTCGTCCTCCGGGGTGTCGCACTCGGCGTTGTACTCCACGGCGAAGGAGCAGGCCATGTAGTTTTCTTCGTCGAGGCAGCCGTTGAGCATCAGGCTGCCGGCGATCACCACGAGAACGAGCAGCATGTTCGTCAAGATTCGCATTCCACGCTCCAGATGAGGTGCAAAGTCACTAGACTTATGCCACCGAACGGAATGCACAGTCAAGTCGAAGTCCTCGTTCAGATCACTTCCGGGCACTTCAAGGCGCAGGATGCCGGTACACAGTCCATCTCGAACTCCGCGAGGGGACAGACGTCCAGGACGCATTGGAGGAACTTCCCGGTCTTCTCGGCCTGGGCCTGGGAGGTCTGCGCGATGCACGAGGTCGTGCAGCCTTGTGCGTAGGGGTTGCACCCGGCGAGGCACCAGAGTGCGTCGCCGCAGCTGTCCTCGCCCTGGCCGCCGATGCACACCGACGCGGGCTCGGCGCAGTGATTGATGAGGCAAAGGTACAGGGCCCCGAGCTCCAGGTCCCCCCCCTCCTCGAAGGCGACGAACTCGCCGGCGCACTGGGTATCGAGACAGCCGAGGAGCGCGTCCACGTCCCCCATCTCCTGGTCGTCGATGCCCTGCAGGCAGTCCGACTCGGAGGGTGGCGGGCCGCCGGTCCAGTTCTTGAGATCCACCAGACACGTGAGGGCCTCATAGCACGTGGGCCCTGGTCCGGGAGGGGTGTCCGGCGCAACCTCCGGGAGCGCTGTGTCCTCCGCTCCCGCGGGGGTGTCCTCGGCGGACCCGCTGAGGTCGGGATCGCCGCCGCCGGCCGGGTCACCAGTCGAGCAGGCGGCGAGGGTGACCAGGGCCAGGGTGCGAATCAGATTCCGAAACGTCATGTCGTCCCTCCCTGTATGCGGAACCCTGCAAGCATAGGAAACCGACCCCGGACGGTCAACATTGCGTCGCTCCATGGTTTCAGATAATGTCCCGAGGCATGATACTGGGACTCTCAAGCAAGGATCGGCGCTGGCAGGACGCGGTCGCCGCCGTCCTCGCACGGCGGGGATACAAGGCCGTGGACCTGGCGGAGTGGCGCACCCCCCTCGGGGCGTGCGATCCGGCGCCCCTCGCTGCGCGCTGGGGTGGCGACTGGCTGATCCGTCTCGCCGCCGAGGAGATCCCGGAGCTGTCCAACGTGGCCGTCCTCGACCTGAAGGACGGGGCCGAGGTGGACGGCATGGTGGGTCTGCAGTACCGGCGCTCGACCCCGGTGAGGTTCCTCCTCATGGATCCCCCCGACGGCGTGATCGACGCGGTCCGTGGGTCGGGGCTGCCCCACGAGATCTGGGAGATCGGGGGTGACGTGACCTCGGAGGCCCGCATCGTGGGCGCCGTGCGGAGCCTCCCCATGGGGCCGTCCCGGCCGTCCTGGGACGAGTACTTCATGCGCATCGCCCGGGTGGTGGCGAGCCGATCGGACTGCGTCCGGCGCCAGGTGGCGGCCATCCTGGTCAAGGATCGACGAGTGATCGGCACCGGCTACAACGGAACCCCCCGGGGGGCCTCCAACTGCAGCGACGGCGGATGCGCCCGCTGCGCGTCGGATGCCCCGTCAGGCACTCGGCTGGACGAGTGTCTCTGTCTCCACGCGGAGGAGAACGCGATCCTCCAGGCCGCGTACCACGGGACCAGCGTCCACGACGCGATGCTCTACTGCACCGCGTCCCCCTGCCTCCTCTGCACCAAGAAGATCATCAACAGCGGCGTGGTGGAGGTGGTCTACGACGCCCGGTACTCCATCGACCAACGCTCCATGGGCCTCCTGGACGAGTGCGGGATCGTGATACGGAGGTACCGGCCGGATCCGCGCCGTCCCGTCCCGGGGGCCTGACCCGTGCCCGCGAACCTCACCCAGGACTATCTCAACGCGGAGAAGAAGTTCCGGGCCGCCCGGACGCCCGAGGAGAAGCTCGCCTGCCTCGAGGAGATGCTGCGGGTCATCCCCAAGCACAAGGGGACCGACCACATGCAGGCGGATCTGCGGAAGCGGATCTCCAAGACCAAGGTGGAGGCCACGAAGTCCAAGAGCACCGGGAAGCGGACCTTCTCGTACTACGTGGAGCCCGAGGGCATCGGACAGGTCTTCCTGGTGGGCCCCCCGAACACGGGGAAGTCGTCCCTCCTGGACGCGCTGACCAACGCGAGCCCCCTGGTCGCGGAGTTCCCGTTCACCACCCGGACCTTCCAGCCGGGGATGATGCGGTACGAGGACGTGTGGATCCAGCTCGTGGATCTGCCCCCGGTGTCTGAACAGCACATGGAGAGCTGGGTCCCCTCGACGCTGCGCTACGGGGACGTCGCAGTGCTCTGCCTGAGCCTGGCCACGGACGACTGCCTGGACCAGTGGGAGACGGTGCTGGAGCTGCTCAAGAAGGGGAAGGTCGTCCTGGCGGGCAGGGGTGACGAGACGGGCCAGTTCGACACGGGGATCGCCGCCCTCCCCACGCTCCTCGCGCTCACCATGGCCCAGGCCGGGGGGGCCGACGAGCGCAGGGAGTTCCTCGAGGAGATCGTTGAGGGCCGGTGGCCTCGGGTGGTCACTGACGTGGGCGATTCCGCGTCCCTTGACGGGTTCCGCAAGGCCGTCTACGACATGTTGGGGAAGGTCCGGGTCTACGCGAAGCAGCGCGGCAAGTCCCCGGATCTGGACGAACCCTTCGTGCTGACGAAGGGGGACACGGTGTTGGACCTGGCCCGCAAGATCCACAAGGACATCGTCGACCGCCTGCAGTTCGCGAAGGTCTGGGGCGCGGGCAAGTACGACGGGCAGCGGGTCACCCGAGACTACGTCCTCGAAGAGCGCGATGTGATCGAGCTACATTTCTGAGCTATTTCCGGTAGGGCTTGGGCTTGCGGCGCAGGACCGTGTCGTGCTGCCAGTGCTCGTCGTCCCGGTCCGGGTAGTCCACGTTGTAGTGGAGGCCCCGGGACTCCTTCCGCATGCTGGCCATCTCCAGCACGAGGTACGCGATGTCGGCCAGGTTGCGGAGCTCGATGAGGGCCGGCGTGAGGATGAACGACCAGTAGTCCGCCCGGATCTCCTCCCGGACGGTCATCAGGCGTCGCAGGGCCCTCTGGATTCGCATGTCCGAGCGCACGATCCCGAGGTAGTTCCACATGAACCGCCGGATCTCGTGCCAGTTCTGGGAGACCACCACCGCCTCCTCGGGGTCCGTGGCGAAGCCCGTGTGCCAGGGGGGCAGCTCGTGATCCGGAAGGTTTCGGGTCTGGATGGTCTTCAGCGCGTCCTGCGCGGTCCGCCGACCGAACACCAGGCCCTCGAGGAGGGAGTTGGAGGCGAGGCGATTGGCGCCGTGGAGCCCCGTGCACGCTGTCTCCCCGACGGCGTAGAGGCCGTGGAGGCTCGTCCATCCGTTGTGATCGGTCCGAACCCCGCCGCAGAGGTAGTGTGCCGCGGGCACCACGGGTACCGGGTCGGTTCGGATGTCGACGCCAAGGGACAGGCAATGCCCGAAGATCGTCGGGAACCGTGACTCGAGGAACGCCCCGTCCAGGTGGGTGACGTCCAGGTACGCGCAGGGCTCGCCGGTGCGCTTCAGCTCGGCGTCGATGGCCCGGGCCACCACATCCCTCGGGGCCAGCTCCGCCATCTCGTGGTACCGGGGCATGAAGCGCTCTCCGTCCCTGAGGACCAGGATCCCCCCCTCGCCGCGGACCGCCTCGGAGATCAGGAACGGCGGGCTCGAGGCGTGGTGCAGGCAGGTGGGATGGAACTGGTAGAACTCCATGTTGGCAATGGTCGCGCCGGCGCGCCAGGCCATCGCGACGCCGTCGCCGGTGGAGACGTCCGAGTTGGTCGTGTAGAGATAGACCTTCCCGGCGCCGCCCGTGGCGAGGATCGTCACGCCGGCGCGGATCGGGAGGATGTTGCCGGTCCCCATGTCCATCGCATAGGCGCCGAGACAGCGATCGTGTCCACGGTCGTCGCCGAGGCGGACCCGGGTGATCAGGTCCACGGCCAGCCAGTTCGAGCGGATGGTGATCCGGGGGTGGGCCTGGGCCCGGTCCAGGAGGACCCGGACCAGCTCCTGCCCCGTCATGTCCTTCACGTGGAGGATCCGCCGCCGGTGGTGCCCCCCCTCGCGGCCCAGATTCCGCGTGCCGTCCGCCTCCCGGCAGAAATGGACTCCCTGGGACTCGACCCAGCGGATCGCATCCGGGCCCTCCCGTACGCAGACGTCCACGGCGGCGCGCTGGCAGAGGCCTGCCCCTGCGTCCATGGTGTCCTGGAGGTGTCGCTCGGGGCTGTCGTCGGGGCCGACCGCCGCCGCGACCCCGCCCTGGGCCCGGCTGGTGGCGCTGTCCCACGGGTCCGCTTTGGCGAGAATGAGGACGTCTGCGTGGTCCGCTGCTTCGAGGGCTACCGTGAGGCCTGCGATGCCCGAGCCGATGATCAGGAGATCGGTGGATTCCGCCTGGGTCATTGTTCCTCCCCCCCGGGTGGCCCGGGGTGGCACAGTGTAGCGGGCGAGAGTCCCTGTTTTCAAGGCATTCAGCGCCCGCTTCGCCCCCCTTTTCCCTTGACAGGGTGGGCTCCATTGTCCTAAATCGGAGAGGGCCGTATCCCCACTCTATTAAGATGGGAAGTCTTCATGTTTATAGACCACCCCAAGAGGAGCTGCTGATGAAAGGTCTTTGGGCGCTCATGGCCGCCTTCCTCCTGGTCTGCCCGACTGCGGGCTGGTCCCAGGATGCGCCGACCACCGGGGACACCGAGCCAGCGGCGGACGGACGACGGGACTTCTTCGACGGGCTCCTGACCCAGGGCAAGTCCCTCGCAGATCGTGGCTTCTACTACGAGGCCAGCGTGGCCTTCAACGGGATCCTGGAGCGGGGCGAGCCCACGGAGTCCTACTACCAGGAGGCGGAGTTCTCCATCGCGACCAGCTTGTATGATCTGGGGCTGATCTACTCCGCGTTCAGCTACCTGACCCGCATCGTGGACGCCGGGGAGGAGCACGCCAAGTACAAGGAGGCGCTGCCGTGGTTGCTCCGGATCCACAACGAGTTGCCGGGCCTCCAGGCGGCGGTGGAGTACATGTCCCTCTACTCCGTCGAGGACTACCCGGCGGACCTCGCAGACGAGATCTACCTCGTGGTGGGGCGGTATTCCTACAGCATCGATGACCACGGGACCGCGCTGTCCGCGTTGAGTCAGGTCACCGAGGCGAACCCGGAGTTCTTCCTGAAGTCCCGCTACCTCATGGGCGTGGTCCACGTCAGGAAGAAGGAGTCCAACGAGGCCCTCGAGGTCTTGAAGGACATCCTGCGGCATCGCCGTGACGTGGGGACGCGGGGCGAGGTCGCCCGGAAGATCTACCGGTCAGCAATGATGACGACGGCCCGGATCTTCTACTCCACCGGACAGTACGACACAGCGCTCAAGTACTACGACCAGATCGAGCGCTACTCGGAGAACTGGCTCCAGGCGCTCTTCGAGAAGTCCTGGACCTACTTCCGCGCCGGTGACTTCGAGCGGGCCATGGGGAACCTGCACACGCTGAACTCCCCATACTTCGAGGAGCAGTACTTCCCCGAGTCCCGGGTGGTCCAGGCGGTGATCCTCTACGCCAACTGCCGCTATGAAGATGCGATCGTGGTCGTTGACCACTTCGTCAAGGACTACGACGCGCTCCGCAAGGAGCTGGCCGCGAACCTCGAGCAGAACGAGGATGCCACGGACTTCTATTACTGGCTGTCCACCCTCGGCCAGAAGGGCAAGCGGTTCTCTTCCCGGCTCAAGCGGATCTTCAATCTCGCCCTCAAGGACCAGAAGCTCTACCGCCTCTTCACCCTCATCGTCAGCCTCAACCGGGAGGAAGCCCTCCTCGAGGCCATGCGCCAGACAGCGATCCAGAAGGAGCTGGCCGAGCGCCTCCTGGGTGAGCTGGTCACCTACCGCGAGCTGGCCATCGGCGAGACCGGTGAGCAGGCCAGGGCCCGCCTCGGCGCGGTGCACCGGGACCTGCGGAAGCTCGTGGGCTCCGCGATGAAGGTCAAGTTCGAATCCCTCAACGCGCTCAAGGAGATCATCGAGGGGAGGCGTGAGAAGACCCTCGAGGTCGGAGAGGATGAGGCCCGCCGGAAGGCCGACAAGAGTCTCTTCCTGAACTGGCCCTTCGAGGGGGAGTACTGGAAGGATGAACTCGATTCCTATCTTTTCAGGGTAGAGAGCCTCTGCCCGAAGCAGAAGTAAGGAGCCGCTCGACATGACGTACCGTACCGTGATCACCGGTCTTCTGGTCCTGGCGCTCCTGGTCCCTGCGACTCTTGCTGCGCAGCCCAAGGGCGATCCAAAGCCCGGCGAGGAGGGCTACACGCCCGAGATCTCCGGGCCCACCGAGGTCAAGGAGGATCCCAAGGCCAAGGAGCCCGAGGGAGCGCGGAAGAAGCCGCGGATCTCCGCTGAGGACCTCTATCGGGTGCAGCCGACCCAGTCCGAGGCGAAGCTTCAGGCGGCCATCGAGTCCCTCTACAGCATCATCGACTACGCGCCGGACGACGACCCGGAGAAGGCGGGGTACCTGGCCCGCCTGGCGAACCTCTACTGGGAGAAGGCCGAGAGCTACTTCATGAAGGCCTACTCCCCGGAGACGGACAAGGAGATCGCCGACGCGATCGACTCGGGGGATCCGGACCTGCGCAGGACGGCCGAGGCCAAGCGGAAGCGCCTCCTGGACCTCCAGATCGAGTGGCGCCAGAAGGCGATCAAGATCTTCCAGGAGATCGAGGCGAAGTTCCCGGACTACGAGCGCCTGGACATGGTCCTGTTCTTCCTGGGCAACTTCCTCACCCAGATGGACGAGGTCGACAAGGGGTACGAGTACTACGTCAAGCTCATCACCCGCTTCCCGGACTCGGACTACCTGCCGGACACCCTGGTCAACATCGGGGACTACTACTTCGAACAGAACGACTACATGACCGCGGGGGAGTTCTTCACCCGGGTGGAGACCTTCACCGATCACCGGATCTACGGCTACGCAATCTACAAGAAGGCCTGGTGCAGCTACAACATGGCGGAGTACCAGGAGGCCTTCACCGGCTTCGTGAACGTCATCCAGTACTCCCTCAACCTCGAGAAGCAGGGGAAGAAGCCGCGCATCGGCCTGAAGAACGAGGCCCAGAAGGACCTGGTCCTCGCCTACAGCCAGGTGGGCAAGGAGGGACAGGCGATCCCGTTCTTCAAGCAGCTGGCGCCAGAGATCTACCTGCTCCTCGCTGCGCAGCTCGCGTCCCTCTACCTCGATCAGGGTGAGCCCAAGAAGTCCATCCTGATGTACAAGAACATCATCGGGGAGACCATCACCCAGGACCCCGACAGCCCGGAGCTGCTGACCTACCAGCGGGCCATCGTCGAGGCCTCGGACAGGACCGCGAACAAGCTGGACACCCGCAAGGAGGTCAAGCGCCTGGTTGAGCTGTACACCAAGTACAAGGAGCGGAACTCCCCCATCATCGACAAGGAGCGGCCCCGCATCGAGGACATGCTCCAGAAGATGGCCGTCACCTACCACCTCGAGGCCCAGAAGCTCGGCGAGCGCAAGACCATGCTCCTGGCCCAGGAGACTTACGACCACTACCTGAACCTCTTCCCCGACGCGGACGGCCGCTACGACATGACCATGAACCTCGCGATCCTCCACTACCAGCTCGAGGACTACGAGAACGCGGTCCAGCGGTACGAAGAGGTCATCGCGATGGACCCGAAGGGCAAGCACGCAGAGGAGGCGGCCTTCACCTCCCTCCTCGGCTACTACAAGCTCATCGATGTCAAGGGCAGCGCGATCAAGGAGGAGGACACGGACCTGGAGGACCAGGCGGAGAAGGAGATCCCCGCCCTCTACGCCAACATGGTGCGCGCCTGCGATCGGTACGTGGACATGAAGCCCGAGGATCAGGAGCAGGTGACCCAGGCCAAGTTCGCCTCGGCGAAGATCTACTACGACTTCAACCACTTCCCCGAGTGCGCGAAGCGGTTCACCGAGATCATCGAGCTCTGGCCGGAGCACGAGAACTCCCCGGACGCGGCCAAGATGTTGTTGTCGTCGTTCATGATGATGCGTGACATCCGGAGCCTGAACACCTGGGCCGAGAAGCTCTACGCCATCCCGTCGCTGGCCCAGGGTGAGCTCCTGGTGATCATCAACAAGATCCGGGATCGGGCCCAGTTCAACCGCTGCTTCGAGTACGAGTTCGACAAGCAGTATGAGCGGGCCGCTGGCTGCTTCCTGGATTACGCGAGGAACTTCTCCTCCTCGAACCTGGTGGACAAGGCCTACTACAACGGCGCGCTGAACTACCAGCGGGCCAAGAAGTATCTCCAGGCCCTCCAGGCCAACGCCGGGCTGTACTCCTGCTGTGCGAAGACCTCGGAGCTGGGGCCGTGGGCCCTCTACCTCATCGCGGACACCTTCCGCATGGCCGGGGTCTACGATCAGGCTGCGGAGAGCTTCGAGAAGTACGTCAAGGCGCACCCGCAGTCGCCCAAGAACAAGGAGGCCCTCGTCTATGCGTCGAAGTTCCGGCGCAGCCTCGGTGACTACACGAAGGCCGTCGTGGACTACAAGCTCTATATCAGTCGCTTCCCAAAGGATCCCAAGGTCCCGGCGGTCTTCTTCGACATGGGGATGCTGCTCAAGAAGCAGAAGAACGACAAGGGCGCCATCGTCCATTTCCAGAACTACCTGAAGAAGTATCGGAACCGGGGTGGGGTGAACCTGCTGCTGGCCGCGTACCAGGAGATCGGGGACTCCTTGCTCAAGACCCACCAGCGGGACAAGGGCAAGAAGATGTTCCAGGAGGTGATCGACACGTTCAAGGCCCTCCCGACCGAAGAGAAGAAGACCATCGATGCGAAGGGCCTCTCGGCCATCGCCTGGGCCTTCTTCAACCTCGGCGACGAGGCCTACGAGGAGGCGGTCCGGATCAAGCTGACCCGGCAGAAGCTGAAGGAGAACACGGAGAAGAAGATCGCAGGGATCCTCGGCGCCCAGGACTACTACCTCACGGTCCTCGCGCTGAAGCATCCCTACTGGACCACCGCGGCCCTGGCCCGCATCGGCTCGGCATGGCAGCGCTTCGCCACGGAGTTCGAGAACTCCCCGCTGCCCCCGGGGCTCACCATCGACGAGCAGGAGTTCTACAAGCTCCAGCTCACGGAGGAGGCCGGCAAGTTCCGCAAGCAGGCCTCCGACGCCTACAAGCGCTGCCTCGAGGAGGCGGTTGCGAGTCGCGTCTTCAACGAGTTCACCGAGAAGGCGGAGAAGGAGCTCTCGCTCCTCGATTTCCAGTTCCGTGGCATGAAGGAGTACCGGACGCGGCCGAGCTACTACGTGCTGCGCAACAACCCGCCGGGCTTCCTCCTGCGCCCGGTGGAGTTGCAGAGCAAGCGGGTCGAGGAGGAGGATTCCGGGCCACTGCCGGAGGAGGAGTCACCGGACATTGATTTCGGCGGTGACGGTCCGGCCCCCGAGTCGCCCGCCCCGGCGGATGGAGGCGCGAAATGAAGCGATTGATCATCATCCTCGCGCTGAGTTTGCTCGGTCTGTCCTCTGCGGTCGCCCAGGACGCACCCATCGAGCCCCCTTCGGAGACAGGGCCCGCGCCGGTGGCCCCCGCGGTGGTGGAGGGTCCCGAGGCGTCGTTCAACCAGGCCCTGGAGCTCCTCGAGCGGCATCCCTTCCCTTCGGACGAGACCCTGGACCAGGTCGAGCCGCTCCTCGACATTGCCTACAAGGGCCGAATCACCAAGGTCGAGATCCCGTACAACCTGGGCGTCATTGCCTTCCGGCGGGGCCGGCTGGAGGAGGCGGTCCGGTACTTCCGCGATGCGAAGGTGCTGGACCCCTCTGGCGCGGACATCATCGCGATGCTCGGCATGATCTCGGCCAGGCAGGGGCGCGACGCGGACGCCGAGTCCCTCATGCAGGAAGCCCTGGCGGTGGACGAGTACAGCTCCGTCGCCTTGAACTACAGCGCGGACAAGGAGATCAAGGCCCGCAACTTCGATGCGGCCCTGGTGTTCTGCCGCAAGGGGCTCCTCGGAAACCCCGACAACCTGGACTCCTACCTGAACATGGCCATCGTGTACTACGAGACCGATCGCCTCGAGCTGGGAGAGCTGGTGTGCCAGAGCGCGTTGAAGATCAACAAGGAGGCTGCGCCCATCCGTAATCTCCTGGGCCTGATCTACCTCAAGCAGAACGAGGTGCGGAAGGCGTTCAGCGAGTTCGAGCGTGCAGTGACTGCCGATTCGGGGTACACGGATGCCCGCAAGAACCTGGCGGCGCTGGTCCTCAACTACAAGGACTATGTGGCCGCTGTGACCCAGTTCGAAGAGGCGTTGAAGCTCAACCCGGATGACTTGCAGCTGCGGCTCAGCTACTCGGTGGCTCTCCGGGGAGTGGGGAACTTCGACGGCGCCCGGACCGAGCTCGAGGGAATCCTCGCAAAGCAGCCGGGGCACCTCGAGGCCAGCTACAACCTCTGCATCCTCCTGCACGAGTACCTCGAATCCTATGAGGCTGCGCTTCGACAATGTTCGGACTTCCAGGCCCGGATCGACAAGAAGCACGCCAAGTGGCGGGAGCTGAGCCAGCGCGTCAAGGGGATCAGGGAGACCATCGACGTGCTCAAGGAGTTCCCCGAGGACAAGCCCGCCCCCGAGGGTGAGGTGGAGCCCGCCCCCGAGGGTGAGGTGAAGCCCGGGCCCGAGGGTGAGGTGGAGCCCGCCCCCGAGGGTGAGGACAAGCCCGCCCCCGAGGGTGAGGTGAAGCCCGGGCCCGAGGGTGAGGTGGAGCCCGCCCCCGAGGGTGAGGTGAAGCCCGCGCCCGAGGGTGAGACCAAGACCGACGCCGAAGGAGGGAAGTGATGAAGCGTTTCCTGGCATCGATCACCGCCGCTTGCCTGCTGCTCCTCGCCACGGCTTCGGCCCTGGCGCAGGACAAGCGCAAGGACGTGCGGGAGTTCAACTTTGATGAGGACGTGCTCACAGTGGAGTTCCTCAAGCCGGACCTCGAGTTCGTGGGGTTGGTGAAGCAGGAGCAGATGTCGAGCCTCATCCAGATCCGCAAGGACTTCGTGGACGAGATCGTGAAGTCCGCAGAGGACCTGTAGGGCGAGCGGCGGCCTCCGCAGCCCCCCACGGAACAACCACACCCGTGTGGTGTCCAAGGTGGGAGCGGATGCCGGATTCAGGATTGGTCCGCTTGAAGATGGTGCTATAATCGGATCGGAGACGGGGAAGCCCCTGGGGCTAAAAAAGCGGGAAGTGACCATGGCAACGAATCACGAGATCAGCCTGATTGTCGAGAGGCCCGGTCAGGAGCCTCAAGCGATCAAGTTCAATCGCGACATGATCCTCATCGGCCGTCTCCTCGCTTGCGACGTCCAGATCGAGGACGAGGCCGTGGGGCGCGAACACGCGCGCATCGAGCTCACCTCCGAGGGGGCGGTGAAGATCGTTGATCTGGGGACCTCCGCAGGCACCCAGGTCAACGGCAACCGGATCTCGAAGGCGAGCCTGCTCTCCAGCGGCGACAAGATCCAACTCGGCGGGGCCTCGATCACGGTCAATTTCCGCATGGCTGCCCCGGTGCGACCTCGCGTGACCCGGCGCAAGGCCGCCTCGGACGCCGCGTGGAAGGCCTACGAGGATCCCAAGAATCCCGTGATCAACATCGCGCAACTCTGGGGCGATTCCGTCGTCGCCGCGCTCCGCTTCGGCAGGAACCGGCGCCCGCTCATGCACGCGATCTTCTTCGTGCTCGTCGTTCTCGGGCTCCAGGCGTGGGTCCTTTACGCCATGTACAGCGGCATGCCGGCCAAGTATTCCGCCGGCGAGATTGAACCAGAGAAGTATGCCCAGTTCGTCTCCAACGGCATGGTCTGGATCGGCATCTTCTTCGTCCTCTCTGACATCCTGGTCCTGCTGCTCGCCTTCGACCTCTTCAAGCGTCCCCGGATCGAGCAGTGCCGCAGCGTCCGAATCGGTCAGACCAGGCGATCTGACTTCTTCGTCTCCGAGGATCTCGTCGGCAGGGACGATTACGAGCTGATCACCACCTTCGAAGGCAAGCCCACATTGAACCTGGCCAACACCAACATCACGGGGCAGGTCCTGGTGAAGGGCGAGGTCATGGCCGTCGAGGAGCTCAAGAAGACCTCCCTCATCCGAGAGAAGTTCTTCCTGCCCCTCGAGGTCGGCATGAAGGCCCGCTTGCACATGGGGGATCTCACCTTCGTCATGGGACTGGATCCGGGCCTGCGTGAGCCCCGGGGCCGCACCCTCAGCCAGGTCTCCGTCTCCGTGGTCGCCTATTTCGCCCTCGCGTTCTTCCTGCACACCCTCTTCATGGCCGCGGTCATGGCCGCGCCGGACGAGAGCTCCCTCGATGCCTTCCGTCAGGACACTCCCAAGTCGCTCCTGACCGTGGTCACGGCCGAGAAGCGCAAGAAGAAGGAGGAGGAGAAGAAGGAAGAGGAGAAGCTGGAGAAGAAGGAGGAGAAGAAGGAAGAGAAGATTGAGCTCGACAAGGAGGAGCTCGCCGAGGATCCCGTCCCCGAGGAGATGAAGAAGGAAGAGAAGCTGAAGATCGAACAGGTCATCATCAAGAAGACCACGATCATCCCGAAAAACAAGCCTCCGAAGGTCAAGCGGACCCTCACCCGCGACACCACCAAGAAGAAGCGGCGCAGCCTGACCTCCACGGCCGCCAAGGATGCCGTGCGGGACAAGGGTGCGCTCGGTGCGCTGAAGAACCTGAACAAGGGCCGGTTGCTGGGCTCCAAGTACGGCGAGGAGATGGACCTGGGCGGGAAGATGCTCGGGGACGACGGCCTCGCCGACCTGGGCCAGGATGTCTTCGCGGATCTGGGCGGCAGCGCGGACTCCGATCCCTTTGATCTCGCCTCCGCGGACTCGGGGGGCGGGGAGGTCATCCCTGGGCGCGGCGAGGGCCCCAGCTTCTCGGCCAGCTACGGCGTGGACGGAGGGGCCATCGGCGGCAAGTCGGGCCCCATCGTCCTCGGCGGCGCTTCGGGTCTGGACGAGCTGAAGAAGTCCCGCCTCTCCAAGAAGACCAAGGACGCGACGTTCAAGGAGAAGCAGGTCCGCATCATGCCGAAGGACATCGACCTCGGCGGCAGCGGGAAGCTCGACAAGGAGACCGTCAAGAAGTACATCCGCAAGCAGCTGGCCGGCATCAAGTGGTGCTACCAGAAGGCCTACCAACGGAACAACAAGATCGAGGGCAAGGTGACGGTGTCCTTCATCATCTCGGCCACAGGGAAGGTCATCAAGTCCCAGATCGCCAACTCCACCCTCGGCGACAAGCCCCTCGAGGACTGCATCGAAGCGAAGGTCCTGCAGTGGCGCTTCCCCGAGCCCAAGGGCGGAATCGTCAAGGTCAAGTACCCCTTCGTCCTCCGCCCGCAGTAGAGTTGAGGCCCGGCGAACCGGCGGATCGCCGGGCATGCTGATTGCCTCATCGGGAGAATCCGAGCCGGGGAGCCAGCGACCCGGATTCCCGGGTACGAGTCCGTACCGGTTCGAATTGACACCGGAGCCTCCTCCACTACCTTCACCACTGGAATACCCGCCCGCCGTTGCTGTTTTGCGGGGGATGGCAGGAGGTGATCAATGCGAAGGATCCTGGTGATTCTGCTGCTGACCCTGGCCTTCTCCGGTGGCGCGGTGGCAGAGGACCGACTCTGGATCGAGAAGGAACACCCGGCGAAGGCGGGCAGGGAGTCGGTGCATTCGGAGACGTTCTCGACCCTGGCCGCGGAGCTGTCGCCGGCGATGGTCTGCATCCAGATCAAGCGGCAGGTCCAGGGCTCCATGGGACGGGACCCGTTCTATGACTACTTTTTCGGGTTCCCACCGCGGCAGGGGCCGCAGGTTGGCGAGGGACTCGGATCGGGCTTCATCATCAACCCCGACGGCTACATCCTCACGAACAACCACGTGGTCGCAGACGCGGTGAGCGTGACGGTGTCACTCGCCGACGGCACCGAGTACCCAGCGAAGCTCGTGGGGGCGGACCCGCGGACTGATCTGGCGCTCCTGAAGATCGATGGGGCCAAGGGTCTCACGGCCCTGCCCCTCGGAGACTCGGACGCGCTGCGCATCGGTGAGTGGGTGATGGCCATTGGGAACCCCTTCGGCCTCTCACACACCGTCACCGCGGGCATCGTCAGCGCGAAAGGGCGCAAGGAGGTCCAGCCGGGCGCCGAGCCCATGTACGCGAACTTCATCCAGACCGACGCGTCCATCAACCCGGGCAACAGCGGCGGTCCACTGCTCAATATGGCCGGCGAGGTGGTGGGGATCAACACCGCCATCGTCCGCAGCGGCCAAGGAATCGGCTTCGCGATTCCGTCCAACATGGCCAAGATCCTGATTCCGCAGCTTGCCACGGGGAAGGTGGAGCGTTCCTGGCTGGGCGTCGCCATCCAGGAGATGACTCCGCCCCTGGCGAAGTCCCTGGGGCTGGAGCGTCCCGAGGGCGCGCTGGTGAGGAACGTCTACCCCGACTCGCCTGCGATGGCCGCGGGACTCGAGGCCGGCGACGTCATCGTCGCCTTCGGCGGCGAGCCGGTGAAGGCATCCTTCGACCTCTCCTGGATGGCTGCCACCGCTGGGGCGGGGGCCAAGGTGGAGGTGACCCTGATCCGGGAGGGCAGGCGCGTCACGAAGTCTGTGGTCATGGGCGACCTCGCGGACGCAGGTCGCAAGGTCGAGAAGGAGATCGGAGCCGAACAGAAGAACGGCAGCAGCACCCTGGTCGGCGCCGGGCTCACTCTGGGCGACCTCACCCCCCCTGAGCGGCGGAACCTCGGCGCCCCCTCCAACCATGGCGTGGCCGTGACCGGGGTCGCCGCCGGCTCGATGGCTGCGGAGGCCGGGTTCCGTCCGGGAGACGTGATCCTCCGCATGGGCACCCGGCCGGTGTCGGATGTTGCCTCCGTAGTGGAGCGCTTCGCGCGGGTGAAGATCGGCACGCCCGTGCCCTTTCACGTGCTCCGCGGCGGCGAGCAGTACCAGTGGCTGGCGTTGGTGAAGGAGTAGGCCTGCCGCCATGTCCGCGGGTGGGTCCTATGATTTCGGGACCTTCTTCCAGTCCGCGAGGAATTTCTCGATGCCGATGTCCGTGAGGGGGTGGTTGAAGAGCTTGTCCAGGACCGCAAAGGGGATCGTTGCCACGTCCGCGCCCATCTGGGCGGCCTCGAGGACGTGGATCGGGTGCCGGACGCTGGCCACCAGGACCTCGGTATCGAAGTCGTAGTTGCCGTAGATCATCTGGATCTGCTGGATCACCTCCATGCCCACCGCGGAGACATCGTCCAGCCGGCCCACGAAGGGGCTGACGTAGGTGGCGCCGGCCTTCGCTGCCAGGAGGGCCTGGGTTGCGGAGAAGACCAGGGTGACGTTGGTCTTGATCCCCTCCGCTGACACCTTGCTCACCGTCTTGATCCCGTCGCGGGTCATGGGGATCTTCACCACGATGTTCGGGTGGATCGCTGCGATCTCCCGGGCCTCCCTCAGCATGCCCTCGTAGTCCATCGCCGTGGCCTCGACGCTGATGGGACCGTCCACCACAGCGGTGATCTCGTTCACCACCGCGGCGAGGGTCTTTCCTGTCATCGCGACCAGGGAGGGGTTGGTGGTGACGCCGTCGCAGATGCCGAGATCCACGGCCTGGCGGATCTCATCGATCATCGCGGTGTCCACGAAGAACTTCATGCGCTTTCTCCTGCTAGATGTCTGCGTTCAGGCACTTGGTGGTGATGACGTTGATGTCCCCGGTGTCGCCAGCGGCGCCGTTGGGGTGACTGGGCGCGCCGCCCACGCCGCCGATACCGGAGCCGCCCTGGTTGTGGAAGTCGTTGTTGATGCAGCCGGGACCCGAGCCGCCGCTCCAGAACACGCCGAAGGACACACCGCCGGAGCCTCCGCCGCCGGGGCCGCCGTCGCCGCCCTTCCCCCCGTTGCCACCGGCGCCGCCGCCGCCCTCGTCGTCATCCATCTTTCCCTGGCCGCCGCTTGCGCCGTTGCCGCCACCTCCGCCGATGCCGGCGTCGCCGCCGTTGCCGCCGTTGCCGCCGAAGCGGTAGGTGATGTCGCAGTACTCGATCTTGACCTCGGAGTTCAGCACGAAGAGCGCGATGGATGCGCCGCCGCCGGTGCCGCCCTTGCCGGCCGTGGCCGGGCACCCGCCACCACCCCCGCCGCCGCCGGAGGCGCCGTAGGTGCCGCACTGGAGGAAGCCGGGGTCGTCTCCTCCTCCTCCCCCTCCTCCTCCTCCTCCGCCGCCCTTGGCCCCTGCGGTGCCGTCGGTCCCGAAGGTGGGGATCCACATCCCCTCCGGCGACGCGGTGCCGTAGCCGTCTCCGCCCACGCCAGGGGCGCCGCTGGTCCCCGTCGCCCCGTTCAGCCCGTTGGAGCCGTTGTTCGTGGTGCCCCCGCCGGGGCCTCCGCCTGCGCCGCCGTCCTGGGAAGGCTGTCCCGCCGCGCCACTGCCGTCTTTGTCTCCACCGGGCCCACCGCCTCCACCCGAGTTTCCGCACGGGCCGCTGCCGCCGGAGCCCGCTGCGGGCTTGCTGCAGCTCGAGCAGTACAGGCCACCGGTGTACTCGCATCCGATGTTCCCGCTCTGTCCCGGCTGTCCCGACGCGCCGTCGGTCCCGTCCAGGCCGCTGGCCCCGTCTCCGCCGCTTCCGGCGATGATCTTGTCGTTGAAGAGGCGGAGCTTGTCCGAACAGTTCACGATCGTGATCGCGACGGAGTTCCCACTGGGAACCTGGTTGGACGCCGCCTCGATGGTGAAGCCCGCCACCACGGTCTCGTTGGAGATCCCGCTGGCGATCAACGCGACGGTGCCGCCGGGCCCCGGGGTGTCCCAGGTGATGCTGGTGATGTACTGAGAGGGATCGTGGGTCCAGGTGGCGGGGTCGAAGCCGCCGTAGAGGCTGACCCCGTTGTCGAGCACGAGCTGCTCCTTGTACACACCCTGGGACACGTAGACAGCGAAGGGAGGAGACTGGAGCGTCGCGAGCTGCATTCCCTTCGCGATGGTCTTCACCGGGTGCTCCTGGTCCCCGGTCTGGTTGCCGATGTCCATGCCGTTCTTCGTCACGAAGATGGCCTTGTCGATCATCCCGTCGATGCCGTCGCAGTTCTCATCGAGGTTGTCCGGGTCCGGATGGTCGATGGCGCCAGGGCCCCCGGTGCAGGTGTACTCGCAGCCTTCGACCTCCGGGTTCAGATCCTGGAAGCCCTCAAGGCAGGGGCCCATGTTGCACTCGCCGCCTTCACACAGCGCCTCTGCGTTCAGGTACTGGCAGGTGACCTGGCAGCCGCCGCAGTTGTCGATGTCGGTGTCGTAGATCGCAGGGTTCAGCCCCAGGCACTCGCAGACCTCGGCCTTGGGAACGCATTGCATCGTGGCCTTGCCCGCGCCGTCGGTCATCTCGATGCAGTCGAAGTCCCCCGGGCAGGGCTCATCGATGCAGGTCTGGGAGCAGTACTTCTTCCCGTCGAGGCCCATGTTGAGGCAGAGGTTGCCGGCGATGCCGCAGTCCGAGTGGTCGTAGCACTCCTTGGTGCAGAGATTGTTGGTCTTGAAGAGGCAGGCGAACTGGACGTCCGGGAACTGGCCGGTCTGTTTGCAGATCCAGCCATCGGGGCAGTCCTCGATGCAGGTCTTTGTGCAGACGAAGCTGTCGGGGCCCTCGACACAGAGGCCGGGGTCGCAGCAATCCTCGTTGGTGATGCAGGGGTCGAGGAAGTTGAGGCAGGATCCGCCCCAGTCCACCTCCTCGGAGACCTCGGGGAAGGACCAGTCGTCGTCGGCGTCGATGTTGCCGCCGTCTCCGCCGTTGCCATCGGGGTTCCCGACGGCGTCCGTCTCGATGCAGTCGCCGTCCGCGCAGCCGCCGGGGCAGGTGCTCCCCAGCATCCACTCGAGGGCGCCGTCCCGGCCCAGGGGCGCACAGACCAGGACTGCTGCCTCGCCGCCGCTGGTTTCGCCGCACCCGGTGACCCCCTCTTCGCCGCACTTGTCGCCCGGCTTGTCCAGGGGAATCGACGGGTTTCCGCCGCTGCTGGTGCACCCCACGGCGATGGTCAGGGCGAGCGTCAGGGTGATGACGAGTGTGCAGTACCGCATTCTCTCCTCCGCAACCCGGTCCCGATCTGTCCGGGACTCACGTCGGGCATTGTACACGCTCGCGACCGGTCATGCCACCCGGGAGCGCGCCCAGCGAAGGCGCGCCTCAACCCGCGCTGCGAGCTGCGGCCAGGCGTGCATCCGGGTGGAGCCTCGCGCCGCGTCCGAGCGATCAGACAGGGTCTCCTCGGAGGTGGCCAGGCGCCGGAGCGCCACGGCCAGGCCGGCGGCGTCCCCCGGCGCGAAGGTGAGCCCGTGCTCCCCCGAAGCCAGCAGATCTGCGAGACCTCCCGTGTTCGATGCCACGGGGACGAGCCCCGCGGCCATGGCCGCCAGGACCGCGGTCGGGGTGCCCTCGCCGCCCCTCGGGTAGGGGAGGGAGGGGGCGGCGATGACGTGGTGGGAGGTGTGGAGTGCGGGCACCTCGCAGGGCGGGCGCTCCCCGAGGAAGCGGACCCTGCTCCCGAGGGGCCGGGCCAGGGCCTCGAGGCGGCGGCGCTCGGGGCCGTCGCCGACGATGGTCAGGGAGACCTCCGGGGTCGAGGCCATGGCCTCCAGGAGGATGGCGACGCCCTTCCGGGGGACCAGTCGTCCGACGAAGAGGACCCGGAGGGGCGGAGTCGCCGGGGGCGGCGGGCCGGGCTCCGGGATCTCGACGCCCATGGGGTCCACGTCGATCCGGGATGCGAGCGGGGGATGCAGCGCCGCCAGGCGGGCCGCGATCCAGGGGGCGACGGCCTGGATCCGATCGGTGCCTGCCGCGATCCAGGCGAGGACCCGCCTCGCCGCTGGAGGGGGGAGGTGCTCCAGGGCCCGCAGCCCGCCGCCGTGCTCGATGAGGAGATGGGGCGGCCCCCGGCGGCGACGGAGGAGGGCGCCAAGGAGACCACAGGGGAGGAGCCAGTGGGACAGTATGGCGTCGCAGCGGGGCCCCTCCCGCAGGGCCCCGGCCGCCAGCCGGAGCAGGCCGGGGGGCAGCTGGGTGGCGAGCCACGGATGCCGGTTCAGGGTCTCCATGACGCCGTCCCGATGAAACAGCGAGCCGTGGCCCGGGGTCACGGTGACGATGTCGTGGCCGCGCTCCGCCAGGGCTTCGTCGAGGGCCGCCACGAAGCCCCCGCGGTAGTCGAGCGGACCCCGGGGGTAGGAGGTGGTGAGGGTCAGGATCCGCATGGGTTGCGCTCCCTGCGGAGGCGCAGCACCCAGGACCGGGCCAGGACCCAGGACAGCGCGGGCACCGCCGTGAGGGGTCGGAGCCCGGTGCTCTGGCCCTCGTAGATCGGCCGGACCTGGACGTGCGCGACCCGTGCGCCGGCGGAGTGGAGGTGCGCCAGGAGGTCATTCGGAAACCCGTAGCGGGGGTACACGCGATCGAGGTCCACCGCCGACAGGATCTCGGCTCGCGTCGCGGTGTAGCCGCACTGCGAATCCACGACGTCCGGGTAGCCCGCGGTGATCCGGGTGAGGAGGGAGAGGGCCACGTTACCAACCAGGCGCCAGGCGGGCATCACCCGGGGCGTGTCCGGGTGGTAGAGGCGGTTCCCCTTGGTATGGTCCGCGGTCCCCTCGATGACGGGATCGAGGAGCGCCGGTAGATCCGCTGGGTCCATCTGTCCGTCCCCGGCCATGACCACGAGGACGTCCAGACCCGCGTCCAGGAGGTGCCGATACCCGGTGAGGATCGCACCCCCGACGCCGCGGTTCTGGTCATGACGGATCAGGACCACCCGGGGATCGCCGATCTCCCGCACCTGGTCCGCTGTGCCGTCCCGGCTCCCGTCGTCCACCACCGCGACCCGATCCACGAACCCCGGCATGGTCCCGAGGGTCCGCGGGATGAAGCGCTCCTCGTTGAACGCCGGGATCACGACGCCGATGGACTGTCCGTGGTACATGGGCCCTCACCGTTCGCAGGATTGTAGGGTTCCCCACGAACCCGCGTCAATGCTGCCAATCGTCCTCTCAAACTCTGCTCGGTCGACGGCCTGCTTTCGCTGGTCGCCTCCTGGATCTACAATCCTGCAATGATGGACTGGATCGAGAATCACCCCAGGATCGCTGTGCTCGCCGGGATGGTGGTTCTCTGCGGGGCGCTGTACGGGAGCAGCCTGGGCAACGGGTTCGTGCTGGATGATGTGCCCGCGGTGCAGGCGAACCCCCACGCCCACTGGCCGCCGGACATCGGGGGGATCCTGTCCACGAACTACTGGGGCAGCCCGCCACACTACCGCAACCTGACCATCTACCGCCCCCTGTCCACCCTGAGCTTCGCGCTGGTGGACGGGATGGTGCCCGGCGAGGCGGTGGCGCCAGGGGCGCAGCGCGCCGTCAACATCCTGCTCCATGCCCTCGCTGCCTGGCTCGTCGCGCTCCTGGTGCTGGCCTGGATCGGGTCCGTGGGGACCGCCTGGGCCGGAGGGATCCTCTTCGCCGTGCATCCGGTGCACTCGGAGGCCGTGCTCGGCGTCGTGAGCCGCGCGGAGCTCCTGGCTGCGGTCTTCGCGCTGTGGGCGGTGCTCAACCACCTGGGCTGGTCCCGGGAGGAGGACCGCAGTGCGCGGGTCAGGCGTGGGGTGCTCGGGGTGATCCTCGTGACCCTTGCGATCTTTTCCAAGGAGAATGGCGCCACAGTGGTGGTGGGGCTCCTCCTGGTGGACGGCCTGGCAGCGGTCCGTCGGCGGATGGATCGGGGGGCCCATCCCAGGGGTGCGCCCTGGTGGACCCACCTGGGATCCCTCGCGGTGCTCGGCGGCTACCTGCTGCTCCGATCCCGGGTCCTCTCCGGGGTCCTGGCGGGGGATCTGGATCCCTACGACAACCCCCTCGTTGATGCCAGCGTGCTGGCGCGGGTCCTCACGCCATTCAAGATCCTGCTCCTCAACTGCCGCCTCCTGGTGGCCCCGGTGGAGCTGACCTGGGACTACTCGTACAACCACGTCCCCGTGGTCTCCACCCTATGGGACGGGGCCGCCTGGTCGGGGATCGCCATTGCGACGGCCATGACCGCGCTCCTGGTCTGGGCGGTCCGACGGGACGGCGCCCTGGCCGCGTGCCTCGCCCTCTTTGCTGCGACGTACTCGGTGGCCTCGAACATCGTCTTCCTCTCCACGATCCTCATGGCGGAGCGGCTCCTGTACCTGTCCTCGGCGTTCTTCCTGGGAGCCCTCGCCGTGGTGGGCCACCGGGTCTGGTCCGATGCGGAGGCCCCCTGGTGCCGGCGCTGGCTCCTCGCGGCCTTGGTGCTGGTGTCCCTGGGCTACTCCGCCCGGACCGCCGTACGGATCCCGGAGTGGGAGGATGGGTTCACCCTGGCGGAGGCTGGGGTGCGGGTGGCGCCGGACAGCGCCAAGGCACGGCACTTCCTGGGGCACGAGCTCGCTGCGGCGGGTCAGCCCGCCGAGGCGATCCCGCATTATCGGGCCTCCCTCGCCCTCGATCCGACCAACTTCCTCGCCCACTTCAACCTGGGACTGGCTCTCCACGCCACGGGACAACTCGACGCTGCCTTCCATGCATGGGAGGCAGCGCTCCTGACGAGCAAGGGGACCCACGAGAGCTCCCGGGCGGCGCTCTGCACCGCAGCGCTCTCGGCCCGGCGCATCGATCTGCTGCAGCGGTGGTGTACGGCCGGAGGTGGCAGATGAGCTCGGCGATTCTCCTGGCGGTGGCGATCCTTGCGCTCGCCGGGGGCTACCTGTTGTACTCCCGCTTCATCGCGCGGGCCCTGGGGCTGGGGAGCCTCGCAGAGACCCCCGCCCACACCATGCAGGACGGCGTGGACTACGTCCCTGCGAAGATGCCGGTGCTCCTCGGCCACCACTTCGCGAGCATCGCGGGCGCGGCGCCGATCATCGGGCCCGTGATCGCTGCGCAATACGGCTGGATGCCCGTCTACCTCTGGATCCTGCTGGGTGGGATCTTCCTGGGCGCGGTCCACGACTTCGTGACCCTGGTGGCCAGCGTGCGGAACAAGGGGCTGTCCGTCGGCTCCATCATCGAGAGGACCCTCGGTCCCACGGGGAAGCTCCTCTTCCTGATCTTCGCATGGGCGACCCTCCTCCTGGTGATTGCGGTGTTCACCAAGGTGGTGTCGGCGACCTTCGTCGGGAAGCCGCAGGTCGCCACCGCGTCGATCCTCTTCATGGTCCTCGCAGTGGCCTTCGGCGTCGCGGTGAACGTCCTGCGGGTGCCCCTCTGGATCGCGACCGTGGTGGGTGTGATCCTCCTGGTGGCTTGCCTCTACGGCGGCTACGTGCTCCCGTTCCCCAGGGTCCTCGAGGCCACGGACCGTGCCGATCCCATGACCACCTTCTGGTTCGTGGCGCTCATGGGATACATCTTCGTGGCGTCGGTGACTCCAGTGAACATCCTCCTGCAGCCACGTGACTACCTGAACTCGTTCCTGCTCTACGCGATGCTGGGACTGTCCGTCGTTGCGATCTTCGTCTCCCGGCCCGAGGTCGCCGGGCCCGCCCTGACGTCCTTCGACGTGGAAGGCCTCGGCCCCATCTTCCCCCTCCTCTTCGTCACTGTCGCCTGCGGCGCGATCAGCGGCTTCCACGCCATGGTGGCCTCGGGCACCACCGCCAAGCAGCTGGACAAGGAGACCGACGCCCGGCCGGTGGCCTACGGAGGAATGCTCATCGAGTCCCTCCTGGCGATCATCGCGCTCCTCAGCGTGGTCTATGTTTCGAAGGAGACTTATCTGCAGCGCCTGTTCACGGAGCACGGAAAGAACCCGGTCGAAGCCTTCAGCGAGGGCATCTCTCACTTCATGGTCTCCATCGGGATCGCCCAGGAGTACGGGCGGGTCTTCATCGCGCTCACGGTGAGCGCCTTCGCGCTGACCAGCCTCGACACTGCGACCCGCCTGGCCCGCTTCACCCTCCAGGAGATGTTCCAGCGGGGCGGGGAGGCCCGTGGGGTCGCTGCCGTGGTCTCCAGGAACCGCTTCGTGGCCACGGCGATCACCGCCGGGGCCGCGTTCGGTCTCCTGATGCTCGGGAAGGGTTTGAGCCTGCTCTGGCAGCTCTTCGGTGCGGCGAACCAGCTCCTGGCTGCCCTGGCCCTCATGGCGGTCACGGTGTGGCTGGCCCGCACCGGTCGGCGAAACCTCTTCACCAGGATCCCCATGGTGGTGATGTACCTCGTCACCTTGAGCGCGCTGGCTCTCAAGCTGGTCGACAACGTCGAGGCGGGGAACTGGGTCATCACCGGCATCGTCGTCCTCCTCATCGGGCTGGCCTTCGCGCTCGGCGTGACCTACCTGCGCTCCGACCGAACCGCGCAGACCGGGGCAGGCGGTTTGAGTTGATCCGCGCGTGGGGCTGGAATAAGCTCGCGCCGATGTGTCAGCCGCGGTCGAGGTGTGCGCCAACCCCATGACTCATTTGCGAACGAGCCTTGTGCTCATGATGGTCCTGGTCGCGATGTCCGCCCGGGCCGAGGAGATCGACTGTCCGTACGACCTGGGCGGCGAGCCTGTGACCTGGGAGGAGCGGGAGCCGGGGATCTCCTCTGCGACCTTCGTCCACCCCGGGGACAAGGCCAGGAAGCTGGCAAAGGTCTACGCCCACATCCTCCGCATCGACCTGACCAAGGGGCTCCAGCCCGTAGCGATGCGGCCCCAGGGCGGGGGGCTCCGTCTCGAGCAGATCGCGGCGCGCCTCGGGACGGAGCGTGACGTCGATGTCCGCGCCGGGCTCAACGGCGACTACTTCAGCTTCGGCGATCGGGTCAAGGATCCCCTGGGCCTGTTCATCAGCCAGGGCCAGGTCCTGCGCTACTCCAACGGGACCTCCACCATGCTCTACGACTACGACGGGGGCCTTCACATGGGCGTCTACCAGGTGGAGCAGGTCGTGCAGTGGGACGGGGGCGAGATCACCCTGGACGCGGCGAACGAGACCTCCATGGCTCGTCGGGACCATGCGGTGTTCTTCTCGGGCGTCTACACCGATTCCATCAAGGCTCTCAAGGAATGCTGGGTGATCCGGGGACGCACGGAGAAGGTCGAGCCCATGGTGAACCGCACCGTCACCGTCACTGTGGCCGACGCCGGGTGGCGGCGCTCCGTCAGCGACCTCAGCGACAAGGATCTGGTGGTGGTGGCCTGCGGCGAGAAGGGTCAGGCGCTTCGTGTCCTCGAGACGGGCGCCAGCTTCTCGATCTCGACGAAGCTCGTGGGCATGGAGAACCGGCCCGTGGCCGAGGGCATCTCCGGGGGACCTCGGGTGCTCCGCGCCGGCAAGGCCGGGCAGGAGGCGGGCAAGGAGGGGTTCTCCCTGGCCCTTCGCCTGTACATTCCGCAGCGGCACCCTCGAAGCGCGTTGGGGCTCTCCGCGGACCGCAAGAGCCTCTACCTCATGGCGGTGGAGGGGCGGGGGATCCGGCGATCCGGCGGCCTGACGGCCTACGACACGGGCTGCGTGCTGCGCAAGGTCGGCGCCAGCGACGGAATGTTGTTCGACGGCGGGGGGTCTGCCGTGCTGATGTATGACGGCGGCTTCCTCAATGAGCCACACCGGGGCCGTGACTACACGTCGCGGGACCTGGCGAACGCACTGGGGGTGATCCGGATCCGATGAAGATGGCCGTTCAGGACCCGGGTGCTGTCGGTATGGGTCGTCGGCACCCCATCACAGCCCTCTTTGGGGCGACCTGTGCCTGGGCCGGTCATCTTCACCGCTACCTGATCTCCGGCGGGGTCACGGTGATCGCGGACCTGTCGGTCTTCTGGATCCTCACGTCGGTCCTGGAGGTCTGGTACCTGTACGCTCACTTCATCTCCCGGACCTTCGGCGGGGTGATCTGCTTCGCGTTGAACCGCTACTTCACCTTCGTCCATCGCCCCCCCCGGCGGTTCGTCTCGGAGGCCGCCCGGTTCCTGGCGCTCTACGGGATGTCCTTCGTGCTCTCCTCGGTGCTGGTCTATGTGTTCGTGTCCCACTTCAGAGCCGGCGCGGTGCGCGGAAAATTCGTCGCCGAGTGCGTCGTGTTCCTGTTCAACTACACCGTGATGAAGTACTGGGTGATGGCTCATCGGAGGAACGATGGTTGACCGCATCGAGAATGGACCCTGCGTCGTGATCGCGGCCTACAACGAGGCCGCCACGGTGGAGGCCGTCGTGAACGAGGTGCGCTCCTCCCACTCCCTGCCCGTGATCGTCGTAGACGACGGATCCATCGACGCAACGGCAGAGATGGCCGAACGTGGTGGCGCAGAGGTGCTCCGGCACGCGGACAATCGGGGCAAGGGCGTCGCGCTCCGGACCGCGATCCAGCACGTCGTCGACAAGGGCTACAACCCGGCGGTGTTCCTGGACGCGGACGGGCAGCACAGCCCGGCGGATCTGGGCCGCTTCCTGGAGCGCTGGGAGCGCACCGGCGCGGACCTCATCATCGGAACCCGCATGGGCAACCCCGTGGGCATGCCCATACTCCGGCTCTTCGCCAACACCTCGTCGTCCGTCATCGTCTCGCTCCTGGCCGGCAAGTGGATCAGCGACAGCCAGAGCGGCTACCGCCTGGTGAGCCGCCGGCTCCTGGAGCGGATCCTGGATCAGGGAGGCGAGGAGGGCTTCGAGTTCGAGAGCGAGATGATCGTGGACGCGGTGCGGGACGGGTTCTCCTACGCAGAGGTCCCCATCACCTGCATCTATGGATCCGAGCGCTCGCACTACGACGCGATCGGTGACTCCGTGAAGTTCCTGAAGCTCGCGGCCCGCAAGGGTCTGGAGTGGTTCCGCAAGGGTCGCTGAGCGCCGCGGACCTCATCCAGAATCTTCAGCGCTCCTCACCCGCCTCGACCTGCGCGAAGACCCGCTCCGCCAGTGCGATCTCGTCTGGACCATGGTCCCCGCCCTTGAGCGACAGGTTGTAGCGCCGGGTGCGTCGGTAGGCCGGCGTCTCGGGTTCGAGAGGCTCGATCAGGAGGAGCAGCTCACGGGAGAGCCCGGGGCTCCGGAGGCGCGCTTGCGCGCGGGTCGGTTCCAGGGTGAGCTCGCTAAGTACCCACTCGCCGGTCGGCGAGGTGAGCAGAGACCCCAGGCGCTCCTCGGTCGTGAACGCGGGGGCGTCGCGGAGATCCGATGCAGTGACGGGGTGGAACTCGCCCCACCCGAAGCGGGCGATGTAGGCGTCCGCCACCCCGTCGCAGATTGCTCTCAACACACAGCCCATGCACGGGGGGCCGAAGCCGAAGCTCCTCTCTACCGAGGTCGCCTCCTCCCGGGCCGGCGCGTCGGGCTCGCCTTCGGTGACCACGTGGAAGTCCTCGCGGAGCCCCATGGCGTGATCGGGGATGCGCCCGTTGAGTTGGCACGGTGGGATGTCAGAGACCGAGACGGACGGGCAGGGACCGGCCAGGGCGGCGGACAGCACCTCGGCGATGCTCTTGTAGGAGACGGCCAGGAGCTCGAAGTTCTCCACGGCCAGCCCCTCGATGAACAGGCCATTGATGCCGTAGTGGTCCACGCCTCGCGCACCGAAGAAGTCGATCATCTGCGGGAGGGAAGCGAGGTTGAAGGCCGAGATCGTCGAGTGCGCGGTGACCCGGACGGGATGGACGCCGCGAATCTCCAGGGCTGCGTCGAGGCCGGCGACGGCCTGCGCGAAGCTTCCGGGGCGGCGGGTGATCCGGTCATGGATCTCGGCCTCGTGTCCGTGGATCGAGACATGGAGGTCGTTGAGCCCCGCCTCGGCGAGTTGCCGCATCAGCCCACCCCGGGCGAGGGTGCGGCCGTTGGTGATCAGGCTGACGGTGCCGAACTCCAACTCCCTGGCCCAGGACACGAAGGACACCAGGTCCGGGTGCAGCGTCGGCTCGTGGGTCGAGAAGCAGACCACGTCGTGGTGCCGGTTCTGCTCCAGCAGGGACCGGACGACGGCGGGGTTCGGGCGCTCGATGCGGACCCGGTCACCCCCATCGCTGCAGAAGACGCAGTTGTTCTGACACCGGTGGCTCGTGACGATGTGGAGGCTCCGTCTTCGGACGAGGTGCCCCGGCGGTGTGTGGTCGCGCGGTTCCATGATCTCCGGCCTGGCTCCAACCGGTGGATTCTAGCACCCGCCGCCCAATCGAGCGAGGAGGTCAGTGAGATCCCCGGGGAGGGGCTGCTCGAAGCGGAGCTCCTCTCCGGTCACCGGATGGCAGAACTCCAGGGTATGGGAGTGGAGGGCCAGGCGCCGGGGGTGGAGGGGCCGGTCCTGCGATGGATCCCCGTGGTCGCGGTCGCCGAGGAGCGGGTGTCCGTGGAGGGCCGCATGGAGCCGCACCTGGTGCCACCGGCCGGTCTCGAGGGCGAAGTGAAGGAGCGCCGCCGGCCCGACGGGGCGGGCGGAGAGGAGGTTGGTGGCGGCGGCGACCTCCCGGGGAGGCTCGTCCGGCTTGCGGATCACCAGGGGTTCGTCCCACCGCGCGGGTGCACGCGGGTGTCCGTGACAGAGGGCGAGGTAGGTCCTGCGCACCGCGTGGCGGCGGAGCGCATCGTCGAGGTCCGCTGCGGTCCGCTCGGTGCGCGCGAAGATCATCAGGCCCGAGGTGCCGTGGTCCAGGCGGTGGACCGCGATGACCGGGGCCCCGACCAATCGGACCAGGTGGTCCAGCACCGTGGGCTCTCCTGTGGGGGTCGGAGGCATCGACACCAGCCCTGTCGGTTTGTCCACGATCAGGAGGTGCTCGTCCAGGTGGATGATCTGATCGGCCCTCAGCTCCGGTCGCCGGGACGACCGGCGCCGGTCGGTGTCCACCGAGACCTCTGTGCCGGCGTCGACGACGGTCTGCGGCGTCGTGACCAGGACCCCGCCTATGTGGACCTTGCCGGTGGTCACCAGGGCCTTGGCGTCCTTCCAGGAGAGGCCGAGGCGATCGCGCACCTGGCGGTCCAGGGCGACCCCCCCCGGTGACGACCAGCGGATCCTGATTCGCCTCAGAACCACGCGTAGCTGTCGTCTTTGAACTGGTCCATGTACTCGACGATCTTCTTCAGGTTCGTCTTGAAGAGCCGGAAAGGGGGTTCCTTGCGGTTCCTGTGTTCGTCCGGTTTGTCCATGCAGAGGAATCGAGAGAGATCCTCGGCGTTGCGGATCCCGAAGCGCCGGGCGAAGGTGGGCGCGTCGCTTTCTCCCCGGACGAAGCTGCGGAGCGCCTTGAGTCGCAGGTAGGTGCGCTTGTTGAATCGGGAGACCTTGAGGTTCTTCTTGAGGTCGTCCCAGGAGCGGTACGCGGCGCCCTTGAAGGTGCCACCGTTGTCCAGGGAGAAGAGCCGGGAGGGGCCGAAGTCGAAGACGCAGTTCTTGGGTTCCTTGACCTCACCGGAGATGGACTTGAACTCCACGTTCGCACCCGGGAACCGGTCCTCGTTGGCGTTGAGGACGTCCATGACCAGGAGGTCGGAGAGATCCCGGGCCAGGAGGTCCTGGTCGAGGACTCCCTGGTAGGTCCCCTTCTTGCAACGGTCGGGCTTGTAGTAGCGGGTCCTCTGGGTGACGGACACGTTCTTCCCCTTCTCCGGGCGGGCGCCCTTTCGGGTGAGGTGCTTGAGGATCGAGTGCCCCAGGAGCTTCTTCATCGTGCCGATGGCCCCGAAGAACTGGAAACCCTGGACCCACTCCTTGACCGCCCCCTCCAGCTCTCCATCCCTGCAGGCGCGGATGATCCGTTGCCGGTTCTGCTCCTTCGGGCCCTCGTACTTGACCCCCTTGAGGGAGGTGACGAGCTTGTCACAGCCGCGCTTGTCCAGGGTGGCGCGCACCGTCACCGGGAAGAGGGCCTCGATGCCCAGGAGCTGGGCCATGCGCCAGGTGAAGATCTCCCCACGGTGGTAGGTGTTCCCGTTGGTTGGCTTGAAGACTGCGATGTTGTCGCCTTTGCTGTCCTTGACCTTGACCCAGATCGTCGTCCCTTCGAAGCCCTTCGGGGCCTTGAAGGTCCAGGACGACGCGGTCAGATCCAGGGTCGAGAGCGTCGCCTCCCGCATCTCCAGGCCGTTCATCAGCGCGGCGTAGGCCTTCGGCGCCGTCTTCTCGAGCCGGGTGGCCGCGTCCATGGCCGCGGGGAACAGCCGCAGCCGGGCCAGGAGGCGTGCGGTCCGTTCGAGGTCATCCGCGTCCTGCACCAGGGGGAGCGCCTCCTCGGCGCTTGCCTGGGCAGCGGTCCACTCGCCGTCGACGCGCAGGCGCTCCCCGCGGCGCATCCAGAACGCGCCCCGGGTCGGGTCGGGGATCTTCGTGCGCTCGCTCGTGAGCGTCGCGGGGCTGGTGAAGGCCTCGGACACGCCGGAGCCCGGGTGGGAGACCACCACGAGGTTACAGGTCTCGTGCCACCGGACGTGGACCGGGAACGCACGCCGACTCTTCAGGGTCTGTTCGTGGAGCCTCTTTTGCCAGTGAGCGAGGAGCAGGTCCACGGTGACCCGGCTCCCGCTGGCGCTGACCTCTACCATGGCCGTGAGGTCCCGGCACATGGGCGAGAAGACCGGGAACCGGTCCAGGTGGTGCGTCTCGAGGAGCGCCTCGGGGAGACACCCCGTGGAGCGATTCCCGAGATCCATCCGGAGCTTCTCGAGGCTGCAGCCCGTGACCGTCGCTGCGCCGAGGACCTTGCCCTGCGCATCGATGACCTCCAGCGCGAGATCCCCCCCCACCTGGCGGCTGGCCAGGTAGGGGAAGCCCTTCTTGGCGAAGAGCAGCGCCTCCCCGCCGGGGGTGATCTTCCCCTCTGCCCGGGCGGGTTCCGGGGCAGCGAAGACCATCCACGAGAGCAGCAGGACGAGTGTCGATTTCATCGGGTGCATGGACGTTCATCTCCTCGTCGATTCGGTGCCGCACAAACCTAGCACGGTGACCCGTCGGACTCAAAAACTTCGGAGCGGATCCAGATTCCCCCGCGACGCATTTTCAGGCTTGACAAAGAGCCACAGAGTCGACAAACGTTTCCTCGAATCCAGGGTGGTCCAGAGTGGTCCAGGAGGGATCATGGTGGAGTTAGACAAGTTCGGAAAGAAGCACGCGTGTCAGGGGTGTGGCGTGAAGTTCTACGACATGCACAAGCCCCAGCCCGTGTGCCCGCGATGTGGAGCAAGCCAGAACGGCAAGTCTCGCAAGAAAGCGGAGCCCGTCTTTCTGGTGGAAGAGGATCTCGATGATGCGGTCGGGCGCGTCTTCGACGATGACCTGTCCCTTCCAGGTGACCTCGACCTGGAGGTCGGTGGACTGGATGGAGACGACTCCGAGCTCCCCATCATGGCGGACGATCTCCTGGGAGACGAAGAGGACGACGACTTGGAAGCCGTGTAGAGCACCGACCGCTCGCCACCTCCTCCCGGGCCCGTGCAGATCCTCGGGGGTCGACTGCACCCCCCTCTCTCTACTCGATCACGTCGTAGTGTGAGAAGCGCATCATGAACGTGCCGCGGCCTTGGGTGCGGGTCCGCAGGTCCTTGGAGTAACCGAACATGCGCTGCAGGGGGACCTTGGCCTGGACGACGCGCCGGTTCCCACGCTCGAAGAGCTCCTCCACCCGGCCCTTGCGCTCGTTGATCGAGGAGATTGCGTCGCCGAGGTTGTCCTCGATCACCGAGACCTCCACGGCCATGATGGGCTCCATGAGCTGCGCGCCGGCGCCCTCGCAGGCGAGCCGAGCGGCCTCTCCGGACGCGATCCGGTAGGCCACGGGATCGATGACGCCGTCGGTGAACTCCGCGTCGGTGAGGGTGATCTTCAGGTCGGACATCTGGTAGCCCTGGACCGGGCCGGACCGCGTGATGTCCATCGCCCCGTCCTTGCAGACATCGAGGAGCGCGGGGGTCATGCTGGCGTGCAGGAAGGTGCTCTCGAACTCGACGCCCGTCCCCCGGGGCAGGGGCTCGACCTTGATGGTGGCCGCGCCGAAGACCCGCCGCTCGTCGTGGGTTCGGTCGAACCGCCCCTTCGCAGTGTTCGCCTTGGAGATCGTCTCGCGGAAGACCACCTGGGGTTTCCCCACCCGGACCTCGAGGCCGAACTGGCGCTTGAGGCGGTCCACGATGATCTCGAGGTGGAGCTCCCCCATGCCCGCGATGAGCCGCTGGCCGGTCTCCTTGTCCTCGTGGGAGCGAAAGGTGGGGTCCTCCTCGGCGAGCTTGGCCAGGGTGTCCTCGAGCTTGTCCTTGTCGGCCAGGGTCTGGGGCTCCAACGCCTGGTGGACCACCGGCTCGTACCCCTTGATCGACTCGTAGAGGATCGGGTGGGCCGGATCCGTGAGGGTGTCACCGGTGGTGGTCAGCTTGAGCCCCAGGACCCCCACGATGTTTCCTGCGCCGATGGACTCGATGCGCATGCGGTTGGAGGAGTGCATCAGGAAGATCCGGGAGACCCGCTCCCGGTATCCGTGGGTCGCGTTGAGCACCGTTTCCCCCACCGAGAGCTTCCCCGTGTAGATCCGGAGGTAGGTCATCCGGCGCCCGTCCTCCATGAGCTGGACCTTGAAGGCCAGCGCGGAGAGCGGGGCCCTCTGGATCAGGGGGCGCTCCACGGTCTCGCCGGTCTTCGGGTTCTCTCCCGTGATGGACTTCATGTCCGCTGGCGCGGGCAGGTAGGACACGATCGCGTCCAGGAGCGGCGGGATCCCGCGGTTGCGCAGCGCGGAGCCGCAGAGGAGGGGGACGATGTTGCGCGCCAGGGTCTCCCGGCGGATCACGCTGCGCGCCAGGTCCAGGGGGACCTCCGCGCCCTCGAGGAACAGCTCCGCCACCTCGTCGTCATGATCCGAGAGGGTCTCGAAGATGAACTCCCGGGCCTCGGCCGCGGCGCCCTCCAGCTCCGAAGGGATGGGGCCGGTCTCGAACACGGCAGGATCGGTGCCGTCCCAGATGAGGCTCTTCATCTCCAGCAGGTCCACGACGCCCTTGTGCTCTCCCTCGAGCCCGATGGGGATCTGGAGCGGAACGATGATGACCTCGGTGAACTGGTTGCGGAGGCTGTCCACGCATCGATCAAAGGATGCGCCGAGGCGGTCGAGCTTGTTCACGAAGACCAAGCGGGGGATGCCGAACTTGTTGGCCTGGTCCCAGACGGTCTCGGTCTGGGGCTCCACCCCCGCGACCCCGTCGAGGACGGTGATGACGCCGTCGAGGACCCGGAGGCTGCGCTCCACCTCCATGGTGAAGTCCACGTGCCCCGGGGTGTCGATGAGGTGGATCTCGTGCTCGCTCCACTCGAAGGTGGTCACCGCGGAGGTGATGGTGATGCCGCGCTCCTGCTCCTGGATCATCCAGTCCATGGTGGCCTGGCCGTCATGGACCTCGCCCATGCGATGCAGGCGACCCGTGACGAAGAGGAGGCGCTCGGTGACCGTGGTCTTCCCGGCATCGATGTGGGCCATGATGCCGATGTTCCGGACCTTGGCTGATGGTTGGTCATCCTTCTTGGACATCGTCTCCCTCCCTCGCCCGCGCAAGGGTGCTATAGAACCATAGGGGGTCCGGATCGTCAACGGCGTCCGGAGAGGAGCGCCTCGAACCTGTCGACGCGGTAGCCGGCGTCCTCGGCGAGGCGGAGGATGGTCTTCGCATCGAGGCCTTCCAGGGGCTCGGCGGTGAGGGTTTCGCTGAACGCGAACCAGGCCTTCGCCAGGGTCTCGAAGGCCTCGGCGTTGAACCACTCCACCCCTTCGTGCACGTTGACCTGGAGGAAGCGCCGCGCCGCGGGGGCGGTCAGGAAGGCGATCGCCAGCGTCTCCCCATCGTTCGCGTCCATCCCCGACGCAGTGCGTCCCGAAAGGGCCAGGGCCAGGCCCCCGTCCCCGAGGTCCCGCTCGAGGAGCCGCGCAGGGATGCCCTCCGTATCGTCACCCACCAGGGCGCCGAGGAGCGCCGCAGCGACGAAGAGCGTCGCGGCGTCGGGGGTCGCTTCCAGGAGGTCGCGCCAGCCCTCGAGCAGGGGCGCCAGCCGCTGCTCCTCGAGGGCCAGGTCGAGGTCGGGGACGCCCGCACCGCCGAGCCGCGCCTCGAGGTCTCGCCATTCACCGGCCTCGTCATGAATCACGCGGAAGTCCACGAAGGACTGGTGCTGGTATCCGCCGAGCTGCGCGTGGAAGCCCTGCTCCGCGAGGACGCTGCAGGTGCGCAGGAAGTGGAGCCCCGTCCGATGGTCCCGGAACGCAACGAGGTCCGCCTCCCCCGTGGGCAGGCCGAGGGCCTCCACGAGGCTGCGCCGTGCCAGGTGCTGTGCGCCCCCGGTCGCGGTGTTCATCGCGCAGGACGTATGGATGGAGCCGTGGGTGCTCCCGTAGGCGTTGTTGTAGAGGATCAGGGCGCGGTCATTCCCCGCTCGATTGGAGTACGCGAACACGTTCTCGTCCGTGCCCCCCTCGGGGCGGACGAAGTCGTACAGCGCGAAGTGCTCCGCGCCGCTGAACAGGTGGCGCAGGCGCATGAGCGGAAAGATCTCCGTCTCGTGGCGCCGCATCAGCTCCAGGTCCGCCTGCTCGTCCCAGCAGGCCCGCCGGTACTCCATGCCGTACTTCTCGGTGAACCCCTCGACCTGGCCGTGCCCCCACATGGGGAGCCCCCGGAGGGTGACCAGGAGGAGGGCGCACCCGACGTACTTGTCGCCCTTGCCGAACTGCTCCACCGCGGTGCGCTCGTCGGGGTTGTTCATGAAGTTGACGAAGCGGCCCAGGACCTCGGGGCTGAACTCCAGGACGTTGCGGATCGTGGCCCGGTACTTGGCGTTCTCCTCCATCTTGAGCATGTTCATGAACGCGGAGTTGTACACCCGGTGCATGCCCAGGGTCCGTACGAAGTAGCCCTCCATGAGCCAGAAGGCCTCCGCCAGGAGGAGGGTGTCGGGCGCCTCCGCGGCGACACGGTCCACGACCTCCCGCCAGAACTCTACCGGGACATGGCGGTCGAAGTCCGCCTTGGCCATCCCGTGCTCGGCGCGGGACGGCACCGCGCCCGCGTCCCCGGGGCGAGGGTACCAGAGGCGCTGGATGTGCTTCTTGGCCAGGGTCATGGCGGCGTCGAACCGGATCACCGGGAAGCGCCGCGCCACGTGCAGGATCTTCTGGATCACCGCCTCCCGGGTCTCCGCCCGGAGGTAGTCCAGCTGGGCGGTGTCGTTCCAGGGCATGGAGGTGCCGTCGTTCCCGTGATAGACGTAGCGCACCCTCCCGTCCCGGTGGTCGGTGTGCTTGAACACCACGGCTGCGTCGCGCTTCTCCCAGTACCCGTCCTCGATCTGGATCTCGACGTCCGGGTGTTCACAGAGGTCCTCGCAGGAGAACCGGTACCCGGGGTAGGGGGGCTGGTCGAGCTGGAGGAAGCGGTCCGGATGGTCCACCATCCATCGGGAGTCGAGGCCCGAGTGGTTGGGCACCATGTCCGCGGCCAGGCGGATGCCCCGGGCCCAGGCCCGGTCCCTGAGGCTCTGGTAGGCCTCCTCCCCGCCCAGGTCCGCGGCGATCTCGTAGTCGTGCAGGGAGTAGGCCGAGGACTCGGCCTCGGGGTTGCCGCAGGCTCTCTTGATCTTGCGTGAGGCGGGCGAGCGCTCCCAGAGCCCGATGAGCCAGAGACCGGTGAAGCCCCAGCGTCCGAGGATGTCCAGCTCCTTGTCGGGGATCTGGTCCAGGCGGGTGATCTCCCGACCATGCTTCCTGGAGAGCTGGCCCAACCACACATAGGTGGATTTGGCCATGAGCACCACGTTGGACATCCAGTCCGCGTCCGCGCTGAAGCGCTCCTCCTCGGGATCGTCCGCGCCGCCGCCGAATTCCATGACCCGGGTGGGGGCGGGGCCGGGGCCGCGGTGCTGCTGCTCCTCGGAGAGGATGTCCTTCGCCAGGGTCATGCGCTCAAGGAGATCCGCGGGGAGGAGGGCCGCCCACTCGGTGCGCACGTAAGCGAGCTGGTCCTCGAGGGAGTCGGGGTGCGCCCGCATGGGGGACCGCAGGAGCTCCATCAAAGGCAGCCCCGGGCCCGGCACCGGCGGGCACCGGGAGAGGTGCTCCTCCATGAGGGAGACCAGCACCCGGTAGGGGACCTGCCGGGCGAGGGGTTCGTCGTCGAAGAGCTCCCGGAGGCTCTGCATCGCCGGGTTCTCACTGGTGAGGCGCAGGAGGACCATCTCGCGATCCGAGCGCGCCCAGCCGGTGCCGTCGTCGTCCTGGAGGAAGGCCGACGCATCGGCGGCTCCAGTGCGGACGGTGCGGGGTGGGTACCGGCCCACGAAGGATGCCGCACAGCGCTGCGTCTCCCGGTCGCCGAGCTGCGCCCCGGCGTGGGCACGAGCCGCCAGGATGGCGTCGGGCGCCTCCTCGTCGTAGCGTTCCCACAGGGTACGAAGCGCCTCGGTCAACAGCCCCGCCGTGAGGGCCAGCCCCGCGGGAATGGCTGGCCGCCCGGTGGAGCGGGGCCCGCCGGGCTCGCCGTTCACCGCAGCCACGAGGCGTCGGACACCTGCGACGGGGGAGGCGTCCTCCGGCGCGTCCTCCCAGGCGGTGCGACGGAGGATTTCGTCCGTGAGCGCCAGTCCGAAAGGGAACCACTTCGGCCCCCGGGGCGCGGCGTCGGTCTTCATCATTGCCTCCCATGGTCGCTGGGCCAGCGGCACCAGGCTCCGTCGTCGTCGGGCCCGTCGGCCACCCGCCGGAAGAGCACCAGCGGGTACCGGCCGGAGAACGTGAGCTCCGGAACGTCGAAGAGCTTCTCGGGCTTGAAGTATCGGCGGATCACCGGATGTCGGGCCAGCCGCTGGGGGGTGAACATGCTCCGTGGCGACGCGACCACGTACCGGATCGGGGTGTGGCACACCGCCTCCCAGAACTCCTCCTCGGTGACGAGCCCTGCGGAGAATCGTTTCTGGTTCGTGTCCACGAAGCGGGCCGCGATGTCCCGGCCCGAGAGGATCGCCAGGAGGGGCGTCGTCATGGACGCCCCTGCCAGGGTCTCGCTCTCTTCGGAGTGCGCGGCGATGTAGGCCGCGATGCCCACGGCTGCGGCGAAGTGATGCTTCTTGTTCCAGAGGTATCGGGGCACCGGATCCTCGAGGGCGCCCTGGATCCGGCAATGTCGCCAGGCCCGCGACCGCACCTGGGCGCCGAAGGGGTTGTCGGGGAAGCTGTCCTTCCAGGGATAGCACGCCCACTTGTCCGCGGCCGCGGCCTCCTCTGGGAAGCGCTTCCGTCCGAGGTCCAGGGCGAAGACAGGGCCCAGGCAGGCGATCCACGCCGACGCGGCCAGGGCCGC
>JBDRIT010000135.1:0-3222 GCA_043815665.1 Pseudomonadota bacterium
ATACCCCCTGGCCGGTCCCCGACGCCGATCTCGGCGTTGCTCCTCCTCGAAGTGGCTCTACCACGTCTTCGTAGAAGCGCCTTGACCTCGACGCCGGTTCCTCGCCCAGGCCGCATCATCATTTGCGCCGAGGTCATCTAGCATGAAGATCCCCGTCGCCCTGACGACCGAATTCATCAAGCTCGACACCCTCCTCAAGCTCGCGGGGGTCACCGACTCCGGGGGGCAGGCCAAGCACCTCATCCTGGAAGGCCTGGTGCGTCTCAACGGAGAGGTCGTCCTCCAGCGCGGGCGGAAGGTGCGCCCCGGCGACGTGGTCGACCTCTCGGATCCGGCTGCCAGGATCATCGTCTCCGCCGAATCCTGATCGAGAATCAAGAGGCCGGAAGCTCGCGGAGCGCAGGGAGGATGAGATCGTCCACCAGGCGCGCCGCGTACCACTCGTACACGTAGCCAGGCGGGTGGACGTGGTAGTACTCCTCGGGCCTGGAGTCGTCACAGAACGAGTAGAACCGGACCGAGGGGACCCCGCGCAGCCGGTCGTGGTCAAGGCTGCCCGGGCAGTACCGGTTGTCGGTGGTGTCCACCAGGATCACGGGGAGCTCCGTCCGTGACATGAAGGCCTCGAAGGCCGCCACGCTGTGGCGCTGGGAGACCGCCCGGAAGCGGGCCCTCCAGTCCTCGGTGAGGCAACCGGAGAGCTCCTGCCCGCCGGCGTCGCAGGAGGCGCGGAGCCGGGCGTACACGAAGACCCCGTAGGCGGCCCGCCAGGTTCGCCAATGCCGGACGAGCCACTCGTGGACCGGATGGGGCGCCTCCGGCTCACCCCATGCGGCGGGGAGCGCCTCCAACACCAGGGTCTCGTTGGCCCGCAGCGCAGCGAGGATGTCGTCCGGACCACGGAGGAGCGGGCGCCAGCCGATGTTGTGGTCCTGGATCAACACCAGGTCCGGCGCGTAGCGTCGGACGATCTCCTCCAGGTAGGCGATCTTCTGGGAGATCACGTAGGCGTTGACGCCGGCGTTCCAGATCTCGACGTTCCCGTATCCCAGGCTCTCCAGCCGCGCCTGGATCCGGGCCGGATAGGTGTCGTCGTCGCCCACGGACATGCCGAAGGTGTTGGACCCGCCGAGGATGAAGACCCGGAAGACCCCCGGGGCCTTCTCGGCGGGGAACTCGCGGCCCCGGAATCCCAACCCGTTGATCGAGACCTCCGCCCGCTGGTATTTCGTTTCCAGAGGATGGGTGCACCCGACGCAGACGGCCTTTGTGCCGGGGACGAGTTCATAGATGCGCTCGGGGTCCTCGCTGCGCCGATAGAGCCGGGGGACCCCCTCGTAGCACTCGTTTCCCTCGTTCCGGTACACATAGGTCCCGATGACCCGGAGGTCGAGATCCGTCAACACCAGGAGCAGCTCGAAGAGGATCGCCGGGGCGAGGATCACGGCGAGGATCTTGAGCGCGACGCGAAGGACTCGACCCAATCTTCGGTCCCCGCCCCCCATCATGGCTCCCGATCCCGGCGCTCGGGATGGTTCTCTGCGACGCCCTCCAGGATGTCGTCCTCCACCCCCGCGGACCGGAGCAGCTCCAACAGGGCCTCGAGTTCCTCGAGGGGCACGTTGAAGCCGTGGTAGGTGAAGCCCCCCCAACGATCGATCTGCGCGATCACCTCCGGGCTCTGGAGCAGTGCGGGCTTCGATTGTCCCGCCCGCGCGAGGCCGAGCCCCATCCACCCGGTGAAGGAGCGGGGTTCGAGGGCGAGCGCGCTGCGGAAGCGCGCCTCGGCGGCGCGGAGCCGATCCATGGGCCAGGGATGCCGGAAGGACACGGCCAGGAGCCAGCTCCCGCCGTGGAGGAACGGGAACGCCGGATCCTCCGGAGGGAAGGCGGCGTGGACCTCGGCAGCGTCCTCAAACCGACGCCGGATGGGCTCGTCGAACCGCGCGGAGAGGGCCTCGGCGAACCCGACGGCGAGGAGGAGATGCCCGCGCAGGTTCGGATGCTGACCATCACTGAAGAGCTCGTCCCCGATCAACCCATGGGGGGACGCCTGCGCGAAGTGCCCCACCGCGTCCACGACCTGCGCCCCGTGCTCCTCCCCGACCCGGGAGATGATCTCGTTGTGCAGCCGCGTCGCCCGCCCGAAGACGTCCCTGGGGTCCAGATCCACAGCAACCCAGTAGGCGTCCATCGCCGGTCCATGCCGGCCGGCCCGCCGGAGGCAGCGGCCGAGCCGATAGGCGCCGAAGGCATCCTTCCCCCGCCCCTCCGGGAGGGCCCCTGCCAGGGCAGACCCAGCGGCAGCGCAGTCTCCGGCCTCCTCCAGGGGAGCGACCTCCGCCAGCGCACGGCGGACGCCTTCCCGGTCGTCGGTCTCGTAGCTCGGCTCGATATCGCTGAGGTTGCTGACCACCGAGGACAGGAACGGCGTGAGCCCCGCCCCGTGCGCGGTGTCCACCACCTCCCGAAGGTAGGTCCCGTAGCTGTCCAGCGCGTCGGCGGCGGATCGCCTCAGCAGCCTCCGGGTCCAGTAGCTCGTCTCCAGCCCGAGGGCGGAGCTCCGGCAGAGGCTGCGCTCCAGGCGGGTCCCCAGGGACGCCGGATCGTCGCCGAGGTCGCCGGCCCCGTCGTTGTGCCCGGAGTAGATCAGCACGGCCCCGGGGACATCCCCGTCCCGGGCGCGGACGGCCCGCTCGAAGCGCACCCACTGGGTGTAGATCGTGTCCCCGCTGACCGCCAGGTCGTGGACCACGATGGGGCGGCCGTCCAGGGTCCCCTCGAACATCGCGGAGACCAGGATCCCGAAGGACAGCGGCGCGTAGGGGACGCCCTCCGCAGTGGACCCGCCGATGACATAGAGGTGGAAGGCGTCAGGGTCCTCGCTGCCGCCGATGGAGAAGAAGGACCCGTAGAGCCGGAGCCCGAGCTCACCGAGGGAGATCACCATGAGAAGGATGGAGAGGATCACCACCCCCCGTCGGACCCTCGTACTCACTGCCCCCCCCCCCCTTCCATCGAGACCTGCCGCCTGAGGTTAGGGTGAAACAACGACAGAATCAACGCCGGACCGGGTCTTCGCCAGGGCTATCGCAAAGTCGCCGCTCACCCAGCGGTCTATCGAACTCTGTCTTGACTCGGCTGGAAGAATGGTCCGTTGCCGTTGCCGTCGCCGTCTGACGATCGATCACATCTTTTCGCTCATCGCGATCGAGCCTGGGT
>JBDRIT010000136.1:0-4552 GCA_043815665.1 Pseudomonadota bacterium
ATACCCCCTGGCCGGTCCCCGACGCCGATCTCGGCGTTGCTCCTCCTCGAAGTGGCTCTACCACGTCTTCGTAGAAGCGCCTTGACCTCGACGCCGGTTCCTCGCCCAGGCCGCATCATCATTTGCGCCGAGGTCATCTAGATGACCGACGAGCTGAGTTACGAGGTCCGGGATCGCGCGGCCTTCCTGACGATCCGCCGTGAGGCCCGGCGGAACGCGCTGAGCCCGGAGATCATCGCCGCGTTCGGCGCCTTCCTGGATCAGGCGGCCGCGGACCCGGCGGTGTGGGCGGTCTGCATCACCGGAGCCGGCGAGAAAGCCTTCTGTGCGGGCGCGGACCTGGGGGGCGCGCTGGACGCGGCCCCCGGCGGGCCGCCCCGGGCCGCGCTGGACTATGCAGCCCTCCTCGGGAAGATGCTCGCCTACGGCAAGCCCCTGGTCGCGCGGGTGAATGGACCGTGCCTGGCGGGCGGGATGGGCCTCATGCTCGGCTGCCACCTGGTCCTCGCCCGGGACGACGCGTTCTTCTCCCTCCCCGAGGTCAACGTGGGGATCTTCCCGATGATGGTGGGCGCGCTGCTCCTCCGGAACGTGGGCCGCAAGAAGGCCCTGGAGATGGTCCTCACGGGGCGCAAGGTGGGCGCAGCCGAGGCCGAGCGCATCGGCCTGATCACCCGGGCGGTCCCGGCGGAGGCCCTGGACGCCGAAGTGGAGGAGCTCCTCGCCCTCATGGCGACGCGCAGCCCCATCGGCGTGAAGATCGGCCTGGAGGCCTTCCACGCCATGAGCGACCTACCGGTGGACGAGGCGCTGACGGCCCTCTGCGCGGCCCTCGGCCGGAGCCTGGACACCGAGGACGCGAGAGAGGGGATGCGGGCCTTCATGGAGAAGCGCCGGCCCGAATTCAAGGGACGATAGGAGGAGAGATGAGCAGCTTCTGGGTCACCGAGAACCACGACTACACGCGCCCCTGCATGATCACCTGCGCCCTCTCCGGGGTGGTGGCCAATCGAGATCAATGCCCGGCGATCCCCTACGCCCCAGAGGACTACGCGGCCGAGGCGAGGCGCGCCTGGGAGGCCGGCGCCGCGGCGGTCCACGTCCACGCCCGGACCCCGGACGGGAGGCCGAGCTACGAGGTAGAGGACTACCGCAACATCTACGACGCAATCACCACGGCCTGCCCGGTGATCATCAACTTCTCCACCGGCGCGATCGACGTCCCCCTGGAGAAGAAGATGGCACCGGTGCGGGAGGTGAAGCCCGCGATCGGCGCACTGAACATGGGATCGATGAACTACTCCAAGTATCACAAAGGAAAGAAGAAATTCGTCTTCGACTTCGTCTTCTCCAACCCCTTCTCCGAGATCGTCCCCCTGGTGACCATGATGCAGGAGGCCGGGGTCAAGCCGGAGATGGAGTGCTTCGATTCCGGCCACGTTGGCAACATCTTCCCCCTCATCGACATGGGCCTCCTCGAGGCCCCGTTCCTGGTCAGCCTGATCCTCGGGGTCCAGGGGGGCATGCCCCCCACCGCGGACAACCTGGCCCACCAGGTCCGCCTCCTGCCGCCGAACAGCGACTGGGAGGTCATCGGCGTCAGCCACGACCAGTGGCGCCTGGTGGCAGCGGCCGTCTCCCTGGGCGGAAACGTCCGGGTCGGCCTCGAGGACCACTTCTATCTGGCACCGGGGATCATGGCGCGCTCCAACGGAGACCTGGTCGAGAAGGCCGCACGGATGATCCGCGACCAGGGCCGGGAGGTGGCCACCGTCGAGGCGTGCCGAGCGCGCCTCGGCCTCCGGCATCTCTGAAAGAAATTCGATATTTCACTTGACAAGGCCCACCATCTCCATAATATGAGCACGCTGGTTCTGCAGCCAGCTATGTGTTCCGGCCATTTTGGTTCAATCCTATCAAGCCCGGATCCCGAATTCCTCTCCATTGACTGTATGCAGCCGGCCGTAGGCCGTGTGTCGACGGGTGGGAAAAAAAATATCGGGCCGAGCAGAAAAGTGAGTGCAGACATGTCCAAGAAGATTTTTGTCGGTGGTTTGAGTTTTGACACGAACGACAGCGGACTCAAGGAGGCCTTCCTTCAGTTCGGCGAAGTCACGGAAGCGAAGGTCATCACAGACCGCGACACGGGACGCAGCCGGGGGTTCGGTTTCGTGACCCTCTCTGACGACGGCGCCGCCCAGAAGGCCATTGATGGCATGAACGGCACGCAGCTCGACGGCCGCTCCCTGACCGTCAACGAGGCCAAGAGCCGGTCGGATGACCGCGGTGGGAACCGTGGCGGCGGCGGAAACCGTGGCGGCGGCGACCGCTGGTAGTCCACCCTCCTTCCCTCGTGCAGGGGGCTGGGATCTCGATTCCAGCCTTCTGCCGACCTCCTCTCTGATCTCCTGAAGAATTCGATCCCGGCAGCAGCCGCACATCACGCCTTTGACGGCGTGTTCAGGCCGCGGCCGCGGAGACCCTCCCCGATCCTCAGCTCAGCTCAGTTCAGCGCCCGCTCCCGCTCTTGCGGGGCTTGTCCTGACCTCCGAAGCCGGTCCGTTTCGGACCGGAAGGAGACCGCTTGGGGCCGCCAGATGGAGGGGGCCGCGTCGCCGGGGGGGCGCCCGCCAGCCCGACGCTGATCGGCCGGCCGTCCAGATCGACCTTGCTCCGGGCGAAGGCGTCGATGACGCCCTGCGCATCGTTGCGCGGCACCTCGAAGTAGGCCTGGGTCCTGACGATGTTGATGCGGCCGATGTCCACGCTGCGTTCCCGATCGGCGACGTTGACGAGGGTCATCAGCTTCTGCGGGGTCAGGCCGTGGCGATGCCCGGCGTTCATGACGAGCTCGACCAGGTCCGTCGTCATCTTGCGCGGCCCGGGGTGCTCGCGCCCGTCCCGACGGGAGCTGCGGTCCGGTCGTTGGTCCTGCGAGCGCGGCGCGGCGTACTGGTTGAGATCGGGTGCGTCGCGATAGAAGAGGAGCATGCGGTGCAGCTCAATCGCCGCGAAGCGCTTGATGATCTCCTCCTTCGTCAGGCCGTCCAGCAGGGCGCACATTCCTTCGAGGTGGTCGTCGACCAGGTCCGCTCCGGTGTCCGTGTCGCACACGCGCTCCGCCAGGCTCATCAGGCGGGCGCGGCTGATGTCAGCCCCCGTCGGCACGGACCGCTGACTGAACTCCTTGCCGATCATGCCCTCGAGGCGCTTGATCTTGAACCGCTCCCGCAGGTGGATGATGGAGACGGAGATGCCCTCCTTGCCGGCGCGTCCGGTGCGGCCGCTGCGGTGGGTGTACGAGTTGAGCTCGTCGGGCAGGGTGTAGTTGATGACGTGGGTGAGGTCGTTGACGTCGAGGCCCCGGGCGGCGACGTCCGTCGCGACGAGGATCTGCACGTGGCGTTTGCGGAACTTGTTCATGACGCTGTCGCGCTGCTGCTGGGAGAGGTCTCCATGGAGCGGCTCGGCGTTGTAGCCATCCGCGCTCAGGTGATCCGCGATCTCCTGGGTCTCCACCCGGGTGCGGCAGAAGACGATGCCGTACATGCGGGGATACATGTCGACGATGCGGCGCAGGGCGCTGTAGCGGTCCCTGGCCTGCACCACGTAGACCTCATGGCTGGTGTTCTCGGCGCCGGCGTTGCGCGTCCCAAGGGTGATCTCGACGGGGTTCTTCATGTACTTGTGGGAGATCTTCGCGACCTCCCTGGGCATGGTCGCCGAAAAGAGGAGCGTCTGCGCGCCGTCGGGGACCGTGGAGAGGATGCCCTCCAGATCCTCCTCGAAGCCCATGTTGAGCATCTCGTCGGCCTCGTCGAGGACGACCCGGGTGACCTTCGAAAAATCGACGCGCTTGCGTCGAAGGACATCGAGCATCCGGCCAGGGGTCGCGATCACCACGTGCACGCCGCGCTGCAGCGCGACGAGCTGGGGCCGGATGTCGGCGCCTCCGTAGACGGCCAGCACCCTGACCGCGTGGAGACAGGACGAGAAGCCCTGCAGGTCCCGTGCGATCTGCATGCAGAGCTCCCGGGTCGGGCAGAGGATGAGCGCCTGCGGCACCGCCTCGTCCAGCTCCAGCTTCTCGAGGATCGGCAGCCCGTAGGCGGCGGTCTTGCCCGTGCCGGTCTGGGCCAGGGCCGCGACGTCGCGATCGCTCTCGAGGAGGACCGGGATCACCTCAGCCTGTACCGGAGTCGGTGTCTCGAAGCCAAGCCTGGCGATTCCCTCGAGGAGTTCGGGGCGCAGCCCCAGTTCAGAGAACTTCATCTCGGTCCCCAATGTTCTTTTTGCAGGAATCCCAAGCACCGATCTTCTTCCTGCAACGAAACATCGGGGCCTCAATCATGAGGGCGGTGACAAAATGAGGGCTGAGTGAGAATTTTTCAACTGAAAAAGGGGATCTGGGCAGGGCAATCGCAAAGTCGCCGCTCCCCCAGCGGTCTATCGAACTCTGGCTCGACTCGGCTGGAAGAATGGTCCGTTGCCGTTGCCGTTGCCGTCGCCGTCGCCGTCTGACGATCGATCACATCTTTTCGCTCTTCGCGAT
>JBDRIT010000137.1:0-6181 GCA_043815665.1 Pseudomonadota bacterium
AACTACAGCGAAAAGACATGTAGCAGGCGAGGAGGTTATCTCGCGAAGCTGCGACCAGCCACCGCACCGCCGGTCCCACCGAACAGGCCCCCGAGGAAAGCGCCGATCGCGGTCCCGAGGCCCGGACAGATGAAGGTCCCGATGGTGGCACCCGCTACGGTACCCCCGAGGCTCCCCGCTGCGCCACCGACGTTCTCCGCGCTGCGGCACCGGTACTCCCGGGAGCCGATCTTCCCGCTGGCCAGGAGCGTCGTGTCCACACCCTGCTCCACCACCAGGGCGGCCAGCGCCGTGATGACGTTTCCTCGGAACGCACTCTTGGCCACCTGCTTCGCGCCGGCCTTGCCGACCTGCTTCGCGGTCTGGCGACCGACCTGCTTCGCCACCTGCCGTCCCACCGTGGTCGCCGCCTTCTTCGCAGCAGCCCGGCCAGCCGCCTCGATGCCCTTCTCGATCCCATGAGCCACGACCCGGGTGGCCGCAGCCCTTGCACCGGCCCTCGCTCCAGCCGCCGCCGCGCTGGCCGCGGTCCGCCCGACATCCAGGCCCCGCCCCTGCGTCAGTACGTCTTGGACCACGGAGAGCCCGGCAGAAACCCCGGCGGAGCTTGCCACCGCAACCCCTTGGGCCTTCAAGGAAGAGCCGGTGTCTGCGCAGTGCTTCCCCTTTACCTTCAAACGGCCGTCGGGCCCCTGCCCACCCGTGCGCCCGGCTGCACGCGGACGGGAGGCAGTGCTATGCGCGCCCGGGGGCAGAGCAGAATCCTCCGCACGGGTCTTCCCTCCCGGCCGGCCCGTCAGCCGCTCGTACTCCTCCGCCGGGAGCCACTCACCCCGACGCATCTTCTCCTGCGTCCACTCGACGCGGTGGAACTCGTGGTTCTTCTGCATCCACGAATCATGGGACTGCCCCGCCCTCCGGTTCACAGCCGCCCACTGCCTGCCCCTGTTCCTCGCCATGATCATCCTCCCTGCTTCCAGTCCACGGTTCTCTGACGCACCAACCCCTTGGTTGTGACACGGGATGTCTTCAATGCACCGTCAACACCTGCTTGCCCTGGCAGTTCTTCGGGAACTCGAAGTCGATCTCGAAGTCGTAGAGGCCGTCCCCGGTCCACTCCAGTTCGTTCCGCAGTTCCTTCACGCAGCAATGGGACTTTCCCGTGGTGAAGGGCTGGTCCTCGCAGCGGAAATCGATGAGGCCCGGAGGGAAGAAGAAGACTCCATCGATCACCTCGGGGATCCGCTGGTCCCCCGGGATGATCCCATCCCACCGGGCCTCGATGACCCTGCGCTCACCGGGCATCAGCGCCAGGTAGTCCTTCCAAGTCTCGTACTGGAGGTTCCGGATCACCGGCCGCGCACGGCGGAGCAGCTGCGTCTTGCCGAGGCAGATCTGCTCCGACTCCCCGGCCGGCTCCCGAAGGTAGACATCCGGTCCATCGTCAAACAGGACCGCCACCTCCCACCCCTTCGGCACCTGCACCTCGTTCCAGACGGGGTTGTTCTTCCTGCTCATCCGCATGCGCATGACCTCGCTCTCCCGCCAGAAGCGGTAGCAGGCCCCGGACGTCCACTTGGAGTTCGACCTGTCCGTGTGCTTGCGCATGCAACCCTCCTCATCGCTGCCACAGGGCGGCTCCCCGGTATATGAGATTGCGGTCCAGGACCTGCCCCAAGACATGGGCGCACGTCGTCTCGAGCGCGTCGCGGGTCTGGTGCTTCCATGCAGCGTAGGGCGCGGGGCCGTATTCACGCAGCTCGGCGAGGGCCTCCTCCACCACGCCGAACACGGAGATGGAGCCGGGACCCAGGTTGTTCGCGCGGTTCGCCGCCTCCCGGGCGAACTGCAGGAGCCGTCCATTCCAGCAGGAGTCGAACTCCTTCCGATCCTGGAAGAAGAGATTGGTCATAAAGCTGGCCCGGCGGGCCTTCCTGCGCTGACTTGCCTTCCCCATGGTCTCCTCCTTCCACACGACGCACGGATCCGACCGCACGTCCCTGGGGTGGTACGTCTTGCGGCCTATTCGGGGACGGGTCCCCTTTCGGCTCGCTCCGAGGTTCCATGGGGTTCTGCTGACCAGGACGAAGGACAGCCCATGGATGTGACCAGGAATTTTTCAACCCCTTCCTAATTCAGTCGAGACCCATGCAGCGACAGGCCCGAGCCAGCACCTCCTCCGGGCTCCCCGACGCGTCGACCTCAATGGTCCGCTCCGCCAGGCCCAGGAGAGCGAGGCACGTTCCGAGAGCCTGGTCCACCGCTCCATAGAACCCCGCTGCCCATTCCGACTGGTCCTTGAAGGTCCGGGTCCTGACCCGGATCCCATCGCAGGGGAGCCGGAGCCGGATGCCGCGCGCCACGGGCAGCAGCGGCGAGGAACGCATCCACTCCGCGAGCTCGGGGACGATGGCGGGGTTGCGGACGGCGGCGTACGCCAGGTTTCCCGGATGCCAGGACTCCAGCCCCACCAATCCCCGGATACGGCCGGCAAGTCGGTGGTCGCGCTCCAACTCGAGCCCGGTGACCTCGCGCTCGAAGGCGGCCTTCTGCGACCCCGGTTCGAACCGGCGACGGTAGAAGAGATCCTTGCCGACCTCCGGTCCTCGGAAGGCGATCCCACCGGACCTCTCCAGGGCCTCGAGGATCGTGCTCTTCCCCGCGGCATGCGGCCCGCAGATGAAGATGACGTCAGTGCCCATCATCCACCTCGTCCCAGCTCTCGAGGAGTTCCACCACCTCGTATTCGATCTCCACACCCGCCGCCCCGGTGACCTGCGACTCGCCGGGGGCCAGGCCCATCAGGCCCCGCCCCAGGGGCGAGGAGTATCCGATCCGGCGCAACTTCAGGTCCGTCTCTTCATGGCCGCCGATCTCGAACACCTGCTCCTCCTCGCCATCACGGCTCCCAGGGACACCGGTCAAAGGCCGGGCGATGAAGCGGACGATGGCCCCCAGCGCAACCCGCTCGGTCGGTCTGCGTTCCAGCACGAACAGCACTGCGCCGCGGAGCTGCTCCTCGAGGGCCCGGATCTGGAGCGCCTTCCGGTGCTCCTGCTGCTCCAGGTCGTTGAAGCCGGGGTTGTCGTGCCACGTGTCCCCGCTCTGCGTGTACGCGATGGCCTTCTCCGCGCGCAGCGCAGCGAGCTCCTCCCGGGTCCTGGAGATCGCAGCCCGCAAGCGCTCCATGCCCTCCGACGACAGGTAGATCCGCATCTGCAGCTCCTTTGCGTCTCAGGACGCATCTCGGAACCCGTCCGTGACCGGTCCCTTCTCTGTCAGCAGCTTCTGCACATGACGCCAAGCAGCCTGGCACAGGGCATCACGCGTCTCCCGTGCGTCCAGGAGGTGCCAGCGCGTGCCCTCGAGCCTGGGAACGGGAATCCTCTGCCTGCGCAGGTCCTGGAACGCCTCGCCCATCTGGAGAGGCCGGTATCCGACCTCGTCCCGATCCAGGGGATTCCCCCTCTGGAGCTTCCTCCGAGTCAACTCCTCCTGGTCCAGATCCAGGTACAGCACGCAGTCTGGCGCGGGTAGGGTAGGCTCCAGCAGGTCCACCCAACGGACGGCGAGCCGCGGGTGCGGGAAGCGGTGCCAGTAGACCGCATAGCTGGTGACCAGGCTGCGGTCCCCCAGGATGAGGGGCTTCGACCAGTCGGTCCGACACGCCATACGACGGGAGCGCCGGGCATAGACCAGGGATCGGTACGGCCAGAACTGGCCCAGACAGGGCAGGGAATCAGCGACGCGCTCGAGGGTGTGGGGCTCCTCATCCCGGCGGGTCGGGAGGCAGGGAGCCCAGGCGATGCCCGCCTCGGTCAGCCGCTGGGAGAGGTTGTCGTACAGGGTGGTCTTCCCTGAGCCATCCAGCCCCTCGATGGCCACGTACAGGGCACGCTCGTTAAAACGGACCATACGTCTCCTCCTGCTACCAGCCGGCAGCTTCACGCAGCACCCTGCGCAGACCGTCGAGATCCGAGCCCTGGAGCGCGGCGCGGATGTCCAGCTCCGGGACACCGCCCGCCATGCAGAAGACCAGCTGGCCGCAGGCGGACAGGCGGAGCGGGAAGATCCCCTCCCGGCACGCCCGGCTTCGGCTGCAGGTCCCGCAGGCCGGGTACGGGTGCCGATCCCTGAGCTCCTCGGTGCGCAGGAGGATCTGCGCTCCGTTCTCCAGGTCGAGGCGCTCCCTCCGGATTCCCTCGCCATCGACCACGGGCATCGCGGCGCGGATTCCGTAGCGTTCATCCAGGCGTCGCCGGACCGCCGCCAGGGTCGGAGGGTCACATGCTGCCTCTGCGCCATAGGGCATCATCGGCAGAAGCACCACCACCAGGCCTCGCGGACCGGCGAAGTCACAGACGCCCTCCACGTGCGACCAGCTCTCCTCGCCCTGGAAGACCGTGTTGACCTTCAGGTCCGCGTATCCGGCATCCAGCGCGGCGTCGATGCCGGCGAGGGTCCGGTGTAGGAGCTCCGGAGGCCGCCCGTGATCCCGCGAGTAGGCCTCCGGATCCAGCGTGTTGAGGGAGACATTGATCCGGGGCAGGCCGGCTTCCCGCAGGGACCGGGCCCGCCCCCGAAGCAACGTCCCGTTGGTGATCACGGAGAGGTTGTCCGCCCCGAGCCCCCGGAGTGTACGGACGATCTCCTCCAGGTCCTTGCGCACGAGAGGCTCCCCGCCGGTGAGCTTCACCTTGTCGAAGCCGATCTCCAGCGCGGCCCGGGTCGCGGTGGCGATCTCGCGCGGGCTCAGCTCCGGGCTGCGCTCCACGAGGGGGTGCTGACCCTCTCGGTGGCAGTACCGGCAGCGGAGGTTGCAGCGCGCGGTGACCGAGATGCGCAAGTAACGGGTCCTGCCCATGGATATCCCCCTACACCGAGAAGGTCCGGGCCTGTCCCGGGCTCATGTAAACGTACCGGTCGGCCGCGGTCGCACGCTCCGCGGGCACGTAGCCCGAGTCCTCCAGGCGACTACGGAACTCCTCGAACAGGGCCTCCATCACCCCGATGGGGAGATGGGTGGGGTGGAGATCGCCGGACGAGCCGTAGTAGAAGAGCCGCTCCAGGGAGCCCATCGCAGGGCGCTCGATGCCATGGTCCCGGGCCCGATCCCAGAACTCGCTGCCCGGCAGCGGGACGAACGCATGGAGGGCCACCTCGTCCGGCCGGCTGCGCTCGATGAGCTCGATTGTGCGCCGCTCCTCGACCACGTCCCCGCCCGGCAGCCCGACGATCCACCAGGTCTTGATCCGCAGCCCCGCGTGCCGGGCGGCAGCCACGGCCCGGGCGATGTGCTTCGCACGGATCCCCTTGCCGGACGCGACCAGGACCCGATCCGAGCCGGACTCGGCCCCGATGCAAACCTTGTCGCAGCCCGCGTCGCGCATGAGGGCGGCCAGCTCGGGATCCAGGTCCGGGGCGCGCAGCTGCGCAACCCACCGGATCGGGAGGCGGAGGGAGCGGAGGATCTCGCAGAACTCCACGCGACGGCGTCGGTCGAAGAAGAACATGTCGTCCGCCATGTAGACGGTCCCTGGCCCGTATCGCAGGGCGATGTCCGTGAACTCCCGGGCGACGCGCGCCGGAGAGGCGCTCCGGCCCCGCCGGCCCCCAGGCCCCCACGCGCAGCAGAACCGACAGCGGTGGACGCAGGCGCGGCTCGAGATCACGGAGTGATGTGGATACCGGGCCAGATCGTAGAGGTCCCGGTCCACCACCGGGAGCGCGTCGAGGTCGACGTCGTCTGCCGCGGGAGCCGTCGACTTGAAGCCACCGACCCCGTCCCGCCAGGCGAGCCCTGGGACGGACGACAACGCCTCATTGTAGGGCCCGCCGGGCCGCACGCGGGAGAGCGCATCCATGAGAGGGATCAGCACGGGCTCTCCTTCGCCGCGCACGACGACGTGGGCACCGAGCTCCAGCACGTGCTCAGGGAAGATGGTGGCGTGGATCCCACCCGCCACGAGGTGACCCGCCGGGAGGTCGGCCAGCTGCCGGAGCACCTCGCCGGCGAGCCCGGACGAGGTGGAGAGGAACGAGAGCCCCGTGATGTCGGGGCGGGCAGCAGAGACGACCTCCTCCAGCAGGGTCGGGTCCACGGCCATGTCATGGATCCGGACCTCGTGGCCGGCCCTGGTCAGCAGCGTGCCCAGGATCCCGATGCCCAGAGGATACTCGG
>JBDRIT010000138.1:0-133498 GCA_043815665.1 Pseudomonadota bacterium
GATCAAGGTGAGGGTTCCGATGCGCCCGGGATGCAAGGCGCTCGACTGAGGCGCACTATTGGTGCGTCGCAGGGAGAGCAACGCAGCAGGGCGGGATGCAGCGGAAGCCGAACGAGCAGGTTGTTTCGGAACGGGTCCTAACGTGTCAAGATGGAAGTCGGACGAGGGCATCGAAACATGGCGTCGGGTTCTCCCGCTCATGTCGGACGATCGAATCGAGAGGGGCGTCCGACATTCAAATCCACCCCACACTGCGCTCCCGCGCCGGGCGGACCTGTTGTAGAATGATTCCCTGACCGGAACCGGCCGGGAGGAGAACCCTTGGATCCGAACGACCAGCAGACAATCCTCGCCGCGCTCGGCGGCCTCGCTGTGGAGGACCTCGAGCGCCTGGTGGAGTACCACGACTACCAGTACTGGGTGCTGGACAAACCCGCGATCGACGACGAGGCCTATGATCTGCTGGTGCGGCGCCTCATGGACCTCGCGCCGGCCTCCGAGGTCCTGGAGCGCGTGGGGGGGAACCGGGGGGCGCCGACCCTCGGCGACAAGGTCGAGCACGCCCAGCCCATGCTCTCCCTGGACAAGTGCTACACCGCCGCGGAGTTCGGCCAGTGGCTGGAGCTCCTCCGGGGCGTCCTCCCCGGGGCGGGTCCACCGGTCTCCGGCTGGGAGATGATGCTCACCCCGAAGATCGACGGCGTGGCTGCGTCCCTGCGCTACGGCGACGACGGACGCCTGGCCCTGGCCGCGACCCGGGGCAACGGGCGGGTAGGGGAGGACTTCACCGTCAACGCGCGCCTCATCCCCGACATCCCCTGGCAGGTGGATCTGCCCGGCCTGGAGGTGCGGGGCGAGGTCTACATGCGGCGGTCCGTCTTCGAGGCGAAGTACGCGGACCAGTTCGCCAACCCCCGGAACCTCACAGCGGGGACCCTCAAGCAGAAGGAGTCGTCCCGCAACCAGATCCTCGATCTCGCGTTCTTCGCGTACGACGCCCGTGGGCTGGACGTCGCCTCCGAGGCGGAGAAGTACGAGCGCCTCGCCGCGTTGGGCTTTGCCCCCCCGGAGCCCCGACAGGTCGTGACCGCGTCGGCGGTGGCCGCGGCCTTCGAGGCGCTGCTTGCGGACCGGGCGGCCTGGGACTTCGACGTGGACGGCGTCGTGGTCAAGGTGATGGACGTCGCGCTCCACGAGGTCCTGGGCGCCACGGCGCATCACCCCCGCAATGCGATCGCCTTCAAGTTCCAGGGGGACACGGGCTTCTCCGTGCTCCGGGAGGTCCACTGGAACGTCTCCCGCACCGGCCGGATCACCCCGGTGTCCATCGTGGACCCGGTGCTCCTCTCCGGCGCGAACGTCTCCCGGTGCAGCCTCCACAACATCAGCATCTTCCGGGCCCACGGCCTCCGCATCGGAGACCGGGTCCAGGTCACCCGCTGGGGCGGCGTGATCCCCAACCTCGAGGCGAGTCTCGGCGGCGGGGACGCGATCGTGGAGATCCCACGCCGCTGTCCCTCCTGCGATCGGGAGACCCTCCTCGTGGCCCCCCAGCTCTTCGTGGGCGGGGTCCGGCTGTCCCGTTGGGGGACGGCGGAGGATGCACGCATCATCGCGGATGATCGCCTCGCCGTCTGGAAGCCTGAGCTCCTCGCGGATGTCCTGGGATCCACCAACCGGGTGGCCCGGCGATCCCCCACCTCGGACAAGGGCGAGGTCTTCCATGGTGGGGACCGCCAGTACAAGGAGGCCCTCACCTGGAAGATCCGCGGGGATCTGGACGGCGAGCATCGTGTGCGCGACGCCCTGCGGCCCCTGCCGAGCGTGGCGCCGCCGGGGGCGCGGCTCGGTGCGGTGTTCGTCCACGATCCGTCGTCCCCCGCGTCCTGCCGGGCCCTCGCCGCCGCGGCGGAGCTCCTGCGGGAACGGCCCCTGCGCCTCTGGGTGCTGCCGATCCCCGACGGGCATCTGCGGGGGGACGCTCCGTCCCCGGAGTGGGACAGGCTCCTGGAGGCCTCCCGGTCGGGGGCGACCTGGGACGCCCTCCGGGAGGCCGCGCGGCTCCCAGCCTTCCCCAAGACCTGGGAGGTGCGGGAGGGGCGGGTGCACGAGGCCCCGCGGGAGGGCCTCCTCGCGCTGGCTGCGGACCTCAGCGACGACATGCTGGTCTGCTCCGATCCCGGGGCCTGCAAGGACGCGGTGATCGGCCAACTCCTGCACTTCACCCGGGGCCTCGGGGTGGAGGGCTTCGGCCCGAAGCACATGGAGACCCTCTACGACCAGGGCCTCCTGCAGGGCCTGCCGGACCTGTTCCGCCTGCGGGTCGAGGAGCTCATGCCCCTGGACCGCATGGGGGAGCTCCTCGCGACGAAGCTCGTGGAGGAGCTCCGTGGCGCCCGGACCCAGCCCCTGAGCCGCTTCCTGGCCGCCCTGGGGGTGGACGAGCTGGCCGCAGCGGTGTCGGAGCTCCTGGAGCGGGAGGTGGGAGAGCTCCCGCGGGTCCTCGCGCTCACCGAGGCGGAGCTCGGCGCGTATCCCCAGGTGAACTTCACCATCGCGCACCAGGCCCTCTCCGGCCTCCGCCGCCTGCGGCCGGTGATCGACGCGCTCCTGGAGTTCATCACCCTCGCGGCCCCGACCGCCGCGGCGGAGACGGTTGGTGCGTTCGCAGGGAAGAGCTTCGTGTTCACCGGCAAGATGGCGACCATGGAGCGCAAGGCCGCGCTGGTCCGGGTGAAGGCCCTGGGCGGCGAGGCCCCGTCACAGGTGGTCAAGGACCTGGACTACCTCGTGGTCGGCGACGACGGCTCCCCCCTCTTCGGCCAGGGCCGGAAGGGATCGAAGCTGCTCAAGGCGGAGACGTACAACGAAGCGGGGGGGGGCATCCGGATCATCGCCGAGCGCGAGTTCGTGGAGATGGTTCAGGCCGCGGAAGGTCTCTTGAAGTAGAACTTCCGATACTCGTAGACCTCCACGAGCTCCCAGCCCTCGGCGCCGAGACGGTTGAAGGCCTCCTCGAGCTCCTTGCGGGTGAGGCCGTCGAGGGCCTCGAAGGGCTCACCGGAGCGGCAGAAGCTGTACTGCTTGTCCTCGCTCGCAGAGAACCCCCTGGGCAGCTCCCAGTCCACGACGAGATACTCCCACTTCATGCGCGCCTCCAGGGTTGGCTCCGGAGGAGACGCTACCAGCGGCGCGGCCCCGGCGCAACCGACATTTCTCCTTGAAAACCGGGCGCCGTGCCATCAGACTCGGGAGTCGATCCAGGAAGGATCTACCAGCGATCAGCGTGGCGGGACGGAGGAGGAATCCGATGGATGAGCGGTACGTCGTGGACGAGTCGAGGGTCTGGTTCCGGCAGAAGTCCGGGTGGCCGGACGAGGTCCCGAAGAACCTCGAGTTCCCGAAGAAGACCCTCGGGGAGATGCTCGACGAGTCGGTCCGGAAGTACGGCTCCCAGCCTGCGATGTGGTTCCTCGATCGGTGGATGACCTACGATGAGCTGGGGCGCAACGTGAACGCGCTGGCCACCGCGCTCCACAACCTCGGGATCCGCAAGGGCGACGTCGTGTCCCTGCTGCTGCCCAACAGCTTCCAGTACGTGATCAGCTACTACGCGTGCATGAAGCTGGGTGCGATCGTGAGCGGCATCAACCCGACCTACAAGCCCGGAGAGGCCCTTCACCAGATCAAGACCGTGGGTGCGCGGGCCCTCATCGTCCTGGACGCGCTCTACCCACAGATCATCCAGCCCGTGGAGAAGGAGGCCGGCTTCGAGCTCGTCATCTCCACGAACATCGGGGACTTCCTGCCCACCGTGAAGCGGGTCCTCGGGAAGCTCCTCAGGAAGATCCCCACCGGCGCGGTGCCGGCGGGCGCGCATGCGCTCGTCACCCTGCTCAAGACCTCTCCGGCGCCTCCCCGGGTGGAGTTCGACCCGGAGGAGGACACCGCTGTCTATATCATGACCGGGGGCACCACCGGGGTGCCCAAGGCCGCGGTGCTCACCCACTTCAACTGTGTCTCCAACGTGCTCCAGTGCCGGGCCTGGCTGTACAAGGCGGAGCCCGGTGCGGCCCAGGTCGCGATCCTGCCCTTCTTCCACTCCTTCGGGATGACCGCGGTGATGAACCTCGGGCTCTCCATCGGGGCCTGGCTCATGCTCTTCCCGAAGCCCCCGTCCATGGAGGAGCTCTCCCAACGCGTCGAGACCATCGCGCCGTCCGAGGCCACCTTCTTCTGCGGCGCGGAGGTCCTGTTCCAGAAGATGGCGGACTACCTGGAGGCCAACCCGGGCAAGCACAAGATCGACAACAAGCTCACCATGTGCATCTCCGGCGCGGGGCCCCTGCATCGGCACGTATTGGAAAAATTCGAGAGGATCACCAACGGGCGCCTCGGCGAGGGCTATGGCCTGACCGAGTCCACGCCGGTGGTGAGCGCCTGTCCGTTCTACGGGAACCGCAACGTGGGCACCATCGGGCTGCCCTTCCCGGGCACAGAGTGGCGGATCATGGACATGGAGACCGCCACCCGGGAGCTCCCCCCCGGTGAGAACAACATCGGCGAGATCTGCGTCGCTGGCCCCCAGGTGATGAAGGGCTACCTCAACCGCGAGCTGGAGACCGCAGAGACGATCAAGAGGTTCCCCGACGGCAAGCTCTACCTGCTCACCGGCGACCTCGGCTTCATGGACGAGACCGGGCAGATCACGATCCGGGACCGGAAGAAGCAGCTGATCAAGTACAAGGGATACTCGGTGTACCCCAAGGAGGTCGAGGAGCTGGTCGCGGTGCACCCGAAGGTCTACGAGGTCGCGGTTCACGGGCTTCCGGACCGGGAGGCCGGCGAGGTGATCAAGGCCTGGTGTGTCCTCGAAGCCGGCGCGAAGGGGACCCTCACCGAGGCGGAGCTCCTGGCCTGGTGCAAGGAGAACATGACCCACTACAAGGTCCCGCGCCACGTCGAGTTCATCGACGAGCTGCCCAAGACTGCGGTGGGCAAGGTCCTGCGCCGGGAGCTGGCCGAGGCGGATCCCATCTACAAGGCCTACCACGCTGCCGAAGGATGATCGATCCCGCCGCGATGGACGCCTTGCGGGCCCGGATCTCCGGTGAGGTCCGCGCCGACGAGCTCCTGGCGAAGCACACCACCTTCTGCATCGGCGGTCCCGCCGAGATGGTGGTCCTGCCCGCGTCGGTGGACGACGTCCGCGTCGTCATGGACTGGTGCCTTGAGGCGGCTGTCCCCCTGTTCCTCCTCGGCGGCGGCTCCAACGTCCTGCCCCTGGACGAGGGGGTGCGTGGGGTGGTCCTCTGCACCCGGCCGGGCTTGGGCGCGCTCTGGGAGGACCGGGGAGAGATCGTCGTCGGCGCCGGGGTCGAGGATCCGGTTCTCGCTGCCTTCGCCCGGGATCGCGGCTGGGCCGGCTTGGAGTGGATCGATGATCTGCCCGGCACCGTGGGCGGCGCAGTGTTCATGAACGCGGGCAACAACGATGGCGAGATGGCCGCCAACACCGTCTCCGTGAGCTGGCTGGATCGGGAGGGCACCCTCCACACCGCCGGACCGGAGGAGCTGGCCTTCGGCTATCGACAGAGCCGCTTCCAGGGGGAACCCGGGTGCGTGGTCGAGGCCCGCCTGCGCCCCCTGGGCGAGGCATCCCCCGCGGCGATCACCGAGCGCATGGACGGGATCCGAGAGACGAGGAGGCGGATGTTCCCCCCGGAGACGATGTGCGCGGGGAGCGTGTTCAGGCGTCCCGCCGGAGACTACGCCGGACGCCTCATCGAGGCCGCGGGCTGTGGGGGCATGCAGGCCGGCGCCGCGAAGGTCTCGGAGAAGCACAAGGGCTTCATCGTCAACACCGGCGGTGCGACCTCCGGGGATGTCCTGTCGCTGATCCATCGCGTCCAGGAGAGGGTGAAGGAGGAGTTCGGGGTGGAGCTTCAGCGAGAGGTGGAGATCTTCGGTACGCGGCGATTCCTTTAGCCCGCTTTTCTCACCAGACATCGTAGCGAAGCCGCTGAGACCCTGCTGTGTCGGACCGATCGGACCAGAGCAGCCGGAGTCGATGCAGGAGTATCGTCGAGGACTGCGGCGGGAGAAACGGCCCGAGACAGCTGGTGGATCGGCGGATGTAGCAGATGGCTGGTGAGAAATGCGGGTTGGTCGTCTGACCTCACGCGGTCGCCATGGACTGGAGGTCAGCCATCTTGTCCCGGAGCTGACGCATCGCCCGCCCCTCGAGTTGCCGGATCCGCTCCTTCGAGACACCGAAGTGCTCGCCGAGCTCTTTGAGGGTGCGGGGCTCCTCGTTAAGGTGCCGCTGCATGACGATGGTCTTCTCCCGATCCGTGAGCTCAGCGACCGCGTCGGCCAGGTGGCCGCTCAGGATCTGTCGGAGCTCCTCATCGGCCACTGCCACCTCGACGTCGGTGCGCTGCACGTTCTGGGGAACCCGATCCATGAGGGTGTAGCCGTCGTTGTCTCCAGTGCCCGTCGGTGCGTCCAGGGACGCGTCCCTGCTGGAGAGGCGCTGCTGCATCTCCAGGACGTCATTCACCGTCCCGCCGACCTCCGTGGCGAGGAGCTGTGTCCGCTCCTCCTCGGTGTCCGCCTTGACGAGGCGTTCGAGGCGCTTCTGCGTGCTCTGGAGGTTGTTGAAGAGGCGGCGCTGGAGTTGCGTGGTGCCGATCTTCACCAGGCTCCAGTTCTTGAGGATGTACTCCTGGATGTGGGCCCGGATCCACCAGACCCCGTAGGAGATCAGGCGGAAGCCGCGATTCGGATCGAACCGCTGCACCGCCTTGAGCAGACCCATGTTGCCCTCCTGGACCAGATCCATAAGGGGGAAGCCGTAGTTCCTGTAATCCAGCGCGACCTTGATCACGAAGCGGAGGTTTGCCTCCACGAGGCGATCAGCGTAGCGGCTGTTCCCGGTCTCCTGAAATCGTGTTGCGATCTCGATCTCTTCGGCCGCGGAGAGGAGGGGGACGCGGTTGACGTCTTTATAGTATATCGAGATAGTCGATGTATCGGCACCAGCACGAGACTGCTGAAGTAGCGGCTTCATGTCATTCTCCCGAGGGTTGTAGAGAGACGCGTTGTCAGTAAAACCAAGGTAGCTTTCCGTCCGTGGCCTGTCAACAGAAAAAGACAACCAGTGTCCGTTGTTTTCTGCGCAGATTCTGTCGACCAAAACTTGCCCTGGTCCATGGTGTTCATATCATCCTGGGTGATGCTCTTTTTGAACGAGCCGCGATCCATTGGGATCGTTACAGTCCTCCTGGTCATGGCCTGCTCCTCGGCTCCCGAGGGAGGCGGGACCGCCGACGCCTCCGTACGGGAGATCGCGGTGGCGACCCCGCCGCACGTCTCCGTGTCGGCGCCACATGAGGCTTCGGAGCCAGATGTCCAATCCGGCACCGACAATCGGGTCTCTCCCCTCGCGACCCTCCAGGACGGGAAGCCCAGCCCCCGGACCCCTCGCCGGGAGGTCCCCGAGCGGGCCCTGCGCGGGGATCGTCGCTGTGTCGAGGCTGAGCCGTGGACCCTCCCCATGCCGGCGGTCGAACGACAGCACCCGGCGCTTCCTTTCACGGCTCCGGGATCGATCTCCGTAGGCACCGTCGTCGATGGAACCCTGGTGCGGGGGAGGGAGCTGCCCTTGCGTGGTCCCCATCACGCGGTCCTGGCGGAGCATGCGGCCCGGGGCACCCATTGGGGAACCGATGAACTGGTCAGCGGGATCCAGGGCGCAGCGGGACACGTGGCGGCCACGCACCCGGACGCGGTGATGGGTGTCGGGAACGCTGCGCGGGACGGCGGCGGCGGCCTGCCCTGGAGCATCTCCCACAAAGCTGGCCGGGACGTGGATCTCAGCTTCTACCTGGTGGACGGGCAAGGGCGGGACGTGCTGCCGGACACTCTCCTCCAGCTCTCGCCTCCGGACGGGACCGTCACCTGGGGCGGGCAGGAGCTCCGCTTCGACGTGGCCCGGAACTACCTCCTCCTCGAGTCCCTCCTTCTCTCCGATGCGGTCTCGATCCAGTACGTGTTCTGCGCAGACTTCCTGGTGAAGAAGCTCCGGGCCGAGGCCGCGCGGCGCGGCGCACCGGGCAAGATACGCAAGGCCCTCGAGACCTTCGTCCGTCAGCCCCGGGGGACCCTCCCCCATGACGACCACTTCCACGTGCGCGCCCGGTGCAGCCCAGAGGATCGCCTCGAGGGATGTCGCGACATCGTGGATGGGCGCGAGGTGGTGCCCGACGACGAGACGTGGCGGGCGCGGGTGGCTGCCATCGAGGGGCTGTTGGGGGCGGATGACGTCAGGATCCGGCGGGATGCGGCGTGGGCCCTGGGGCTCCTTCGTGCGGTACGATCCCGGGACGCGCTGGAGGCTCGGCTTGAGGATCCTCAGGTCATGGCCCGTCGCGCCACGTTCGAGGCCCTGGCGGTGCTGTGGAGACACCCCCCGCTGAAGATCGTCGGTGAACTCGTGCGATCCTCCGAGGATCCAGTCATCGTGGAGACCGGGCTCCGGCTTCTGCGCAGGGGGGGACGCCAATCACGCGGCCTCGTGGAGGCGCTCCTTGCGGATCCCCGGGTCCTTCCGGATCCCCGTCGCTTCTCCGATGGGGAGCTGGTGGTGCGCAGGGAGGCCGCGGAGGTCGCCGGTTGGCTTGCGGACGAGCGCCTGTTCCTGTCGCTCGTCGCATTGACCGCAGATCCGGATCCCGGGGTCCGCCGGGCGGCGGACTGGGCCCTGCGCCTGACCACCAACCACGCGGTCCGCGGGGTCGACGGTGGGGAGATCGTCGACGGCGAGGGCCTGGCAGCGGCCTGGACCTCTTGGCGGAGACGCGCCGGTAGCAAGCGGGCCCGTTGGCTCCGGGACGGATTCGAGGCCGCAGGGGTGGATGTCCGGCGCAAGACCCGACCCGCAGCGCGGGCGCTCCTGGCCCTCATCGTCTCCGAGGAGGCGCATCTCTCGTTCAACGCCCAGCGGGTCCTGGCGGACTGGTGCCCGGGCCGGGGGCCCGGGCCAGGGTTGCAGGACCGTTGGTGGATTCGAAGGAAATGGAAGGCGGGGCTGGAGCGGTGCTTTCGCTAGATGACCTCGGCGCAAATGATGATGCGGCCTGGGCGAGGAACCGGCGTCGAGGTCAAGGCGCTTCTACGAAGACGTGGTCGAGCCACTTCGAGGAGGAGCAACGCCGAGATCGGCGTCGGGGACCGGCCAGGGGGTATCATCACTTCAGCCGAGGTCATCTAGGGCTCCGGGGGGGCGTCTCCGACCGATCCCTGGTTGGAGAACTCGAAGGTGCTGGTGCCGCTCCAGAGGGCCGCGGCCGCGGCGTCGCCGAGGCTGCTGCGGATCTCGCCGTCGAGGCGGTCCACCGCCTCGTAGAGGGAGAGGATCAGCAGCTCACAGGCCGGGGCATCCGCCCCGGGGGCGGGCAGGGGGGTCCCCGCGGCCAGCGCGGCGGTGGCGACCAGCATCCGCTCCCGGCAGAGGGGCCGGGGGGAGAGGTCGAAGACGTCGTGGATCAGCGCGTTGAGGGTCGAGTTCTCGCCGGCGGAGGGGTCCCCGGTCAGCTCCACCAGGAGCTCCCGGAGATCCGCGTAGATCTCCCGCTGGAAGGTCCCGTAGGCCTGCTCCAGCGCGGCCTGGTCCTCTGCGCTGAGCCCGTGCTTCTCTACAGCCTTCGGGGAGAGCGCAAAGTCGTCCCCCCATGACGGGAACTCCAGGAGGAGGTTGTCCTGCTCCGCCGCCAGACGCCGCCGACCCTGGACCGTGGGGTCATCGTAGCGCCCCGCAGGACCCCGCTTCATGAGACGCTCCTCCGCCTCGGCGAGCTTCGCCTCGACCTCCGCCTTCGCCTTCGTCAGGTCGCGGACCGCGGCCCGGGGCGCGACGCAGAGGGTGGTCTCCGAGGGGCAGGCGGGGCAGGGAGCGGGCGCCTCGGCCCGGGGGCAGGGGGGTGGCGCCTCCCGGACGGAACAGGGCGCCGACTCCGAGACCGGGGTCGAGGTCGGGGGTTCGGGTCGAGCCGGGGACGGCGCCGCCGTCCCGGCCTCTCGATCGGAAGGAACCCGGGCTGTGGACGACACGGCCGGGGCCACCGCCCCCTGCCGGGAGAACCACCACCCCCCTCCGAGCCCCGCGGCCAGACAGACCAAACAGAGCCCGATCACCAGCACTGTACGCATCGTCTCTCCTCCATCCCTCAGGGGACCAGGGCGCCGCCTCCGTCCCCACCGAGGGGCCCATACTCGAAGGTGCTCGTGTTCCGCCAGATCACGCCAGCGGCGTCCTCTCCGAGGGTCCCGCGGATCTCCGCGTCCAGGCCGTCCACCGCGGCGAAGAGGGCCAGGATCAGCGTCTCACAGACCGGCCCGTCCCCGGCGGCCCGGGGGAGGGGCGCGCCGGTGACCAGCGCCGTGGTGATCGCCTGCATCTGCTCCCGGCAGGGATCCGCCGGCGACAGCTGGATGATGTCGTGGATCATGCTGTCGATGGTCGCGTTCTCCCCGGCCCCGGGATCCCCGGTCATCTCCGAGAGGAGCGCCTGGAGATCCCTGTGGAGGGTCCGCCGAAACTCCCGAACCAGGGCCTCCAACTCGTCCCGCTCCCCGGGCTCGAGGGCGAGGCGCTCCTCCACCTCGTCGCGCAGGGCGATGTCATCCTTCCAGGAGGGGATCTCCAGCAGGAGGCTGTCCTCCTCCGCTGCGAGGCGGCGACGCCCCTGCACGCTGGGCTCGAGGTAGCGGCGCTGGGGGCCCGTCTTCCGGAGGCGCTCCCGCGCATCCGCGACCTTCGCACGGAGCCGTGTGTTGTCCTCCCGGAGCGCCTGGACGAGCTCGTCACGGGGTCCGCCGCACGCCGCGGCCGGGGAGCACACAGGGCAGGGCGGGGGCTCGCCGGGGGGGAGCGCGGCGGCCGGCCGACCGGCTGCGGGAGCCCCTCGAGGGGCGGGCCCAGCGCGGGCAAGGTCCTCCCCCGGCCCGGGGGCGGCCCGGGGTGCGGCCACGTCCTCCTGGTGGACGGTGGGCGACGGGTCGGCGTGGGACCTGACGGGACCCTCACGGGGTGGCGCATCCGCCCCCTCGCGCAGGGCGTAACCCGCACCCAGGCCCACCCCGATGCCGATGAAGACCAGCCCCACCATCGCCGCGGTCCGCATGTTCCCTCCACGCAGCGCTCCGGTCCGGACACCATAGCACAGCCCCCCTCCCGAGGCACCCACCGGCTTGACAGCGGCCGCCGCGACGTGGATCGTAGCAACCGAAACCCCGACCTTCGGAGGCCGCCATGACCGCCCGCATCGCGCTGCTCCTCGGCCTCCTCCTCGCCGCCTGCGGCGGACCGCAAGCCCCGGCCCCCGATGCCCTGGACACCGCGGCTCCCCTCGACATCGCCGCCGGCGTCGACGTGGACGTCCTCGACCCCACGGACGTGGCCCTGGACCGGAACGAAGGGGGGACAGACCTGGACACGGTCACGGACACGGTCACGGTCACGGACACGGTCCCCGACACGGTCCCCGACACGGTCACGGACACGGTCCCCGACACGGTCCCCGACACGGTCCCCGACACGGTCCCCGACACAACCACGGACACGGAGAACGAAGACGCCCCACCGCCCCCCCCGGTGGACTTCGACGGTGACGGCCTCCCCAACCCCGACGACAACTGCCCCTCGGACCCCAACCCGGCCCAGGAGGACTTCGACGGCGACGGGGAGGGGGACGCGTGCGATGACGACGATGACGAGGACGGGGTCAAGGACTTCGCGGACGAGGCGCCCTTCGATCCGGACTGGCCGGGGCTCTGCACCAAGGGCCTGATCTACGCGCACACGTCCTCGACGCTGTACACCTTCGACCCGGAGACCCTCGCTGTGACCGCGGTCGGGGGCTTCTCCTGGCCGTCGGACGGGTGCAGCCACCAGATGACCGACGTGGCGATCGACTACGACGGGCGGCTCTACGGCACCACCTTCGGCTGCCTGTACCGGTGCTCGGCGATCACCGCGGCCTGTCTCCAGCTCGCAACGCTGCCTACGTCGTTCAACGCGTTCACCATCGTCCCGGTGGGCACGGTGCTCCCGGACAAGGAGGCCCTGATCGTCATCGCGAACAGCGGGGGCTGGAACAAGGTCGAGGTGGACCCGGGGCTCCTCCAGGCGACGGTCACCCAGATCGGCAGCTACGGGGGCGGCTACACCTCCAGCGGAGACGCGTTCTCCGTGGAGGGCCTCGGCACCTATGCCTCGGTGAACGCCCCGGGGAGCGGCCCTGATCACCTGGTGAAGGTGGACGCCGCCACGGGCCAGGTCATCGACGACGTCGGCCCCATCGGGACCTACTCCAGCGTCTTCGGCCTCGCCGGCGCCGGGTCTCATGTGTACGCGTTCGACGACAGCGGGGCGATCATCGAGATGGACGTCAACTCCGGCACGACCACCGTGGTGCTGCCGCCATCCCAGGGACCGAGCTGGTGGGGAGCGGGGGTCACCACCCGGGGGGATGACTGAGCCGCGGCCGCGCCGCTTGCGCAGAGGCGCATCAGTCCTATAATGGTGCCGGAACACCCAGGAGGGGACGACATGCACAACGACAGACGTGAAGATCTGACGGGGCCCGGCGAGGAGACCATCGACGACATGCCCGTGCTCCCGGGGGGCATCGCCATCCTGGTCACCCAGGCCTTCTGCCCGGCCGGACACGATCTGGTGTTCCGGGAGGACGTCCCCTTCTCCGGGCACAAGGGGATCTCGATCCAGGTCTCCGCGGGGGGCTGGAGCGGCGAGGTCATCCTGAGCCCCTTCCACGGAGACGCACAGATCATCGGGATGGACGAGAACGTCCCCAAGGGCACCAAGTGCCGCCTCGCCTGCCCGATCTGCGGGCTGGAGCTCCCGGTGCAGACGAAATGCGGCTGCCCCTCCGGCGGGGATCTCCACTCCCTGCACCTGCGCAAGGACCTCCGGGAGACGGAGCAGATCATGCTCTGCGACGTCTACGGCTGCCACAACTCCAAGATGATGGACTCCCTCCAGGTGGTCTCGGAGTTCATGAACCGGGAGGACGACGCGTGATCCCTCTTCGGGTGAGCTGCGGACATTGCCAAGAGAGCCTCATGGACGCGTCGCACCCCATCGACGGGCAGCCCTCGATCCGGGTCCTCCTCGGCACCAGCGGGGGCGAGGACGTGCTCTTCCTGAGCTGCCTCTACGGCAGCTTCCGCTACGAGACCGGAGCCCCCGTATCCCGGGACGAGATCACTCGCTTCCGCTGTCCCCACTGCGCCGCGTCCCTGGTGGTCGGAGGGGAGTGCGAGACCTGCGGGGCCCCCATGGCGGGCCTGGCCCTCGCGGCGGGCGGCAGCGTGGACTTCTGCACACGCCGGGGCTGCAAGGGACACCGCCTGAACGTCGACGATCCCACCCAGCTCCTGGACAACCCCGCCGCGTAGCAATGATCACCCGACTGCCGGCCCTCGTTTTCGCCCTCGCCCCCGCCCTCGCCGCGCCCGCGGCGGGACAGGTGCGGACGGTCCTCGCCTCGAAGGGGGGTCGCACGGGGCAGCTTCTTGTGCTCGAGAACGCCCTGGACATGGCGCGCGGCTTCGATCGCCGCACCCTGATCACCGTGGACTATCCGGACAACAAGGAGCGTCGGCGTTTCCCGCTCCTCGAGGGTGGACGCGCCGCCCGCCTGGTCAAGGCGGGGGACTGGGAGCTCTTCCGGGCCCTGGAGGATCGGGCCCTGGGGAAGGCCCTGGAGAAGGCCGCCGGGAACGGGTTCTCTCCGGTGACCCGACGCCGGGATCTCCGAACCGAGGGCACCGCCTCCTTCTCCTTCTCCTGGGGCGGAGCCCGGATGGAGATCCTGCTGGTCCCGGGCCAGCGGAAGACCGAGCTCTTCTTCCGCAAGGGCGACGACGGCCCCGAGCGGCGCCTGGCCCGGATCCTCCCGGAGTCCGTGGCGGGCCCCGACGGCCCCACGGACCTGGGCGCGAACTCCCTGCGGGAGGTCGCCCTCCTGGGGGACGGCCGCGTCCTCGTGGCGGTGGTGGGAGCCTGGGACACGGAGGGGGGCCGCTGCGTCGGCTGGGAGCGGCTGGTGCTCCTGCCGATGAAGAGGACCGCAGATCTCTGGGGGCTCCCCCACCCCCTGGAACCCGTGGATGACGAGTGGCGGACCCCATGAAGACCCTGCACGTGACCAACAAGACCCTCCTGCGCCTGGGCTTCCCGCGGATCCGCGCGGCCCTGGTGACCCACGCGGCCTCCGAGGAGGCCCGGGAACGCCTGGGGGCGGTGCCGCTCCTGGCCGACGGCCCCGCGATCCGGGATGCGCTGACGCGCACCGCTGCGCTCCAGGCGTTGGTGGAGCGTGGAGAGGCCCTCCCCCTGGAGGGGCTCTGCGACCCCGCCCCGCTCCTGACACGGGCCATGCGGGGAGGGTTCCTGGACGGCGCAGAGCTGGTGGCCGTGGCCGACATCTGCGCTGTGGTGGGGCGCCTGCGGCGCTTCCACGCCCCCCGTCGGGAGGCGCTGGCCCCCCTCGACGACGTCTTCGACCGCCTCCCGGAGCTCGGGGGCATCGCCGCGACGATCAACGACCTCTGCGAGCCCGACGGCCGGATCCGCGACGAAGCTTCTCCGGAGCTGGCGGAGCTGCGCAGACGGGCCGCAGCCTTACACCAGGGGCTGAGAGACCGCATCGATCGCATGACCAAGGATCAGGAGCTGGAGGAGGTCCTCCAGGAGCCCTGGTTCACCCTGCGGGACGACCGCTACGTGCTCCCCGTACGGGCCGAGCGTCGGTCCCTGGTGGAGGGCATCGTCCACGGGGTGAGCAACACCGCGGCGACGGTGTTCATCGAGCCCCAGGCCCTGGTGGAGATGAACAACCGCCTGAAGCTCCTCCACGAGGAGATCCTCCAGGTCGAGCGGGCCCTCCTGACGGGCGCCACCCAGCAGGTTGCCCGGGTCGCGGACGAGATCGCCGAGGGGGTGGACGCGGCGGTGACCCTCGACGGCTTCCACGCCCGCGCGCGGCTGGCCGCATCCTGGAGCGGGCGGGTGCCGGCGCTGTCCGGGGATCAGGCGGTCCACCTCCGGGGTGCGCGGCATCCCCTCCTCCTCCTGGCCGGGGGGGAGGTGGTGCCCAACGATCTGGACCTGGAGGAGCCCGGCAGGATCCTGGTGATCTCGGGCCCCAACGCAGGGGGCAAGTCGGTGCTCCTGTCCGCGGTGGGGCTCTGCGTCCTCCTGACCGCAGCGGGGATCCCGATCCCGGCGTCCGGGGACAGCCGTCTGCCCGTGGTCACGGCCCTCTCCGTGGTCCTCGGGGATCTCCAGGACCTGGACGAGCATCTCTCCACCTTCACCGGACATCTCTCGGAGCTGCACCGGGTCACCGAGGAGGCGGCAGCCGGGGACCTGGTCCTCATCGACGAGATCGTCACGGGCACGGAGCCTGACCAGGGCGCCGCCCTCGCGGCGGGCTTCCTCCTCGAGCTCGCGGACCGGGGATGCCCCGTGCTGGTGACCACCCACTACCAGAAGCTCAAGGCCCTGGGCCTTACGGATCGGCGGTTCGTCAACGGCGCGGTGGGCCTGGATCCCGAGACCCACCGGCCCACCTACCGGTTCGCGGTGGGCCTCCCCGGGGTGTCGAGCCCCCTGGAGGTGGCCGCGAACCTCGGCGTCCGCGCCAGGGTGCTGGCCCGCGCCCGGGAGTTCCTCTCCGGGGAGGAGGATCTCCTCCAGCGGGGCCTCTCGAAGATCCGGGAGCAGCAGAACGCCCTGGCGGCCCTGCACCGGGAGGCCGAGGAGGCGCGGGGCACCGCAGCGGCGGCTCGCATCCACCACGAGGCAGCGCTGGCGCGCCTCGAGAGGGAGGCCGAGAAGGTGATCGCGGCCCGGGTCACTCAGGCCACCGAGGAGGTCAGCGAGGCCCTCCGGGAGGTGGGCCGGATCGTCGCGTCCCTCCAGAAGGGGCCGGTGCGACAGGGCCTCGTGGAGGAGCGGCGACGGCAGGTTCAGACGATCCACAAGCAGCTCGAGGACAAGGCGGCTGCCCTGACCGCGCAGGCGGAGGGCCGGGCCAGGCCCCTGGAGAAGGATGCGGTCCTCTCTCCGGGGGAGCCGGTCTTCCTCACGACCCTGCAGCGCCGGGTGGAGGTCGTGGACGGCCCCGACGACCAGGGGCGCTATCGGATCCGCTTCGGCACCATGACCCTCCGCGCGACCCGGGAGGAGCTGGCCCGGGACACGGACGCGGCCCCCAGGCGGGTGGCCTCGGTGCGCCGCGGCACCCGGGAGGAGCGCCCCGGCCCCGTCGGTTCACCGGCGGAGCTCGACCTGAGAGGGGCGCGGGTGGACGAGGGCCTGGACCGCCTGGAGAAGGCCCTGGACGACGCGGTCCTGGACGACCGCCAGACCCTGCGGATCATCCACGGCCACGGCACCGGCGCACTGCGCGCGGGGGTCCGCAAGGCCCTGGAGCGGTCCTCCCACGTGGTCCGGCACCGCCCCGGCCGCCGGGAAGAGGGCGGCGACGGCGTCACCGTGGCCTACTTCGAGGACATCAACGACGAGCCGCCGAAGCACCAGGGACCGCCACCGGATTGAAGAATCGGGGCGTGGACGCCCCTCCCACAGGGGACGGAATCGGGGGGCGGGGTCTACTCGATGATGCGGAGGGGGATCAAGGCGACCTGCTTGTTCTTGAGCTCGACCCTGAAGCGCACGGACTTGCAGCCGAAGCGCTCCCGCAGGCCCTTCTCCGTGCGGACCAGGCGATCCACGAAGCTGGTGAAGGTGATGGTGGAGATGTCCTCGCCGAGCTGCCGCTTGGCGTCCAGGAACTCCTTGTAGACCCGCTGGTAGTACTCGGTGCGGGTCTCTTTGAGGTCCTTCTCCTTGACGATCTCTGGCTCGGCCTTGAGGCTCTCGCCGGTCTCCTCGTCGACGTCGTCGGGGCCGTCCCCGCCCACCACGATGAGGCCGGCGGCCCAGGACTCATCCGTCTCCTGGTCCTCGGGGAGGGGCTCCCCCAGGAGCACGGCGCGCATCACGGAGAGGGACTGGCCGAGGCTGTTGGGCAGCTCCTCCCGGAAGTGGAAGGGGATCTGGTGGGACAGGTTCCCGGAGATGATCTCGTGGACCGCCGCGTCGATCTCCTCGTAGGGCAGGCGGGACGCACGGGTCATCCAGATCATGAGGACCACCCCCACGAGGAAGACCAGGATCCCGACGAGGATGGTCCAGAGGCAGACCCCGTCATAGAACCGCTCCGCGTTCCTGCGATCCACGGTGAGCGCGGCGACGAGCTGCTCCCCGGGCTTGGCATAATCCAGGCCGATCTCCACGGGGCCGACGAGGTACTGGTCGCTCACCACCACCGGCGCGCCGGGGTTGCTGGACACCATCCGGGCGATCTCCTCGCCGCCGGTGCCGGCCAGGGACGAACCCCGCACCTCCATGGACCCGGCGGAGGAGCGATAGAGGTAGGTCACCGCGCCCACCTGGAGCCCCGCCTCGTACTCGCAGGACTCCTCGGACAGCACGGCGTCGTCGATGTTCGCCTCTCCGGCGAAGCGGTACTGCTCACAGTGCTCCAGACGTGGGCGCACGCCCATCACCGCGCGGGTGTCCCGCTTCGAGAGGACCTCGTCCACCTCGAAGCCCACCACCACGTAGCCGCGGACTCCGCCGGTCTTTCCCATGAGCCGGCGCACCACGGCGAGGTAGGTCTTCTTCTGGCTGTCGGAGAAGAGGACGCTGGCGCTCGGGTCGTCGGAGGTCCTCAGGGCCTCGATCTGGGGCACGTAGCGGTCGAAGCTCTGCATCCGGTGTGCGTCGTACTGGGTGGCCTCTCGGTAGAGGTCCGTGTCCTTGTCGCCCCGAAGCAGGCTGGAGAGGTTCCGGATGTCGATGCGCCCGGTCTGGCCGTCCTCGTCCACCAGGAGGAAGAGCTGGGGGAGGCGATCCTCGTAGAACTCCGCGAGCTTCCCGAAGAGGGTCAGGGACAGGGGCAGGTAGGTGAGCTTGAAGTAGCAGACGTCCCAGGGCTCCTGCTCGGCCATGCAGCTCACAAGGATGTCCCCGAGCTTCGCAATGTAGTCCTTGCGGGAGATCCCCTCGGGCACGTCCTGGACCGTCGCGTCGAGGACGGTGCGGAACGTCTCGATCTCTTCCCCTGCGGCGTCCTGCACGAAGCTCTTGAGGCGCTGCTCCATGGCCTCGGTGGGCCGGCGCATCCCGGGGAAGGCCTCCCGCCGCTTGTTCCCCACCTCCCGGATCGCGCCGCGGAAGTCGTGGAGCGCGTCCAGGTAGACCACCAGATCGGTCCGCTCCAGATCACGGGCGAAGTCCTCGAGCTGGGCGAGGCGCTGCTCGACGAGGCCCTCGTAGGCCCGCGTCGCGGACTTGAGGGAGGGCAGGAGGTCCTGGTCGTGATAGGCAGCCCGCTCCTCGTCGATGTGGTAGATCAGACCGATCACGATGCCGCCGATGATCAGGAAGTAGAGGATGATCGCACGCAATTGAGCCATCGGATGTCCTCCGGATCGAATGATCGAATCGGTATTGGCGCCCGCCAGGGCTCCGGGGAGAGAGTGTAGAACGCCCTCGCGCGGGTGTCAAACCCCTTCTCGTTCACGGGGATGGGGCCGCGCGGACGACAGCTCCCGGCCGCGGGTGAGTAGGCTCCCTACCACCGCGGCGACGGTCCCCGAGCCGGCCGACGAAGAGCAGCAGCCCCAGGTCGCCGAGGAGGGTGCCGGTCCTCGCGATCTGGTCGCCGTCCATGGGTCCTCCCCCTACGTCGTCTTGCGCCGACGATCCCTCAGGGCGAACCCGGCCAGGAGGGCCGCCAGCAGGAGGCAGAGCGCCGGCAGGAGCGGGCCCACGGTCTGGTAGACCGTCCCCCCTCCGCCCAGGGTGACCTCGACCACGAAGGTCTCCGCCTCGTAGAGCCCCGTCCGCACCACCTCACGCCCCACAGGGTCGACGGCGCCGCTGATCCCCGTGGCGGTCGCCCGCACGAGCCAGCGCCGGTGCTCCACCGCACGCAGGGTGGCCAGCGCGAAGTGCTGGGCCGGCTCGGCGGTCTTCCCAAACCACGCGTCGTTGGTGAGGTTCAGGAGGATATCCACGCCCCGCGACGCAGCCTTTCGGGTGTACTCCGGGAGGATGTCCTCATAGCAGATCAGAACCCCCAGCCGGTGGCCCTCCCAGGTGAGGGGCTCCGGGTCGTCCCCGGGGGTGAACCGCCCGGCCTCGGGGATCCAGTCGTAGAGCACCTCGAACCGATCTCCGAAGGGGATGTACTCCCCGAACATCAGCAGGAATTGCTTGTCGTAGATCCCCGCGACGCGACCGTCCCGGTCCACGAGGATCGCGGAGTTGTACTTGGTGTTCGCGAGGGCCGACGGGTGGTCCATGTCCACGTGATCCCCGGTCACCGCGCCCACGAGCATGGGCACCGTGGTCCCCCGCTGGGGCGCGTTGCGCTCCTGGAGGGAGAACTCCTCGATGTCCGCGTCCAGGGCCGCGGGGTAGTCCCCCGGAGGAGGCCGGGACAAGGCCTGGTAGAAGCGCCGGACCTTGCGGGAGATCCAGTAGGGCTGGCTGGTCCAGCCCACGACGACCGCGTCCGCCGCGCCCGGGCCGTCCGGGGGAACGTCGAGGGCCCGATCCCCCCGGCGCCCGGCCGCAGCCGCGGCCGCACCGTCCAGGGGATGGCCGCCGTCCTCGTCCACCTTGATCGCCTCGCCGGCCCCGGCCGCGGTGAGGTGGCTGCCGAAGACCCCGCCCAGGACCTCGGGCACGAAGGAGGTGACCGCGTCCACTTGCCCCCAGCCGTCGCCACCGTCCAACCAGAGGGCCCCGTCCCCGGTGCCCGCCAGGTACCAGCAGGGCGCGAACTTCGTGCCGGCCCACTCGGTCTCCTCGTCACAGAGCGCGTGGACCGCAGTGACCGTGGCCTGGGTGGGCAGACGCTCCACCGCCCACGCGCCCTCCCGCCATCGGGCCACCGCGCCGCCCTCTCCGCCGGCCATCACCCGATCCTCGCGCCCCCCCGAGAGCGCGACCCACCGGGTCCCCGCCAGGGCCTCCACCCAGGTCCACGGGCCACCGTCCCGGGCGTGGACCTGGCCGTCCGCAAGGGCGAGGTGCTCGAAGGGCGCGTCTCGCGCGGCGACGGACAGGACCGGAAACCAGGCCGACTCGGGCCAGAGGACCAGGTCCACGCCCCGGCTGGCCAGGTCCAGGGTGGCCCGGTGGAGCCGCTGGAGGTTGTGATGGAGGATCCGCACCGGGGAGGTCCCCTCCGGGTAGAGCGCGCGCTGCTCCTGGAAGATCGGGATCTCGGGCTCCACCACGCCGATGCGCAGGTGCTCCAGGTCCGCGGCGGCGGCGTCCACCTGGGCGATCCGCACCGCGCCGTAGCCCAGGCTGGCGATCAGCAGGACCCCGCCGGCCCACGCGGGCCAGAGGGGGACCGACCGACGTCGGAGGAAGCGCTCCGCCAGGGTCCAGAGGGACAGGTTCACCGCCACGATCAGGAAGGTGACCCCATAGACGCCCACCAGATCAGCAACCTGGATCGGCAGGGGGACCCCGTGCATGGAGTCACCGATGTACCAGGGGAAGAGGATCGGATGGAAGGCCTCCAGGCCCGTGAACGCGGCCAGGAAGGTGACGGCGGCCCAGCCATGTCCGCGGACCCCCGCCAGGCGCGCCAGCGCGAGGGCGCCGCCGTACGGGAGGGCCTGGTACAGGGCCCCCAGGGCCACGATGATCCACGCCACGGGCCCCGCCATCCACGGGGGCCCGAAGGTGACGAGCATGTGCTCCATCCAGAAGAAGCCCACCACGTTGGCCAGCCAGCCCGTGACCATGCCCAGCGCAAAGCCCCGGCCCGGGGTCGCATCCGAAGAGACCAGCAGGAGGGGGATGAGCGCGATCCAGATCGGGTAGCCCAGGTCGGGGGCGGGGAAGGACAGGAAGATCAGCGCCCCCGAGAGGACCGCGCCGAGCCAGGGGGCGAGGCGCCGGAGGCGGGCGCTGGGGGGGGGCCGCGGCGCCTTCGGCGCGTCCTTCTTCGCCTTCGAGGACGTCTTCGCCGGTTGTCGCTTCTTCGTCGTCATCAAGACCTGCGTCACACCCACAACTGCAGGGCTTTCGGGATCACCCGCACGTCGATGGGGCAGCGGCCCAGGGGCTCGCCGTCGACGTCGAGGAGGGCCTCGTCGTCGCTCTCGACGCGGACGTGGCGGGCGCGGTGGACCTCCACCGCGGGGTGCCGGACATGGAGGCCCTTGTAGATCTTCCCGGAGAGAATGGACATCGCGGCCTTGGAGAGATCGCCGATGATCACCACGTCCAGGAGGCCGTCCGACGGGTCCGCGTCCGGCGCGATCATCATGCCGCCGCCGAAGAACCGCCCGTTGGCCAGCGCCGTTGTGACGGTGCGGCGCTCGAGGACCTCGCCCCCGTCCAGGGTGAGGCGGATGTTGACGTTGCGATAGGCCATGAGCGCACGGAGGGACCCGAGGAAGAAGGACGCCTTGCCCCCGAGGGCCTTGGAGGAGGTGTTGACCTTCTCGTCCACGAGGCCGCCGAGGCCGAGGCTGAGGATGTTGAGGAAGTAGCGCCGGTCGGGCTGCCCCGCCCGATCCACGAAGGAGAACTCGCCCACGTCGATGGGGCGGGGCGCCCCGCCCGCGAGGTGCGCGATGGCCGCCTCGGGCCCCGGCCCCACGCCGAAGGTCTTGCGGAAGTCCCCGCCGGTGCCCGAAGTGATCGGGATGAAGCAGCACCCGCCGTCCCGGCGACCCCCTCCCGAAGCATCCTGAAAGATGCCGTTCACGACCTCGCTATGAGTGCCGTCGCCCCCCACGGAGGCGATGGCCTCGTATCCATCGGCGAGGCCCCGGGCGGCGAGCTCCTCCCCCTCTCCGGGACCGGTGGTGAACACCGCGTCCACGGGGCCTACCGCCTCCTCGAGGAGGGGCTTCAGCTGGGGCCAGCGCCGCGCGGTGCGGCCGTTGCTCGACGCAGGATTCACCACCGCCAGGATCTTCATCGGCCTGCCTCCGCGATCACGTCGTACAGGGACACCGCCCGCTCCGGGGCGACAGCCTCCAGGGCCCGCTGGCACCGGGGACAGCCGGTGATCAGGCGCTCCGCACCGGTCTCGTCCAGGAGCGCGATCAGGTCCCTGCCCATGGCCTCGGACAGGTCCGGAGCGCTCTCCTCCATGCCCCCTCCCGCCCCGCAGCAGATGGTCTCCCGGCGCGTTCGCGGCAGCTCCACGAGGCGGTCCCCGAGGAGCGCCGCCAGGACCCGACGGGGCCCGTCGCCGGCCTCCAGGTATCGGACCAGGTGGCAGGGATCGTGCCAGGCGCTCACTGGAGGATCGACGAGGGGACGCAGCTGCGCCCCAGCCTCGGCGACGTAGTCCGTCAGGGGGACCACCTGGGGGCGCGAGAGCTCCCACCGGGGCCAGCCCAGCTGGACAAAGCTCGCCGCCTCGGGGGAGGCGGCCAGGATCCGGCGGTACCGACCAGCCCGGGCGTGGAGGTGCCGCGCCGCGGACTCGGCCCTGCCCAGATCCCCCCGCTCCCAGTACCGCCAGCCCGCCTCGAGGGTCGAATCCGGATTGACGCCCACCGCCTCGTCGCCCAGCGCGTCCAGGGCCGCGAAGACCCCCCGCAGCCAGGCGTCGCCGCCGGCCTCCAGGGGGATCCCCTCCACCAGGAGGAGGACCTCCGTGTCGGGGCTCCAGCGCCAGTCCGGGGCCTCGTCCCGGAGGCGCGCCCCGGCGGCCTCGCCGTCGGGCTCCTGCCGCCGGCCGATCCGGATCTCGGGAGCCTCCCGCCGGGCGAGATCCCGCCCAGCGAAGAGGGACCCGGGGACGTCCACGCCGTGGCGACAGATCTCCTGGCAGGCCAGGCAGCCGAGGCACATGTGCAGCGGGCGGATCCCGGGCTCGCCCCCCCAGGGAACGCCGCGGAGATGGCGCCAGAGCTGGGATTGCTTGCCCCAGGGGGCCAGGGTCAGGTCCCCGGAGGCCAGGGACACAGGGCACCGGGCCAGGCAGAGGTCCGGACAGTAGGCACAGAGCTCGAGCTCCCGGGGGTCGGGATGGAATCTCATTCGGTCCCCCTTGCGCCGGCCCCGACCACGCCGGACCAGAGACGGTGGACCAGGGAGAAGGTCCCCCGGGGGTCCAGGGCCTCCGCCAACGCGTCCTGGAGCTCCCGGGTCCCGGGCGGGCCGACGCCGGGGTGAACCCCACGGAGCCCCTCGGCCAGCCCGTCCACCCAGGACGGGAGCGCGCCGCCCGCGTCCCCGGGGCCGCAGCGGGCGCCCACGGACACGGCCCCGTTCAGGAAGCCGAAGATCCGGAAGGCCTCGATCTGCCCGCCGGCCAGGGCGTCCGAGAGGCGACGGCAGAAGGTCGGCAGATCCCTGCGCTGCGCGGTGTACTCCGCATAGACCCCCTCCGCACCGGCGAGGGGACAGGTGCCCTCGAGCTCATAGGGGTTCCGGAGGTGCAGGGCGGAGAAGGCCGGGGTCATGGCCTTGATCACGAGCTCCTTGCGTCGCACGAGATCCCGGCCCTCGCCCCAGAGATTCCACAGCACCGTGTACCAGGGCCCCTCCTCCCCCTCGGTGAGGGACCGGCGCCGGCCCATGATCCGGATCTCCGTGGGGCGGGTCGCCTCGCTCAACGCCCAGAAGGTGTCGAGGTGACGGGCCATGTGAGGACCACCGAAGACGAGCCGCGCCACCCGCACCGGCGCGTCCACCACCCGAAGGGTCGCCCGGGTGAGGAGGGCGAACCGGCCCTCTCCGGACAGGAGGAGGCGGCTGGGATCCGGTCCCACGGCCCGGCGGGGCGAGATCGTGGAGGTGATCTCCTCGCCGTCGGGGAGGAGCGCGGAGAGCGCGACCACCTGGTCGAGCTTGTGCCCCGTCGCGGGGCCGTAGCCCCCGGCCCAGGGCTGGGACAGGAACTCCCACAGCTGGATCCCGTCGTTGCCCATGCAGTGCACGGGGAAGATCTTCTTCTTGCTGGAGAGCCAGTCTGCGAGCCCCTTGAGGGTCACCCCGCTCTGCACCGTGACCAGGCCCGAGGAGGCGTCGTATTCGAGGATCCGGCTGAGCCCCTCGAGATCCAGCCGCAGGTGGAGCTCCTCGAGCTGAACCGCCTTGTGGGAGAGGCCCATGGGCAGGACCGGGACCTCCGCGTCCCAGGCGATCCGGATGATCTGCTGGAGCTCTCCGGGCTTCTCCGGGCGCACGATGATCCCTCTTCCCCGGTCCCGGGTGCCCTGTATCCGGTGGTGCGGGAGGACCCGCTGGAGGTCCCGGCGCAGGGCCGCGTGGGTGGTCCGCCGCTCCACGCTCACTCCTCCCCCTCGAACCAGAGCTTGCCCGGGTTCATGACCCCGCGGGGGTCGAGGACCTGCTTGAGGGCCTTGAACACTTGCGCGCCCCCGGGCAGCTCCCGAGGCATCGCGCCCATCTTGTGGACCCCGACGCCGTGGTGGTGGCTGATGGTGCCGCCGTAACGGGCCACCACGTCCAGCCCCTGGCGCCAGGCCCGACGATAGAGGCGCTCCCGCTCCGCAGCCTTGCGTCGGTAGCCCACGAAGGTGAAGTAGATCGAGCAGCCCTCCGCGTAGGCGTGGGAGAAGTGGGCCATGACGAAGACGTGGGGGGACAGGGCCTCCACCACCTTGCGGTAGAGCCGGTGCACCTGCTCCCAGGTGGTCGCGACCTCCATGGTGTCCACGAACGCGCCCCGCATGAAGATCTTGCTCTGCTTGTAGGAGACGTTGTGGCGGTTCCGGTACCAGGCCCACCCGGGGGCCGCGCCGAGGTCCTTTCCGCCCTGCTCCCGGGCGAGGACCGACATCGCGTCCAGGGAGCGCGGCACCTCGTCCGCCGGGCCCTCGTCCCCCATCACCAGGAGACAGGGGACCGGCAGCCAGTGGGCCACCCGGTTGAGGAGCTCGGGGCGCCGCAGGAGGAGGACCATCCCCTTGTCCTCCAGCTCCCCGGAGAGCAGTGCGAGGACCCGGGCGATCCAGGGATCCCCGTGGGTCGCAGCCGCCAAGGCCACGTCCTGGCCGTCGTCGGTGCTGCGGTGGAAGCCCACGAGGACGCTGTCGAAGGGGTCGTAGAGGCGCACCACCGCGGGGCGGAGGCGGGACTGCATGATCCGCTGCATGCACGCGAGGCCGTCCCGGGGGTTGCGGAAGCCCCAGCCCCGAAAGTCCATGGCCTCCGGGGCCCGGTGGACCCGGAGGCGGGCGCGGGTGATCACGCCGAGGGTGCCCTCGGAGCCCGTGAAGATCTGGTTCCAGGGATCTGCCGGGCCCGCCCCCCCCAGGACCCCGGTGCGGACGACGCCCCGGCCGGGGGTGACCACCTCGAGGCCCGAGACCATGTCCTCGATCTTGCCGTAGCGGCTCGAGTACTGCCCCGCGGAGCGGGTGGCGACCCAGCCCCCCGCGGTGGAGCACGCGATGGACGAGGGATGGTGGCCCAGGGTGAGGCCCATGCGCTGGAGGCGCTCCTCCAGGAGGAGCCCGTTGGCGCCGGGCTCCACCTCGATCTCCATCTGCTCCCGGTCCACGGTCAGGCCGCGCAGGCGCTTGAGATCCAGCTGGACGCCTCCCTCGAGGGGGATCGCGCCGCCGCAGACCCCGGAGCCGCCGGCGATGGGGACCAGGGGCACCCGCTCGTCGTGGCACCAGCCTACGGCCCGCTCCACGTCTACCCGGGACTCGGGCCAGACCACGCAGGCCCCCCGGTACCGGGAGAACTCTCCGCCCTGCTTCCAGATCTGGGCCCGAGGCCAGAGATCGGCCCCGTAGGTGGTGCGGGTCGGCCCGTCGCTGCCGATCTGGCCGGCGCTGAAGAGCTTGCGCATGTCGTCGAGGATCTTGGACGCCTCCACCGCTCCCTCCCGTGGGCCCGATCCTACCGGCCACGAACCCGCCGGGTCAAGCAGCGGGGACGTCCGCCAGAACAATTGAAATCCAAGAGGTATGGACTATGATTGGTTCCGTGAGCACGACCACAAAGAAGTTCTGCGCGAGGTGCGGGGAGGAGGTCAAGACCGACCTGGACACCTGCCCGGTGTGTGCAGGCCCCCTCACGCCCATCATGGTCTCGAACCTCGTCGGCGTGGTGGTGGACGGGCGCTACACCATCACCGACGTCCTCGGCCGGGGCGGCATGGGGGTGGTCTACCGGGCGCGCCAGGCCTACCTGGACCGGGACGTGGCCCTCAAGGTCATGCGGCGGGACCTCTCCGAGGACACGGACATGATCCGGCGCTTCCTCCAGGAGGCCAAGTCCGCCAGCAGGCTCACGAGCCCGCACACGGTCACCATTCACGACTTCGGATTGACCCCCGACGGGCAGATGTACTTCACCATGGAGCTGCTCCAGGGGGTGTCCCTCGCGGATCTTCTGCTGGCCGAGCGGACCGTCCCCTACCCCCGCGCCGTGCGCCTGGTCGTGCAGTGCTGCCACTCCCTCCAGGAGGCCCACCGCCACGGGATCTGGCACCGGGACATGAAGCCGGAGAACGTGATCATCACCCGGGGGAAGCGGGGCCAGGACCACGCGAAGATCCTCGACTTCGGCATCGCCAAGGTCCGGGGTGAGAACCAGACCAAGACCCAGACCGGCCTGATCTTCGGCACCCCCCGCTACCTGAGCCCGGAGCAGACCAACAACCTCGAGGTGGACCACCGCACGGACCTCTACTCCCTCGGCGTGATGCTCTACGAGATGCTCATGGGCGAGGCCCCCTTCTGCGGGGAGTCCACGGTCTCGGTGCTCATGGACCACGTCCAGAGGCCCCCGCCACCCTTTGCGGAGAAGAACCCCGCGGTCCAGGTCCCCGCGGCCCTCGAGACCGCGGTGCGCTGGGCCCTGGAGAAGCGGCCCGACGACCGGCCTCCGTCCGCGGAGGCCTTCGCCACCGCGCTCATGGACGCGATCGGCGAGGACAGCGACACCGGGTTCGGCCAGGACCTCGACGAGGACCCCTTCATTGCGCCACGGGGTGCGGCGGACTCCGTCCCCGTCGCGCAGACCTGGGTGGACCCGGAGGAGAGCCAGGCCGGCGAGGGCGTCTCGTCCACGGCGCTCTTCAACACCGAGAAGGTCGACCGCCTCGTGCAGGAGATCGAGGAGCGAACGATCGACGGCTGGGAGAATGGCGCCATCGTCGAGGACCCCGAGGACGACGACTCCACCCTGCCGGGGGCCTTCCGCGCGGACCACCGCCGGGGGTTCCTCGTCGGGGCCCTGGTGTTGGTGGCCGCCCTCGGCCTGGTGGGCCTCGGGGTGTGGCAGCCATGGGTCGCTGCGCCGACGCCGGCCGATGACGTCACCGTGACGCGGGACGCCGCCGTGGCCGGGTCGCCCGCACCGGTCATCCAGGTGGACACCGTGGCGCCCGTGGACGTCGCAGACGTCGTGGACCCTCCCGATGCTCCGCCACCGGACGCACCGCCCGAGGTCGCGCCTGCGCCGGACCTCACCCCGGAGGACCTCCCCCCCGAGGTCGCCCCCGTCGAGGACACGGTCCCTGTGGATGTCCCGCCGGAGACCGTGCCCACGCCGGACACCCTCCAGGAAGACGTCCCCGAAACGAAGGACCTGCCCAGGAAGGACCCCCGCAGGAAGGACCCACCCAAGGAGGATCCGCCGAAGGAGGATCCACCGAAGGAGGATCCACCGAAGAAGGACCCGGGCGAGGACGAGTACACCGAGATCCCCCTCGGGGGGTAGACCGGCCTCCCCCGGGCCCCCCCCTCCCGGCGCTGCGCTCGGCTGCCGCCTCGCTCCGCTCCTCCCCCCCGTGCCGGGGGGGCGGTGCCAGGCCACCAGATTTCCGGGCAACGACCAGGGTCTGGAGAGACCAGCGGATTGGCGAGTGACTGGGAGCTTGGCGTGTACGGTGCCGAGGGTCCTCCCCCTCCTCGCTGCTTCGCAGCTCACCTCCCCAAAGGGGAGATTTTTTCCCGTGCCAAGTGCAACCCACCGAGGGCCTCGGCACCCTCCCGATGCCCTCCCGAACGTCACAGCATGCACGGTAAAATCGCCCCCATTGGGGGCGACGTCGCCCTCGGGCGACGGGGGGGAGGTTGGCCCCCCGAAACGTAAGTTGGCGGTTCCATCAAGACCCCCCTCGCCCCCCCGAGGGGGGAGAGAAGGGAGCCCGGCGAAGCCGTGCGACCGGAGCGGGGGGTTCGGCCTTGCGTGTTGGCCCCTCGGACCCAACCTCGATAACGAAGAACCCACTTCATACGCCGAAATATTGAACAATCCGGATCTCAGCCTAAACTTGGGAGAAGACGAGTTCGATATTTCTGTGCTGGAGCGACCCATGGTGAGAGCCTTCCTCGCGTTCTTCCTCCTCACGGCGAACGCCGCCCACGCAGACGACGCGACGTCGGTCGCGACGCAGAACAACGAGGCGATCCGCCTCTCCAAGGAGGGGGACCTGGATCCGGCCATCGGCATCTGGCTCACGCTCCTCGCGGAGACCGGGACCGACTACGAGTTCCGCTGGGTGTTTCACAAGAACATCGGCCGCAACTTCCAGAAGCTCGGCCGCCTCCCCGAGGCCTGGTGGCACCTGACCCAGGCCTGGGAGCTCTCCGGCGGTGGAAAGAGTCAAAAACTCCTCACGTGGGTCGGCGAGGTGGAGACCGCCATGGGTGGGAGCCACACCAAGGTGCACCTCGAGGGGGAGCTGGACGGCACCACCGTGCGCTTCTCCACCGACCGGCACGGCTACGCGTACCGCACCCCGATGGAGTGGTGGTTCCTGCGTGGCGACCACCTGGTGCGGGTGACCGCACCGAACCGGGAAGCCGCAGCCCGTAACTTCACCGTCGACGAACAGACCCAAACGGTGACCCTGTCCCTCCCCCTTCCCGAGGGCCTGGGCATCCTGGTGCTCCGGGCGGACCCGGCCGCGGAGCTCCTGGTGGACGGCGTGGTCCAGGGCGTGGGCGACGTGGAGATCGAGACCACCGCAGGGCCCCACGTCGTTGAGTCCCGGGTGGGCGGGCTCCAGCGCTGGATCGGCGAGGTGGAGGTGCCCTCCCGCGGCACCCTGACGAAGGATGTGCGGGCGCCGGTGACCGCGCCCCCGCCGCCGGAGCCCCGGGTGGCCCCGTGGACGTGGGCCCTCCTCGCGGGGGGCGTTGCGGCCGTTGCGGGGGGCGGCGTGACCTGGTGGCTCGCCGGGGAGAACCTGGACGACCAGCGTGGCGCCTACCGGGGCTGGCTCGACGATCAATACCACCTCGACGGCGCGGTCCCCATGGGCAAGGAGACGGAGGCCACGAAGGAGTGGAACAGCAGGGTGGCCAGCAAGGTCACCCCCGTGCAGATCTCGAGCTACGCGCTCTGGGGCGTGGGCGGCGCGGCGATCGCTGCCTCCGCGGTGCTCATCGGCCTGGATCTGGCCCGGAGCGGGGACGCAGACACGACGGTGCAGACCGTGCAACCCTGGGCCCTGCCCGGGGGCGCCGGCCTGACCACCACATTCAGCTTCTGAGGCGACCATGCGGACATCCCACCACCTGAGCAGGTCCTTCATCGTAGCGGTGCTGCTGGGTTGCGCGGCTGGCTGCCTCGACACCTCCGTGGACTTCACCGTGGAGCCCCTCCCGGGCGAGGACGTCCCGGACACCGCGGCGCCCGACGCGGCGGACGGGATCGGTGGCGAGACCGCAGCGGACCTCTTCAACGATACGCCCGACCCCACGGACACCCCGGAGCTGCTGGACACCCCGGACACGCAGGACACGACGGACGACGCGGGGGACGTCACGGACCCGGTTCTACAGGACACCGTGGACCCTGTGGACACGGTGGATACCGTCGAACCCCTGGACGGAGACGACCTCCAGGACGCGGTGGACCCGGACACGATCTGCACACCGGATTGCGACGGCAAGATCTGCGGCGACGACGGCTGCGGTGGCGACTGCGGGGCCTGCGACGAGCTCCTGGTCTGCGAGGCGGGCCAGTGTATCCCCCTTGGGGATTCCCTCTCCTGCGAGGGGCGCTGCGGTGAGACCGGGGCAAACTGTGACTGCGACGACGGCTGCTTCGCCGCGGGCAGCTGCTGCGGAGACATCTGCGTGGCCTTCTGCACGGACCTCCCGGGCTGCACCTGCGGCAACGGCGCCTGCGAAGGGTTCGAGACCTGCGAGACCTGCCCGGCGGACTGTGGCTGCCTGGACGGAGCCCTCTGCCTCGGCGGGATGTGCTGTACGCCGGACTGCGCCGGGAAGACCTGCGGTGGCGACGGCTGCAGCGGTACCTGCGGTTCATGCACCGGGGATCAGGACGCATGCGTCGCCGGCCTCTGCGCCTGCCAGCCCGGGTGCGACGGCCTGGAGTGCGGTGCCGACGGCTGCGGCGGGTCCTGTGGCGCCTGCGACGACGTCGTCTCCTGCACCGACGACGCCTGCGACGGCGGCCTCTGCGTGTCCCCGATCGGCCCGTACTTCTGCCTCATCGACGGGCTCTGCGTCATCTCCGGCGCGGAGAACCTCGTGAACCCCTGCGAGAAGTGCAAGCCCGCCACGGACCAGGAGGCCTGGACCCCCCGGGAGGACGGCGTCCCCTGCGGCGCGACCGCGACCTGCTGGCAGGGCGCCTGCTGCGACGGCGTCGCCAACTGTGCGGGCAAGGACTGCGGCGACGACGGCTGCGGCTGGGTCTGCGGGGTCTGCGACCCAAGCGAGACCTGCGGAGCCGACGGGCTCTGCGCCTGCGGCGTCGAGAGCCTCCCCTGCGGCGGCGCGTGCTGCGAGTCCGGCCAGGTCTGCCACGTTGGCGCCTGCTGTTTCCCCGCGTGCGGCGGAAAGAACTGCGGCTCCGACGGCTGCGGCGGCGACTGCGGGATCTGCGCCGGCCTCCAGGACCTGTGCCTGGTGGGCCTCTGCGTCTGTCAGCCGGACTGTGACGGGAAGGACTGCGGCCCCGACGGCTGCGGAGGGGCTTGCGGAGCCTGCACCGGCCAGGACGCCTGCGCGGACGGCGCCTGCGTCTGCCAGCCCGACTGCGGCGGGAAGAACTGCGGCCCCGACGGCTGCGGCGGCAGCTGCGGCGCCTGCGAGATCAACGAGGCTTGTACGGAGGAGGGGTTCTGCGAGTGCGCTGCAGGAGGGGCCGCCTGCGGCGGCGGCTGCTGCGTCCCCCTGGAGATCTGCCATGGCGACGCCTGCTGTGCGCCGGACTGCACGGGCAAGGACTGCGGCGACGACGGCTGCGGCAGCCTCTGCGGCGCCTGCACGGGCCAGGACGCGTGCGAGAGCGGCCTCTGCATCTGCCAGCCCCTCTGCGCGGGCAAGGAGTGCGGCCCCGACGGCTGCGGCGGCGACTGCGGGGTCTGCACCGGCCAGGACGCGTGCCTCGGCGGCGCCTGCATCTGCCAGCCCGCCTGCGACGGGAAGGACTGCGGCCCCGACGGCTGCGGGGGCAGCTGCGGCGCGTGCGACGACGGGCTCTCCTGCACCGCGGACGCCTGCCTCGGCGGCCTCTGCGTGGCCACGATCGGGCCCTTCTTCTGCCTCCTCGACGGGACCTGCGTGCCCTCGGGGACCGAGAACCCGCTCAACCCCTGCGAGGCCTGCAAGCCCGCGACGGCTCAGGAGGCCTGGACCGTCCTCGAGGACGGGACCTCCTGCGGGGTGGGGGATGTCTGCTTCCAGGGGGGCTGCTGCGCGGCGGCCGCGAACTGCACGGGCAAGGAGTGCGGCGACGACGGCTGCGGCGGCGACTGCGGCGACTGCGCTGGGACCCAGGCTCTCTGCGTGGACGGGTTCTGCGTCTGCCAGCCTGATTGTGATGGGAAATCCTGCGGCGGGGACGGTTGCGTCGGGACCTGTGGCGACTGCGGGCTCCACGAGGTCTGCGCGCCCGCCTTCACCTGCGTCTGCGTCCCGGACTCGGTGAGCTGCGACGGGACCTGCTGCGCGCCGAGCATCCAGGTCTGCGCGGACGGCGCCTGCTGCACCCCGGCCTGCGCGGGCAAGGACTGCGGCGCGGACGGCTGCGGCAGCACCTGCGGCGCGTGCGACCCGGACCAGGTCTGCATCGGAGACCTCTGTCCGCCCCCCGGGGACCAGTGCGACGACTTCAACGCCACCCCCTGGGACGGCTGCACCGACGGCCAGCTCACCGAGTTCCAGGGGAACGCCACCGCGACCAGCGATCAGCTGGATCCCGACGTTGCGGTGAATGCCCAGGGCCAGTTCCTGGTGGTCTGGGAGAGCAAGAACCAGGACGGCGACGACTTCGGCGTCTTCGGCCGGCTCTTCGGTCCCGACGGGACCCCCGTCGCGCCGGAGCTCCAGATCAACGTCCACGCCGCGGACATCCAGATGGACCCCCGGGCAGCGGCCCTCTCCGATGACCGCTTCGTGGTGACCTGGGTCAGCAAGAACCAGGCCCCGGACGGGAGCGGCTACGGGGTCTTCGCCCGGTTTGTGGGCGCCGACGGTGCTGCAGACGGCGGCAGCTTCGCCGTAAACTTCTTCCATGAGGGAGATCAGCTCGCCCCGGTCCCTGCGGCGACCGACGCGGGCTTCCTCGTGGTCTGGCACGGCGAGGGGAACTCCGACGACGACGGGATCTGGTGCCGGGCCTTCTCCCTGGACGGCGCCGTCCTGTCGAGCCAGCAGCGGGTGAACTCCGAGACGGATGACCAGCAGCGGTCTGCGACCCTGGCCCCCCTCGGCGGCGGCGCGGTAGCGGCCTGGGCGAGCAAGGACCAGGACGGCAACGGGTGGGGGATCTTCGGCCAGCGTCTCACGAACACCTGCTCGAAGTCCGGCTCCGAGTTCCAGGTGAACGCGAGCGGCGCGGGCAACCAGGATTTCCCCACAGCGACGTCCCTGTCCAGCGGCGCATTCCTCGTGACCTGGAGCGGCAACGTCGATAACGGCGTGGACGGCAGCGGCGTGGGCGCGCGGCGCTTCTCCGGCGCCGGACAGGCCCTGGGTGGGGACGTCCTGGTGAACACGACCCTGGGCAGCGACCAGCAGTTCCCCTACGCCGTGCCCGCGGGCAGCGGCTACGTCGTCGCCTGGCAGTCCAACGGCCAGGACGGAAACTCCAAGGGCGTCTTCTTCCAGCGCCTGACCTCCATCGGCGTCCACACCGGCGGGGAGTTCCAGGCAAACGTGCAGTGGAACCAGGAACAGCAGGACCCCGCCTGTGCCGGGTTCTCCGACGGCTCCTTCGTCCTCGCCTGGGAGAGCCACGACAACCAGGACGGCGACGGCTGGGGGATCTTCGTGCGTCGCTTCGACGCAACCGGCGAACCTCTGTATCTCTGAGCTGTGGGAGGGGCGTCCACGCCCCGATATGGTTGAGTAGAGCTGAAGAATCGGCCCGTGGACGGGCCTCCCACAAAGACCTGCGGCCTTCTATTCGTCCTCGGGGGAGACCTGGGAGGTGGAATAGTCCACCCAGGCGCGCTCCTCGTCGAGGCGGGCGTTGAGGGAGACGCGGCGACGGGGCCGGCCCCCCGCGAGGAGCTCCCGGGGGAGGTCCTCCAGGAAGGGGCTCACCACCGCGTACTGCCACTGACCGAAGCGGGACCGGGTCCTCGCGTGGCTGAACCAGAGGTGTTTGCGGGCCCGGGTGATCGCGACGTGGAAGAGGCGGCGCTCCTCCTCGACCCCCCGGTCCTCCATGCTCCAGAGGTGGGGGAAGAGGCCGTCCTCGAGGCCCGTGACGAAGACCGCGTCGAACTCCAGCCCCTTGGCCGCGTGGACCGTCATGAGGGCGACCTGGCCCTCCCCCTCGTCCCACTCGTCCTGGTCCGTCTGGAGGGACACCGACTCCAGGTAGCCCCGGAGGCTCGGCTCGGGCTCCTGGGCCTCGAACTCCGCCACGGAGCTCACCAGGGAGCCGAGGTTCTCCAGGCGCCCCTCGGCCTCGAGGGACCCCTCCTCCTGGAGCCGTGCCAGATAGCCGGTCTTCTCCAGAATTGCTCTGAACAGCTCGAGGAGATCCCCGCCCGCGGCGATCTCCCCCAGCCCATCGAGGAGCTGGACGAAGCGCTTCACGGCGCCCCCGGCGCGGCCCCCCTTGGCCTCTGCGTAGGCCCGGGCGGCGTCCATCACGGGGGGGGGCTCGGGAGCCGCGAGGGCGGCGAGGACTTCAGTGACGGTCTTGTCGCCGATCCCCCGGGGCGGGACGTTGACCACCCGCTCGAACGCGACCCGGTCCGCCGGGTTCTCCACCAGGCGCGCGAAGGCCAGGAGATCCTTCACCTCCTTGCGCTCGAAGAAGCGCTGCCCCCCGACGACCTTGTGGGGAATCTTCGCTTTGCGGAGCTGCACCTCGAAGTGCCGGGACTGGGCGTTGGTGCGGTAGAACACCGCGATCTCGTTGGCCGGGATCCCCCCCCGCCGGATCCGGGCGACCTCCCGGGCGACCTTGTCCGCCTCGTCGGCCTCGGAGTCGCACGCGAGGACCTGGATCGGCTCGCCCTGGCCCTGGTTGGTGAACAGGCGCTTCTCCTGGAGGTGGGGGTTCTTGCGGATCGCGTGGTACGCCGCGGTGAGGATCGTCTGGGTCGAGCGGTAGTTCTCCTCCAGGGGAATCACCGTCAGCCCCGGGTACTCCCGATCCAGGTGGAGGAGGTTCTCCACCCGCGCCCCCCGCCACGCGTAGATCGACTGGTCGTCGTCCCCCACCACCGTGAGGCCGCCCCCGTCCCCGACCAGGAGCTTCACGATCGCCAACTGGACCCCGTTGGTGTCCTGGAACTCGTCCACCAGGACGTGGCGGAACCGGCCGGCCAGCATCCTGCGGGCCTCGTCGTCGTCCCGCAGGACCTCCAGGAGATAGAGGAGGAGGTCGTTGAAGTCCATGAGCTGGCTCGAGCGCTTGGCCGCATCGTACCTGCGGACCACCGGCAGGAGCCAGCCCTGCTTGTCGTCCACCGCCGGCCCCTCGCCCCGGGCCAGGCGGTGCCCCTCCCGGGCCCACTCCTCCACCAGGCGCCGCACGGCCTTCCCGTGGGTGTCCGCCTCCTTGGCGGAGAGGTGGGGCTCGGACTCCTTGAAGAGGCGCTTGAGCAGGCGGAGCTGGTCGTCCCCGTCGATGATCGTGAACCCCGCGTCGTAGCCCACCCGGGGGGCGAAGCCCCGCAGGAAGCGCACCGCGGTGGAGTGAAAGGTCCCCGCGGTCACCGCGTGGTCCTCGCCGCCCAGGAGCTGGTCCACCCGGCCCCGCAGCTCCCGCGCCGCCCGGTTGGTGAAGGTCATGGCCAGGAGGGCCCACGGAGGGACGCCCGTCTCCCGGATCAGCCACGCGATGCGCCGGGTCACCACCCGGGTCTTCCCGGTCCCCGCGCCGGCCAGGACCATGAGGGGGCCCCCGTCCCAGGAGACAGCGCGCGCCTGGGCCGGATTGAGCCCGCTGAGGAGTTCGTGGGTCATGCCTTAAAGATTCGAAGCGGGCGCGTATTCGAGAACCTTGAACTCGACGCGGCGGTTGTTCTGGTTGGCCTCGGGGCCGCTGCGGTAGTCGATGAGACGGGTCCAGCCGTAGCCCTTGGCCTCAAGGCGGCCCGCCGCGATGCCCTTGGACACCAGGTAGGCCATCACCGATTCGGCCCGGGCCTGGGAGAGCTGCGTGTTGATGTCCCGGGGGCCGGTCTTGTCCGTGTGTCCCTCGATCTGGATCCGCGCGATCTCCGGGTGCCCCTTCAGGAGGGCCACCACCTGATCCAGCATCGGGAAGCTCTCCTTCATGATCTCCGAGGACATGAAGCGGAAGTGGACCCTCTCCAGGATCTTGATCTCCTTGGACTCCTCCTTGTACTCGGCCAGCTTCTTGTCCGGGCAGCCGTCCTCGTCCTCGAAGTCGTTGAAGGTCTCCTTCTCCAGCGGACACTGGTCGTCGGGGTCCAGGATCCCGTCCCCGTCGTTGTCCGGATCCGGGCAGCCATCCGCGTCCTCGAAGCCGTCCATGTCCTCGGCCTTCTTGGGACATTGGTCATCGGTGTCAGGGATGCCGTCCCCGTCGTTGTCCGGGTCCGGGCAGCCGTCCTCGTCCTCGAAGTAGTCCTTGTCCTCGGGATCGTTGGGGCACTGGTCTGCCGGATCCAGGATGCCGTCCCCGTCGTTGTCCGGGTCCGGACAGCCGTCCTTGTCCTTGAAGCCGTCCGGGTCTTCGGCCTCGTCGGGGCACCGGTCCGTGACGTTGGGGATCCCGTCCCGATCCCGGTCCGGGTCGGGCTTGTGGCGGACCCCGACCCCCACGAACCACCGCCACGCGGGGACCTGGTACCCCGGTGCGAGGCCCGCGCCCGCGCCGGCGAAGGCCACGAGCTTGCTCCACTTGAACCGGGCCGCGGCGATGGCCTCCAGGCCGATCTCCTCGACCTTCTGGTAGGGCCGGGTCCCGGAGGCCCAGTGCACCAGCTCGAAGCCCGCCTCGAACCAGTCCGGGGGCGCGTACTCCGCGCCGAGGCCCAGGAGGATCTTGTCGTCGTCCTCGATGTTGAAGATCGGCGTGTGGGGCTGCATGAGGTAGCCGAGGCTCCCGATCATGCGGAAGTTCCCGCCGAGGGAGCCGTCGAGGATCAGGTCCGAGCGCCAGGCGACGCCGTCAACCCCCATGTAGGCCCCGGCGTCCCCCGTGGGCGCGCTGACGCTGGTGGAGATCGCCACCCCGACGCCGAACCACTCGGGCTTCACCACCCGGCCCTTGAGGTGGAACAGCATGTCCCCCATCCCCGCGGACGTGACCGCGCCGAGCTTCTGGCCGGCATACTGACCGGTCTGGTGGACCACGAAGGGTGCGGAGACGCCCACCTCGAACCAGCCCAGAAAGCCCAGGGCCGCGGCGACCCCCAGCTCGTAGCGATCATCCAGGAGCCTGCGAAGGACCTCCCCGTCCCGGGTCACCACCAGGGGCCGGTAGAGGCCCTGGGTCCAGAGGATCCCGCGCACCTCCAGGTGCTCCGGGATGTCCACCCCGTGCACCGAGAACACCCCCGAGTCGTCGAAGGTCGGGTGGAACAGGTTCCCGGGGATGGAGGCGTTGGTCGCGTCGGGGTGGAAATCGGCCCGGGCCGCGGCAGGGGTCAGGAGGACGGCCAGGGCCAGGATCGGCGCGGCCCAGCGGCGGGCCCGCAGGGCCGCCAGCAGGAGGACCGCCGCGAGGAGGATCCAGGGGGAAACGGGGATCGCGGCGGTGCCGCAGCCCGCGCCGCCCTGGATCTTCGCGTCGGGCTCCAGCCAGCCCATCCAGTCGTCTGAAGGGTTCAGGGGGTTGGAGTTGTGGATCTGGGTCTCGAGCCAGTCCCCCGCACCGCCGTCGTCGGTGTCCGCCTTCGTGGGATCGGTGCCGTAGACGTTCGCCTCCACGCTGTCCGTGAGGCCGTCCGCGTCGGAGTCCAGATCCCGGTAGTCCGGGAGGCCGTCCCCGTCCGAGTCCACCGGAGGGGTGACCAGGTCGTCGTCCCCGGCCTCCACCGCGTCAGGGATCGAGTCGTCGTCCGAGTCCTCGTCCAGCGCGTCGATGATCCCGTCGTCATCGGTGTCCAGGGGGTTCTCCAGGTCCTCGCCGACCTCTACGCCGTCGGGGATCGTGTCCCCGTCGGAGTCCGCGTTGAAGGGATCGGTGCCGATCGCCCACTCCACGTCGTTGGGGATCCCGTCACCGTCCAGGTCGGGGTCGATGTCGCCGTCGTCCGTGGGGTCCGACGGGTCGGTCTCGCCGGGATCCACGGCGCCGTCGCCGTTGAGATCCTCCTGATCGTCGTCCTCCCCCCCACGGTCCGAGTCCGCCACGAGCATCCAGGTGGTGATCGTCGGGTCCGCGTCGGGCACCCAGGACTCCGCGATGGGATCCGTGCCCAGGACCGCGTCCCCCCACTCGGAGGTGGAGATGGGGATCGGCGCGGTGACGCCCAGCTCCAGGCCGTCGGAGAGGCCGTCCCCGTCGCTGTCCGGGTCCATGGCGTTGATCACCCCGTCGCCGTCGGTGTCCTGGTTCCAGTTGTGCTCATCCCCGTCCGCGACGCCGTCGTCGTCCCGGTCCCTGTCCAGGAGGTCCAGGCCCGCGAGCAACTCCTCCGCGTCGCAGAGGCCGTCTTTGTCGGTGTCGGTGCACCCGTGCACTCCGGGATCCAGGGGGTCCCCTTCGTCCGGGTCCACCGCGCCGTCCTTGTTGGTGTCCTCAGAGCCGTCGGAGATCCCGTCGCCGTCGGTGTCCCGGGCGGCGACAAAGGTCACAGTGGAGGGATCCGCGTCGGCGACGAAGGTCCCCGCGTCGGGATCCGTGCCCCCGGTCTGGGCCACGACGAGGCCCGCCTCGGTGCCGTCCAGGAGGCCGTCGTTGTCGCTGTCCGGGTCCAGGGCCCCGTTGAGGCCGTCCCGATCCGCGTCGGTGGTCCGGTTCACCTCGCTCCCGTCCGCGAGGCCGTCATCGTCGGAGTCGGGATCGAGGGGGTCGGTCCCCAGGACCGCCTCCTGCGCGTCCGGGACACCGTCCAGATCCTGGTCCTCGAAGCCGTCGCTGTCATCGGAGGGGTCGAGGGGGTCTCCCTCGCCGTCGTCCACCATGCCGTTGAGGTTCAGGTCCTCGAGGCCGTCGGGCGCGCCGCCGCCGTCCACGTCGGGGAGGAGCATCCGGGTCCGGGTCGTGGGGTCCGCGTCCGGCCGGAAGTTCCCGACGAGGAGGTGGGTCCACGCCGGGAGGCCCGGGGCCGCCAGCCCCTCCTCGAGGCCGTCGGGGAGGCCGTCCCCGTCGCTGTCGGGGTCCTGCCAGTTCCGGAGGCCGTCCCCGTCGGTGTCGTCCCGCCAGTTGTGCTCCGCGCCGTCCGCGAGGCCGTCATCGTCCTGGTCCCCGTCGGGGCTCATGACCCCGAGGAGGAGCTCCTCCTCGTCCGCGAGGCCGTCCCCGTCCAGGTCCATCACCGTCCGGGTGTCCTCGGGGTCGTCCGCGGCGCTCTCGCCGGTGTCGAGGCTGCCGTCGTGGTTCCAGTCTTCGGCGCCGTCGTCCGCGCCGTCCCCGTCGCTGTCCGCGAGGGTGTGATCCGTGAGGGTGTCCGGGTCCTGATCCGCCTGGAAGACCCCCCGGGCCACGTCGGTGCCGGCCAGCTCGTAGACCAGCTCCACCCCGTTCACCTCGATGGTCACCGTGGCCGGGGCCCGGGGTGCGGTGATCCCGCGCTCGGTGCCGTCGAAGAGGCCGTCGTCGTCCGCGTCGGGGTCCAGGGCGTCCACCAGGCCGTCGTCGTCGCCGTCGGCGAGGCCGTCGGCGCCATCGGGGAGGCCGTCGTCGTCGGAGTCCGCATCCAGGGGATCCGTGGGGCCGTGGACCTCCTCGTAGTCCCCCAGGTCGTCCCCGTCGGTGTCCGGGTCGAAGGGGTTGGTGCCGCCGGTCAGCTCCTCCTCGTTGGTCAGGCCGTCCCCGTCGCTGTCCGTCTGCGGGCCGTCGTCGTCGTTTGGGTCGAGGTAGTTGGGGATCTGGTCCTGGTCCGCGTCGCCGGTGCCCTCGATGAGGTCAAGCTTCCCGTCGTCGTCGGAGTCTTCGTCCAGGTGGTTCCAGGTCCCGTCGCCGTCCGCGTCGGGGTCGGGCACGCCGTCGAAGTTTGCGTCCCCGAGCCACTCCACCGCGTCGGGGATCTCGTCGTTGTCGGAGTCCCCGTCCAGATAGTCCGGGACCTCGTCCCCGTCGCTGTCCACCGGCGGGGTGTCGAGGTCCGCGTCGCCGGCCTCGGTCCCGTCGGGGATCCCGTCGTCGTCGGAGTCGGTGTCCAGCGCGTCGATGGTCCCGTCCCCGTCCCAGTCCCGGGGGGCCTCGACGTCCGGACCGACCTCCACGCCGTCGGGGATGGTGTCCCCGTCGGAGTCCGGGTTCAGGGTCTCGGTGCCGATGGCCACCTCCACCGCGTTGATGAGGCCGTCCCCGTCGGGGTCCGCTGTGAAGTCGTCCAGGGGATCCAGGGGATCCGTGCCGTCGCTGAAGACCTCGACCCCATCGGAGACGCCGCCCTCGTCGGTGTCCGCCTTGTTGGGGTCGGTCTCCCCGGGATCCATGTCCCCATCCTTGTTCTTGTCCTCGTGGCTGTCCCAGAGCCCGTCGTCGTCGCTGTCCTTGTCCAGGGGATCCGTCTCCCCCAGCTCCGGCTGCCAGATCCCGTCGCCGTTGCCGTCCTCCACCCCGTCGGGGAGCTTGTCCCCGTCGGTGTCCGCCTTGTTGGGGTTGGTCTCCCCGGGGCCCACCGCGCCGTCGTGGTCTGCGTCCTCCTGGCCGTCCTCGAGGCCGTCCCCGTCGGTGTCCACCATGTGGGGGTTGGTCTTGGAGCCCGGGTTCGCGTCCCCGGCCTTGCCCACCTCGAGGCCGTCCCCGAGGCCGTCCCCGTCGGTGTCCGGGTTCAGCGGGTCGGTGCCCAGGAGGTTGACCTCCTCACCATCGGTGAGGCCGTCCCCGTCGGTGTCCGGGTCCAGGGGATCCGTCTCCCCTGCGTCCACCGCGCCGTCGTGGTCCGCGTCCTCGGTGCCGTCCATGAGGCCGTCCCCGTCGGTGTCGGGCTGGAGGGGGTTGGTCTCCAGGAGGGGCATCCACTTCCCGTTGCCGTTGGCGTCCTCGAGGCCGTCCTCCAGGCCGTCCCCGTCGGTGTCCGGGTCACAGGGATTGGTCTGGTTCTTGATCACCTGTCCGAGGACGATCTTGGCGAGCTGGTACTCCTGGAAGTTGGTGAGGCCGTCGCCGTCGTTGTCCTGGCCCCCGTCGGTGGGGTCCAGGGGATCCAGGGGGCCCAGGGGCGCCTCGACGCAGGTCCCGGGGAGCTTGTAGGCCGACTCCCAGCCGTCGTCGATGCCGTCCCCGTCGGTGTCATAGACGTTCGGGTCGGTCTCCCCGGGGTCCACCAGGCCGTTGGAGTTCTCGTCCTCTTCGCCGTCCTTCAGGGTGTCCTGGTCCCAGTCCGGGTGCCGCGGCTCCGTGGTGGTGCCCGGATCCAGGTCGGCCTGGAAGATCCCGAGGTCCGTCGCGTCGGGATCCTTGGGGGAGATCTCCGGCGACGAGAGGCCCTTCTCGAGGCCGTCGTTCAGGCCGTCGTCGTCGGAGTCGGTCTTCGTCGGGTCGGGGCCGTAGCTCGTGCCGTTGCCGTTCCAGACTCCCCCCTCGCTGCCGTCGAGGAGGCCGTCGTCGTCGGTGTCCGCGTCCAGGGGGTCCGTGACCAGGTGGTCCTCCAGGGGGAGGTGCTCCTCCCCGTCGTCCAGGCCGTCCCCATCGGTGTCCGGGTCGGCCGGGTCCGTCCCCGTGACGTCCAGCTCGTACCCGTCGGAGAGGCCGTCCCCGTCCCCGTCCGCCGCGTCGTCCCCCGGATCCATGGGATCGGTGCCGTCGTGGATCTCCACGATGTCGAAGACCCCGCCCCCGTCGGAGTCGGGAAGGCAGGGGAGGGAGTCCGCGCCGGCCGCGACCTCGGCGCCGTCGGAGAGGCCGTCGAAGTCCGAGTCGTCGAAGGTGGGGTCGAGGCAGGAATACCCCGGCTGGCTGATGAGGTCATGCTCCTCGCCGTCCAGGAGGCCGTCGTCGTCGGTGTCCGGGTCGAAGGGATCGGACTCGTAGACCAGGACCTCCCAGCCGTCCTTGAGCCCGTCGCCGTCGGTGTCGGCGTTCGCCGGGTTGGTCTCCCCCTGGTCCGGCTCCCAGAGGCCGTCGTGGTCCAGGTCCTCGTCCCCGTCGGAGAGCCAGTCCCCGTCGGAGTCGGGCAGGTAGGGGTTGGTGCCCAGGAGGCCCTCGTTGTAGTTCGTGATCCCGTCGTTGTCCGAGTCCAGGAGATCGTCCGACGGGTCCGCGGGATCCGTGTGGTCCACCAGGACCTCCTCCCCGTCCTGGATCCCCCCCTGGTCGGTGTCGGGGCTCGTCGGATTGTACCCCTTGACCTGCTCGATGTAGTCGGTGAGGCCGTCGAAGTCCGTGTCCGCCTCGGTGGGATTGGTCCCGATCAGGAGCTCCTCCCCGTCCGAGAGGAAGTCCCCGTCGGTGTCCATGTTGTTTGGGTCCAGGCCCAGGGGGCTCCCCACCTCGATCCCGTCGTCGACGCCGTCCCCGTCGGTGTCCGCCTCCGTGGGATCGGTGCCCGCGTTCTCCTCGGCCTCATTGTTGAGGCCGTCCCCGTCGGGGTCACCGGCGCCGGTCTCCGAGGCCAGGGACATGAAGTAGGACAGCTCCCACTCGTCCTCGAGGCCGTCCCCGTCCCCGTCCGCCGCCCGGGCCGGGACGGCGAGGAGCGACAGGACCAGCACAACGGGCCAGATCCCGTGGATTCTCGAAAGGGTCATCAGCAGTCTCCTCGCGGGCACAGCGCGTCCGTCCCCACGGGTATTGTACTGGCAATGCTCCGAGGCGCAATCGATAGAGGTTCCGACGTCATCCTTGAACAACCGGGCAAGGCGAGGGCGTCGAAAGACCCCCCGTTGGACCACTGACGGATTGTGCCGGGGCTACCAGCTGATCGTCACCTGCCCGTGCCCGGTCCGCACCCCCGCCGCGTTGTCCGGGCTCCCGCCGCCGTTGTACGACCCGCCGCCGCCGCCGCCGTAGCCGTTGGAGGAACCGCCGCCGCCGCCGGAGTACCCGCCGCCGCCGCCGCCACCGTAGTTGCCCCCCTGGCCGCCGCCGCCGAAGCCGCCCGCACCCTGGTGGGGACCGATGGGGCCGCCCGCGCCGCCGTTCACGAAGGACTTCGAACCGCCAGACGCCACGCCGGCGTCCGCAGGAGGGATGCCGCCGTCGCCGGTGAGGCCGCCACCCCCCCGGCCGGAGTTCATGCCCCCGTCCGCGCCCCCGCCCCCGCCGTTGGTCCCACCGCTCGCGCCGCCGCCGCCGAGGCCGTGGACGCCGTCAGTCCCGGTGACCCCGTCCAGGCCGCCGCTCACCGCGCCACCGCCGCCGCCGGCCCCCGCGACGAGGAGGGCCGCGTTGGCCAGGGTCGTGACGAAGCTGCCGCCGCCCCCGCCGGTGCTGTTGCCGATGTGGCCGCCGCTGGCGGTGGCGGTGGAGGGCTGGCCACCGACCATGACCTTGAACTGCTGCCCCGGGAGCACCGCGAAGGAGCCCTTCATCCGGGCGCCCTTGCCGCCGGGCCCCGCGTTGCCCATGCCCCCCTGCGCGCCCCAGGCCTCGATGACCAGGGTGTCCACGCAGTCCGGGACCGTGAAGGTCTGCAGGGAGCCGTTGAACGAGAACGTCTGGGTGCCGGGCCCCGCGGCGCAGATGTCCTGACAGATCCCGGCCTGGCACCACTTCTCGACCCCGCAGGACGTCTCGTCGGCGACGGGGTCGTGGGTGCAGCCGCTCGCTGGCGCGCAGGCGTCGTCGGTGCAGACGTTGGCGTCGTCGCAGTCCAGGTCCCCGCCCGGGACGCAGGCGCTGTCCGCGCAGAGGTCCCCATCGGTGCAGGCGTCGCCGTCGGTACACGGGACGGTGTTGGCGGTGAAGACGCAGCCGATCGACGGTGCGCAGGCGTCATCGGTGCAAGGGTTCTCGTCGAGGCAGACGATGGGCACGCCGCCGCCGCAGGCCTCGTTCGCGCAGACCTCGTTCGCGGTGCACGCATTTCCGTCATTGCAGGGCGCCGTGTTCGGCACGTTGAGGCAGCCCGCCACGATGTCGCAGTAGTCATCGGTGCAGGGGTTCAGATCGTCACAGCTCAGGAGCCCGCCGCCCTGACACCCGCCCGCCGCGCAATGATCCCCCGTGGTGCAGAGGTTCCCGTCGTCGCAGCCGTCGTCATTGGGTGTGAACGTGCACCCGGCCAGCGGTGCGCACGCGTCGTCGGTGCAGAGGTTCCCGTCGTCGCAGCCCAGGAGCCCGCCCCCGATGCAGGAGCCCAGGTGGCAGTGATCGTCGGTGGTGCAGAGGTCCGCGTCGTTGCACGGCGCCGTGTTGAGGGTATACACGCAGCCGCTCTGCGGCGCGCAGCTGTCGTCGGTGCAGGGGTCCTCGTCGTCGCAGTCCAGGGCTCCGGCGCCCACGCACCAGCCGTTCGCACACTGGTCCACCGCGGTGCAGGCGTTTCCGTCATCGCAGCCTACCTCGTTGGGCGTGGAGACGCAGCCGCTCAGGGGGGAGCACTCGTCATCGGTGCAGAGGTTCCCGTCATCGCAGTCTTTTCCATCGACCCCGACACAGACGCCTCCTGCGCATGCGCTGCTCGTGGTGCACACGTTCCCGTCGTCGCAGGGGGCGTCGTTGGGGACGAAGACGCATCCCGTGGGGGCGCTGCACCCGTCATCGGTGCAGGGGTTCCCGTCGTCGCAGCCCAGCACACCGCCGGCCACACAGAGCCCCGATTGGCAATGGTCCGCCGTCGTGCAGAGATCCCCGTCGTCGCAGAGCGCGGTGTTCATCGTGTACACACAGCCGCTCAGCGGGGAGCACCCGTCGTCGGTGCACGGGTCCCCGTCATCGCAGTCGAGGATCTCCGCGGCGCCGCACCAGCCGTTCCCACACTGGTCACCGGTGGTGCAGGGGTTCCCGTCGTCGCAGCCCGCGTCGTTGGGCGTGAAGGTGCAGCCGCTCAGCGGGGAGCACACGTCATCGGTGCAGAGGTTCCCGTCGTCGCAGAGCGCCCCGGCGCCCCCGGCACAGGCCCCCTCCGCGCACGCGTCGCCCAGGGTGCAGGGGTCCCCATCGTCGCACGCATAGCCCTCGTGGTCCGGGATCAGGCCGCACGCCCCGTTCTGGGGATCACAGGCGGCCTGCAGGCAGATCGCGTCCAACCCCTCCGGGGCCTCCGGGCAGGTGATCACCGTCTCCGGATCCACCATGCACTGGAAGGGGATGGCGTCGTTGTCGCAGACCAGGGTACCGTTGCAGAGGTCCTCGTCCTCCAGGGCGGCGCAGTCCGCGTCCACCTGGCAGTCGCAGGGGATCACGATCCCCGTACAGGCGCCCTCGGCGCACTGGTCCCCAACGGTGCAGGGATCCCCGTCGTCACAGGACGCGGAGTTGGGCTCGAAGAGACAGCCCCCGAGGCCGTTGCAGGAGTCGTCGGTGCAGGGATCGTTGTCGTCGCAGAGCACCGGGGAGCCCACGCAGGTCCCGGCGGTGCAGTGGTCCCCCGCGGTGCAGGGGTCGCCGTCCACGCACTCGCCGCCCTCCAGGGCCTCGTGGCTGCAGCCGGCCTCGCCATTGCAGCTGTCCGTGGTGCAGGGGTTCCCGTCGTCGCAGAGGTTCACGAGGTCGCCGCCCACCGACCCGGGCTCGTCCTCCGCGCCGTCGCAGTCGTCGTCGAGGCCGTTGCAGGTCTCCGCCACAGGCGCCGACGCGTCGCAGGAGGTCAGCCCCTCCCCGGTGCAGACCCGCAGGCCGACGCAGGCGCCCCACTCGTTCTCCACCGCGCAGGGCGTGGCGAGGGAGAGCGCGACGGAGGTCCCGGTGCAGGGGCAGATCCCCGCATCGGCCAGGCACTGGGTCACCTGCACCCCCTCCACCGTGGCCGTTTCCACGCAGGAGAAGCCCCAGGGACAGTCGTCGGGACCCTCGCACAGGCCGCCGCAGAAGCTCCCCTCCCCGCCGTAGTCCAGGCAGAGATCGTCCGCACCGCCCACGGACTTGCAGTCCGCGTTGTCGCCGCAGGGCTTGCAGAGGTTGGCCACGCCGGAGATACAGATGAACTGGACGTCGGGACCGTCCGCGCCGGCCTGCCGGCAGGACCACCCGGGGGGACAGTCGTCCTGGCAGGTCTTGGTGCAGACCCCCTCGCCCATGTGCTCGACGCACCACCCCGACTGGCAGTCCCCGTTCCCCGCACAGGCGTCCAGGAAGCAGCCTTCGCCGGGATCGCACTCGGGGAGAACCGCCTCGGAGGGGACGTCCGACGCGACCTCCAGGGCCCCGTCCGGGGTTGCGTCGAGGGGCTCCTCCGCATCCTCGTCGAGCCCGTCGACGGTCGCATCCGACGCCGCGTCCGGCGCGACGTCCTCGGTGGAGATGGTGGAGCCGCCGCCGCCGCAGGCGGCGAAGAGGAGGACGAGACTGAGGAGGGAAGAGAGCTGTCGCATGGGTGACCTCAATGTAGACGTTTTCCGTTTGCGTCGATGATGGCAGCGTAGATCTCGTCCTGGCCCGAGAGGGGCGAGGACCACACCAGGAGATGCCCCACGCCGGGGATCTGCGCCAGGGACCCCGGGCCGACCCCCGGAGGCGCGTCGGGGCCGTGGCTCGAGACCGGGGTCGGATCCACGGCCACGGCGCCGTCCGCGACCGCAGCGAACCACAGGGTCCCGGTGTCCGGGTCTCCCCAGGCGAGGGTGAAGACATCGTCGGTGAGGGCCACGCTCCAGGGCTCGACCACCGGCGCCGGGGGGGTCGGGATGGGGGCGGAGGGCGACGCCTTGGGGACACCGTCCTTGTCCAGGCTCCGCAGGATCGGCGTCGGGACACCGCCGCCGAAGGGGCCCAGGGTCAGGCCGTGGAAGCCGAAGCCGAGGGTCCTCGGGAAGAGGCGGAGGCCCGCCTCCACCACCCCGGGGCCGTCCTGCCAGATCTGGGCCTCCCCCGGCGTCCCCCCCTGGTCGTACGCGAGGACCCGGTGGTAGCCCTCTCCCGCGCCGTCGTCCGCGGGCCAGCCCACCAGGGTGACGCCGTCCTTCACGGCGATCCCGGGAGCGCCCAGGACGATCTCGCCCTCGGGGAGGGGCGGGGCCACAGGGCCCCAGACCAGCTGGCAGGCGTCGTCCACCCGGGCCAGGGCGGGCGCGCCGGCCTCGTCCACCCAGGCGATCAGCGCGCCCTCGGCCTCCGGAACCAGGGAGACCCAGGCCTCTCCCGGCCCGGCCATCACGTCGGTGGCGAGGGTGTTGGTGACCGAAGACCCGTCCTGCTGGACCCTCATGCAGCGGAGGATCCCGCCGGACTGCTCCCACACAGCGAGGAGGCCGCCGTCCACGGGGGCCGCGGACAGGACGCCGGGGTCGGTGACGCCCATGGCCAGGGGCGCGGGCGCGCCGAGGACCTCCCCCTGGAAGGTCATCCGCACCTGCATCCACTTCCCGGCGTCCCCGGGCGCGTACCAGATCACCGTCGCACCGGTGCCGTCCCAGACCGCGGCGGGCAGGATCCCGCCGACCTCCGGGTCGCTCAGGACCAGCTCCGGCGCGCAGGCGAGGACATCACCCTCGAGGCGATTGAAAAAACCGGGGACGCAGAAGCCCTCGGGGACGCAGGCGCCGTCGCCGCCGTCGTGGTGGCCCTCCGCACAGGAGCCCTCAGGGACGCAGGAGCCGTCGCCGCCGTCCGAGAAGCCGTGGGAGCACTCGCCCTCGGGGACGCAGGCCCCGTCGCCACCGTCGTGCTCGCCGTCGGCGCAGCCCTCGAGGGTGTCATGGGTGTCCGGCAGGGTGTCCGGCAGCGTGTCCGGGGGGAGGTCCGGTGCGAGGTCCGGCGGCGTGTCCGGCGCAGCGTCCGGCCCGGCGTCCGGCGCCGCGTCCTCGGCCGCGACGTCCAGGACGTCCACGGGCGCGGCATCCTCGACGGGCTCCACCGCGCCCCCGTCGCCGCAGGCTGCGAAGAGCATCGCTACCATAGGAATCATCCAGCGCCGCATCCCCTCACCTCCCATCCCGGGTCTCCAGGGGGAATTCTAGCATACCCATCGACCCCATCCAACCGGGGACCCTCTCCCTCATTGTCCATGGTCCATTGTCCATTTGTGTTTACAGCCTCCCATTTTCCGCTACAATCCCCCATGGGTCAGGTCCAGCGGAACAGGGGACCGCTGGCCACGTGTGGCCGGAGGAAAGTCCGGGCTCCACAGGGCTGGGTGCTGGATAACGTCCAGTGGGGGCGACCCCAAGGAAAGTGCCACAGAAAGTAAACCGCCCTACGTCGCTCCTTTGGAGCTTTGAAGGGTAAGGGTGAAACCGTGAGGTAAGAGCTCACGGGCCCCGGCGGTGACGTCGGTGGTCGGCAAACCCCACCCGGAGCAAGAGAAACAGGGGACCTGGGCGCTTCGGCGTCCGGACGGGCGGCCCGCTCGGAGTTCCTCGGGTACTCGCTTGAGGGGTGCGGCAACGCGCCTCCCAGATGAATGGTTCCCACCCCGCGGGGGGTGACCGCCGCGGGGGACAGAACCCGGCTTACGAGCCGCTGGGCCTGGCCCACCCCTAGAACTGAGGAGATCGAATGCGCCCCAAGGGCATTGCGCTTCTTTCATTCCTGCTGCTCTCCGCCCCGGCCCGGGGCGAGGGGCCGGTCTGCCCGGCCGCGCCCTGGGACGCACGGATCGGCGCCCAGCCCGCCTTCGACCGCTGGTTCGAGGACGGCACCGTCCGGCTGGACTACGAGCACACAGGGGACGCCACGGAGGAGTCCGTGACCCTCCACGCGCTGCGGAGCGAAGGCCCCTGGGCCGGGAGCCGCACCTGGCTGGTGGATCCCACGGGCTTCGGCAAGTACCGGGCGGAGGTGCGGGACGCGAAGTCCGGTGATCTCCTGTGGTCCCGGGGCTTCTGCACCCTCTTCGGCGAGTGGCAGACCACCGACGAGGCGAAGACCAGCCAGCGGAGCTTCCCCGAGACCCTGCGCTTCCCGAGGCCCAAGACCGCCGCGGAGGTCTCCGTGCACTCCCGGGGCCGGGACGGGGCCTTCAGTCGGATCTGGGCGAAGACCCTGGGGCCGGAGGACCTCCCGAAGGTGACGGCGGGGGAGGCCGGGGGCCCCGAGGTCCTGACCCTCCAGGAGGGGGGGGAGCCTGCGACCACCCTGGACATCGTCATCGTGCCCGCCGGGTACCCCGTGGCCCAGGACGAGAAGCTCCGCCGGGACCTCGCCCGCTTCGCGAAGATCCTCATGTCGACCCCGCCCTTCGACGGCCACCGCGGGGGCATCGCGGTGCGGGGGGTCATCGACCACGCCGAACGGATCGGGGCCGCGGAGCCCCGCAAGGGACGCCCCCTCCCCACCAACGCCGAGCCCGAATCGTCGAGCGTCGACCCGACCTTCGACACCCTGGGCTCCGCCCGCTACCTCAACGCGCTGAGGCATTGGCGCCTGAGGGACCTCGCGGGCGCCGCCCCCTACGACGCGATCTTCGTCATGGTGAACACCAGCCGCTACGGGGGCGCCGGGATCTTCAACGACTACGCGGTCTTTCCCAGCGACAACGACTACGATGAGTACGTCTTCGTCCACGAGTTCGGCCACTCCTTCGGTGGCCTCGGGGACGAGTACTATACCTCCAGCGTGGCGTACTCCGACTTCTATCCCATGGGCGTGGAGCCCTGGGAGCCCAACGTCACCGCGCTCCTGGGGGGCCGGGAGGGACTCAAGTGGCGCGACCTCGTGGGACCGGAGGTGCCGATCCCCACGCCGGAGGCGGACCCCTGGAAGGGGGAGGCCGGCGCGTTCGAGGGGGCCGGATACTCAGCAAAGGGGCTCTACCGCCCCGCATTCGACTGCAAAATGTTCTCGAAGCGGACCATCGACTTCTGTGCGGTTTGCATGTGCGCCGTAGAGCAGATGATCCGCCTCCATACACGCTGACGAAGGAGAGCCAGATGGCGAGGAAGCGAGGCGCACGGCGCGGCACGACGAAGACGAAGAAGACGCGGGAGGAGCCCGGGCTCCTCGCGGACATCAGCGAGATCGTGGAGATCTACTGCAGCACCTGCCACCTGAACCTGGACGGCACGGTGACGGCGCTGGACAACGGGAGCCAGGTGGTCCAGGTCACCTGCCGCACCTGCGACAACGTCCAGAAGTTCCGGCCGCCGATGCCCGACGAGGTGAAGCGACAGACCCTCCTCAGGAAGGCCTTCGCGATCCGGGACCGTCGACAGCAGGCGACGGTGGAGCTCCAGCAGGAGGCCCGGAAGGCCCACTCCACCAGCGACGTGATGGCCCGGTGGCGCAAGGCCACGGAGGATGCGGGGCCGCGGGCGCCGATCTACCGGGAGACCGAGGTCTACGAGGTCGGGGATCAGCTGATCCACAACCAGCACGGCCTGGGCGTGGTGCAGGAGATCCTCCACGACAACGCGGCCATGGTGTTGTTCCGCGAGACCGAGGTGCCCGTGGAGATGGGAAAGGTCTACGAGGACTGAGTTTGGCGCCGCGTAGATGAGGTGACGACATGACGCTGTGGATTTCGTTGCTCGTCGCATCGCTCCTCGCTGCACCTGGGATGGCCGACGTGCCGGACCGCGCGGAGGAGCTCACCCTTCGGACCTACTGTCTCCACACGGTCTCGAAGGTTCTCCTGGCCACGGGGACCTCCTACGGCCTGGTGCTGTACCGCCTCAACGACCGCGGCTTCCCGGTGCGCGCCGGCGCGCTGGAGATCCCGGACGCGGTGACGGCCCTGGCCTCGACGGACAACCTGGTCTTCGCGGGCAACGGCCCCCGGGGCCTGGTGGTGATCGACGTCTCGAACCCCGACGCGCCGGCGATGGTGGCCCGCCTGGAGACCCCCGGCGCGGTGCTGCGGCTCCTGCGCCTTGGGGGCACCCTCTATGCGGCCATGGGGACCATGGGCGTCGGCGTCATCGACGTGAAGGATCCCAAGGCGCCGATCTTCATCAAGCGCATCGAGGTGAACGGGACCACCCGGGACCTCTGCCCGGGACCCCGGGGGATCATGGTGGCCGCGGAGACCTTCACGTGGGTGATGCGCCCCGAGGCCGCCTCCCCGAACGTGAACTCCACGGGCATCATGAACCCCACGGCGGTCGCGCAGCAGGGGGAGTTCCTCGTCGGGAGCGGGTCCGTCCTCCTCAAGGTCGACGCCCAGGGCTTTGTGGCCGGCGAAGGCAGGACCTTCCCCCTGGGGGACGAGATCCGGGACCTGGAGACCTTCCCCGGCGGCGTCGCCGTGGCCGCCAGCTCTGACGGCCTCGTCCTCCTGGAGTCCGACGGCCCGCAGAACCAGATGGCGGCCCGCCTCGATCCCGGCGGGGCCTGCACCCGTGTCCACGCCCGGGGCACCCTCCTCTTCGCCACCGCGGACGCGTACGGCTTCGCCGTGTACGACGTGAAGGATCCGAAGCAGCCGGTGAAGATCTATCCTGCAGAATAATGTGGGAGGCCCGTCCACGGGCCGAACTCGGGGCGTGGACGCCCCTCCCACATGCTCGTGCTGCTACCGCACGTCGGTGACGCGCCAGGTGGGGACGGGCTTGGAGATCCCCTTCAGGGTGAGGGGCTCCACGGACTCGCAGATCACGTGGTTCTTCACCAGGCGCCAGGTGTCCTCGGAGATCAGGACCTCCCCGGCCTTCGCTGCGCTGCAGAGCCGGGAGGCCCGGTTCACGTGCTGGCCGATGACGGTGTAGGACATGGTGCGGGACGAACCCATGAGGCCCGCGACCACCCGGCCGGTGTCGATGCCGACGCCCACGTTGAGCACGTCACCGAAGTCCACCTCGAAGCGCTGGTTGAGGGTCTTGAGGTGTTGCTGCATCCGCACGGCCGCGCCGACAGCCATCACGGCGTCCTCCGGAGTGGAGATCGGCGCGCCCCAGAGGGCCATGATCTCGTCCCCCACGAACTTGTCGAGGGTGCCCTGGTGCTGGAAGATGATCTCCACCATGGCCTCGAAGTAGTCGTTGAGGAGCCCGACGATCTCCTGGGCCTCGTGGCGCTCGGAGAGGGGCGTGAACTTGCGGATGTCCGAGAAGAGGATCGAGACCTGCTTCATCTCGCCGCCCTTCTCGATGACCATGTCTCCGGAGAGCACCTTCTCCACCAGGTTCGGAGACAGGAACCGCTGCAGGCGGTTGCGGTTCTCGGCCTCCGCCTCGACCTCCCGGGTCAGGAACACGTTCTCGATGGACATGGCCACCTGGGTCGCGAAGGACTGGACCACGCTGAGGTCCCGGTCCCCGAAGACCCCGGCGGTCTCCGACGAGTCCAGGTGGAGGATCCCCACCACCCGGCCGTCGTAGCCCATCATCGGCACCGTCATGGTCGAGCGGATCCCCTGGAGGATGATCGACCGGGCCTGGTCGAAGCGGGCGTCCATGAGCGCGTCGCTGGAGAGCACCGCCTTGCGATCCCGCAGGACCTCCTGGATGATGGTGTTGGAGAGCACCACCTTCTCGTTCCCCTTGGCCTTCTTGCGGGTCTTGACCTTGCTGATCTCCAGCTGATCGGTCTTCTGATCGAGGAGGAGGACGATGCCGCGTCCGACCCCGGGGAAGAACTCGAAGATCAGCTCGAGGGTGCGATCCAGGAGGACGTCCAGGTCCAGCTCCAGGGCCAACTCACGGCGGATGATGTGGGCCATCCGGAGTTTTTCGTAATCGCGGCGCAGGGTGCCGATATCCTCGATATCGTCCGCGGCCGAGAACTCCATCGCCGAGGTGGAGTCGAGGGTCGACCGGACCGCTGAGGTGACCGCCTGATCGGAGAGCTCCACCTGGCGCGTCTCGTCCCCGACCTCCGCAGGGGCCTCGTAGATGAGGCGGGTCGCGCCGAGCATGATCACGTCGCCGGGCTCCAGGGGTCGGGGATCGGTGACGATCTGGCCGTTGATGAAGGTCCCGTTGCGGCTGCCCAGGTCCACCAGGACGAAGGCTCCGTCCCGCTGCTCGATGCGTGCGTGGGATTTCGACACGAGGCGATCCAGGATCTGGATGTCCTGGGCCGGGTGGCGGCCGAGGCCCTGGCTCCCGGTGAGATCCACCTCGCGGCGCGACGCGTCCGGCGCGGAGATGATCAATCGGGCCATGCGCTCCGTCCCTCCCCCTGCCTACTCCAACACCCCGATGGGCTCGAGGTACCGGGCCGCCCCGACGGTCACCACCCGGAACGACGCCCAGGTGCCGTCGTCCTGCACCGCGTACACCAGAAGCCGCCCCGGGGTCTCCAGAACCCCCATCTCCCTGGTGGGCAGGCTCAGGTACATCAAACGCTCACCGAAGAGGGCCACCACGGGATCCCAGGGGATCACACCCTCGGCCCGGGGGAGGCGCCCCTTGGCGAAGAGCTCCAGGGGATCCGGTGTCCCCGCGGCGGCAGTAAACGTCTTTCGCCAGGCCGGGGACAGGAGCGCCCAGGCGGCCTTGTGATCTCCGTCTCGCCAGGCGCGGGCGAAGGACGCGGCCAGGGCCCGGACCTCCCCGAGGACGCCAGCCTCCTTCCAGGAGCCGGTGATCTTGTCCACCATCACGGGCCGGTCGCCCACCGCCGGCTCCACCCGGCTCACCGGGCCGCAGGCGACGGCGACCAGAATCACGACGACCACCCACATAAAGTTGCGTTGTCTGTTCGCTCCATACATGGCGTTATCTGTACCCGAAAGAAGTCTCGAAGGGAAGCGGTATCAGTTCCCGGGGTAGTCCGCTTTGACGGCATCCCAGACGCCCTCGAACTCCGCCCCTTCCTGGCTCTGGATCTCCACGTGGCCCCACCAGAGGCCGTTGATCAGGAAGTCCACGTAAAGGTCGTCGTTGTCGTCCAGGAGAGTGCACTTGCCGTGGATGCGGAGCATGGAGTCCATCTTGAGGGCGCCGATCACCTCTTCGATGGGGCTGACGATCAGGCCCACCGCGGAGAGACAGAAGCCCTCCACGTCGTCCTGGTCGATGCCGATCGCGCTCAGGAGGCTGCCGACGAACCCATCCGCGATGCTCTCGCAGTCGATGATGGAGTAGATGAGGTCCTCGATGCTGTTGTAGCCCGACACCGCGGGCAGGAGGACCTCGTTGATCACGAAGAGGATCAGCTTCCCGTAGTTCAGGTAGATGTAGTGGGTGTCGATGATCAGGTTGTCGAAGTTCGCAATCATCCCGGTGAACTGGCCGGTGATCAGGTCCAGGGGAACGTCGGACTCCTCGAGGTCCGTGAGGCTGAAGGGGATCGCGCCGCACTCCGGATCATAGCCGGGCTCGTCCTCCTTGGGGCAGCCCAGCTTCCAGTACAGGACGACGCCGTGCCAGGACTGGATCCCCTGGACGTAGTAGTCGCTGGACAGCTTGGAGATCTTGAGCTCCGACGTGAGCGTCAGTGACTTCACGATCTGGACGAGGTCCTGTCCCACGACGAAGAAGTCCTGGATGAACCCCGGGGAGTTGTTGAGGAGCCAGTCGGTGATCAGATCCCCCAGCGCGTCCTCGAAGAGGCTGAAGGCCAGGTTCGTGACCCAGGAGCCGATGTACTGGGACACCAGCGTCTTCACCATGTCGATGATGAACCCGCCCGGGTTGTAGAACAGGTCCACCACGAAGTTGATGATCTCCCCCACCTGGCCGGGGATCGCGCCGGTGAAGTCGAAGGTGCTCGTCGCGTCGTAGGTCCCCGCGGGGTTCAGGGTGACCACGTTGAGCTCGAGGGTCACGTCGGTGATCCCGTCGATCGCGGGGATCAGGTGGATCGCGTCGACGCACCCCTTCGCGGTGAGGTGCTCCGAGGGCCCCATGGCCGTGGCGAAGATCAGGTAGGTCTCCCCGAGGGTCAGGCCCTCCTGGGTGATGGTGGAGCCGATGCCCGGGACCGTCTTCTCCAGGTCCAGGTCGTCGTTCCAGGGATAGACCGGGTTGAACTGCTGGCACGAGTAGGACCCGTGCATGAGGCGCACCTTGATCGCGTGGATCGGCACGGGCCCCTCGTAGGCGAGGTTGATCCGGATGGTGCCGGTGGGCACCGGGTTGACCTGGATCTGCCACGCGTCGCCGATCGCGTCCACGCCGCCGAGCTCGACGTCGTAGAGGCGCTCGGGGACCTCGCCGGCCTCGAAGGTGACCTGGACGATGCCGTCCTCGTTGGTCATCCCCTCCTTGACCAGGAAGTGCCCGCAGGATTCCATACTGCAGTCGGGCTCCGAGGCCACCACCTCGTAGAACACCGGGTAGAAGGCTGCGGGCTTCTGGAGCTTGTAGTCCAGGACCTTGGCCGTGACGGCCCGGTGCTCGCCCACCAGCAGCTGCAGGGGCGAGGTGGTGTCGTCGAGGATGATGATCTGGTACCGGCCGTCCTCGTCCCCCCGCTCCTTCCACTCCGGCCAGATCGTATCCCAGCCGGGGTTCCAGGCGTCGGAGCCGGGATCCGTGTCCTCCCCGGGAACCACGTCGGTCCAGTCGTACTGGACCGTGGTGTCCGTCCCGCAGGAGGTGAGGGTCAGGGCGAGCAGAGCTGCGGCAAACAACCGGATCACGCGCATGACATCCCCTCCACGCACACGAGTACGCGCTGAGTATACCGTGCCCCCTCTGGTTCCACAAGGAGCCGCTACCCTCGGGATGACGGGTCCAGCGGGGGCTTCCCAAGATGCCGCAGCAGGGCCTCGGCGGTGTCCAGGGGGATGCCGGTCCGGGCCCTGATCTCGCCGGAGGTGGCCTTGCGGAGGGCCGCGACGGAGCCGAAGGTCTTGAGGAGCAGGGTGCGGCGCTTCGGACCGATCCCGGGGACCTCCAGGAGCTCCGAGGCCAGGGTGCGGGTCTTGCGGCGGTGGCGGTGGTGCTTCACGCCGAAGCGGTGGGCCTCGTCCCGCAGGCGGGCCAGGAGGAGGAACGCAGGGCTGTCGTGGCGGAGGGGCACCGGGGCCCTCGAGCCCGTCCGGAAGACCCGATCATCGGGGAGGCCCTGCTCGGGCCGGGCCTTGGCGATCGCGGCCAGGAACAGGTTCGCCTCCGGGCGCGCCTCCACCAGGGGGAGGACCTGGGACAGGTGGGCGCGGCCGCCGTCCAGGAGCAGCAGGCGCGGGGCCTCCCCGTCCTCGATCCGCGCGAGGCGACGGGTGAGGATCTCCCGGATCATCGAGACGTCGTCTTCTGCGTCGGTGCGGACGTGCCAGACCCGGTACTCCCCGGGGGTGAGCGCGCCGTCCACCGCGACGGACATGGAGCCCACCGCGTCCTTGGCCTGGAAGGATGAGATGTCGAAGCACTCCACCCGCAGGAGCCCCGCGGGCAACCCAAGGACCTGCCGGAGCTGCGCCATGGCCGCGTCCGCGGTGCGGCGCCCCATCTGCCAGCGCTCCCAGGCCACCGCAGCGTTGCGGGTGGTCATCTCCAGGAGGGTCCGCATGGGGCCACGCTTCGGGTGGCGCACCCTCACCCTCCGGACCTCGGAGAGGGCCTCGGAGAGGAGCCCAAGGGCCTCCACAGGGAGGGACACCAGCACCTCCCCGAGGGCCTCGTGGAGATCGTAGAACTGGAGGATGAACGAGGAGAGGGCCTCGTCGAGAGGGGGATGAGGGCCCGGCTTGAGCCGCTGATAGGAGCCGATGACCTTGCCGTCCCGCACATGGAGGACCTGGATCACCAGGCCCCCGTCACTCTCATGACCAGCGAAGACATCCCCGTGGAAGCCGTGGGAGCCCATCACCGCAGGGGGCGACCAGATCCCGCCCAGGCCCCGGAGGAGATCCCGATACCGGGCGGCGTCCTCGTAGCGCAGCCCCTCGGCCGCCGACCGCATCCGGTCCTCCACCCGCGCCGACACCTCACGATCCTCCTTCTTCAGCAACACCCGGGCCATGTCCACGGCCCCACGGTACTCCGTCTCCGCCTCCTCCCCGAACACGCACGGCGCCATGCAGCGCCCCAGTTGGTGCTGCAGGCAGGGGCGGGTGCGGTTGGCGAAGGCCCGGTCCGAGCAGATGCGGAGCTGGAGGGTCCGGGAGAGGAAGGCCATGTACGCCTTGATCGCGGCCGCGCTGAGGTAGGGACCCAGGTAGGTCGCGCCGTCCCGGGCCCGGCGCCGGACCCGCTCCAGCCGCGGGAAGGGGTGCCGCGCGTCGATGCGGATCCACGAGTGGTTCTTGTCGTCCCGGAGGTCCACGTTGTACCGGGGCTGGAGCGTGCGAACCAGGGTCTTCTCCAGGATCAGCGCGTCCTTGGGGGTGGGGGTCACGATCACGTCGATGCGCTCCACCTCGTCGTCCAGGCGCGCCACGAAGGCCCGGGGGTCCGAGCCCCCGAAGTAGGACCGCACCCGGCTGCGCAGGCTGGTGGCCTTCCCCACGTAGAGCACCCGATCGTCCACGTCCTTCATCACGTAGACCCCGGGCTCGTCGGGCAGCAGCGAGAGGTCCTGTCTGTGGAAGCTCCGCTCCATGCTCTCAGAGCATCCCGAACCGACGACGGAGGGTCCAGTCCAGGGCCAGGAGGAAGACCACCAGCAGGAGGACCACCGGGTTGTGCCAGAGGGGCTCCGACACGGTCCAGGTGAGGGGCACCGTGTCCGGCAGGACCCGACGGATCACCGGGGGCGGTGGGAGCAGAGGCATGAAGGGTTGCGGGAGGGCCGCTCGCACCCTCGCCCCCCGCCGCGCCGCCTCGGTGCGGCGGTCAGGATGCACCGGGAGCAGGGCCTCTCCCCCCACCGCGCGACCGTCCAGGACCCCCGTCGCTGTCACCTGCCAGGCCCCCGCACCCACCGCGGGCAGCGACACCGTGGCGCAGCCGTCGTCTCCGGTCCGGGCCTCTCCGGCCGCGTCCCCGGGAGAGGCAGCCTCGAGGCCGCTCCAGCGCCCCCCCCAGTGAAGGGGGAGGCCGGCCGCCTCGGCTGCGCCCTGGATACAGAGCCGCACGGGCAGGGCCTCGCCGGCGCGGCCGGGCTCCTCCGCCGGGCGGATCCGCAGCGCGTCGAAGGCCGGATCCCGGGTGAGCCACTGCACCAGGTGATCCATCAGGGCCTCGTAGCCCCGGATCGACGCGGTCCCGCTCCCCTCCGGGAACGCCCAGGACCAGAGGGAGTCCGTGCCCAGGACCGCGACCCGTCCCGCACCCGCGTCCCCCACCACCAGGAGGGGCGCGTTCCCCGGCGCGGTGAGGAGGGTCCGGGCCCCCGCCCGGGGCGTCCCCAACTCGTTCCATCCGGTGAGGGTGGGCAGCTCCGGGAGACCGAGGCGCATGAGAGGATGCGCGACGCCTTGCGCGGTGAGGACCGGGCGGAACTCGTCGGGCTCCCCGTCTCCATCGGCCCGATAGGTCGGCGGCGGCGGCAGGTCGACGGGGAGGATCTCCGCGACGGGGGTCCCCCGGACCCCGCCCCGGGAGAAGGCGGCGCCCCCGCCGAGCATCAGCAGGCCGCCGCCGTCCCGCACGAAGGACGCGATGGACTCCAGGTGCTCCTTCCGCAGGAGGAAGTAGCTGCCGAGGGGAAAATCCTGGATCACCAGGAGATCGAAGCCAGGGAGCTCCTCGAGGAAGAGCTCGTCCGTCGGGAAGGGGATCAGCGCGACCTCGTCCGGCGGCAGGGGCTGGAAGTTCTCCTGGTTGGCGAGGACGTAGAAGGAGACCACCTCGTAGCTTGGGCGGCCCTTGAGGTGCTCGCGCAGGAAGCGCAGGTCCCAGGACGGGTGGCCCGCCACGTGGAGGATCCGGAGGGACTCACGGACCACCTGGACCTGGACCACCGCGCCATCGTCCTCGCACTCGACCCCCGAGGGGCAGACGAGGCGCACCCCCAGGAGCATCTCCCCCAGGCGGTCTGGGACGAAGGGGAGCTCCACGGCGAGATCGGCGCGGCCGGCCTCCAGGGAGGCGGCGCGGCGGCGGAGCTCCTTCCGGCCCCCGGTCCCGGACAGATCGTAAAGCACCAGCTCGACGCGGCGCGGCCCCTGGAGATCGGCGAACAGCTCCACCCGGACCCTGTCCCGATTCTTGAACAGGGCCAGCAGGGGCGGCGCAGCGGATCGGATCCGCACCCGATCCGCCGATGGCGGCGCCACGGGAGACCAGCGCGTGGCGGGAGGGAGGTAGCCGTCCAGTCGTCGGCCCTCGACTGGAGGGATCCGAGGGGTCACGTTCCCCGCGGCCAGGGGCGCGTCCACCCGCCGCTCCGACCGGGTCTCCGGGCCCAGAATCAGGAGGACCAGCGCGCCCGTGGCCAGGAGGCGCACGCCCAGGAGAGGCGCAAGGCGCCCCCGCAGACCCAGCCGGTAGAAGCGGACCGCGGAGAGGACCAGCAGGAAGACCCCGGCCCCGATCACCGCCAGCCCCGCGGGAGAGGACGGCGGGAGGGCGAAGGCGACCCCGGTCATGGTCCACCACCGGGCTCGGGCTCCAGGCGCCAGTTGCGCCGGGACCGCAGGTACTCGAGGTGGACTTTTTCATTCTTGTAGTCCAGGCAGAGAACATAACAGACCAGGTTCACACCCAGGCGGATCGCCCGCTCCCGCTGGCGCTCCCCGCCGGGGACCACCCGGAACCGCCACTCCCCGTCCCGGCGGCGGTCCAGCGCCCCCAGGAGGTCGTTCAGGGAGACCACCACGGCCAGGCGATCGCCCAGGGTCGCGCCGTAGAGCTCCGGGAAGAGCTGGATCCGGCCGGAGGGAGACCGGAGGCGGTAGAAGGTCCGATACAGGATGCTCCCCGCGCCGAGGCGCTCGAGGCGGGTCCCCGGGAGCACCGCCGCCACCAACGAGGACACCGAGGCGAGGAGCTCCTCCACCTGCCCGGGATCCCCGGCGAAGTCGATGACCAGGGTCCCGCCCCGATGGATCCACGCCCCCAGCACCGCCAGGGCCTCGGGTGCGGGGACCTCGAGGGGCTCCTCCACCGGCAGGAAGAGCAGCGGGTGGCGGTGGATCGCATCCCCTTCGAGGGCCACCAGGGTCCGGACGGGATCCACCGCGATGCTGGTGCGCAGCGCGATCTCACGGGCCAACTCCGCCAGCGCGCCGGGGCGAGGATCCAGGGGGGTCCCCGCCATGCGGACCTGGGCGAGCTTGAGGCGGAGGCCGGAGTCGCCGGAGGCGACGGAGGGGAGCGTGGCCAGGAGGAGACAGATGACGATCGGGAGACACCTCACGGCACGTTGCCCGACGGGCTGTAGGCTGTGGGCTGTGGGCTGCGGGACGGCCATCGCTCAATCGTTGAAGTAGACGATGTCGTACGGCGCGACGGAGAGGGAGTCCCCCTGGATCTCGAGGAGATAGGTCGTGGTGCCGGGGCTCTGGACCTGCACGAAGATGGCGCCGGCGCTCCCTTGGCCGTACTGGAGGACCTGGGTCCCGGTGGCGTTCCAGAGGGTCAGGTCCAGATCTCCGAGGGCGGGATCGAAGAGGATCCCCACGGCGAAGGCCTGGGTCCCCAGCACCGTGAACTCGAACCAGTCTGGGTTGGTCCCGCAGGCCTTGAGGTGGGTGAGCACGCCCGGGGACAGGATCGGCGGCATCCAGGGGTCGTCGTTGGGCTCCCAGCGATCGTCACCACAGGGGGAGAGGGGCTCGTCCACCTCCACGTTCAGATCATAGCCCAGGGAGGCGTCCGCGGTGTGGAACACCGTGTACACGTAGGTGCCCGGTCCGGGGATCGCCGCCTGAGCGATCGCTCCTCCCGCGGCCCCGGTGTCCGACGCCAGGAGGTTCGGGCTCACGAGGGACACGGGGTCGAGGATCTGCACGGTGATGGGCACGCCCCCAACAGGGATCGCCGTCACCCGGAGAGTCTCACCGCCGTTGAGCCCCACGGCGAACCAGTCGGGCTGGCCCGGGCAGAGTGTGAGCGCCGGCTGCGCCTGGATCGGGACCATCAGGGCGGTCTCGATGGATTGGTTGGGCGCGTAGGTGTCCTCGACGCATTGGTCGGTCTGATCACCGATCTCCACGTAGAGGTTGTAGCCGTTGGACGCCCCCGCATAGCCCTTGACCAACAGGTAGTAAGTCCCCCCGGTGTCGATGTTCGCGTCCAGGGACTCGTTGTCCGTGGCGCTCTCCTTGGCCACGAGGATCGTCTCACCGTCACCGTCAACCAGGTAGAGGTCCAGATCGCCGTCCGCCTGGTAGAAGACCGCCTCCGCGTGGAGGAACGCGCCCCCGGGCACGTCCACCCGGAACCAGTCCTCCTCGCCGCCGCAGATCGTTCGATCCTTGGCCTCGCCACTCGCGATGTTCTGGGCCTGGCCCGGGGTGTCGTCAGGCTCGAAGCCGTCATCGTCACAGTCCTCGTCCACCGCGCCGACCTCCAGCGCGTAGGTGCCGCCAGCGCTGAAGGCGGCGCTCACGTGGAGGGCCAGGAGGTTGCCTCCGAGGCTCCCTTCGGCCCACACCCGGGTCTCACCGCCGAGCATGGGCGTGCCCAGGAGCCCGCCTGCGTTGTCCACGGGCTGGGCGCTCAACGCCGCAGCGGGATCGTCGGCCAGGAAGGTCACCGAGAGGTCACCCCCTTCGGCAGAAACGAGGTACCAGTCCGCATCCGAGGGGCAGGCCCGCAGTTCGGACCAGGAGCCCGCCTCCAGCCAGATCGCATCCTCGAACACGTCCCCCCCCTGGCCCTCGAACCCGTCCTCGAGGCACGCGTCCTCGTAGCCGGGGCCGTAGGCCACGAAGGAGCGGCTCCCGGCCTTGGGGACCCGGGCCACGTGATCACAGGTGGCGCCGGCCCAGTCATCGTCGTCCCAGGCCTCCAGGTAGTAGTGGACGAAGCGCCCGGCCCCGGCGCCGAGCACCACGGGGAGGTCGCCTGCGTAGACATCGCCGCCACCCGCGATCAGCGGGACCGCCTGCCAGGGCCCCGTCTCAGGGTCCCCGGTGGTCCAGAACGCGGTGACCGAGGCGACGAAAGACTCCGCGTCGGTGATCCCCGCGACGATGGGGTAGCCGCCCTGGCCGTGCTGATCCCCAAGGGGGGTCAGGACCACGCTGGGCGGCGTCCCCACGCAGCCCCCCTGCTCCCGGTGGATCAGGACGATGGCGACCACGTGCTCGATGGTGTAGAGGGCCACCTCGCCTCCCGCCTCCGTGGCGTATCCCGTCGCGGAGAAGCGCATGTACCAGTAGGCCTTCTGGGCGATCTGCGCCTCGGTGGGCTTCCAGTAGAAGTACGCCCCCTTCTTTCCGTGGGCCTCGAGGTAGGCCCCCTCGAAGCCCTCGAGGACGCGCACGTCGATGCGGGACGCGCCGTCGTCCTTCACCTGGACCAGGAACTCGATCTGCTTCTCCTTGGCCAGGTTGAGGACGTACCCCGTGGGGCCCAGGAAGGTGGGCGCCCAGGCAGGGTAGACCGTGAGCTGCACCCGCTCGCTGTCCCAGAGACCGCCCTTGTCCTTGACGATGAACTCGACCTCGTGAACCCGACCGCCGGTGTCCGCGTCCGCGGCCTCCGGGGTCCAGCGGAACACCGCGGTCCCTCCGTCCTCGTAGGCCAGGAAGGTGGCGGTCTGAGGGCGCCCCGCGATGAAGAAGTCCAGGGGCCCGCCCTCGGGATCCGACGCGGTGACGACCAGGACCAGCTCCTGGCCCACCAGCACGACCTGGTCCGGCACCGGGTCCATGTGGGGAGGATCCCCCCCGGAGATCACGTCCCCGCAGCCGGAGAGAATGATGAGCACCACCCCGAGGACACCGGACCGGGAGCTTGTAGACCGTCTCCGGTCTCCAGTCGTTCGCACCATGACTCGCCTCATTTCCTGGCGAAATGCTACCACCCGCCCGGCAAAAAAACCAGCCCGCTGCCGGTGCGTTGCTCCGCGGTGGTCGACTCTGATAGAATGTCACGTCCCCCGGGGACGCGTCGACAACGGCGCGAGATGTGATGTTCGGAGGTCATCGATGAGACCATTGCTCCTGTGGGTCGCTCTCCTCTCCCTCGTCGCCGGCTGCGGCGGGGGCGATCCGCCTGCGCCGCAGTTCAACCTCGACGGCTTCCAGACCACGGACACCCTCGAGGACGTCGGCGGCGACGCGCTGTCCGACACCCCCGGGGACCTGCCCGGGGACCTGCCCCCGGACCTGCCCCCGGACCTGGCGCCCGACGAGGTGCTCCAGCCCGACACCGGGGATGACGTGGTCCCGGACGTGGAGCCCGGCTGCTCCGGCGACGACGAGTGCCTGGACGTGTTCGAGGAGATCCCCGCCTGTCAGCGGCCCGCGTGCGCGCTCGGGGTCTGCCTGTTGATCCCCACGGAGGACGGCGAGCCCTGCGCGGACGACGACCCCTGCACCGCGAACGAGACCTGCCTCGAGGGCGCCTGCGCGATCGGGACCTTCTCCGACTGCGACGACGGCGACCCGTGCACCGACGACGCCTGCGAAGGCGTCGGGGGATGCGCCCACGCCCCGAACACCGCTGCCTGCGACGACGGGATCCCCTGCACCGTCGAGGACGCCTGCGCAGAGGGACTCTGCGTCGGCCAGCCGAACTCCTGCGACGACGACAACCCCTGCACCTTCGACGGCTGCGAGCCGGTGACCGGCGCCTGCCTCCACGAGGCGGCCGTGATCCCCTGCAACGACGAGAACGCGTGCACCACCAACGACTTCTGCGTGGCCGGATTCTGCAATGGAATCAATCTCCTCGCCTGCGACGACGGGAACCCCTGCACCGACGACGGCTGCGCGCCGCAGAGCGGCTGCGTGCACACCCCCAACGATGCCCCCTGCGATGACGGGGAGGCCTGCACGCCGACGGACTCGTGCCTGGAGGGGATCTGCACCGGCCTGGAGAACGTCTGCCTCTGCGAGGGCACCACGGACTGCCAGCCCCTCCAGGACAACGACCTGTGCAACGGCTCCCTGGCGTGCATCGACGGCCTCTGCCAGATCGCCCCGGAGACGGTGGTCTCCTGCGACGATCCAGACCCCGATGACTGCGTGGAGTTCAAGTGCGACCCGGCGACGGGCGGTTGCCAGGCCAAGTCCAAGGGCAACGGCGGGACCTGCGACGACCACGACGTCTGCACCCTGGGGGAGAGCTGCCTCACGGGGCTCTGCGCACCCGCGGAGACGGTGAACTGCGGCGACGGGGAGCTCTGCACCGCGGACACCTGCGACCCCGGGGAAGGCTGCCAGACGATCCCGTCCCTCGCACCCTGCAACGACGGCGATCCCTGCACCCTGGGGGACGCATGCACCGAGGGCCTCCTCTGCGTCGGCGAACCCCTGGACTGCGACGACGGGGACCCCTGCACCTTCGACGGCTGCGACGAGGCCCTCGGGGCCTGCGCACACACCCCCAAGCCCTGCGACGACGAGGATCTCTGCACCGACGACGGTTGCGACGGGGACAGCGGCGCGTGCCTCTTCACCGCGATGGTGTGCTCCGACGGAGACCTCTGCACTACGGACAGCTGCGATCCTGCCACGGGGGGCTGCACCTACGAGGCCATGGAGTGCGACGACGGGGATCCCTGCACCCAGGACATCCCGGACTGCGTCGCCCAGGCGTGCACCCACGTGCCGACGATCTGTGACGACCAGGACGCCTGCACCACGGACTCCTGCGCCCCGGACAGCGGGGACTGCGTCCACGCGCCCGTCACCTGCCAGGATGGGGACCTCTGCACCGACGACGCCTGCGAACCCGTGGGCGGCTGCGTCTTCACCCCGGTCGCCTGCGACGACCAGGACGCCTGCACCGCGGACTCCTGCGCACCGGACAGCGGCTGCGTCTTCACTCCGGTGACCTGCGACGACGGGAGCGCCTGCACCACGGACTCCTGCGCCCCGGCCAGCGGCTGCGTCTTCACCCCGGTGACCTGCGACGACGGGAGCGCCTGCACCACGGACAGCTGCGCGCCGGCCAGCGGCTGCGTCTTCGCCCCGATCTCCTGCGACGACCAGAACGGGTGCACCGACGACACCTGCGCTCCGGACACGGGCTGCGTCTTCACCCCCAACTCCGACCCCTGTGACGACGGCGACGCCTGCACCGCCGGAGACGCGTGCAAGGACGGCGCGTGCCAGTCCTCGATCCTCCTCCTCTGCGCGGACATGAACCCCTGCACCGACGACGCCTGTGATCCGCAGATCGGCTGCGTCTTCACCCCCAACACCGACCCCTGCGACGACGGCGACGCCTGCACGGAGAACGATGTCTGCGCCGCCGGCAGCTGTACCGGCCCCGACAAGTTGGACTGCAACGACCAGAACCCCTGCACCGGGGACTCCTGCGCCCCGGACAGCGGCTGCCTGCACGCACCCCTGACCGGTCAGAGCTGCGACGACGACGACGCCTGCACCGTGGGAGACACCTGCCTCCAGGGAACCTGCTCCCCCGGCGCGAACGTCTGTGCCCCCTGCGACGGTCTTCAGGACGGCGACGCCTGCAGCGACGGCAAACAGGCCACCCTGGCGGACATGTGCGTCCAGGGCGCCTGCGTCGGCTGGACCCGCGCCGACTTCGAGCCCCGGCCCGGCACCCTCTCCGGCGCGCTCACCGACGTCGCGTGGTCCTCGGGCCAGTTCCTCGCGGTGGGGCGCGACACCGCGGGGGTCGGCGGCGGACAGGAGACCTACACCTGGGCGGTGACCCTGGACGGCGGGGACGTGGCCCTGTATCACGACGACTCCGAGCGCATGGACACGATCTACGTCGCGGTGAGCAACGATCTCGCGGTGGGCGCGGACGGCTCCGCGAGCCACTACGACGGCACCTGGTCCGAGGCGGGCGAGCTCGAAGGGCTCCTCGACGAGGGGATCAGCTTCAGCGGGATCCGGAGCCTCTGGGGCGGCCGCTTCGCGAACCTGTCCAACGGTGCGCCCCGGATCGATCGCTGGTGGTTCCTGGGGCGCAACGTGGCAAACACCCTGGGCCTGACCAAGCTCTGCACCCGGGAGGCCTGGCCCGGCGGCGCGGTGTCCTGGGAGTGCGAGAACATGCTCATGGACACCTACGCGGAGTACGAGTACCCCGCGGCCATGGACGCACTCCTGAAGCCTCAGGGCGCCGGCTGGCAGCTGAACAAGGCCTACCTCGTCAGCGACGCGATCTCCCAGCTCGGGGACACCACCACCCACTGGCTCGACGCGTTCACCACTTCGGACCTGGACGACTGGAACTTCCTGGGCTACCTCTCGGATCCGCCGCCCTACGGACAGGACTGGGACGACGTGGCAGCGATCAACGGCAACGACGCGTGGGCCGTCGGGAGCCGCGGCCTCATCGCACGGATCCACAGCAACCAGCTCGACAAGATCTCCGCGTCGAGCCCCTCCCTCGCCCAGACGGACTGGACCTCGGCCTTCCCCCTCGGCGGCCTCCTGGTGATCACCGGCGTCCGCACCACGGACGCCTACTCAAACCAGGGCCTCCAGCGCACCCGCACCTTCCTGGTCCGCACCCACCGGGGGACCAACCAGGACACCGGTTGGGTCAACCACACCCTGGGATCGGTGTCCACGCTCTGCGCCGGAGTCTGGGGGTGCAATGCAATCGTGGACGGGAACCACCTCACCGAGAGCGCGGCCCACGGGAGCGAGGCCTACCTGGTCGGTCGGGGCTGGGCCCCCTCGGTCCAGCCCGACCAGGACCCCCCCAGCCCCGGCGCGCTGCTCTACCATCTGGATGTCCCCACGCTGTAGCCACCCCTTGCCTGCGACCCAAATGTTCCGCACACTTCCAGGGGACCTGGGAGGCACGTTGCCGAGCAAGACAGACCGCATCCTCCTGATCTCGCCGGCCGTCGCGGTGGGACCGGAGTGGATCGACTCCCCCGAGTGGGCGGGCCTTGGGATGGTCCACCTCGGGGGCGCGCTGCGCGCCGGGGGCGCAGCCGTGCACCTCCTGGAGGCCCGGGCCCAACCCGGCGCCGGAGCCACCCCCCGCCGCGGCGGCGGCTGGCTCGTGGGCGCGCCCCCCGGCGCCTGGAGGGCGCCCCTGGAGGGCGCGGACTTCGACCTCGCCCTGGTCCACTGGACCCCCTTCCACGCGGCACATGCAGTGGATCACGGGCTCTGGGAGCTCCTGGCGACGCTGCGGCGGCTGCGCCCCGACGCACGCATCGGCCTGGTGGAGGCCCACGTCGGGGGGATGCACCACGTGGAGATTGACGGCGAGGCCCTCCTCGCCGCCTACCCCCACGCCGATTTTTTCATCCGACATGAAGCGGAATCCACGATGGTCTCCACGGACTGGCGATCCTTGCAGGGGGTCGTGACCGGGGAGCCCGTGACGAACCTGGACGCGCTCCCCCTCCCCGCGTGGGACCTGGTGGATCCCGGGGCCCTCGACGGGTTCCTCACGGGCTACCTCGCGGCGACCGGGAAGGCCAACCCCTTCCGCATCGGGCAGGGCTCCCGGCCCGCGCTCTTCTCCCGGGGCTGCCCCTACGCCTGCGCGTTCTGCACCAGCGGACCGCCGGCCGCGGGCCCCGGCGGGCGGCGCTACCGTCCCCTCTCTCTCACCAGAGCGAACGAACTCCTGGACGCCCTCAGGGCGCACGGCGCCCGCCACGTGGTGATCCTGGACGACGCGGCCAACGTCCGGCGGGATTTTTCAGAATTGCTCGAGGGGATCCTGGCCCGGGACCTGACCTTTGACATCCCCAACGGTCTCCGCGCCGACCTCCTGGACCGGGAGGCCATCACGCTCCTGGTGCGGGGCGGGGGACCCATCTCCATCTCCGCGGAGAGCGCGGCCCCCCGGGTCCAGGCGGAGATCATCGGCAAGGGGGTGGACCGGGACGCGGTGGAGCGGGTGGCCGCCTGGACGAAGGAGGCCGGGGGCCGGCTCCTGATTCACTGGATGGTGGCGCTCCCCGGGGAGCGCCGGGACGAGACCCGCGCCACGATCGCAGCCGCGCAGGATCTCCTGGACCGCACCGGCGCGGTGCCCCTGATCCAGTACGCGACCCCCCTCCCGGGCGCGCCCCTGGGGGGCGGCCCCGTCCCCCCCGGCGGCTTCGAGGATCCGGCGACGGCCATGCGTGACGGGCCACGGTGGGTCCCCGAGGGGGCCACCCGGGAGGAGGTGGTCTCCGCGGTGGCCCTCCTGCGGGAGCGGTCCCACCACACCGCGCCCCAGAAGGTGATCGTCAACATCACCTACCGATGCAACAACCACTGCCGGTTCTGCGCGGTGGGGAACCGGATCCAGGAGGACCTGCCCCTGGACGAGATCAAGCCCCGCCTCCTCGAGCACCGGGCCGCAGGGATCGAGCTCCTGGACCTGGACGGCGGGGAGCCCACCCTGGTGCCCCGCCTCCCCGAGCTGGTGCGGTGGGCCCGGGCGCAGGGGTTCCGGCGGGTGAACGTCACCACCAACGGCCGGACCCTGGCCAACCCGGGCACCGCGGGGCGCCTGGCCGCCGCGGGCCTCACGGACCTCCTGATCTCCCTCCACGGCCCGACCGCAGAGATCCACGACGAGATCACCATGACCCCGGGCTCCTTCGACCAGACGACCCGGGGGATCCTCCATGCGGTGGAGGAGTGCGGCGACGGAGTGGACCTGGGGGTGAACACCACCATCGCCCGGGGCAACGCGAACCACCTGGAGGAGACCGCCGCCCTGATCCACCGCCTGGGCGTGCGCCGCCTCAACCTCCAGTTCCTCACCCCCTTCGGGCGGGCCCACCGGGACATCGTTCCGGACCCGGCCACCGCCGCGGCGACGGTGCGGGGCCTCCTGGACCGCTGGCGGGACCGATTGGCGATCCAGGTGATCAACCTCCCCTTCTGCTCCCTGCCGGGGTACGAGGACTTCCTCGCCTCGGACGTGGGCAAGCTCTCCCGACGGATGCTCTTCGTCACCCAGGAGGAGGTGAACCTCTTCGAGTACCTCGCTGGCACCCGCACCCGGGACGCCGAGTGCGAGGGCTGCCTCCTCCTCGGCGGCTGCGACGGCAAGTACCTCTTCGACGGACCGAGCCATGACTGAGACCGACTCCCTCCTGGACCTGATCCTGGGCTTCGCCTGCAACGTGGAGTGCGACTACTGCACCATGACCCGGGAGATGCGGAGCCGGAACCTCACCACGGCGGAGGTCGTGGACGCGCTGCAGCGGGGCGCCGGGGACGGCCTCAGGGCGGTGTCCTTCGGCGGCGGCGAGCCCACGATCCGCAAGGACCTCGTCTCCCTGGTGGCCCGGGCCCGGGACCTGGGCTACGAGCGCATCAAGATCCAGTCCAACGGGCTGATGTACGCGTACCCCGACTTCGTGGACCGCCTCCTCCGGGCCGGCGCGAACCAGTTCAACGTCTCGGTGATGGGGCGGGATCGGGCCATGTACCGCTCGATCATGGGCCAGGAGCGCCACTTCGACCTCGTGGTGGAGGGGATCGGGCAGCTGGTCCGGCGCGACGCGCCGATCGTCGCGGACGTGATCATGAAAAGAGACACCTGGGAGCGGCTCCCGGACACCATCGGCTGCTTCGCGGACCTGGGAGTGGAGCACTTCGTCCTCTGGCTGGTCTCCCTCACGGACCGCAACGCGGACCACCCGGAGAGCCTGGTGCCCGTGTCCACCATGCGCCCGGGGATCTACGGCGCCTTCGAGCTGGCCCGACGCCGGGGGATCGAGGTCCTGAGCCGCCACATCCCCCGGTGCATGTTGCCCGAGTATCCCGGCCACCTCTGGGACGTCCGCCAGGACGACGTCCTCGTCGTCACCCCGGGCTCCACCTTCTGGCTCAAGGACTCGAGGATCACCGCGAACACCTTCGTCGAGACGTGCGACGGGTGCGCCGCGCGGGGGACCTGCCTGGGGGTGCGTCGGGACTACCTGGACCGGTACGGGGACGGCGAGGTGGAGCCCCTCGCTGCGCAGTGACCGTGGGAGGCCCCTCCCCTATTCCCCCTGTGGGAGGCCCCTCTGGGGCCGATTCGGGGCCAGAGACCCCTCCCACAGGGACAGGAGACACGGGGACAGGGGACTACTGGCCCGCAGCCTTGTCCGGCAGGACGAAGTGGTACTCCCCGCTCACCACGCAGCGGAGCTTGTCGGCTTTGGTGGTGTCCTGGACGAGGATCCCGGCGAAGGAGCCCGAGAACGCGTCCCCGGTCTCCGCCCCCCACACGTCCACCACGGTCTCTCCCGCCGCACCGGGCAGCTTGCTGCCGAAGTTCTTGTTCTGGATGAAGACCTTGATCTCGGGCTCGAAGCCGCTGAAGGGGTAGGTGCCGGAGCCAGGGCAGGCCGGGGGCAGCTCCGCGGTGCCGATGATGATGCCAAAGTTGAGGGTGATGATCCCCATGAACGGATTGTAGACGTGGTCCTCCATGGCCAGGGCCACCGCGGGCGCGATGTGGGTGGAGCCGAAGGAGAACCGCCCCGCCAGGCCCGTGAGATCCCGTTCCAGGACGGAACGGCAGCAGGTCGCGCCCTCCAGGCAGTCCACCTGCTCCGACGGGTCGCACGCAACCCCGGGGCCCCGCTCCAGGTCCAGGGTGATGGTGTACCAGGTCTCCCCGACGGCCCCCGCGTCCTCCACGGACTCCCCAGGCTCCCCGTCCCCGACCACGGTGTCCACCGGGGCCGGGGTCGTGTCCTCACCGCCGCCGCCGCCGCCGCCGTCCCCGCCGCAGGCCGCAAGCCCCAGCCCCAGACATACCAACAGAAAGAACCGCATCAAGACCTCCCCATCCGTAGCCCCGATTCCCCTTCTCTTCCCCTGTGGGAGGGGCGTCCACGCCCCGATTCCCCTTCTCTTCCCCTGTGGGAGGGGCGTCCACGCCCCGATATCGGCCCGTGGACGGGCCTCCCACAGTCAAGAATCGGCCCGTGGACGGGCCTCCCACAGTCAAGAGTCGGCCCTGACGGGCCTCCCGCAACCTTCCTGCAGCAACGTCCTCACTCCTCCGCCTCGATCACCTCGGCCGCCGCGCGGCCCCGCCCCAGCCGGATCTCCACCCGGTCCCCGGGGACCAGATCCCCCGCGTCGGTGATCAAGTCCCGACCCGGGAGGCGGCGCACCAGGGCCCAGCCCCGGGAGAGCTGGGCGTCGGGGCCGAGGGACCCCAGGAGCCCGTCCAGGCGGGCGACGGCCTCCTCGCGCCGGCGCAAGCCGTCCTCCCCGAGCACGGTCAGGCGCTCCCGCAGGAGGCCCAGGGATGCGGCCCGGGTCTCCACCGCGGCCCGGGGGTGGCGCTCCCCCAGGGACCGCCCCAGGCGGGCCAGGTCCCCCCCGGCCCGGTCCAGCGCGTGGACCCCGGCCCGGACGAGCCCGTCCCCGAGGTCCGCGAGGCGCTGGGTGCGCTCGTCCAGGGGCCGCTCCACCCGGCGCCGGAGAGTGACCATGGAGTCCTTCACCCACCGATCCAGATCGACCTTGTCCGGGACCACCAGCTCCGCGGCCGCGGTGGGGGTCGCGGCCCGCGCGTCCGCAGCGAGATCGCAGAGCGGGGTGTCCGGCTCGTGGCCCACCGCGCTCACCACGGGGGTGACGCAGGCCGCCACGGCGCGCACCACCGCCTCGTCGGAGAAGGGGAGCAGGTCCTCGAAGGAGCCGCCCCCACGGCCGAAGATGATCACGTCCACATCTCGATGCCGATCCAGGGTGCGCAGCGCCCGCACCAGCTCCCCCGCCGCCTCGTCCCCCTGGACCCGCGCCGGGCAGAGGATGATCCGGCAGGGGAAGCGGGCAAGGAGGGTGCGCTCCACGTCCCTGCGCGCAGCACCCGTGGGGCTGGTGACGAGGCCCACGGCCCGGGGCAGGTAGGGAAGGGGCCGACGCCGGGCGGGGTCGAAGAGGCCCTCCCGGGAGAGCGTCTCCTTCAGGCGCTCCAGGTCCGCCAGGAGGTTGCCGGTGCCCACGGCCTCGGTCTGGCGGACCACGAGCTGGTATTCGCCCCGGGGAGGATAGAGGCTGAGATGCCCGGCGCAGATCAACTCTACGCCCTCCTCCACCGGGGCCAGGAGGAAGCGGGCCGCGGTCCGCCAGGCCACGGCCTTGAGGGTCGCGTCGCCGTCCTTCAGGGTGAAGTACACGTGCCCCGAGCGGGCGGTGGTCGGGCGGACCACCTCCCCGCGCACGCGCAGATCCTCGAACTCCGACTCAAGAGTGATCTTGATCCGTTGAGTGAGCTCGGAAACGGTGATACATTCTCGCTCCATGGGCGGAGAGTCTATCATCGCCCGAGGACCGGCCACAACCGGGAGGTGCCCATGCCCCGAATCGGTCTCCCGAAACCTCGCTGGATCATCGCCGCGGTCCTCCTCTGCGTGCTCCTGGGCGGCGCCGCTTCCGCGGGGCCGCCCCGCAACGTGAGCCAGTCGGACCTGGCCACGCTGTACGAGCTGCTGGAGACGGGGAATCACTTCAAGGTGCGGGTCCAGGCGGCCAAGGCCCTCGGCCTGATGAAGGTCGTGGACGCAACCCCCCACCTGATCAAGGCCCTGCGCGTGGACAAGGATCACCTGGTGCGCGGGACCGCAGCCTGGGCCCTGGGCTCCATCGGGCATCCCGGCACGGTGGACGCGCTGGCCCTGGCGGAGAAGACGGACGTGGAGTTCGTTGGCAAGCAGGCTGGGCGGGCCCGCAGCCACATCATCGCCCGCTTCCCCGGCAACCTCCCCGGCCCGGAGCTCACGAACTACCACCTGCGCATGCAGGAGCTGGGCACCTCCGATCCCGGGGCGCGGGGGCTGGTGCCCTGGCTCATCGACGGCATCGCGACCCGGTTCGTGGAGCGCGACAACTTCGACTTCGGGGAGGAGATGGAGCTGGAGGGAGAGGGCGCCGAGGTGCCCGACGACCACCGCCCGGTGATCCGCCTCGACCTCACCGGGGGGATCCGGGCCCTGTCCGTCCCCGCGAACCGGGCCCCCGGGGACGTCACCGTCACCGTGGCCCTCGGCGCGCTGTGGCTCCCGCCGAAGCGCACCCTCATGAAGACCCGCACGTTCCAGGGCACGGCGCCCTTCGCCGGGGGTCCGCCGCCGAAGAGCGAGCTGGACGAGGACCCCCTGGCAGAGGCGAAGAAGGCCGCGCTCGACGCGGCCGCCGTCCAGGCCGTCAAGGCCCTCTCCGAGACCCTCAAGCTGCACCGCTGAAGGAGACCGCAATGGCCAGCAAAAGCAACAAGAGACACCTCAAGAACCTCCTCATCGACAAGCAGTTCCAGCTCAAGTACGTGGTGCTGAGCGTCCTGGTGTCGGTGCTGATCTTCGCCGTCCTCGGCTGGCTCTACGTGGCCGAGTGGGAGGCGGGCAACCGCATCATGAAGGAGATCAACCCCATCGTGAAGCGGGCGGCCCCCACGGAGGAGGCGGCGGGAGAGCTCGAGGAGCTCAAGGCCCTCACCGAGGGCCTGCCCATGGACGAGGCCGAGGTGGAGAACCTCGCCGCCCTGGAGGCGGACACCGCGCAGGCCATGGAGGGCCGGGGCACGAGCCGGCTGACGTGGCTGGTGGCCTCCGTGGGTCTCCTGGTGGTCTTCATGACCGGGCTCGTCATCCTCCTCACCCATCGGGCCGCGGGGCCGGTCTACGCGATCCGCCTCTTCGTCAACGCGGCCCGTATCGGGGCCTGGAACCGGATCCGTCCCCTCCGGGACGGCGACGAGTTCATTTACCTGGGCAACGACTTCCTCGCCCTGGTCTCGGAGTTGAAGGCCGGGGCGGCCGCCGACCTCGAGGGCATGGACCAGTGCCTCGCTGCGCTGGAGGCGGGGGACACTGCCGGGGTACGGGAGCTCCTGGGCGCGCTGCGGACCAGGAAGGCCAACTACCTGGAAGGGAAGCAGGACACCGCCTGATGCTCCCCCCACAGGACGCGTCGCGGATCGCGGTCGTCGGTGCCGGCCGGTGGGGACTCAACCACGTCCGCACCCTCCACGGGATCGGCTGGCTGCATGCGGTGGTGGAGCCCGACCCGGCTCGCCGCGAAGCCCTGGCGGCGGAGTTCCCGGGGATCCGCCTCCTCGACGTCGATGATCTGAACGCGCTGGCCGACGCTCCGCCGGACGGGGTGGTGATCGCGGCCCCCGCGGCCCTGCACCTGCCCCTGGCCCGCCGGACCCTGGGGATGGGCCTGCACACCCTGGTGGAGAAGCCCCTGGCCCTGGACGCGGCCGGAGGCCGGGAGCTGCTGGCGCTGGCCGCGGCCCGGGGCGTCGTCCTCGGCGTCGGGCATCTCCTGGAATACCACCCGGCCCGCCTGGCCCTCCAGGCCCTGGTGGACACGGGCCGCCTGGGGCGGCTCCGCACCCTGCGCATGGTCCGGACGAACCTGGGCACCGTCAGGACCGAGGAGAACGTCCTCCAATCCTTCGCACCCCATGACCTCTCCACCGCGCTGGGTCTGGCCGGAGAGCGGCCCGTCCGCGCCTGGGCCCGGGGGGTCGCGGCCATCGGCCGGGTGGAGGACACGGTGGCCTGGCACCTGGAGTTCCCCTCGGGGCTCTCGGTCCAGGGCACCGCGAGCTGGATGGAGCCCGTCAAGGAGCACCGCCTGGTGGCCGTCGGGGACCGTGGCATGGCGATCTGGGACGACACCCCGGGGCGGCGGGGGGTGACCTTCTATCCCGTGGAGGTCGTCCGCGGGGAGGCCCCGCGCCTGACCCTCGGGGCTGCCCCGGCCGGTGAAGAGATCCCCGTCGGTGATGAGACGCCACTCGAAGGGGAGCTGCGCGCGTTCGCCGCGGCCTGCAAGGGGGCGCCCCTGCCCACGGACGGAGCGCAGGGGGTTGCGGTGCTGGAGATCATGGATGCACTGATGGACAGCCTGTCAGCCGGGAGGACCGTGGAGCCATGAACGACGTGTATGTTCACCCCACCGCGCGCGTCGACGACGGCGCGGTGATCGGCCCGGGAACGAAGATCTGGCATTTCTGCCATGTGATGTCCGGCGCGCGCCTCGGCGCGGGGGTGGTCCTCGGACAGAACGGCTACGTGGGCGGCGCTGCGGTCATCGGCGACGGCTGCCGGATCCAGAACAACGTCTCCCTCTACGACGGGGTGATCCTCGAGGAAGAGGTCTTCGTGGGCCCCTCCGCGGTGTTCACCAACGTACGGAACCCCCGGGCCCACGTGGAGCGGAAGGGGGAGTACGCGATCACCCGCATCCAGCGGCGGGCCACCATCGGCGCCAACAGCACCGTGGTCTGCGGGGTCACCGTGGGCCCCTGCGCGTTCATCGCGGCGGGCACGGTGGTCACCCGGGATGTCGTCCCCCATGCGCTGGTGGCGGGCGCACCAGCGCGCCGCGTCGGTTGGGCCTGCGCCTGCGGGGAGATCCTGCCGAAGGGCAGCGCGCCGCTCACCTGTGCGCGCTGCGGCGGGGCGTATCGGGAAGAGAACGGGCAGCTCCTGGAGGCCTGATCCTCTCGCTGTGGGAGGCCCGTCCACGGGCCGATTCTTGACGGCGGGAGATCACCCGACGAGGTCGTGGGGCTCCCGGAGCTTCTTCGAATCCACCTTCCTCCACGGCGGCCTGGGAAAAGCCCGCCCCGCGGCCGCCCGGGCCCGACGCCCCAGGGCCAGGGCCAGGGCACCGAGCCCGGCGAGGGCGATGAACGTCCGTCGTCTCATTCCCACCTCCCGTAGATCCTCGTCCCGCAGTCCGGGCAGACCCCGCCCTCCAGGCGGTTGTCCAGGATCCGGTACCCCGACCGGCGCACCAGGGGCCGGTCGCGCCCGGGGCACGACGAGTCCGGACAGACGGTGCTCTCCCCGTCCCGGGACCGCAGGTTCCCCACGTACACGTACGAGAGGCCCGCCGCCAGCGCCTGGTCTCGACACCGCTCCAGGGTCTCCCCCGGGGTGGGGGGCAGGTTCTTCATCTTGTAGTCGGGATGGAACCGGGAGAAGTGGAGGGGGACGCTGGAACCCAGGGTCTCGACGATCCAGCCCACGAGCTTCCCGATCATGGCGTCGGAGTCGTTCAGGGTGGGGATGACGAGGTTCGTTACCTCCAGGTGGACGTCGAGCTCCATGCAGAGCTCCAGGGTCCGCAGCACCGGCCGCAGGGTCGCCTCGCAGTACGTCTCGTAGAACCCCTCATCGAAGGCCTTGAGGTCCACGTTGGCTGCGTCCACGTGGGGAAGGAGGCCCCGGAGGGGGCCCTCGTTGGCGTAGCCCGCGGTGACCAGGACGTTCCGGAGCCCCGCGGCCCGGGCGGCCACGCAGGTGTCCCGGGTGTATTCGTAGTAGACCAGGGGCTCGGTGTAGGTGTAGGCCACCGACGGACAGCCCTCCCGGCGGGCCAGCGCAACCAGGTCCTCGGGGGGCAGGTCGTACGCGGGGGTCTCCTCGGGGATCGCCTGGGAGATGGACCAGTTCTGGCAGTTGCGGCAGTGGAGGTTGCAGCCCACGGTGGCCAGGGAGAGGACCTCGGTCCCCGGGAGAAAATGGAACAGGGGCTTCTTCTCGATGGGATCCATGTGGAGGGCGCAGGGATGCCCGAAGGTCGTGGCCAGGAGCCTGCCATCTCGATTCACCCGGACCCCGCAGTCCCCGGTACGGCCCGGGTCGATCCGGCAGTACTTCGGGCAGAGCTGGCACTCCACCTGGCTCATTCGTCCCTCGAGTCCTCCGGCGCGAGGAGGAGGAGGAGCCCCCCGGTGAGGGCCGCTGCCGCGCCGCCCCCCAGGGTCCCCAGGCCCCCGTGGTACAGGTCCCGGCCCGCGCCGTAGTCCCGGACGTAGCCGCCGTCGGCCGCGTCGTGGGACGCGTTCGCGTCCTGCATGCCCTTCACCCCGAGGCCGGCCATGACCCCCCCGGCGACCAGGGCCGCCCCCCCCGCGGCCAGGGTCACCCAGCCCGCAACCCGCTGGCCCTTCCCCCGCCCCGGCGGAGGGAGGGGCACGGGAGTCGCGATCACCCGAAGGTCGGCCCCCGGGGCGAGGGACACGGTGTCGAGCCAGAGCTGGTGCCCAGAGAGCTCGACGCGGATCTCATGGTCCCCGGGGGGCAGCTCCCGCGCCTCCCCGGGAGCCGCGGGGCGCCCCCCCACGCTGATCTGCGCCCCCGGAGGCGCGTCCACGGTGATCCGCCCGGTCCGCGGCGGCTCCGGCAGCTCCAGCGCGACGCTGGCCGCGCGCCCGACCGCCAGGGTCACCGCCGTCGACGTCCCGCTACGGCCCTCCAGGGTCGCGGCCACCACCACGTCCCCCGGGGGGAGCCAGCGCTCCGCGGGGGTCTCGGTGATCTCCGGGTGGGCCGCCCCGTCCACGGTGAAGGCCGCCCCGGTCGGCTCCGAGGCCACGGAGAGGCGGATCAACCCGCGCCCGTGGAGGGTCCCCCGCAGGGCCTTCATCTCCGCCTCCACCGCGTCCCTGTCGGCCGTCCCGGGGGACGCCGCCAGGTAGCGCCGGTAGTAATGGAGCGCCGCCTCCGGGGCCTCCAGGCGCACGCAGGCCTTCGCGGCGTTGAACAGGTACTTGGGCAGCTTCACCTTCCCCCAGGCCTGCTTGAAGAGGTCCAGCGCGGCCGCGAAGTCGCCACCGTCGTAGGCACTGCGGGCCCGGGCGTTGAGCGCATCCGCTGCCTCGCGGTCGTCCGCGGACGCGGGGGGGCCGGCGAAGAGGGACAGGACCAGGGCGGCGATGACGGTTCGAGTCCCCATGGTGCTCCTATTTCAGCCCGTCCGTCGAAGACGGGGCCTCGTCTCCCTTGATGCCGTCCCGCTCGGAGAGGGGGACGGCGGTGAGCCGCGCCGGGACCGCCCGGTGGCCCTCGCGGAACTTCAAGGTCAGCCGCCGCTGCTCGTGATCCAGGGCGCGGACGGTGACCTTGAGCCGCGCACCCACGGGCCGCTCCAGGCGGCAGGGGCAGGGGCAGGGGGTGCCGTCGGGGAGGATCGCCGTCGCGCCGTGGGCGATGCTGGTGACGGTGATGGTCGCGGGGGAGGGCTTCGAGCTTCGGGCTTCGGGCTGTGGGGCGTCGGGAGGAGCAGCGAGGTCCTCCGCCGACACGACGTCGGGGGATCTCCGAGTGAGGGGCTTCAGCCCCGACATCCCCTGTGGGAGGGGCTTCAGCCCCGACGTCCCCCGTGGGAGGGGCGTCCACGCCCCGAAGAGTCGGCCCTGTAGGGCCTCCCACAGTCCGGCCCGCGGACACGTCCCCCGCGTCGGTCACCCGGGTCGCCACCTCCCACGGCCACCACAGCGCGAAGACCGCGGTCCCCAGCAGCACCCCCACCACCAGCGCCAGCCACGGTCCAACGCTGCGCGGGGACGGCGCAGCGCCCGGCTCCATGGCGCGCAGGAGCCCGTCGCAGAGCTCGGCGACCTCCGCCGCGGAGAAGGGCCGGCGGGCGGGATCCTTCGCGGTGAGGGTGCGCACCAGGCGCTCCACGTCCCGGGGAACCTCGCGGTCCGCGGGGAGGGGCGGGAGGCGCTTGTTGATGTGCTGCAGGGCCACGGTGATCGGGGACTCCCCCCGGAACGGGGGCCGGGCCGCGAGGAGGGTGAAGAGGATCAAACCGAGGCTGTAGAGATCCGACCGGTGATCCAGGGGCATGGACTGGACCTGCTCGGGGCTCATGTACTCCGGGGTGCCGAAGGTGGTGCCCGTGGTGGTGAGCTGGTGGTCCTCGAGGACCCACTTGGCCACGCCGAAGTCCAGGACCTTCACGAAGTCCGGCTCCCCGGGGCGCTGGAGGAGCATGATGTTGTGGGGCTTCACGTCCCGGTGGACGATCCCCTTGCCGTGGGCCTCGTCGAGGCTCAGGGCCACCTGGCGGATCACCCGCAGCGCCCGGGCCGAGGCCATGGGCCCCTCGCGCTTGAGGACCTGGTCCAGGGTCTCCCCGTCCAGGAGCTCCATGGCCATGTAGGTCTCGCCCTCGAGGGTGCGGCCGAAATCGAAGAGGGTGACGGTGTTCTGGTGGACCAGGCGGCTCACCGCCTCGGCCTCGAGCTTGAACCGCTCCTGGGCCTCCGTCCCGTCGGCCAGGTCCCGGCGCAGGATCTTGAGGGCCACCTCCCGACGGGTGGAGTTCTGCACCGTACGCCAGACCTCGCCCCAGCCCCCGGCCCCGATCCGCTCCACCAGGGTGTAGCGCCCGTCCAGGACCCGCCCGGGCCCCAGGGACTCCCCCGTCGCGCCGCGGATCACCGGCGAGGGCAGGGTCTTGTCGTCGTCCCGGAAGGCTTTGGGGGTCTCCCGGTCCTTGGGTCGATCAGTGGTCATCCACGCTCCGCGCGTTCGTCCTCTCGCAGATTATATTCGTTTCCCGGCCAGGGAAAGGATCCGCTCGGTGGTGTCATGTCGGGAGGGGATCGGGGGGGGAGGAGGTCGGACGGAGGCCGGAGCCCCCGCCCGTCCGGGTCTCGGTCACCTACTCGGCCTTGAAGCCGGTGATCGCGCCCTCGATCGCGGCGAACTGGATGCCCACGGACGCGGACTCCAGCTCACCGTCGGGATCGCCCTCGCCGTACTCGTCGCCGGCGTCGATGTCGGCCTGGATGAACATCTCCAGCATGCCGATGATGAGCGCCTTGGAGACGGGGAGCTCGACGTCGTCGGGGATGTTCTCCACGGCCTCCATGATGAGGGCCTTGGGCACGGCGCCGCCGATGAGGCCGGTGTCAATCGCAGTGGCCACACCCTCGGTCTCGGTGACTTCGCCGATGATCTGCGCGCTGACCGCGGTGATGGTCAGGGCGATGCCCTGAACGTCGAGGGCCAGGGAGAAGACCGCGTCGGGGCCGCCGGCAGCGAAGGCGCCGTCGTTGACCGTGGCGTTGCCGAAGCTGATCAGGGGCTCACAGGTCTCGATGCTGTAGGACATCGGGTCCACCAGGTAGTCGCACTTGACCGTCTGGTAGTCACACGCGGCCTGGTCGCCGGTGATCTCGCCGAGGTAGAAGAACATCGGGAACTCGCTGCCGTCGCTCATGTAGTCGGCCAGCTCGAAGAGGAGGACGATGGAGCCGTCCGCCATGGCGCCCTCGAGCTCCGCCGCCACATCGATGTACTGCTCCACCTGGCCGAGGATGCCACCGAGCGCGTTGTCGATGCCGTTCTCGCAGTTGCCCGCGGGGGCGCAGGTGTCCGGGTCGTTGTCGACGTCCATGCCGTGGCCCTCGAGGCCGTCGCCGTCGATCATGAGGTAGTTGACCTTGACGACCGGGTGGTCGAAGGTCACCAGGGAGAAGTCGCAGCCCTCGTAGCAGGCGCCGCCGGAGCACTTCCAGCCGTCGGTGCAGTCGCCGCAGTCGCCGCCGCAGCCGTCGGAGCCGCAGGCCTTGCCGTCGCAGTCGGGGGTGCAGACGCACATGTTGGCGTCACAGGCGTACTGGTCGCCGGCGGGGCAGTCGCCGCAGGAGCCTTCGCAGCCGTCGTCGCCACACTCGAAGGGCACGCCGTCCGCTGCGCACACGGACACGCAGATGTCCTCGCAGACGTTGTCCTTGCACTCCTTGTCCTCGCCACAGACCGCGCACTCGCAACCGTCGACCAGGCCGCACTCGATGCCGTCGCAGGCGGCGATGCAGGGGTTCTCACCCAGGACGCACATGTTGTCGTCGCCGCAGAACATGTCGTCGCCGCAGCTGCCGCACTCGCACGCGTCGACCATGCCGCACTCGAGGCCGGTGCAGGCCGCGATGCAGGGGTCGTCGGCGTCGATGCACGCGCCCGCCTGGCAGACCTCGGTGTCGCCGCAGGTGCCGCAGAACCCGTCGCAGCCGTCGTCGCCGCATTCCTTGTCGGTGCACGCCGGGGTGCACTCGGGATCGCCGCCGCCGCCGCTTCCGCTGTCACAGGCAGCGATCGCCAGACCGAGCGAGAGCACGGCCACCAGCATCATCCACATCGTCGTCTTCATGGTCCTCTTTCCTCCGTTGAAAGAAACACTCAACACCGCAATAAAACTCGGTTTCTACCCGGTACCCGGAGTCATACCGGGCCGGAACTTGAACAGATGGTACACAACCGAAACCGAAAATCAAGTCTTCGGCCGATCAGGAGGCGCGACATTGCGCTCCGCCATGATCACCTTATATTCAGGGTCGGAGGTGCCATGGGCCAGGATCTCGAGGAGCGCTTCGCAACCTGGCTGGACGCCGTGCGCGGCCGCAGCCCCCACACGGTCCGGAGCTACACCCGGGACCTGCGGCGGTTCGCTCAGTTCGCTGCGGCGCGGGGGGCGCGCCTGGAGGGGGCGACGCGGCGGGACGTCCGCAGCTGGGTCGAGGACATGGCCGCGTCCGACGCGCCCTCCTCGGTGATGCGCCGCCTGGCCGCGGTGCGGACCTTCTACCGCTGGCTCGGCAGCGAGGGGGTGGTGGAGGACGATCCCACGGCGGGGGTGCGCTCGCCCCGCCTCCCGAAGACCCTCCCCGCGGTGCTCGGGATCCCCGAAGCGGTCCGGATGATGGAGCTGCCCCCCGACGATCCCCGGGGCCTGCGGGACCGGGTCGCGCTGGAGCTCCTCTACGGCGCGGGGCTCCGGGTCTCCGAGCTGGTGGCCCTGGATCGATCCGACCTGGATCTCGTCCTCGGCGAGGTCCGGGTCCGCGCGGGCAAGGGGGGCAAGGAGCGCCGCTGCCCCCTGGGGCCCCCGGCCCGGGAGGCCGTCGCTGCCTACCTCGCGGCGGCGCCCCATCCCCTGGGGGGCACCGCCCCCCTGCTCCTGGGCCCGTCCGGGCGGCGCCTGTCCGAGCGCACGGTGCGCCGGGCGGTGCACGCATGGGCGGCCCGGGTCTTCCGGGAGGCGTCGCCCCACACCCTGAGACATTCCTTCGCCACCCACCTCCTGGAGGGGGGCATGGACCTCCGGCTCATCCAGACCCTCCTGGGCCACGAGAGCCTGAGCACGACCCAGAAATACACCCATCTCAGCGTAGACCGGCTCCAGAGAGTCTATGAAAAAAGCCACCCGAGGGGAGGCCGGAGGAAGAAGGATGCACGGGACGACGATCCTGGCGGTGCGTGACGACACGGGCCTGGTCATCGGCGGCGACGGCCAGGTGACCTACGGGGACACGGTGCTCAAGGCCGGCGCGGTGAAGATCCGGCGCCTGGGCGGGGGCCGGATCCTCGCGGGCTTTGCGGGGAGCACCGCGGACAGCTTCGCGCTCATCGAGCGCTTCGAGGGCAAGCTCAAGTCCACGGGGAGCAACCTGACCCGGGCCGCGGTGGAGCTGGCCAAGGACTGGCGGACGGACAAGGCCCTGCGCCAGCTCCAGGCCCTGCTCATCGTCGGCGACGCCACGACCCTGCTGATGCTCACCGGGAACGGCGACGTGGTGGAGCCCGAGGACGGCGTCGCGGCCATCGGCTCCGGCGGCCCCTACGCGCTGGCCGCGGCCAAGGCCCTCCGAGAGCACACGGAGCTCGACGCAGAGGCCGTGGTGCGCGCAGCGCTGAAGGTCGCCGCGTCGATCTGCATCTACACCAACGACCGCTTCACCGTGGAGCGGATCCCTGCGGAGGCGTCTTCATGAACGAGCACGAGAACACCACCCCGGCGGAGGATCTGAGCCCCCGGGAGCTGGTGGAGTACCTGGACCGGTACATCATCGGCCAGGCCAAGGCCAAGCGGGCCGTGGCCATCGCGCTGCGGAACCGCTGGCGGCGGAAGCGGGTCCCCGAAGACCTCCGGGACGAGATCGTGCCGAAGAACATCATCATGATGGGCCCCACCGGCGTCGGGAAGACCGAGATCGCCCGGCGCCTGTCGCGGCGCCTTCGGGTGCCCTTCGTGAAGGTGGAGGCCTCCAAGTACACCGAGGTGGGCTACGTGGGCCGGGACGTGGAGTCCATTGTCCGGGATCTCATGGAGTGCTCGGTGAACATGGTGCGGGACGAGGAGCAGGAGCGGGTGCGCGGGGAGGCCCGTCGCCGAGCCGAGGAGCGGATCCTCGACGTGCTCCTGCCGCCCCCCCAGGCCCCGTCCTTCGAGGAGGTGGACAAGGACGCCAAGGACGTGACCGCGTCCCGCACCCGCACCCGGGAGAAGCTGCGGACCCTGCTGCAAAACGGTGCGCTGGACGAGCGGGAGGTGGAGGTCGCTGTCCAGGAGAAGGGCCGGATGCCCATGCTCGAGGTCTTCTCGGGGCAGGGTCTCGAGGAGATGGGCGTCAACATGAAGGACATGTTCGGCAACCTCTTCCCGAAGAAGACCCGGGAGAAGAAGATGCGGATCCCCGAGGCCCTCGAGGTCCTCGCCCAGGAGGAGGCGGCGCGCCTGGTGGACACCGACTCCGTGGTGGAGGAGGCCCGCCGGCGGGTGGAGGAGGGGGGCATCGTCTTCCTGGACGAGGTGGACAAGATCGCCGGCCGGGAATCCGGCCACGGCCCCGACGTCTCCCGAGAGGGAGTCCAACGGGACCTCCTGCCCCTGGTGGAGGGCACCAACGTCACCACCAAGTACGGCGTGATCAGCACGGACCACGTCCTCTTCATCGCGGCGGGCGCGTTCCACGTGACCCGCCCCGCGGACCTGATCCCGGAGCTCCAGGGCCGGTTCCCCATCCGGGTGGAGTTGGAGTCCCTGGGGCGAAACGAGTTCCTGCGGATCCTCACGGAGACGGAGAACTCCCTGATCCGGCAGTACCGGGAGCTCATGGCCGCGGAGGGGGTGGCGCTCCACTTCACCGATGACGCGCTGGCCGCGATCGCCGAGGTCGCAGAGACGGCCAACCGGCAGATGGAGAACATCGGCGCACGCCGCCTCCACACGGTGCTGGAGACCCTCCTGGAGGACCTGTCCTTCGACGCATCAGAGCGGGGCGGGGAGACCGTGGAGATCACCGGCGAGGACGTCCGCGGGAAGCTCGACGAGGTCCTGCAGGACCAGGACCTGAGCCGTTACATCCTCTGAGGTCGGGAGCTGGGGGCTACCGCTTGGTGGCCAACCGATCGTAGATCTTCGAGACCTGTCGCTCCACCTTCTCGCAGGCCTCGTCCACGCTGGCGATGAGGTTCTTCTCCTCCGCCTGGCCGAAGACCTCCTTGCCGTAGATATGCATGGAGATGTGAGCCTGGAACCGGCCTCGAACCTCCTCGAGCTGGACCCGCACCGGCTGCTCCTTGTTCCGCCGATCCAGGATCCGCTCGAGCTTGCGCTCCAGCCGGTCCTGCAGCTCGGGTGTCACCTCGACTTCCCTGGCGACGACCTCGATGTTCATGCGCACCTCCTTGGTGGTTGCACCTGAAAATATACCACCGGCGCTGGCCATTCCAAGGAACTTTTTCTTCGCGGCCCGCCGGCTTGCCGCATCTCGGGAAATCGACTAGACTCCGCCTTGGCTTTGAATGAACACGGGAGGGCGGCGTCTCGCCCCTGCGACGTTGTCGGAGGCAATCGATTCGTGGGATCCGATGACAAGGTCCTCGTTGCACGATGCAAGGAGGGTGACCATGACGCGTTCCGTACCCTGGTGCAGAAATACGAGCGCCGGATCTACGGAATCGTCGTCGGAATGATCCGGGATCGGGAGGAGGCATGGGACCTCACCCAGGAAGTCTTCGTGAAGGTGTATCGCCATCTGGGATCCTTCGAGGGGAACTCCAGCCTCTACACGTGGATGTACCGGATCACGGTCAACCTCTGCATCGACTTCATCCGCAAGCGGAAGGGGGCGAGCCTCGAGTTCGACGACGCCCGCAACCACGACGGCCCCGTGGGCCTGGACTCCCCCGTGGGCAAGCCCGCGGACACGCCCCCCCAGCGACTCCTCCGGGAGGAGCTGGTCGGCAAGGTCAACCAGGCCCTGGAGCGCCTCTCCCCGAAGCACAAGCAGATCGTCATCCTGCGCGAGGTGGAGGGGTTGTCCTACCAGGAGATCGCCGACGTGCTGGGGATCTCCATCGGGACGGTGATGTCCCGACTGTTCCACGCACGAAAGAACATGCAGCGGGTCCTCGAGAAGTACCTCGAGAGGGGGCTCTGATGTCCCGCTGTCGACGAGACGGGGTGAAGCCATGAGCCGCGAATGCAAGCAGATCGCGAAGATGATCAGCGCCTACGTCGACGGGGAGCTGTCCCCGGATCTGAAGGCGCGGGTCGAGGCCGAGCTGAAGCAATGTGACGGCTGCCGCGCGGAGTACGAGCGCACCCTGCGGATGCGGGCCATGGTCTGGGAGGTCTTCCAGCAGGACCTCCGCGCGGCCGGGGACCGCTCGGTCTGGGAGGGCGTCGAGGCCCGCATCGAGCGTCTTGAGGCTGCGGACGCCGACGGCTGGGCCGCGGGCATCCGCGCCTGGCTGGAGCGCCTGCGACTGGGGCTCACGTCCCCCGCCGCCCCCGCAGGGGTGGCGGCCGCGTTGGTCACCGTGGTCATCGCGGTGACCCTCATGTTCGTCCTCGGCCCCGATCGGAGCGACACCCCCTCCGCACCGGCCCACCTGGACCAGGTGGCCCTGCCGGAGATCCCGGATCCGGAGACGCCGCAGCCCGGGTCCGCGGAGCTCACAGCCGCGGAGAACCGCCGCCCAGCGGAACCCGAGCGGCCCTTCCACAGGAACGAACTCTACGTGGACTCCACGGACGTCGATCAGGGGATCGTCATCGTGGACGTGGACCCCGAGGCCGACATGCCGGCCATCGTCTGGCACCTCGAGGAGGAGCCCATGGCCGGTGAGGATGGTGCGATATGACCCGAAGGTTCCCTCGTTCGGCGCGGCTCCTGCCGCTCCTCCTCCTCCTCCTCCTCCTCTCCCCCGCGGGAGAGACCCGGGCCGCGGAGCCCGAGGCGCACTGCAAGGTACGCGTCATCCTGGCGAAGGAGGGAGCCGGCGGCCTGGATCCGGCCATTGAGCGCCCCCTCAAGCAGTACCTCACCAAGAGCTTCGGGGCCCGGTACCAGGGCTTCGACCTCTTGGACACGGCCACCCTGGACGTCACCCGGGGGAAGCGCGGGGAGATCCCCCTCCCCGACGGGACCTGGCTGCGCCTCACCTACCTGGGCAACCAGGGGGAGTTCATCAAGCTCTCCATGGAGATGCCCGGGGTCAAGACCCTGGTCCGGATCCGGGACGGGGGCCTGTTCTTCCAGGCGGGACACAAGCACAAGGGCGGTATGATGATCCTGGCGATCTCCGCCACCACCACCGGAAAGACCGTCGAGATCCCCGCCCATCCACGCCCCGCGCCCCGCAAGCCCCACGGCGAGAACCACAGCGAGCGCAAGCTGGCGCCCTGACCCTTCTACAGGTAGCCCTCGTACTCGCTGAAGAACGCGTCCAGGAGCGCGTCGGGGACCGCCGGGTCGTCCACCATGGGATCGAGGGCCAGGGCCTCGCGCAGGAGGGACCGGTCTCCCGCGGCGAAGCCCTGGACGGTGAGACGGGAGATCAGGGCCTGGCGGCGGCAGAGCTCGGTGATCCCTGGGGGCAACGCGCCGCAGGGCTCCGGGGTGATGGCGCCCGGGGACACCACAGCGGGGGTCTCGACGATGGTCCCGGGCTCCAGGCCCTCGAGCTGACCGGCGTTCGGCAGGTTCAGGGCCTCGTCGGCCCAGGGCTCGGAGCGCCCCAGGAGCGCGGCGACGATGGCCTCGGCCCGCTCCGACGGCAGCCGATCCACGGACGCCTCCCCCGCAGCAACCGCAGCGAGGCGGGCCCGCAGCTGTGTCCGCCGCGCCCGGGCCCGGTCCAGATCGTACATCTGGATGTCGTAGCGCACCCAGGTCCCCCGGGCGGGGCTGTGGGTGTAGGGCAGGGACTCGCAGAGGTGGCAGTCCCCAGGGATCGGGAAGAGGCCGAAGAGGTGCGCCACGGCGCGGGTGAGAGGCTCGAAGCCCGGCGCCACGGTCTCCAGGGCCTCTCGCAGCGCGGGGTAGAGGTCCCGTCCCGTCGCCCGTTCGACGACCTCGAGGGCCCAGGTGAAGTGGTTGAGGCCTGCGGCCTTCAGGTGGAGGACCGCCTCGCCCTCGATCTCCAGCGCGTGCTGCGCGGCGAGGCTCTCGTCGGTCCAGACGAAGCGGTGGTCCCGGGGCCGGGGCAGACCCAGGGCGTCTGAGAGGAGGACCCGGGCGACGGAGTAGCCGAAGCCGAGCTGGTGACAGACCCCCACGCAGGGGACCCGGGAGAGGGTCCGCACCGCCTCGCAGATCCGGGGCAGCGGGTTGGTGTAGTTCACCAGCCACGCGCCGGGGCAGCGGGCCTCCATGTCCCGGAGGATCGGCAGGAGGAGGGAGAGGTTGCGGCCGGTATGGAACAACGCGCCGGGGCCGCCGTTCTCCGCGTAGTGCTCGATGCCGTGGGCCCGGCCGAGCTCCCGATCTCGACCCCAGGTGGCCTCCCGATCCACCGCAACGGAGAGGATCACCGCGTCCGCCCCGTCCAGGGCCGCGGCCCGGACCGTGCCGGCCTCCACCCGCCGGTCGGTCCCCGCTGCGAGGCGCTCCGCGACCCCGCGCACCACGGCCAGGGCCCCGGCGTCCACGTCGTGGAGATGCACCACCACCCCGTCGAGATCCCGGTGGGTCAGGAGGCCCTGGACCACAGCGGGCCCGAAGGACGCGCTCCCCGCGCCCACCACGACGATCTTCGGTCCCCCCATGGCTCCCCCTCGGCGTCTCTCCCATCCAAGAGAATCCTTGTCGAAACGCACCGCATCGTCTACAACATTCGGAGCCGATTCTGTCAAGACGGGGGATCATGGAAACACTGCGCCAGATCCTGAAGCATATCGACGGGCGAGGGTACAACGCCTACAAGGACATCCAGGGCTCCTACCGCGCCGGAGAGATGGTGCTCCGGGTGGACCACGTCCAGGGCGACCCCTTCGCTGAGCCCAGCCGACTGGCCCTCCGGATCCCCCTCGACCGCACCTGGGTCCTCGCCGAGATGGTGTCCACGGAGCTCCGCAGGGTGGCCATGGGGGACCTCCTCACTCGGATCTTCTGCTGGGCCCTCGACGGCGGAGCGGAGCGGGGGAGCGGCCGGTCGGGGCACCTCTCCGTGGACACACCGGGGCAGGAGATCCTCCCCCGATCCTCGTGCCAGGTGACCCAGGAAGCGGTGGAGCTGCGCTTCAAGGCGGGCCTCCCCGCGGCGGGGCGCCGGGTCCTGGGCCGGGAGGCCTGGGACATGCTCGGCGGGGACGTGCCCACCGCGGCCACCCGCACCCTGGCCCCGGGCCTCGACTTCCGGGATCGCGCAACGCGCCACGTGGCCGCGGTGGAAGACGCGGCGGCGGCCCGGGCGGCCCTGCGACCCCGGGGCCTGGTGGCCTTCGTGGCCGAGGGGGCCATCCTCCCCCGCCGCAGCGGCGTGGATCCCCGCCCCATGGATCGGGACGCCATCCCCTTCGGCCCGATCCCCGAGGCTCTCCGCGTCGAGCTGGACCTGCCCCACCGGGGCCGGGTCTCTGGCCTGGGAGTGCCCGCGGGGGTGACCCTGGTGGTCGGGGGCGGCTACCACGGGAAGTCCACCCTCCTGTCGGCCCTCTCCCTCGGGGTGTACGACCACGTCCCCGAGGACGGCCGGGAGCTCGTGGTGACGGACCCCGACGCGGTGTCCATCCGCGCCGAGGACGGCCGCCGGGTGGAGGGCCTGGACATCTCCGCCTTCATCCGGGAGCTCCCCGGAGGCCGCAGCACCCGGGCCTTCTCCACCGACGACGCGAGCGGCTCCACCAGCCAGGCGGCCAACATCATGGAGGCCCTGGAGGTGGGGGCGCGCGCCCTCCTCATCGACGAGGACACCTCGGCCAACAACTTCATGATCCGGGACCACCGGATGCAGCGCCTGGTGGCGAAGCAGCACGAGCCCATCGTGCCCTTCATCGACCAGGTGCGGGGCCTCTACGAGCACCTCGGCGTCTCGACCCTCCTGGTCCTCGGCGGCTCGGGGGACTACTTCGACGTGGCGGACCACGTGCTCCAGATGAAGGAGTACCGCCCCCTGGACGTGACCGAGCAGGCCCGAGCGATCTGCGAGGAGCTCCCCACGGGGCGGGTCCGCGAGGGGGACTTTCCGGGGATCCGGGCCGCGCCGCGCAGGGTGGAGCCCCGGTCCTTCGACCCGCGGAAGGGGCGGCGCGCCGAGAAGGTCCGCTCCCTGGAGACCCGGGCGATCCTCTTCGGGGAGGAGGAGGTGGACCTCACGGGCCTCGAACAGCTCGTGGAGGACTCCCAGGCCCGGTTCATTGCGGACGTGATGCTCCACATCCACCGCCACCTCGTAGACGGACGTCGAGATCTCCACACCCTGGTGGAGGAGGCCCTGGCCGCGTTCGGCGCGGGGGACTTCGACAACCTCACCACTGGACGCTTCGGCAACCGGGCCGCGGCCCGGCCCTTCGAGGTGGCCGCAGCGATCAACCGGCTGCGCACCCTGGCGGTGGCGCAGGGAGACGAGGATTGATGGAGCTGTACACCGTCGCAGAGAGGATTCACATCGTCCCCGGCATGAACCAGGGACGGTTCCCGTACTCCCACGCGGTCTACGTCGAGGGGGAGCGGCGCGTGCTCTTCGACGCGGGCGCCGGCCGGAAGACCATGCAGCGGTTCCACCGGGACCACCCCGTGGACGTGGTGGTGGCCTCCCACTCTCACCCGGGGCATCTCTCGGCGCTCTTCCTCTTCGAGGACCGCCCGATCTTCGCGCCGTCCCAGTCCCGGGACAGCTTCGGGGACCTGGACGCGCTGGCGGAGCGCTTCGTGGAAGACCCCGAGGCCCGGCGGATCTGGACCGCGCTGCACCGGAAGGTCCTGGGGTTCAGGAACGTCGAGTTCACCCACGCCTACGATGGCCAGACCAGCCTGGATCTGGAGACCGTCAAGCTCGACGCGATCCACACGCCGGGGCACACCGTGGATCACCACTGCTTCTACGAGGAGACCTCCGGGACCCTCCTGGCCTTCGACATCGACCTGGCCCCGGCGGGGCCCTTCTACGTCCACCGGGAGTCGAACCTGGAGGACTACCGGGCCTCCCTGCACCTGATCCGGTCCTACGAGCCGAGGCTCCTGGTGTCGAGCCACCTCGGGGTCCTCCGGACCGACATCCACGGCGCGATCGATCGCTTCATGGGGATCCTGGACCAGCGGGACGAGCGGATCATCGCCGCCCTGCGGGACCGGCCCCGCACCCCGGCGGAGCTGGCATCGGAGCGGCTCCTGATCCCGTCCTTCCCGACGAACCTCGCGCCGATCTATCGGGAGTGGGAGACCCGGATGCTCAGGCTGCACCTGGACGGTCTCCTGGAGCGGGATCGGGTCACCCTGACGGGGGAGGGGTTCCGGGCCGCCTGAGCGCCGCTGCATCGTTGGACAATTTCCCAGGACTCCGATAGGGTGGTGGCTCCTGTGGGGGGTCGTGATGTCCGACGTACGGTACCTGAGCAGTTTCAGCCTGCTGTTGCTCTCCCCGGACGAGGCGCTTCAACGGGAGCTCGCGGGCTTCCTCAAGCCCTTCGGCTACCTCGTCACGGCGGTGACCGACGGCATGGAGGGCCTGGAGCGGATCCGAACGGATCGCCCGGACATGATCATCGCGGACGTGGCCCTGCCGCCCCTCTCGGGGTTCGAGCTCTGCCAGAGCGTCAAGCAGGACCCGGTCCTGAAGCTCACGCCCGTGATCCTGGTGGCGAGCTCCTATTTCCAGGTCGACGAGAAGGTCCAGGCACTGTCCGTGGGTGCGGACGACATCATCTATCGACCGGTCCACGGCGGCGAGCTCCGGGCCCGGGTGCGGGCCTCCCTGCGGCTCAAGGCCTACACCCAGCAACTCATCGACGACAAGCAGCGGTTCGAGGAGCTGGTGGGGAAGCGCTCCCGGGAGCTGGAGCAGACCACCATGGGCGTGGTGGCCGCGCTGGAGAAGGCCGTGTCCCTCAACGACGAGGACAGCGGCGCGCACATCCGCCGGGTCTGCGAGTACAGCGCCCTCCTCGGCAGGGAGCTGGGGCTGGAGTCCGTGGAGGTGGAGCGGATCCGGCACTACGCGTCCCTCCACGACGTCGGCAAGGTGGGGCTCCCCGATGCGATCCTGAAGAAGCGCGGGAAGCTCACCGTCGAAGAATTCGAGATGATGAAGCACCACACCACCTTCGGGCACGAGCTCCTCGTCGCAGCCAACGTCCACGTCATGGCCCGGAACATCGCGCTGGGCCACCACGAGTGGTACAACGGCCGGGGGTACCCGGGGGGGCTGGAGGCGGACCAGATCCCCGTGGAGGCTCGCGTCGTGACCCTCGCGGATGTCTACGACGCGATGACCACGGTGCGCTGCTACAAGTCCGCGATGTCCCCCCTCGAGGCCGCAGGGCTCATCGTGCGTGCCTCGGGGACCCAGTTCGATCCCGGCATCGTCCGGGTGTTCATGAAGCACCACGGCGGGTTCATGGAGATCCGCAACCAGCACCAGGACGAGCCCGTGCCGGCTCTCTCCCACAGGACTTGATCTGCAGCGCTTTTTTTTCTTCGCGCGCTCTCGTGTTATCAAGAAGCGGGAAGAAAAGATTTCCCGGCCCCGCAAAGTTTTCTACCCGCCGGACGACAGATCGGAAGGAAACCGGGCGGAGGAGGGATGGCATGGGAATTGCTGGTTGGGACCGGATCGACTCGGTCTGGTTCACGGAGGACGAAGTGACCCCCAGGCACCGGAGACAACGGACCCCAAGGCCTCATCGACCCGTGCAATGCGGGTTCTCCATGGTCGAGGCCATGACCGTGCTCGCGATCATCGTACTGCTCGGCGCGGTCTCGATGCCCTCCATCCGGTCCGGCCTCTCCCACCTGAAGCTCGCCCGCGCCGTGGATGCCTTCGTGAACCAGCTCGAGTTCGCCCGCTCCCAGGCCGCGTCCAGGAACCGGGCCTACCGGGTCCAGGTCTTCCAGGGCCAGGGCATCACCCGGGGCCGTATCATCGTGACCGAGGGCTGGGGCACCGTGTGCAACCCGCTGAACTTCTCGGAATTCAACGGCCTCCAGCCGACGGAGTCCGTGCGGGACGTGGACTTCACCACGGCGCATCCCTGGGTGATGATCTCCAGCATCGCACCCAGTGGCATCGTCCCCCTCAACCTGGGCAGCTCCAGCGGGCTCTGCTTCAAGCCTGACGGACGGGTGCTCCAGGTCGCCACGGACAACACCACCGGCGGCTTCCCCCTCGAGCCGGCCCCCACGGGGTACGGCGCCGGGGAGGCGGTGTACAAGCTCACCCTCCTGGGCGAAGGGTCCGCGGTCCACGCGACCCGCTCTTCCGCCCGGAACATCGTGGTGCCCTACAACGGCATCCCCCGGGTGGAGAACGTCCCCGCCGAAGGAGGGTCGTGATGCCGCGTGGGACGCAACCCCTCCGGCGCGGCGACGCGGGCTTCTCCCTCATGGAGATCCTCGTGGTGCTGACCCTCACCACCATCGGCTTCATCGCGATCATCAACCTCCAGATCGGAACCCTGGAGGCCGTGGCGACCGCGCGCAACACCACGGAGGCGACGAACCTCGCGGAGCACGTGATCGAGTTGATCCGCTCCGACGCGATCGAATGGACCGCAGACGGCGATACCGTCGACGCGCTGCGGTTCCCTTATCTCAACGTGGCGGGGATCGCGGCCGCCAGTGGGGGGAGCGGTTGGGTCCTCGCCACGTTGAGTCCTGACAATGACCGGAGGGTGGGAAGCCTCGGCGACGCGTTCCAGGACCAGGAGCGCAACACCGGGATCCTGAACGAGTTCCCCGCCGACCGGAACAAGCGATTCTGCGTCTTCTACAGGCTCACCTGGATCATCCCGGATTACCTGCTGCGCGCCGACGTCCGGGTCCTCTGGATGCGGGGCCAGATGACGCAGACCGCCTATGCCGACTGCAGCCCGCTGGACCCCGGGGCCATGTTCGACGACACCTCGCGGGTCTCCTCGGTCACGATCCCGGCGACGGTGATGCGGAACGTCTTCGCCGCATCGACGGTGCCGTGATGGGGGGCCGGGACATGGCTTCGGCGGATCTGCGCCGGACCCGGGGGCTGACCCTGGTGGAGGTCCTGGTCACCGTGGTGCTCACCTCGATCATGGTCGTCGGCGTGTACATGATCTACAGCAAGTCGGTCCTGGCCTTCCGGGTGGAGAACCAGGTGATGACCATGCAGGATCGCCTGCGCTTCGGCCTGGAGCACCTCAAGCGGGACATCCGGCGGGCGGGCTTCCTGGCCACCCCCAACTCCATGGTGGACTCGAACATCTGCCCGGCGCCGGCCTTCCACCTGCGCGCTGTGACCATCACCGGGGCGGACGGGGACGTGGCCGAGGACGGCGAGAACGACAACATCTCGCCCTCGTCGATCACCCTCTTCGGCGACTTCTTCAGCGGCCAGGTCTACCGGACCACGGGGGTCAACGGGAACCTGGTGTACCTGGAGGCGAGCGCCGCGAACTTCCCGACCAACGAGCTGGAGTTCCAGCGGATCTTCTGCGGGGCGAGCTGCAACGCGCCGAACCGGTACCTGCGCATCGTGACCCGGGACCAGTTCGAGGTGATGCTCCAGATCACCGGGGTGGAGTTCGACAACGCCGTCCCCTCCAACCTCAGCGCCAGGCCGTACATCGAGCTGAACCAGACCGTCCCCCGGGTGGGGGGCGGCAACCTCTGCGGGATCACGGGGCTCGGGGAGGGCCTCGAGGTGAACGTGGCCGGCTTCGTGCGGTACCGCATCGCCTTCGACACGCGGCCCAACGCGCCCACAGACACCGGTTCGTCCGGGGGCAACCCCCTCAAGACCGACCTGATCCGGGAGGAGCTCGACGTGGACGGCGCCACGGAGATGGCCGGCACCCAGCTGGTCGTCGCGGACTACGCGGTGGACCTCCAGTTCTACGACTTCGGGTTTGACACCAGCGGTGCGGCCACGCTGCCCCAGATGGCGTACTTCCCCCTGGTCACCGACGTGCTCTCCGGGGCGAACGCCGGGGTGCTCAACACCTCGGCCAACGCGACCCCGCAGACCCTCCGGGCGCTGACCCTGAAGCTGACCCTCCGCGCCGACGCAGAGGACCCGTCCCATCCGTTCGATCCCCGAGCGGGTCCCTACACCCCCATCGACAGCTACGAGATCCTTCCGGACCTCCAGGGCTCCTGCCGGACCCTCTCCCTGGCCTGCAAGGTGGGCCTCACCTCCCTCCTGGCCCGCAACCTCAACGCGGGGGGGCTCTGATGGCGACCCTCGGGCGACGGCGCAGGGAGCGGGGGAGCGTGCTGATCATCGCGCTCCTGGTGATCCTCTCCCTGGCGGCCCTGGCGGTCCTGGCGGTCCACCAGGTCAACTACGAGCTCCACGGTGCGGGGAACCAGCGCATCGCCAAGCAGGGGTACTTCCTGGGCGAGGCGGGCCTCGCGGGACCGCTGGCCCAGGCGGCCAGGGACCAGAGCGGCTTCCTGTCCGTGCTGCAGTCCAACTCCTTCGTGGTGCGCATGAGCGACGTGGACGGGCAGTTCTACACCCGGGGCCACGACACCAGCGACGGACTCCAGGGGGCCTTCGGCCCCGAGTTCACCAGCGCGGCCGACGCGTACTGGGTGACCTATTTCTCCGATCCGGTGGACACCAAGCGGATCCCGGGCTTCTCGACCGCCGGATTCTGCTACAGGAAATACACCATGACCGCGGACGGGCTCCTGGGGCTCTCGGACGTGGACCCGGACGATCCGGCGTCGGTGGTGCACACCGCGCAGCGGCGGTTCGTCTCCCACGTCTACCTGGGCCCGTTCCAGTGCGGTCTGTGAGGTGGAGCGCATGAGAGGCCGGACACGACAGTCCCTCCGTTGGCTCGCAGCGCTTGCCGCGCTGGCCGCGGCGTGGGGTGTCCCCACCATGGCCCTCGCAGCGGGGGTCCAGACCGACGCGAAGCCCCTGGTCATGATCCTCCTCGACACCTCGGGGAGCATGGAGTACAGCACGGAGGCCGCCCTCCCCGACACCCTGCCGACCTGCCACCTCTCCCGGCAATCCAGCTTCGACTACGAGAAGAGCCGCTGGGCCGTCGCGGTGGAGGTGTTGACCGGGAGCTTCAACAACTACTGGTGCAAGCTCCACTCCCGCCCCAACACGGACCTGGCGGAGGACTCCTGGTGGGAGGAGCAGCACGGCGTCCCCCGGGGCGTGGAGGTCGACGGTGAGGAGCAGAATCCGAACGGCCTTCTGGACCTGTACCGGGACTCGGTGAAGTTCGGGCTCATGACCTTCGACGCGAACCCCCTGATCATGGAGACCGCGAGCGGCGGGTTCAGCTTCGGCGAGGACCAGACCTTCACCAACCTGGGGGCCCGCAACGAGGACGCGGCCTTCGGCGCGATGGTGGTGCCGGATTCGGCCGATGACGTCACCTCGGTCCGGGCGACCAACGACCTGGTCCAGACCCAGATCCTGGCGACCCGGCCCTACTGGACCACGCCCATCGGGCCCATGCTGGACGACGCGTTGTACCTCTTCGAGCACGACGACCGGGTCAAGGACTTCGACGCGGGGCCGGACCAGGGGAACGGCGGCGGCAACGACTCCGGCGACCCCTACTCGGACTGCCGGGAGCGCGCCGTGATCCTGGTGGCGGACGGGGAGCCCTCGGTGGCCTACTGGTCCGCGTTCTACCCCACCCCCATGGAGGCGGCCCTCGCCCTGTACTCCGCCGGCGTCAAGGTCTACGTGGTGGGCTTCCTGGCCACCTCCGACGCGCTGGTCGCCCTGGACGCGCTCGCCGTGGCCGGCGGCACCGAGGGGGTCTACGTCGCGGACAGCCAGGCGGAGCTCACCGCGGCCCTCGGGGAGATCCTGGTGGAGCTGCGGGGAAACCGCCCGGCCCGGTCCCGGAGCGTGTTCACCAACCGGACCCTGAACTACACGGACAAGCAGTACCAGTTCTTCGGCTCCTTCAGCGGCGCGACCTCGCCCCTGGACGAGGAGGGGCACCTCGACCAGTACGTCTACTCCTGCGACGCTGCGTGCCAGGCGACGGACTGGGAGGTCGGTGATCTCGCCACCGCGTCCCTGTGCGAGATCTTCTCCATCGACGACAAGCTCGACGCGCGCCTGACGCCCCGGCTGATCTACACCCAGCTCGACGGGGTCCTCGAGGAGGTGACCGAGGACAACACCGAGCTCACACCGGAGCACCTCGGGGTGCCCACCAGCGGGACCCTCTCGCGCCTGGACCCGCTGGACCTGGGGAACGGACAGCAGGTCTACTCGGGCCTCACCCTGGGCGACGCCTCCCAGACCCTCGTCCGGGCCGCGTACTACCAGCAGCTCCTGCGCCTCGTCCGGGCGGACCTCGAGAGCCGCCGCGGCGACGCCCGCCTCGGCGCGATCGTCCACTCGGATCCGGTGATCCAGGCGGACCTCTTCTCCATGACCATCCCGGTGTCGTCGTTCAACACCTATCGCCTCCTCACGGGGGTCATCGACCGCCCGACGGTGCTCTTCGTCGGCACCCACGAGGGCATGCTCCACGCGTTCCGGGTGGACCGCATGGAGGACGTGATCTCCGTGGACGAGTACGGTGAGGAGCTGTGGGGCTTCATCCCGAAGCACCTCCTCGCGAAGGCCAACGACCTGGCCGGCGGGATGCAGTACCTCCTGGACGGTGACCCGGTGATCCGAGAGGTGCGCCTCTTCAAGAACCAGAACGAGATCGGCTCGGAGACCCCGACGAGCGTCGAGGACGAAGCGGAGCGCTGGCGCTCCGTGGTGGTCACCGGGTACGGCGAGGGGGGCCGCGGCTACTTCGCGCTGGACGTGACGCGACCCGAGGAGTTCTCCTTCCTCTGGGAGCTCTCCAACACGGAGTACTGCTACCAGGTCGAGGGGAGCACGGGCTGCGAGGCCTCGACCGCGTTCACGCGCCTGGGCACCACCAAGAGCGCGGCCGCCATCGGGACGGCCTTCTTCAACTGGGACGGCACCCTCCAGGAGCGGGCCATCGCGATCGTCGGCGGCGGCGGCGAGGTCAGCGGTGAGGCCGACGCGGGCAAGGCGATCTACGTGATCGACCTGGCCACCGGGGTCGTGATCCGGGAGTTCTGCAACGACACCGCCGCGTGCGGGAACTCGATCATCGACGAGAGCACCGCGAGCGCCAACACCCACGGCTTCGACTGCCCGGTGGACGGCGACGTGGCCGCGTTCGACGACACCCCGGGCTCCACCCTCACCCGCGCGTTCGTGGGGGACGCGTGCGGCCAGCTCTGGCGCCTCGATCTCACGGCCCTCGAGCCCCACGACTGGACCGTGGAGATGTTCTACGACGTGTTCAGCGAGAGAAACCTCAACGCCACGTGGATCTCCCGGCGCCGGCCCGTGAAGCTCCGCCCCTCGATGGCCATCGGGTACCAGCGGGGCGAGCTGATCCTCGTGGGGGGGACCGGGGACCCCGAGGTCCCCGGCGGCTCCCACCTGGACGACCGGGTCTTCTCCCTCACGGAGCACTGGAACACCACCGACGAGGCCTACGAGGCGTCCCTGAACTGGACCCTGGACCTCGAGGAGGGGGAGCGCTTCACCGGGGAGGCCATCATCTTCGACGAGGTGGCCTACTTCACCACCCTCGCCGGCGCATCGACGGGGTCCTGCGGGGTGGGCGAGGGGCGCCTCTGGGGCGTCCACTACACCGGCTATGAGACCAACGCCACGGACGACATCGAGGCCATGCTCGACGTCAACGACGACCCGGACCTGATCACCCTGGCGCGCTACCAGGCCTTCGACGGCGCGGAGCTGTACGGGCTCCAGCTCGTCCAGCGCGCGGCCTGCACCGACTCGACGCTCAACTACGCACCCTGGCTGGGCGACACCGCCGACGGGGCCACGCTCCCCGACGGAGGCGTCCCGAACTCCGGGGGCACGCCCGGCGGGGCCACCTTCGGCGGCTCCAGCGGAGGCGCCCTGGAGCTGGTGGTCCAGACCGGGGACATCGGCGCGTCGGACGCCAACATGCAGACCCCCTCCGGCGGCGGACTCTCGGGGACGGGCACCAAGCGGGTCAAGAGCGTTGAACCCCCGAAGCAGTCGGTGTTCTCCGCCTCCTGGGGACTCCTCTTCGACTGATGCGCAACCCCACCCCCCTGCTCATCCCGGCCCTGGCTCTGCTCCTCCTGGCCTGCGGTGACGACTCCGTCCCGACGACCCCTGTGGGAGGGACGGTCACACCCCGGAATCGGCCCGTGGACGGGCCTCCCACAGCGGAGCCCAGATCTGAACCCCGCGCCAGGAGCCGGCTCAGCCTGGAGACCCCCCGCGGCGCCGGGGAGTACGAGTCCGCGTACAGCCACCCGGAGTCGCTCCTCAAGCCCCTGGATGGGTTCCCCCTGCCCTCAGGGACGCATCTGCAGGACCATCGGCGGGACCTCGCCGTGTACGAGGTGGGCGCGAGCCTGGACACCGTGGAGTCCTTCTATCGGGAGCGCGGCTTTCGGATCACCCGCCCCGGGAAGCTCCCGGGCCTCATCATCACGCGGACGGACACGGGCACCCGGCTCCAGGTCCAGCCCGGCAAGCACCGGATGATCCAGCTCCGCTTCTATCGCTGATTTACAGGCGGATCGAGACGCCGAAGATCATCCGGAGGAGCGCGGACACCGCGCCGCCCTCGCTGACCTGGGAGGTCCAGACGTCCGCGCCGCCGGACATGTGGAAGAGGAGGTTGACGGTCTGGGACACCTGGTACTCCAGACCCAGCCGCAGGAGGAAGGGGAACCGCGCCGCGAAGTCCAAGTTCTTGCCCATGAGGTAGAGACCCCAGGGGATCTGGATCGCCGGCGTGAGATGCAGCTTTTCGATGACGGCGTAGTCCAGGATCAGCCCCGGCCCCCCGACGATCAGGCCGATCCCCGTGTCGGGCCAGACCGGCACCTGGAGCCCCGGATCTGCGAAGAGGGCCAGGGCGATGTCCTCGTTCCGGAAGAAGTTCCACTTGATCTCGCAGCGGAAGTCCAGGAGGGCCATCTTGCCCGCGTTCTCCGCGTTGAAGCCATAGGCCACCCCGAAGGCCGGCGCGATCTCGAAGGTCCGACTCATGGGCAGGTGCCAGGCGATCCGCACGTCGGGGAACCCCAGGTCGATGCGCAGCGCGCTGTCGGTGAGGGGGATCGGCCGCGCACCCGAGAGGAAGTAGGGCTCCTTCGCCTTGGGGATGTTGATGATCCTGGCCTCGGGCTTGGGCCCAGGCTCGGAGGCTTCTGTGGGAGGGGCGTCCACGCCCCGATTTCCGCCCGTGGACGGACCCTCCACTTCGGGCTCGGGCTCGACCTGCGGATCATAGGGCCCCGAGGGAAGCGGCTCCTCCTGGGCGAAGGCCGGCGTGGCCAGGAACAGGGCGGTGGCGATGATCAAGAGGGTCAGTCGATCCATGGTGGCCTCCTCGCGGTCAAAGGACCCCTTCGAGTCTAGGGCGATTCCAGAAAATCGGAAAAAAACAATGCGTCCCCTTCCCCGGAGGACGCGGCCTTCGAATACCTGGGGGACAACACCGGGAGGGAGCCATGGAGTGCGACGATCGGACCGAGCGGATCCACACGGGGGCGGGCCGTCCGTGGGACGGAGGGGATCCCCGGCGGGTCTTCCTGGTGACCGAGGAGGGGAAGATGCGGTACGTCCTCCTGGACCGGGAGGGGATCCTGATCGGGAGCGGGAGGGACGCGGACCTCCTCCTGGGGGATCCGACGGTGTCCCGCCGTCACTGCCGCCTGCGGGCGGGCCCCGACGGCCCCCTCCTCGAAGACTTGGGGAGCACCAACGGCACGCGGATCGGAGGGACCCCCGCCGGGCGTGGGCTCCGGCCCGTGGCCCCGCCCGCGCTGCTCACCCTGGGCCGACACCGCCTGGTGGTGTTGCCCGGGGTGGAGGTCCCCGGCGCCGGGGTGGCCATGCGCCTCGGGGAGCTGGTGAGCGCGAACCCCTCCATGGCGCGGGTCTTCTTCGCCGCCCTCGCCGCTGCCCACTCGGAGCTGCCCCTCCTCCTCCAGGGTGCCTCCGGAACCGGGAAGGACCTCCTGGCCCAGGCAATCCACGGGGCCGGACCGACGGCGCGTGGGCCCTGGATCCCGGTGAACTGCGCCACCCTGGCCCCGGAGCGGGCCGAGGTGGAGCTCTTCGGCTGCCGCAAGGGCGCGTACACCGGGGCGGTCGCCGACCGCCCGGGGCTCCTCGCCGCTGCGAACGGCGGCACCCTCTTCCTGGACGAGGTGGCGGAGCTGCCCCTGCCGGTGCAGGCGCGCCTCCTGCGGGCCCTGGAGGGGCAGCCGATTCGGCCCGTGGGGGACCACCGGTCCCGGGCGGTCCAGGTGCGGATCATCGCCGCCTCCAACGCCAGCCTCCCAGACCGGGTCCGAAGCCACCGCTTCCGCGCGGATCTCTTCTTCCGCCTCCACGTCCTCCCGGTTCACCTGCCCCCCCTCAGGGACCGGCCCGAGGACGTGCCCCTCCTCACCGCCTGGCTGGGCCGCTCCCTGCCGGGCCTCGCCCTCACCCAGGAGGGCGCCGCCCTCCTGGTGCGCTACCCGTGGCCCGGGAACGTCCGGGAGCTGCGGACGGTGCTCCAGCGGGTGGCCGCCCTCGGCGGCGGCGCGGCGGCGGGCCGCGAGGCGGTGCTGGAGGCGCTGGAGGCTGGGGGCAGGTCGCCCGACGACGGGAAGGACGCGGGCGACCTGCAGGCCCCGGTCCCGGGGCTCTCCACGTCACAGCTCCTGCGCATCCTGGGGATCCCGCGCTCGACGTACTATCACCGGCGGGCGCGGGAGCGGGAGGGGATCAGGCCTTCCTCAGCCGCCGCGCAGAGTCCGATGTCCGGACCGTGAGGCGGGTCGCGTCGAAGTACTCTGCGAGGGGGATGAGGTACTTCCGGGTGAGCCCGGTGATCTCCTTGTACTGCTGCGTGGTGATGGTGCCGTGGGCCTCCAGGTGGTCGACGACCCGCACGCGGACCCCCTCCACTGCGTCCCGGTGGAAGATCAGCTCCGGGGTGACCCGCACCAGCCGGCCCTCCTTCACCAGGTGCGCCAGCGCGTCCTCAAGGTCCGCCCCGGGGAACGCGTCCCGCAGCTCCCCCAGGATCGGGGGGGTCACGCCGGCCGCAGCGATCTGCTCCTCCAGGGCGCCGGTCAACTGGAGGAACCGGTCGTCGAGGCGGACCTGGAACGCCGGGATGCGGAGGACGCGATCGTCCCCCCCGAGATCCCCCAGGGCGACCCAGCGATCACAGAGTGCGTGGAAGATGCGGAGATCCTCGATCCCGTGGATCTGGCTGCGCAGCTCCTCCCGGGGCATGGCGGAGCGCCGGGGGTTGGCCTGGTGGAACGCCTCCACCCGGGTGCGAGCGCGCTCCAGCAGGCGTCGTTCGTGGGCTCGGTGCAGGAGGACGTCCTCCCCGGCGGCGGATCCCCGGGTCCCCAGGCCGGAGAGGAGGACGAGCTCGCCCTCCTCCGCTGCGGTGGTCGCCGCGGCGAGGGGCCCCGGATCCAGGTCCACCCAGGCGGACAGGGCGCGGCGGCGGATCCCCGAGGGGCCCGCCAGGAACGCCGCGGCGGTCACTCGCTCGGCGCCGTCCTCCGCGGAGAGCCGGGCGAGCGCGGCGATGTTCTCCGGCCGGACCCTGGGGATCACCGGGAGGAGGATGGGCCCGCCGCCCAGGGTCTTCCCGAAGTCCGCGACCTCGGAGAACGCCCGGATCACCGCGTGCATCCCCGGGAGGATCACCACCGGTTGCCGGGTGTGGAGGGCGGCCAGGGCCTCCTCCCCGGGACCCAGGTGGTCCGTCCCCAGGAGCCGCACCTCGGCCTCCACGTACGTGGTCCCCACGTGGAAGAGCGCGCTGAAGCGGGTCTTCGCCGGCTCGGCCAGGTTGGGGACGGCCTTCAGCCGCATGACGATCCGGCGGGTGGGCTCCACCACGCCGGGTCGGGCAAGGACCATGCCGCGGGAGATCCGGGCCAGGTCGCCGTCTGCGAGGTTCAGCGCGGTGCGGGTCCCCACCTCGGAGCGCAGGGCCCGCGCGTTGTGGACCTCGAGGGTGCGGACCTTCACCGGGAGACGATCGGGCAGCACCTCCAGGCTGTCCCCCACGGCGAGCGCGCCGCTCACCACCGTGCCGGTGACCACGGTGCCGAACCCCTTGATGGAGAACACCCGATCGATGGGGAGGAGGAAGGGCCGATCTCCGCCGGGGCGGGGGACGTCGGGGGCCAGATCCGCCACGGTGCGGAGGAGCTCCGTGCGGAAGGCCTCCCGCCGGTCCGCCCAGCCCGCACCAAAGGTGAGGATCGGGGCGCTGCGGAGGAAGGTGCCGGAGAGCCGGTCCTTCAGGTCCTCCCGGACCAGCTCGAGCCATTCGTCCTCGACGAGGTCGGCCTTGGTGAGCACCACCAGGCCCCGGCGCACCCCCAGGAGCTCGCAGATCGCCAGATGCTCCCGGGTCTGGGGCATGACCCCCTCGTCCGCAGCGATGACCATCAGGACGAGATCGATGCCGCTGGCCCCTGCGATCATGTGATGGACGAAGCGCTCGTGCCCGGGGACATCGACCAGCCCCACCCGACGGCCGTCGGGGAGGTCCAGGGGAGCGAAGCCGAGCTCGATGGAGATGCCCCGCAGCTTCTCTTCCTTGAGCCGATCGGTGTCGATGCCGGTGAGCGCCTGCGTCAGGGTCGTCTTTCCGTGATCGATATGGCCTGCGGTACCGACGATGATCATGGGCTGGACCCCAAGTTTGACCCCTTAACTACCCGATGATACCATCATGCCAAGTGAAGTGGGCGAAACCTTCGCCCGGAACGACTTGCGGGACGAAAACGAGGACGGAACCGATGCGCATCACCTGCCCAGGATGCTCTGCAGAGTTCAACGTGGACGACGGCCGGATCCCCCCCCTGGGGACCACGGTCCGCTGCCCGAAGTGCTTCAAGGCCGTTGACGTCAAGCCGCAGTCAGAGGCCCGAAGCCTGGACACGGCCCTCTTGGGAGACGCCGCGCCCCTGGACGATGACCCCTTCTCCAGCGAGTTCACGCAACCCGAGGCCGAGCTGCCGCCCGCCGCGTTGTCCGCCGACACACCGGTGGGCCCCGGGGCCGGCGCGGCCGGCGGACGCAGGCCGACGCCGAACACGGTACACTACGGCTTGCCCGGGGACGGCATCGTGGACAACGTCTGGGCCAGCGGGAGCGAAGGCAAGCCCAAGGGCACCGCCCTTGGGATGCCCCCGCTGGATCCCGAGGCGACCGATGCCGCGGGCGGAGGCCGTGGCAGCGAGTCCATCTTCGACGCAGATCTGAGCTGGTCCGAGGAACGCCCCGCCGGGCCGGAGTCCGCCCCGGCAGAGCCGGCGGCCGTGAGGGTCTCCGGACTCGAGGAGACAGCCATCGCCGAGAGCCCGGACATCGAAGACCTGGAGCAGGCCCTGGCGGCGCTGGAGGCTTCGTCGGGCGTCGTGTCGGGCGGAGATGGGGACCCGGTGGCTGCGGAGCCCCTCCCGCCGCTGGACGGCGATGCGCTCGCCGAGGGCTTCGACATGCTGGACGAGGCCCTGGTCCCCCGGGAGGACGCAGGACCCAGCGCGCAGGAGCGGTCGTTCCACGCGGACGCGGGCTTCGCCCCCCTGGACCAGGTCGGGGACGACGGGGGCTTCGAGATCCAGCGTGACACCATCTCCCAGGACGGAATCTCCCAGGAGGACATCGGCCTGCCGTCGCGGGACGGACCGCCGAAGACCTTCGAAGGGAGCGGCCCCACGATTGACGACATCGACTTCGACAGCCTCCTGGACGATCTCCCGGGGGACGACAGCGGCGGCGACACCTTCTTCGTCGACAGGCCCGAGGGGGGCGACGGTGGCGGCGCCCCCGCGTTCGACGGCCCCAAGGGCGGCAGCGACAGCCCCTTCGACATGGAGGAGATCAACTTCGACAACCTGGACGAGTTCTCCGACCTCGGGGAGCTGTCGGACACGGGCACCGTGGCAAGCGGCACCAGCGCCGCCAGCGCCGTGGACGCCATGGAGCTCGACATGGGGGACGAACTCCCCTCCTCGCATCGGGGCGGACAGATCCCGGTACCGAGCGAGAAGCCTGGGACGACGGCGCACGCGGAGGCCCAGGCGCCCCGCCGGCGGCGCCCCAAGAAGCGCAGCGCGATGCCCCTCGTGGCCCTGGTGGTGGTCCTCGGCCTCGGCGCTGTCGGGATGTTCCTGTTCGGAGACGGGCTCATGCAGCTCCTCTCCGGGGAGGATACGCCCGACCAGCAGAACCAGACCGGCCCCGCCACGAAGCAGGAGAGCCACCAGCGGGGGAGCATGGAGTATGCCACCCGGACGGACTACGAGCGACGGGTGGAGACCCTGGACACGGAGATCGAGCTCGGCAAGGGCAACAAGACCGGGCTGGAGTCGGAGCTCCTCTGGGTGCTGGCCTGGTACCGCTTCAGCTACCCGGGGGCCTTCCCCGACGGCGCCCCCCGGACCCAGCGCGCGGCGGCCCTCCGGAAGCAGTACGCCGCGGAGGGGACGGTCTTCGCAAAGAAGCTCGAGGCCATGGACCTCGCTGCGGCGGGGAACTGGACCCAGGCGAAGTCCACCTTCTCCGAGTACATGAAGCTCCGCAACTCCCGCCAGGACGAGCTGTGGCAGAGCGATCAACAGGCCATGAAGGCCATGATCCAGGAGGACTACCTGCTCGATGCATGGCTCCTCGTGGAGACCAAGGACCCGGGCAAGGCACGGGAGAAGCTCCAGATCTTTTTGAAGAAGCAGCCGACGAGCCTCTTCGGCCTCTACCTCGATGCGCTGATCCTGTACAAGGAGACCGAGCAGGCCAGGTCCGAGGCTGCGCTGGGCAAGGTGCTGGACAAGTACCCCACTCACGTGGCCAGCAAGATCCTCCTCACCGACATCGAGATCGAGCAGGGGAAGTTCGACCAGGCGGTGGCCCACGGCCGGGATCTGGTCAAGGCCGCGGTGGGCCAGCAGGACGAGACCCTGGAGACGCGTGCCTACCGCATCATCGTGCAGGCCCTGACCCTCAAGGGAAAGGAGGGCAGCGAGGAGCTGAAGGAGGTCCTCGAGGGGGTTGTCGCCAAGCGGGCCAACGCGGAGGAGATGGTGGTCGCGCTCAGTCGGATCTACCTGGCCGGCGGCGGCCAGGAGCGGGCCCTGACCACCCTCACCATGTGCAAGGAGTGCACGGGGAAGGAGTACCTCCTCCTCCTGGTGACGGCCATGCAGCGCAACGAGATGCTGGAGCGGGCGCTCCAGACCGCCCAGGCGGCCCTGGAGAAGAACAAGAACAACATCGATCTCCTGATCCTCATGTCGGAGATCTCGGAGCAGACCGGGCGCCACAACAGCGCGATGGACTACCTGCGGGACGTGCTCCGGCTCCGGCCGGACCACCTGGACGGATCCATGCGCCTCGCAAAGCTCTTCCTGGAGCTCAAGCAGCCCGCCAACGCCCGGGAGATCCTGCTGGAGACCGAGAAATACAACGAGGACAACCTCCAACTGGAGGAGCTGCTGGTCGAGATCAACCTTCAGATGAACGACGACAGCGGCGCGGCCTCGGCGCTGCGGAAGGTGCACAAGCTCAAGCTGGACGACATCGACGTCCGGCTCCGACTCGTGGAGATCCTCGTGCGCCTGGGCAACTACAAGGAGGCGGTCCCGCACTTCGATGTCCTGGCCGAGAAGAACCTCATCACCGCCAAGCTCCGCCCTGGGTACGCGATGGCCCTGCGCGAGGTCGGTCGGATGGACGACGCGCTGGAGATGCTCGAGGCGGTGCTCCGGGACGATCCGTCGGACTACCAGACCGCCCGGAACCTGGCGACGATCTACCTGGGAAAGAACGACTATTTCAAGGCCAGGGAGTACCTGGAGATGGCCCGACGGTCACGGTCCAAGGACCCCGAAGTGCACCACCTCATCGGGACCTGCTGCCTGAAGACCGAGGACTGGGAGTGCGCGCTCCTCTCGTACACCGAGGCGGTGGAGCTGGAGCCGACGAACCTCCTGTACCGCACCGAGTACGCCAAGGTCCTCTACCACCTCTCCGAGACCGACTCGACGCGCCAGCAGACCCTGCACCGGATGGCCCTCAGCCAGTTCAACGAGATCATCAGACGGTACGAGACCGATCCCTCCATCCCCGCGGCCAGCAAGGACCCGGACATCTACGCGAACCGTGGCCGGATCTCCTTCGCCCTCGGGTACTACGACAAGGCCCTCGAGGACTTCCGCCAGGCGGTGAGCATGGATCAGCACCGGGTGGACCTGCTCCTCGCCATGGGAGACTCCCTGTTCCACGTCAACAAGCGCTCCGACGCAAAGAAGTACTACCGGGAGGTCCTGGACACCGGCCAGAACCTCGCCCACGCGAACTTCTACCTGGGGAAGATCCACATGGTCGAGGGGGACGCGAAGAAGGCGAAGGCCTACTTCCTGGCCGCCATCGACGCGGACTTCAAGATGTTCCCCGACGCGCACCGGTACCTGGGCAACATTTACAAGGAGGCCAAGTTCCGGGACATGGCGTTCAAGTACTACCGGAACTACCTCGGCCTGGTCCCCCCGAACACCCCCCAGGCACGAGACATCCGGAACACCATCGAGCGGATGCGGTAGCCGGGTGACGGGGAGCGGGGCGGGGTGGTGATCAAGCTCGTCGTCAGCGACCTCCACGTCGGCACGGGCTCGGCCACGGGCCAGTTCAACCCCTTCGAGGACTTCCACGACGATCGTCAGTTCAGGGCCTTCGTGGACCACTTCTGCGCGGCCCCCTACGCGCAGACCCCCGTGGAGCTGATCCTCGCCGGGGACATCTTCGACCTGCTCAAGACCGAGGTCGACGGGAGCTACCCGGACCAGATCACCGAGGAGGTGGCCCTCTACAAGCTCTCCCGCTGCCTCAACGGGCACCCGGCGTTCCTGGCCGCGCTCCGCGCCTTCGTGGCGGCCCCGGAGCGTCGCCTCACCTACATGATGGGGAACCACGACCTCGAGATCGCCTTCCCCATGGTGCAGGAGCTCCTGCGCAGCGCGGTGGGGGGACCGGACCACCGGGATCGGATCCACTTCGTGGTCTACGAGCCCTACTACGAGCTGCCCGGCGGGGTGCGGATCTTCCACGGGAACCAGTTCGAGGCCCTCAACCAGGTGAACCCGCGGAAACTCTTCATCACCGAGGGCGTCCCCGCACCGTGCCTCAACCTGCCCTGGGGGAGCGTGTTCCTCCTCAAGGTCCTCCTCCCCTTCAAGGAGCAGCGCCCCTACATCAACCTGGTCCAGCCCCTCAGCCGCTACCTCCAGGCGGCGCTGATCACCGACACCGCGTTCGCGACCTCCCTGGTGGCGAAGGCGACCTACTACTTCGTCAAGACCCGTTTCGTGGAGAGCCGCAGGCGCGCCGGCAGCCTGAAGAACACCCTGCGGATCCTCCTGGAGGAGGGGGTGGTCTACAAGAACTTCGAGACCCAGGCCTTCGAGATCATGAACAAGGAGCCCTCGCTCAACGCAGTGATCATGGGACACAGCCACGTCCCCATGGTGCGCCGCGGCCCCGGGGATCGTCTCTACTTGAACACGGGCACCTGGACGAAGCTGATCAACCTGCGCCTGACCGAGTTCGGGATCTCCCACCGTCGGACCTACGCCCGGGTGGACTACCCCGATGGCTCCGACACGCCCCGCCTGGGGCTCTACCAGTGGAACGGTCACCAGGACATCGCCGAGGAGATTCAGTACTGATCGTCGCCATCCAGGGCCTTCGGCAGCGGGATCACGAACAGCTGCTCCAGACCATCCAGCAGCCCGATGTAAATCTCCGTACCGTAGACCGCCTTCAGCACCGGATACCGGAGCACCTCCTTCGGCGCCCCACAGCCCACGACCCGCCCGCCGTCCAGGAGGAGCAGCCGGTCACAGAAGCCCGCGGCCAGGTTGAGGTCGTGGAGCACCACCGCGGCGGCCTTCTCGCCCGGCTGAACCCGCCGGCGAAGGGCATCGAGGATCCGCACCTGGTGCCGCAGATCCAGGAAGGCAGTGGGCTCGTCCAGGAGAAGACATTCGGGGTCCGCAGCCCAGGCCCTCGCCAGCCAGGCGCGCTGGAGCTCCCCCCCGGAGATCCGTGTGATCGGCCGCTCAGCGAGGCCAACGATGTCCATGAGCGCCAGGGCATCCTCCACCGCCATGCCCCCCGGGGCCTCCAGCGCGTACCTCCCCATCTCCACGAGCTCTCGAACCGAGTAGGGGAAGCCGGACTCGGGCCGCTGGGAGACGTGCCCCAGGCGACGGGCCCGCTCCCGGGGGCGGTAGTCCCCCACGGGTCGCCCCCCGAGGAGGACCGTCCCGCGGTCCGGACGCAGGTACCCTGAGAGGATCCCCAGGAGGGTGCTCTTTCCACAGCCGTTGGGGCCGATGATCCCGAGGATCTCACCCCGACGCACCTCCACATCGAGCTCCTCGAGGACCGGTGCGACGTCATAGGCGAAGCGGATCCCATTCGCAGCCAGGAGCGGCGCCGTGGACATCTCAGCTCCCCCCTTCGCGGCTCAGGAGCAGGATGAAGAGGGGCCCCCCCACCAACGCGGTGAGCGCGCCCACGGGGAGCTGAGTCCCGAAGAGGGGGAAGGTGAAGCGTACCAGGAGATCGGCCAGGAGGAGGAAGACGCCGCCCCCCAGGAAGGACGCCGGGATCAGGAGCCGGTGATCCGGACCGGCTCCCAGGCGCAGCGCGTGAGGGACCACCAGGCCCACGAAGCCGATGAAGCCCGTGGTGGACACCGCCACCGCGACCAGCGCGGAGCCCACGAGGAACGCAAGGCGGCGGAGCCTCACGGGATCCACGCCCACGTCATAGGCGAAGCGGCTGCCCAGGGACAGGGCGTTGAGCGCCTGGGCCCTGGACCAGAGCAAGGCCAGCCCCGCGAGCACCAGCACCCCGGGGAGGATCAGGGCCGAGGGCGGCCCCGGGGGGTGGGACACGGTGCCCATGAGCCAGAAGAGGATCTCCTGGGCCTTGGTGGGGGAGACCAGGGTCTTGATCACCATGATCATCGCGGACGCGAAGAAGTTGAACACGACCCCCATGAGGAGGAGGTGGGTGGTGCGCAGCCCGCCGCGACGGGACGCGAAGAGGACCAGGAGGAACGTCGCGACGGAGGCCCCGGCGAAGGAGGCCAGGAAGACGGGACCCAGGGCGAGGCCGAAGGGGAGCGCGAGGGGAACCGCGGAGAGGCCCGCGGCCAGCGCGATGGTCGCCCCCAGCGCAGCCCCACCGGACACGCCGACGATGTAAGGATCCGCCAGGGGGTTGCGCAGGACCGCCTGGAACACCGCACCGCTCAGGGCCAGGATGCCGCCGGTGAGGTAGGCCAGCAGGGCCCGGGGCAGGCGGACCTCCCAGACCATGAAGCGGCCCGCGGGGTCCGTGGCCATGTCCCAGGGAAACACGGTCCGGCCGCCCAGGGCCAGGTAGACACCGAAGACGAGGACCGACGTGAGGAGGAGGGCCCCGATCCAGAGCCTTCTGATCATCGTCGGAGTCACCGCGCCGCTCCCGCCAGCAGGGCCTCCCGGAGGAGGACGGCGGCCTCGGGGAAGCGGGGGCCGGGGCGGAGGAGGCTGGGATCGCCGAGCGCGAGGACCCGCCCGTCGCGCACCGCGGGGACCCCCCGCAGATCGGCCCAGTCCACCGCCCCCGGACCTCCATCGTAGCCGGAGGTATCCACCACAGCGTCGGGATCGAGATCGATGATTGTCTCGTGGTCCAGGGTCGGATAGCGGATCGCGTCGGACCCCAGCGCGTTGCGCGCTCCGGAGAGACGGATCACCGTGTCCCCCCAGGACCCGGGACCCGCGGCGATCAGGGGACGTCGCCCGTTGAGCATCAGCACCCGCTGGTCGAGGGGCGGGGCCGCAGTCAGGGCTGCGCTGGCCGCTCGGAGCCCTGCGGCCTTCTCCCTCGCGTCGGGCAGCCCCAGGGCCGCGCCCACGTCCTCCACCGCGTTCGCCACGTCCGCTACGGTCTCCACGCGCAGGTACAGAACCGGCACCCCGAGACGCTCGACGGTGCTCGCTACGGGCCCGCCGCGCCAACCCTCGAGCATGAAGACGAGATCTGGACGGAGGGTCGCCAGGGCCTCCAGATCCGGTTCGAAACCAGAGCCCAGGTCCGGGAGCGCCCGCAGGGACGGCGGATAGTCCGTGAAGCGAGTGCGGCCCACGAGGCGATCCTCGCCGCCGACGAAGGCCACGATCTCCGCCAGGTTCGGCGCGAGGGCGACCACCCGCTGCGCGGGGCCGAGGGGCCGGGTTGGAGCCGGAACGTCGTCGCGGCAGGCGGCGAGGAGGAGGAGAACAAGGGTGGCGGCGTGCAGTCTCACGGGGTCGTTGTACGACTCCGTGAGACGGAGTGTCAAGAGTGGGGAGGGAACGCCGTGGGCTCCCTCGGGCCTCGCCCGTTGACAATACCCCCCGTCAAATCTACATTCTCCCCGACTTCGGAGGTCCCATGCGGTACCCGATCTTCCTCATCCTGACCCTGCTCCTCTCCTCTCCGGCCCGCGCCGACGACGGCCTCTGGACCTCGTTCAGGCAACGCGTCGACCACGTGGCCCGTGATCTCTTCTTCAACCTCCGGGAGGGCCTGCATGACCTCGACCTGAAGGATCGTGCGACGAAGGAGATCCTCGTCGCCGCGGAGCTCCTCTCCCGCCGGGGCGCGCACCCCGGCGAACGGATCGAGATGGCCGCGGCGGTGGCCGCTGCCTGGGCGGAGGGCGGACGTCCGGACGAGGCCCGCCGGGTCCTCGCACGCTTCGCCGGCGAGGTGGATCGGATCCCCACGAAGGCCACGAAGAACCGCGCCTCCTACGAGCTGGGGAAGGCCTGGGCTGCGCTCGGCGACGGGGACCGGGTCGAGGCCATCGCGGAGGAGGTCTCTCGCCCCGACGCGATCCTCGCGGAGCTCGGCGCGGTGCGGGGGGAGGCAGGAGATCTGGGCGCCGCCCGGGCCCTCGCCGCCCGGATCAAGGACCCCGCGGCCCGCTCCAGGGTCATGGGACGCGCGGCCCAGGCCCTCTCGGGCCGGGGGGACCACGACGGAGCACTGGCGCTCCTCGATGAGATCACGGACATCCCCTGGCGCACCTCGGTGATCCAGGCCGTGGGAGTGGCCCATGCGGAGGCCGGCCGCTGCGCCGCAGGACGGGCCGTCGCCGACCAGCTCCTCGGGGTTCCGGGGATCGACCCCAAGACCATCGACCTCTCCGGGGGCCTGGCTCGCCGCTCACCCCACCCCCGGGTCCTCGCGAAGGTCGCAACGGCCTGCGCCCGGGGCGGGGACGCGGACGCGGCGGAGGCCCTCGCTGCCGCGGTGCCCCCGGGGCGCAGGCAGGTCGAGGCCCTCGCCGGGATCGCGGCGGTGGTGAAGGACGACGCGCGCGCCCGCACCCTCCTGGCCGAGGCCCGCGGGCGGGCCGGGGAGATCGAGAAGCCCGGGGTCCGGGCCCTGGCCCTGGTGTCCGTGGCGGACGCCTGGACCGCGCGGGGGAACACCGCGGAGGCCATCGCCGTGCTCGACGCGGCCTGGGACGTGGGCCAGGAGGTGGAGAAGCCGGGCCTCGGGGACGCGCGCCTCCAGATCCTGGCCGACCTTGGCGCGGCGGGGCGCTGCGGAGACGCGGACATCCGGGCCCGAGCCTTCAAGGCGCCCTTCTGGGGGGACGGGGCCCTGGCCAGCGCGGCCCGGGGCTGCGCGAAGTCCGGAGAGATCGAGAAGGCCCTGGCCCTCGCTGCGGCGACGCATGTCCCGCTCTGGCGTGCCAACGCATACCAGGAGATCGCCCTTGCGCGCCTCGCTGCCGGCGACCTGATCACGGCCCTCGAGGTGGTCGCACGCATCCCCTCGGAGCGGGGTCGGCTCAAGGCCCTCGCTGCGGTCGGCGCCGCTCACCTGAAGGCCGGCGGGGCCCCTGCGGAGGGCACGTCCACGATCCTCGCCAGGCTCCTCGAGGACCGGTAGGAGGCTGCCGGGCAAGGTTCGCCAGGGCGTCCACCTTCACACGCCGGACGTTGAGATCGGGCAGTGCCTGACCCCGATCACTCCCGAAGAACGGCCAATCCAAAACTGAACTGTGGCAGAGCCTGACCCTGGCCTCGCCCCTCAAGAATGAGGTTGAAATGGGGGCGGGATTGTTATTTACTTCGCCGGCACGATCGAGCAGCGACGTCGTGCCGAGCGGAGTGCACGGCCCCCGAAGATTTGAGGAGAATTCATGACTGCAGTAACGCCCTGTCTCGAAGTCCCCGAGGCCATCCTGGCCGTCGGCGGTGACACGCTCAACATCTGCATGCAGTGCGGCACCTGCACCTCGGTCTGTCCGTGGAGCCTCGTCAAGACGTTCAGCCCGCGGCTGTTGATCCGGAAGGTCACCCTCGGCGTCGAGGGGATCGAGCGCGAGGACCTCTGGAACTGCGTCACCTGCAACACCTGCGTCGCGCGCTGCCCGCGCGGCGTCGATGTCATCGACGTGATCCGCTCGACGCGCACGGTGATGGCGGAGATGGGCGCGCAGCCGGCGACCTACGGCGCGCCACTCGCGAGCCTGCGCAGCGACGGGAACCCCTGGATGGGCGACCGCGGCGACCGCTCCAAGTGGCAGGCGGACCTGGCCATTCCGGACTTCGGCGCGGAGACCGAGTGGCTGCTCTTCACCTGTTGCACGCAGGCATACGACGCCCGCAACGTCAAGGTCGCCAAGGCGCTCGTGAGCCTGCTGCGGACGGCCGGGGTCTCCTTCGGCAGCCTCAAGGACAACGAGAGCTGCTGCGGCGATCAGGCCTCGAAGGCCGGCGGCCAGGACATCTACGAGCGCCTGAAGCGCGCCAACACGACGCTCTTCGAGCAGAGCGGGGTCCGGCAGACCATCGTGGCGTCGCCGCACTGCCTGAACGCGTTCACGAAGGAGTACGAGGGCTTCTCCGGTGCGAACGGCACGGTCCACCACACGCAGGTCCTCGCGAAGCTGGTGGCGGACGGCGCGCTCCAGCCGACGCTCCCGGTCCCGCGCAAGGTCACGTACCACGACCCCTGCTACCTCGGCCGCCACAACGGCATCTACGACGAGCCGCGCGCTGTGCTTGGTGCCATCCCGGGCCTCGAGCTCGTCGAGATGCCGCGCAACCGCCAGGACGCGCTCTGCTGCGGCGGTGGGGGCGGCGGCCTGTGGAGCGAGGTGCCGATCGCCGAGCGTTTCGCCGTGCTCCGCGTCAAGGAGGCGCGCGCGACGGGGGCCGAGGTGCTCGCCGTGGCCTGCCCCTACTGCATCGCGATGTTCGAAGACGCCGTCAAGGTGCTCGGGCTCGAAGACGAGCTCGTCGTCCGCGACGTGGCGGAGCTCCTGGCCGAGTCCGTGCAGGGTTGATGATCGTCTTCGTGGCGCACGGTCGCTCGACAGGCTCGGGGCCGACGCCACCTGCGTCGTGATGATGCTCTCCTTCTGCTTCTCGAGCCCAGCTCAACATCGACTGTCAACCCAACCTCGATCGCGAAGAACCTCGTGTTTGGACACAGTCCCAATCTGGGAGACATTGGGCTATGTGTCATGTGGCGGGGTCTGACCCCCCTTGCCCTCGAAGGCCCGGAGCTTCCCCTCCTTGCGCCATCGATAGAAGGACGAACGGGAGATCCCCGATCTGTCGGACATCAGGTCGATGTTTCCGCGGTACTCGTCGTTGAGGACCCGGACATAGCGATCTTTGAGGACCTCGAAGTCGACCGTCGGCAGCCAGTGGTCAATGACCGCGGTGGGATTCTGACGATCAACCAGCCGCGTCTGGTGATACAGGGTCCGAGCATCGGGAAGGTGCTCCACCTTGATCTCTGGGCTATCGCTTGCACGGCAGAACGCGTTATTGATGACGAACTCCAGCTGCCGGATGTTCCCGGTCCACTTCTTCCCGAATCCCTTGAGCTGCTTCAGGACCCCGTCGGAGAATGACGTCGCCTTGAACTCATCCCGGCGGGAGTAAGCAGACACCTGCCTCGCCAGCAAGCCCTCGGCGAGGAGCTCGAAGTCATCCATCCGATCGATCAAGGCGGGCATCATGAGAATGTGATTGGCGAGCCGGAAGTACAGATCATCCCGAAAGGACCCGCCCTCTATCTCCTGGATTGGATCCTTGTTTGTCGCCGCGATGACCCCGACCCGGACATGGATGTCGAAGTCCCCCCCTTCGGGCTTGAAGCAGCCGTTGTCGAGGAAGTCGAGGAGGGCCTTCTGGGTGACGGCGTTCGCGTCCGCGACCTCGTCGAGGAAGAGGGTCCCTCCGTGCGCAGAGAGGATCGCGCCGGGGCGGAGCCGCTTCGCCTCGGTGAAGGCCCCGGGGGTGTGCCCGAAGAGCTCCGCCTGGGCGAGGGTCATCGACATCCCGCCGAGGTTCAGATGCTGGATTGGGGAACCCTTCTTCCATTGGCTCCGGATCTGCTCGAAGAGGGCCAGATAGTCCCTGCGGAGCTCCTTGGACTTGCTGTCTGATCCCTCGAGGCCCGTGATCTCGGGCCTCGTGGGCTCCTCGTGTCTCCGACGATGGGACCTCAGCTCGTGGATGCAGCGTGCTACCGTGGACTTCCCCGAGCCGGTGGGACCGAGGATCAGGATACCCTCGTCGTGGCGGGAGGCGAGATCCATCTCCTTGAGGAAAGCAAGGAACACGGGGCTCTTCCATTCCCTGTCGAACACGTGCCTGAAGGTCTCTGACCGTTCGGACATGTTCGTAATGAGCCCGGTATCGAACTCCTGCTCAGCCATCGCTCTCCTCCCCCGTCTCGTTGCCATCGACGCCCTACTGGATCCGCCTGAACCTACCGGACTCCCTCGGAGGGGTCAATCAGACTCCGTCGGCGCTGGGCCATGTTTCGCGAGGACACAGTCCTGTGTCCCGGTGGGACATCCGGGACCGAGGGGCCGCCGTGCCTGAGGTCCCTCGACTCGCGATGCTCGCTCGGGATGACATGGGGAGGCGCGTAATCCGAGGCTGAGGAGCCTCGTTGGCACGGGGGTTGCCCAAGGATGTGGGCAGGCGGCGCCGCGTCGGTGTCTCCGGATCATGGAAGGAGGAGCCCATGAAGCGTTCCCGCTCGAGGCTCTTCGGTCTGCTGGTGCTTGCTGTCCTGCCTCTCCTGCGGCGGGGACGAGGTCTGCGAGGACGGGGCCTGTGTGCCCGACGCCTGGACGCGCTGGTCACCGCGGCCCTCCTCGAGGCCCTGGATGACCTCCCGATGCCCCTGGACGCAACCGCGATCACCGTGCTCGGCGCCGGTGGCCGCCTCACCCTGGAGAGGAGCCGAACATGAAGATCTACACCACCAAGCCGAAGTCCTACCGCGCCGCGGGCCCCGGGGACCTGGTCCGCCTGGAGCCCCTCCCCGGATCCCACCCGCCCATCATCGAGCGCCAGAAGCTGGACCTCCTGGTCCGGGGGGTCACCGAGGGGGCCCGGGTCCATGTGTCCGGGGAGACCGGCACCGCGAAGACCCTCACCATCCGCACCCTGCTCCTGCGGGAGGAGAACTTCCGGAACATCTGCGAGGCCCTCGACCGTCCGCGCCGGCCCCTGCGCGTGTACAGCTGCCCCCTGGCCCGCTTCGACGGGCCGGGGGAGCTGACCTTCCGCCGCGCGATCAAGGACGGGACCACCTATGACGAGGACTCCCTGATCATCGCGGCCCTCAAAGAGCAGGACGGCAAGGCCGGCAAGACCTACGCCGCGGTGCTGCTCCCGGAGCTCGGGCGCACCCAGTCGGAGATGATCCAGGGTGCGATGGTCGAGCTCATCGGGGACGCGGTCCTCCTCGAGGCCGAGGGGCGCCTCCTCCACGTTCCCCACGTCGCGTGGGTCGCGGACAGCAACTACGCGGGCACCGGGACCTTCTCCCTGGTGACCCAGGACGACAGCCTGCGGCGGCGCTTCGACATCTCCATCGAGATGGGGCACCCCGCGGAGGAGCAGGAGTGCACGATCCTGGAGCACCTGGTCCCCCGGGCGAAGCCCGAGGACGTCGCGGCCATCGTGCGCCTGGGCAGCGAGGTCCGGGCGTCTCGGCGGGACGGGGGCCTCCTGTCCGTGCCGCCCCCGACCCTCTTCGGCTACGAGCAGTTCCTGCGGATCCGCCTGGACCTGCCGCACCTGCCCCCGGACGTGGTCGCGTTCTCGACGGTCCTCGGGCATTGCGCAGCGGAGGAGCGTTCCCTGGCCGCGGACCTCCTGGCGCGCACCCACGGGGTCGCCGCGGGGACCGCCGCCGAGGCCGACGCGGTCATGGGGCTGTGACCGGGAGGACACCATGAGCAGGCAATCCCATCGCCCGCAAGGGAAGGAACTCCAGGAGGGGCTTCGAGAGCGTTGGCGCCCGATCCACGCCGGTGATGCCTTCCAGCGAAGGACCCCCCTGACCCGACGCCTCATCGCCCAGGCGCTCCACTACGAGCAGGTGCGGAGGGCGCAGCGCCTCGCCGCGGGGCTCGCCACCGGGGCGACCCCGCCGGAAGGGGAGGCGCTGCGCGCCGCGGCGCAGCACAACGCGCTGTACTCTGACCTGCCCACACGCTTCGCCGCGCAGGCCGCGGTAGGCCACTCGGCCTACCTGGAGTACCGGGCGAGGACCCAGGGGGACTTCGCGGCCACCGCCCACGATCCGGAGCGCGCAGCGGCCCTCGGCGATCTGTTCCAGGTCCGGACCCCGCAGGAGCGCACGGCCTTCGGCCTCCTCCTGACCGTCTCCACCGAGGCCGTGGCCACCCGGCTCTGCCTCCACGCGATGGGCCGGGAGGAGGGCCTCGGCGCAGTGGAACACTACCGCGTCTACCTCGCCACCCAGGCGAAGCTCCCCCCCACCTCCATCACGGACCTGATCCGCCTCACTCTGGTGCTGGGGGACCTCCTCGGGCCCGCGCTGGAGGACACCATCCGCGACGTGCACCCGCTCCTGGTGGGCCCGATCGCCGCGGCCACGTCCGTCTCCCGGGTCATGGAGGCCCAGCTCGCCGGGACCCCGAAGGACGAGCTGACGGCCCGGGTCCAGGGCTGGGTGGAGGCCATGGTGATTGCGATCGCACCCTTCGTGATGCCCGCGGTCCACGCCCCCCCCCGCAGCACGGGGGTCCAACCCCCGGCGCCGAGCCTGTTTCCCGAGAACCCGGATGCACCGCCGCGCCGCATCGAGGAGATCCTGGAGGAAGCGGCGGCGGCCCTCACCGATCCGCAGGAGGCCAGCCCGGACCCCACGCGCAGCCTGCAGAACGAGGTCCGGAAGGTTCTGAAGGCAGCCAACGAGGAGGCCTCCCTGAAGCAGGATCCCCGCCCGGACCGCGTCCAGGACCAGGCTTGTGCGAAGCCCTTCCAGGAGGGGGAGCTCCAGGGAAACCCGTCCGGAGTGGCCCTGGTCGAGGACATCCTCGGCGGGGACTCCGGCTACCAGAAATCCATGGTGTTCCACGAGGTGCTGGTCCCCCCGGAGGACGCGAGCGCCTGGCACGCGCTCCGCCGGGAGACGCGGCCCCTGGTGGCGCAGCTCCGGCGCCTGCTCTATCCGAGCCTGGTGACCCGCCTGGAGCGGGTCCGGCATCGCACGTCTGGCGCGCCGGACCCGCGGCGCCTGGCCCTCTACCCGTTCTCTGACACGATCTACCAGCAGCACCGCCAGGAGCGCCTGCCCGCACCGTCCAGCCTCAGCCGATCCGTGGTCCTCCTCGCGTGCGACGGCTCTGGCAGCATGGGGGAGCCGGAGATCCGCGTCCTCAAGCTCCTCACCTGCGCATTCGTGGAGTCCCTGGTGGGGGCACGGGGGATCCAGCTCCTCGCAGGGGCGTACAACTCGGGCCCGGAGCGGAGCCTGCGCGGCGGCGCCCCCAAGGTCCACTGGCTCCACCACCCGAAGCTCACCCCGGGCCGGACCCCCCTCGAGGCGGGCCGCGCGATCGCTGCGTTCCCCGACACCGGCACCGGGCGGAACCACGACACCATCTCCCTCTCCTACATGCTGGACGAGGCGATCGACCTGGCCCGGGGGGGCACCTGCTACCTGGTGAACCTCACGGACACCCGCTTCAACAGCCCCATCTCCAGCCGCTCGGGCAGCGACGTCATGGAGGACTTCCTCCGGGAGGCCAAGGCCCTCGAGGAGATCAGCCTCGACTACACCCTCGTCGCGATCGGAGCGCCGGAGGGGTACAGCCTGAAGGGCGCGGACGCGGTGCTGTCCGTGCCCCCCGAGGACCTCAAGGATTCCCGAGCCATCGCATCCCGGGTGGCGCACTACGTGACCGAGTCGATCGCAGCGCGGCGCGCCGAGCTCGAGGGGAGGAGACCATCGTGAAGGACATGGCCACCAGCCGCGACCCCATCGGGGTCCCGGAGAGCCAACGGCCCGCGTACGAGACCTGGGGCGTGGCGAGGCAGCCGCGCATCTCGCTGGACGCAGCGCTCCAACCCTTGCTGAGGCACCTCGGGGTCTACGAATCCATCCTGGGTCTCCTGCGCCACGAGGGGGGCAGGGTCCAGGACCTCCACCGCCTCCTGGAGCTGATGCGGCGCCCGATCCGGTTCCCGGGCCTCCCCGACGGCCCCGAGGCCTCCCTCGCGGAGCCGGCGCGGATCCGGGATCGGCTGCACCGGCTCCACGCGGGGGTCGACCTCGAGCTCAGGAAGGGACCGGTGGGCTTCCCGGTCCACTACCTCTTCCGCACCAGCCGCGACGACTTCGGGAACTACACCCTGATCCTCGACGACCTCCATCGGGGCGGGGACTACGACCGCTTCGACGCGCGCTGGGACCGGTTCGCCAGCGCGACCCGGTACGGGGAGGTGGACCGGCTCCTCCGCCTCTCCCCCCTCCGCCCCGCGGCGGAGGCGGCCGCGGGCCGCAGCGACGCCGACGTGCTCCTCTACACCGCCGGGCGGACCCTCTTCGACGCCGCGTGGCACGACGATCAGCGCCTGGCCTGTGCAGCGGCGGAGCTCCTGGAGCTGCCCCGGTTCCGCAGCACCCTGGAGCTCTGCTACCTCTGCCTCGGGGGCGACCTCTCCCGGCTCCGCCAGGCCCTCCTGGGCCCTTGGGGGGCGCCGCTGACCGCGGTCGTGGCCGCGGCGGACCCGGGGGGCGCGCTCCTGCGCCTGGTCGATGCGCTGCCCGCCACCGACGGGGCGCAGCTCTCCGGGCTCCGGGAGGCGGCCCACCGGGGCTTTCCGCGCCTCGGCGCCGCCTTCGCCGCTCTCATGCGGAGCCAGCGGACGCTGGACCGGTTCCCCGCTGACCTCCCCCTCTTCAAGATCCTCGTCGCCCACTACCGGCGGCTGGACCGCGTCCGCCCCCTCCTGAACGCCGACGCCCGCCGCGCCGGAGCTGCGCTGGAGGACGCAGCCATCGGGATCGGCGAAGAGATCCTCGGGCCCCTCTCATCACGCCGCCTCCCTTGACATCGCCGCCACCGGAGTGCTTTCATCGACGCGGATCCCCCGGACCCCCAGGACCAACCATGCTCGACCGACCCATCCTCTTCGAACTCCTCTGTGCGGCCCCCGAGGGGGGGTGGACCCTGCACAGCCTCGTGGTGCAAGCCGACGCGGGGCCCCACCGCTTCGGCCCCATGCTCGAGGACCTCCGGGCCCTCGGGCTGCTGGACGTGGACCACGTGGGAGAGCCGATCCGATACCGGGCCACCCCCTGGGCCCGAACCCAGGCCGAGCCGCTCCGAGTGCTCCTCGAGGGCGCACCACCGGGGCGCTGGGACGACCCGATGCGGGCAGAGCTCCGCCGCCGCGTCGAGGGGATCCTCCGGCAGAACCCGGGCCGTATCCTGGTCTACGCCAACGACGGCACCCGGCGCGGGGACCTGGACTTCAAGGGGCACCGGGATCCCTACGGCCGGGCCGGCTGGCTCGACGGGGCGACCCTGGACATCCACACCTCGAGCGACGCCGAGGTCTCCGGGATCCGCGCGCTCCTGGAGGACTTCGCGGCCCGCCACGGCCTCCGCAGCCCCCTGGAGAGCTACCGGAACGAACGGAAGGACGCGGACACCCCGATCTTCGAAGCCCGGGACGGCGTCCACCTCCGGTTCCGGCCTGTGGACGACGCCTCGGGGACGCCCCTGCGGGATCCGCCGACCAGCGCGACGGGGATCCCTCCCAAGAGTCGCCGCCAGGAGCTGCGTTCGGAGCTCCAGGAGCTCCTGGATCGGACCGGCGGCGGGGGTTGGACCGTGCGGGCCACCCCGGGGCTCACCACCATGGATCTCTTCCCCGCCACGCACACCAAGGCCCTCGCCCGGGATCACCTGCTGACCGGGGAGGAGTTCGGGGAGCGACGACAGGTCGTGGTCTTCGCGGACCGCTGGGATGGAAACGACGGCCCCCTGCTCACCACCCCACTGCCCCAGCCCGGGGACCGGTTCCTGGTCCTGTCCGTCGCGAAGGAGGAGGCGCCGCTTCTCGCCTGCGCCCAGCAGGGGTTCCTCGCCCCGGAGGTCAGGTTCGGGCACATCGGCCCGGGGGCGCCCCGGACCGAGGCCTTCCTGCGACGCATGCTGGCCCTCGTCCGCAAGGGCCGGCCCCACGCGACGGCCCTGGCCAGGGCCCTCATCGAGATCCAGGGCTCCCAGGCCGGGGGGATCAACGCGGCCGCCGCGGCCCTCGTCATGCGAGACTGCGATCCGGAGGCCCCGGTCACCCTGGCCTTCGACATCGACGGCACCCTGAACCTGCGGGACGGGGCGCCCCTCCACGGGGACATCCCCAGGCTCCTGTGGGAGCTGGACTCCCGGGGTGTCCAGCTCGCCGTGATCACGGGAAAGGACCTGGGACGGATCCAACGGGATCACCTCCTGGCGTTCCCGGAGGGCACATCGTCCTTCGGCGGAGGTGCCCCATGACCCCCACCTCCGAGACCTTCCTCCGACGGATCGCGGACTATCGCCGCCACACCCGGCGGTCCCTGCACCTGTCCGCCGTCAACCGCTGGGAGCTGCGCCGCCACGCAGGCACCTTGATGGACTACCTGGGCGCCAACCCCGACCTCCTGGACCCCTGCAGCCACCCCGGGCGCCTCGAGCAGGTGGTGGAGTATGCGCTCTGGGCCGAGGACGACGACATCCGCTACCACGCCGGCGAGGCCACCGGGACCTGGCTTCGGGACCACTTCGAGACCCCGCACCTGGCCGACATGGTGGTGCGGATCGTGGGCACCTACGCCGTCGCCGAGGACCTGCGCAGCCCCGCCATGCTCCTGGCCCACGCGTCCCTGCGACGGGCCTCCTGGATCCGCGCCCGGCTGGAGAACAGTCCCCTCTCGGAGATGCGCCTCGTGGTGGTGGCCATGCACCGTCGGGGCGGGGTCCGGCCCGAGGACCTGCAGGCCGGCGAGATGGGGACCCGGGAGGAGCGGATCCGCTTCCTGGAGCGGGCGGGCAAGGTCTCCTTCGGCGCCGCGTTCCGGGACCCCGTCCTGATCTCCCGGGCCGTCGCGCTCTTGGAGAGGTCGCCGCCGGAGATCCTGCACACCACCGGATCATGGCAGGACCGGGCCCTCGCCGCCGACCTGATCGTCGCAGGAGGGCGCGACGCGCCGGGCCTCGTGGAGCCGCTCCTCGAGGGCATGCAACGGGATCCCGAACCCGAGGTGCGGGTCCGCTTCAAGGTTGCGTTCACGGCCCTCACCACTGCGCCCGACGTCCCCATCGAACGCACCCGGGACGCGGCCTTGCGGATCCTCGACCTCGTCGAGTCCGTCGGCGAAGGCGAGGAGGGGCGCCTCCGCCATGCCAACGGCGCGCTTGTGCCCCTGATGCAGCGCCTGTCCCAGACCCTCCGCGGCGACTTGGCGGCCTTCGAGACCCTCCACGAGCGCCTGGCCGCGATCGGCGGCGATCACCTCCTGGCCTACAACCGGAAGACCGCCGTGAAGCTCTGCTCGAAGCTCCTGAAGGGCCAGCGATCCCGTGATCCCGCGTGGGTCGATCGCGGCATCCGCCGGGTCCTCGGAGCCCTCGAAGACCCGGACCCCATCGTGCGGGAGGAGGCATTCCTCTCGGTGATCAAGCGGGGCTGGGCCCCGCTCCTGACCCGGGAGGAGCTCGCCGCGGTGGTCGCGCACCTGCCTCCGGCCGATGGGGACGAGGATCCCGGGGTCCTCCAGACCCTCGCATGCTTCCTGCCGAAGCTCCTGGACGCACCCGGGCTCCTGGACGCACCCGGGCCCCTGCCCGCGGCGACACCCGCCGCTGACCCCCTCGAGGACGCTGCGGTCCGCGGCGACGCGGTCGCGTCCCGTCTCGTGAGCGGGATCCGGTGCGAGCTGCCCCGCTGGCAGACCTGGATCGAGCGACGCGGGCTGGCTTCGCTCCTGGAGATGGGGCGGGCCGCGGGCTTCGAGGCTCCCCGCCTCTACCACGACGCGCTCCCGGCCCTGGCGGCGAGCTTCGGCGACGACCTGGACCCCTGCTGGTCCAGCCTCCGGGACATCGCCCTGCGCGCGGGGCCCCGATCCCCGGAGATCCTCGGCGATCTCCTCCCGCGCCTCCACGCCGACCTCGGGGCGCTCTTCACACCGCTCTGGGGCGGCCTGGTCCGCCTCGCGGCGGGCTTCGACTGGGCGCACAAGCCCGGGGACTGGTTCCGCACCGGGATCCTGGGTGCCCGGGATCTCCTCGCCGCTGCGGACGCCGGGGCCGCGCTCTGGCCCGCCCTCCTCGATCTCGGCCTCCGCTCGGACAAGCACTGGGTGAAGACCTTCGACAACCTTCGATACCTCCGGGACAGGGCCTACGAGGGCGAAACCCCCGGGCTCCTGGAGACCGTCGAGGCCCTCCTTCGTGGACAGGAGGACTCCTACCCGCTCCTCAAGCGCCTCAACCTGCTGATCTGGGTCCTCCGGGAGTCCGTCGGCGGCACCGCCGCGTTCGAGGGCGTGCGCCTGGAGCTCGACCGGATCACCAGGGACGACCCCGCCCTCGATCGCGTCGCCGAGCTCGGCCAGATCCCCACCCGCCTCTCCGGCGGCCGGGGTCCGCAGCTGATCTACCTCGGCTGATGCCCGTCAGTAGGGCTCCCAGATGCCGACTCCGCAGTAGTTGTTGCCTTCGTTCCACTGCTGGCTCGGGGTGTTGCAGTTGCAGCAGCAGAGGTTGCCATACACCGTACCCGAGCCGTGGTCGCAGCCTGCCCCCGACGCGGCGCAGCCCGACGTGACGGTCCAGTTGAGTTCGCTGCTGCCCCCGGTGGAGACGGACCGCCCCAGAGGGTTCGAGGTGGGGTAGAAGGACCCGTTCTCGTTGGGGTAGGAGGAGCAGTTGTACGACTGCCAGACACAGGTGGCGCCGGTGGCCTGCTCGCACGCGGACTGGGCCTGGCAGTACCAGTCCCCGGACGGGCAGGTCTGCACTCCGTAGATCGGCACGCCGTTCCAGGTGCCGATCCGCCAGGACACGACGCTGGTGGTGACGCTCCAGATGTCCTGGACGTCGCCCACGGTCACCGTCGCGGTCCGCGCCGTATCACCGTCCGTAGACGAGGTGAGGCGGAGCTGCAGGTGCTGATCCGGCGAGACGGTCACGGGCCCGACGGTCCACGTGATCAAGACGTTGGAGCACCCCCCGTCGGCGCAGACCCGCATCTGGGGGGACCCCTCGCCGGTGAGCAGGGTGAGGAGGTTCTTGGTGAACCCGGTCAGCTGGACGATGTTGCTGACGACCGCGGTGTTGAGCGACGCGTCGGCCACGTCGGCGAAGTCGAATGCGTCCGGGGTGGCGTCGAACCAGGAGAGGGGCTTCCAGGAGGTCCCGTCACAGCCCTCGAAGGTCTTCTGGGCCGCGACGTAGCGGATCGAGCCCTCCGTCGCTGCGGTGCACTCGACCCCCGAGTTCCCCAGCCGGACCTCGCCGGTGACGTCCAGCCGCACCGCCGGGCTCGTGTTGCCCGCGCCGATGCGGCCGCTCCCGTCCTGGAACAACGCAGCGCCGGCGAGGCTCCCGTCCTCGACGAAGCGGGCGAGCTCGCCCGCGGCGCCGGTGCCCGAGAGCCCCGTGTCGTCGCCGTCTGCGAGGTCCTCCGGGACGGAGAGGAGGTCGGAGAACTGGCCGGACATCGCCACGGTCGAGAGGTCCGCGACCATCGCGTACCCGTTGTTCGCCACCGCCGCATCGACCTCCCCCTCGAGGAGGGGCAGGGCGCAGCCCCAGACACCGTTGCTCCGCCTCAGGATCATGCCGTCGATACAGCTCAGCCCCGCCAGGGTGTCGTCGTCCCCGTCCGAGAGGCCCGCCGGGACGTCGACGAGATCGCCGAACTGGCCACTGCCCGCGACCGCGGCGAGGTCCGCGGCCAGCGCGAAGCCGTTGTCCGCGACGTAGCCGTCCACCACGTCCTCCGTCACGGCCTGATCCGCCCCGCAGACCCAGGCAGTGTTCCCCGGGTTGCGCTTGAGGAGATCGTCTCCCACGCAGCCCTGGGCGGAGAGATCCCCGAAGCCCACGCACCCGTCGCACTCGAGGTCCGTCGGGGGCTGGCTCAGGCTGTCCGCCACGGCCGCGTGCTTCGCCTGCATGGAGTAGCCCACCGAGACCAGGGGGACCCGGGGCAGCTCCTCCGCGCCGTTCACCGAGACCCCCACCCAGAGATCCGGATGGACCTCGAAGAGCGGCGGGTCGTCCAGGGGGGCCGTGTCCCCCAGGATCAGGTCGAAGACCCCCTGGTCCAGGGGCACCCCGGGGTGGGACTCCGACCAGACGGGGGCGTCAGCCGTGATGGACGGGTAGAGGGCAAACGCGAGGTTCACCGGGCCCACCACGGGCTCGCCCGCCAGGTTGGAGAGCTCGCCCTGGACCGCGATCTGTCCCGGCCCCCATTGGGCAGAGACCTCTCCTTCGCCGGCCCAGGCCATCCCCAGGAGCACTCCAATGATCGCCACGATCCGTTGCATGGTCTGTCCTCCTGAGATGCTCACGGGGCCCTCCGTCCCCAGCGCAGAACGGTCCCGGCGCCGACGCTCTCGACCCGGCCCGTCGGGCGGGTCGCGAAGCGCATCCGCACGGTGCCCTCCGGGCCGCTGGCGGTGACCACCGCCTGGACCTGTCGGAGGGTCACCGAGACCGCCGGGCACCCCTCGTCCGCAGCCAGGTCGCAGTCGTTGTCGATGCCGTCGCAGACCTCGTCCGCGCCCGCGTGGATCAGCGGATCCTGGGGCGCACAGTCCGTGTCATCGGGGTCCTGGTCCCCGTCGTCGTCGGGGTCCAGGCAATCCGCGAGGTCGTCGTCGTCGAGATCGGGGAACCCCTCGTCCACCTGGCCATTGCAGTTGTCGTCCAGCCCGTTGCAGGCCTCCGCCGCCCCGGGGTGCACCGCCGGGTCGAGCCAACCGCAGTCGCCCCCGTTGAGGGTGCCGTCCCCGTCCGCGTCGGGATCGCACAGGTCCCCGACCTGGTCCCCGTCGAGGTCCTCCTGGGCCGGGTTGACCGTGGTGGGGCAGTTGTCCGTCGCGTCGGGGGCACCGTCCCCGTCCATGTCCCCGTCGCAGGCGTCCCCCTGGCCGTCCTGATCCTGATCCGCCTGGCCGAGGTTGGCGACGAGGGGGCAGTTGTCCGCGGCGTCGAGCACCCCGTCGCCGTCGTCGTCCGGGTCCACGCAGTCCGCGGAGAGGTCCCCGTCGGTGTCCTGGAAGCCCTCGTCCGGGACCCCGTTGCAGTTCTGATCCTGGCCGTCGCAGGCCTCCGCAGCGGGCTCCGCCGCGTCGCAGACCCAGCCGCCCGCACCCAGGCAGGTCTCGATGCCCTCGCAGACGCCGTGGTCGTTCTCAAGGGTGCACAGGTGCGGCTCCAGGGCCTCGTCGGCCTGGCCGTCGCAGTCGTCGTCCATGCCGTTGCACGCCTCCGGAGCCGGCGTCGCCGCGTCGCACTCGGTCCAGCCCTTGGGGCCGTCGCAGGTGCTGTCGCCGTAGCACTTCCCGAAGCCGTTCTCCACGGCGCAGGCCTGGGAGGTGCCGTCCAATTCAGGGGTACACACGCAGCTCCCCGTGACGGGGAGACACTGGGCAGCGGGCCCCCGGCCCTCCCGCTCCACCGCGCCGCACTCGTACCCGGAGGGGCAGCCCTGGCCCGCGCTGCAGTCCATACCGCAGTGCATCCCGGTCTCGCCGATGGGGAGACAGAGATCCCCCTGGTAGTGGCAGTCCCCGTCGGTCTCGCAGGGCTTGCAGATGTTTCCCGTCGGGGGCACGCAGACGAAGGTCCAGTCCGGGGGCGTGTCGAGGCCCTTGCAGACCCAGTCCCCGGGGCACTCGTCGAGGCAGGTCACGGTGCACACCGAGGCCCCGTCAACGTCGATGCAGAAGCCGCTGTCGCAGTCCTCGTTGCTGCCGCAGTCTTCCCCCCAGTCGCCCCAGGGATCCCCTGTGTCCGGCGCGATCTCCCAGGACAGGTCCGGCGCGCCGGAGTCCGCCCCGCCCCCGTCCGGCTCCGTCGGTGTGTCCAGGCGCGAGAAATCCAGCGTCCAGGCGAGGTCCCCGGACGCGGCGTCCCCGGCGACGTCCTCGCCGGGGACCACGGTGGGGGTCCCGGGGGAACAGGACGCGAGGACGACCAGCCACACGATCCGTCCGACCGACGATCTCACGGCGCGCACTCCTACGGAAGAGAAGACCCCGCGGTGGACGATGGCATGGCACCGGAACCCGGAGTCCGCGTCAGACCGAAGCCTATCCAAGGGGATGGACATCGTCAACCGCGGCAACCCCGTCCGAATCCACGATGCGTTGCGGCTTCCTCGACATCAACATTGACAATCCGATCGCCACGGCAATGATGGTGCGGTCTGACAAGCGGACCGAAGGGGATGTCATGAGCGGACACAAGAAGAAGAGCGGGGCCATCAGCTTCCTGCTGGAGAACTCCCTGTTCCTCATCGCCGGGGCGTCGCTGGCCCTGGTCTGGGCCAACCTGGACCATCACTCCTATGGGGACATCGCGCACAACCACGGGTTCCACTTCGCGGTGAACGACGTCCTCATGGCCTTCTTCTTCCTCCTGGCCGGCAAGGAGATCCGGGAGGCCATGCTCCCCGGCGGGGCGCTGTCCACCGTGCGCACGGCGAGCCTCCCGCTCATGGCGACCATCGGCGGCATGGCCGGGCCGGCGATCATCTACTTCGTCGGCGCAAAAATGCTCATGCCCGAGCTCACGCCCGGCTGGGCGATCCCCATGGCCACGGACATCGCGTTCGCGTACCTGGTGGCCAAGCTGATCTGGGGCCACTCCGACGCGAACGGCAAGACCCCGGCCCCCATCATCTTCCTGCTCCTCCTGGCCATCGCGGACGACGCGGGGGGCCTCATCGTCCTGGCGATCTTCTACCCCCAGCCCCTCATGGTGAACTTCGGCGAGGTCGTTGGGAGCGGCTTCCTCGCCGGGCACCAGATGGTGGTCTTCTCGTTGTTCGTGGGCACGGCCATCGCCCTGTCCCTCCTCTTCTGGAAGAAGCTCCGCATCCACAACTTCTGGGCCTACCTCCTGGTCCCTGGAGTGCTGTCCTGGTTCGGGTTCTTCTTCGGCGGGATCCACCCGGCCCTGGCCCTGGTGCCCCTGGCCTGGTGCATGCCCCACGAGTACGCGGACCTGGGCATCTGGGCCCCGGGGGAGAGCAACCGCCAGGACACCCTCAACAAGATGGAGCACTGGTGGAAGAACCCCGTGGAGATCGTCCTCGGGCTCTTCGGCTTCGTCAACGCGGGGGTCGCCCTCTCCGCGATGGGCACCGGCACCTGGCTGGTGTTCGGCGGCCTCCTGGTGGGCAAGCCCGTGGGCATCGTCCTCATGACGAAGCTGGGCCAGCTCATGGGCCTGAAGCTCCCCGAGGGCATGGGCACCCGGGATCTCCTGGTGGTGGGCATGGCCGCGGCCATCGGCTTCACCGTGGCCCTCTTCGTCAGCGTGGTCGCGTTCCCCGCCGGGGAGCTCCTCGACAGCGTCAAGATGGGCGCGCTCTTCAGCTTCAGCGCGGCGATCCTCACCTTCGCCATTGCGAAGATCCTCGGCATCAAGCGAAGCTGACGAGACGTCAGCGAACGAAGCCGGTCTGAACAAGCTCCGGATGGGCATCGAGGGGGAGGGCCTTCGGGGCCCACCCCGGCCGCGGCCCCGGCGAGGTCCCTGAGCCGGTCGGCCTGAAGACGACGTAGTGGTTGACCACCCCCAGATGCAGTTCCGCAGCAGCCACAAAGTCGAACCCGAGGGACCGCAACCCCTGAGTCAATCGAGGGAGATCGAACCGGCCCGTCGTCCGGGTCTCGTCGGGGTAGATGAAGTGGAGCTCACCACTCACCTTCAGGGCCTTGCGGATGGACGCGAACAGTCTCTTCGTGTCCTCGGAGACCCCCGCCTTGGAGTCTCCACCGGGATCCGGCGTCGTCAGGGCCCCGTAGATCTCCGGGACCTCCACGACGAAGAGGACGTCCACGGAGCCCTCCGGAAGGCTGACATCGGTCTCTCGGGAATGCACGATCTCCAGCCTCTCGGGGCGATCCCAGGAGTAGGAGCGCAACGCGAAGTCCAGGAACTGGAGCGAGTACGGGTTGATGTCCACCGCGAACATACGCGCAAAGGGCACGCGCTGCCAGAGCAGGGCCATCGACAACGTACCGACCCCACATCCGACATCCGCCAACGTATCTCCCGGTCGAATTCCGAGGGTCAAATAGTCGAGGATCTTGGTCTCGGAGAACAGGGCCCGCATGGGATCACCGTGCGCCTCGAGGTGGGAGGTGAAGCGACGCTTGTACTCTGCGAGCATCCCCTCCCCTCCCCCTTCCGCACCGCTGGTGTCCACGAAGTTCGGAACCTGGAGGAGCTCCGGGGTGGTCGGCGCCTCCATCAGCGTCTCCCCCGATGTCGATATCATGTGCCACCAGAGGTAGCTTCCCCCCGGGATGACAGCAGCCAACAGGACCAACAGGAAGAGGATTGTCTTTCGCTTCACGATGTCCCTCCGACCCCCCAGGGTCTGTACAGGCGGTATGTTCGATTGTCGGCCTCCATTTAGCAAGTTCGCGGGGCTCCTGTGCCTCACTCGCGCAGGAGAGGTGCTTGACTTCCGCTGACCAGTGATTTTTTTCACAAGCCTTGTGCCACGGGGCACACTCTGCTATAGGTTGCGTGGAGGTGAGACGCAATGAATCTCCAGGCGTTCTTCAAACCCAAGGCGATCGCAGTCATCGGCGCGTCGGCGGACCCCCGCAAGGTCGGTCACGTGGTCTTCAAGAACCTGCTCGAATACCCGGACGGCGTGGTCTACGGGATCAACCCCAAGGCCACGGAGATCCTCGGGCACCCGACCTGGCGAGACCTGGAGGCCCTCCCCGAGATCCCGGATCTCGCGGTGGTATGCATCCCCGCGAAGCTCGTCCCGGACGCCATGCGACGCATGGGCGAGCGCGGCGTCCGGGCCGCGGTGATCATCTCCGCGGGGTTCAAGGAGATCGGCGAGGAGGGGCGGGCGCTGGAGCGGCAGGTGGCCAGCATCGCCCGGACCGGTCGGGTGGAACTCATCGGCCCCAACGTCCTGGGGATCCTGGACGGCCGGAGCCGCCTCAACGCATCCTTCGCAGAGCAGCTGCCCCTGGCCGGGGACATCGCGATGATCTCCCAGTCCGGCGCCCTGTGCTCCGGGATGCTGGACTGGGCGTCCTCCAACCACATCGGCTTCTCCAAGGTGATCTCCATGGGGAACAAGGCCGACCTGGACGAGAACGACTTCCTCGAGGCCTTCGCAGACGACGACGAGACCCGGGTGATCACCGGCTACCTCGAGAGCATCACCGAGGGCACCCGCTTCATCCGCACCGCGTCCCGGGTCGGCCGGCAGAAGCCCATCATCCTCCTCAAGGCGGGGAACACCGCCGCAGGCGCGGCCGCGGCCAGCAGCCACACCGGCTCCCTGGCCGGCGCAGAGGCTGCGTACGACTGCGCGTTCCGCATCGCCGGGATCATCCGCGCGCGGACCATCGAGGACCTCTTCGACCTGGCCCAGGGCCTGGCCTATCAGCCCCTGCCCCGGGGCACACGGATCGTGGTGATCACCAACGCGGGAGGGGCCGGCATCCTGGCCGCAGACGCGATCGAGGGCCGGGGCCTGGAGCTGGCCCGGCTGTCCGACGAGACGAAGGACAGTCTCCGGTCGTTCCTCTCCCCCGCGGCGTCGGTGAACAACCCCGTGGACATCCTCGGGGACGCCGGAGAGGACAAGTACCGCTCGGCCCTGGACGCGGTGGCCGCGGACCCCGGGGTGGATGCGCTCCTGGTGCTCACCGCGCCCCAGGCCATGACCCGCCCCGCAGCCATCGCCCGGGAGATCGTCGCGGCGAGCGAGGGCCTGGAGAAGCCGGTGATGGCGGCATTCTTCGGGGCCGCCGCGGTCCAGGAGGCGGTGGAGATCCTCCAGGAGCACAGGATCCCCCACTACCCCTCCCCGGAGCGGGCCGTGGAGGTCCTGGTGGCCATGCACCGCTACCGGGAGTGGCTCGCTGCGCCGGAGCGGAAGATCCCGCGTATCCCCGTGAACTCCAACAAGGTCAAGAAGATCCTCAAGAACTACCGCCAGCAGCGCCTCCCCAGGGTCACCGAGCAGGACGCGAAGGCGATCTTCGAGGCCTACGGCGTCAACATCCCCGAGGGGGTCCTGGCCACCACCCGGGAGCAGGCGGTGGCGGCGGCCCGGAAGCTGGGCTACCCCGTGGTGATGAAGGTGGTCAGCCAGGACGTGGTCCACAAGAGCGACGTGGGCGGCGTGCGGGTGGGGCTCAAGGACTCCCAAGAGGTGGAGGACGCGTTCGACCTGATGATGCTGCGGATCCCGCAGCTCGTCGAGGGGGCGCACATCGTGGGGGTCCTCGTCTAGGTTATTAAGCGGGGCGGGCGGGAGGTGATCCTGGGCATGACCCGGGATCCGCAGTTCGGACCCATGCTGATGTTCGGCCTCGGGGGGATCTATGTGGAGGTCCTCAAGGACGTGACCTTCCACCTCGCACCCCTCACCGTCGAGGAGGCCATGGAGATGCTGTCCGGCACCAAGACCTTCGCGCTCCTCAAGGGAGTGCGGGGGCAGCAAGGCGTGGACATCCGCTCCATCGCGGAGGCGCTGCAGCGCATCGCGCAGCTCGTGGTGGACTTCCCAGAGATCAAGGAGCTGGACATCAACCCGCTGCGGGTAGGCACCACCCGGGGGGAGACGGTGGCCCTGGACGCGCGCATCGCGCTGAGCACGGATGCGGAGTAGGGAGGCGGACATGGAGACGTTCAACTGGAAGCAGACCCACCAGGCCAAGGTGATGACCCCGTCCCAGGCCATGCACCTGATCAACCCGGGGGAGCACGTCTTCATCGGGACGGGCTGCGCGGAGCCCCAGGTCCTGGTGCGGGCCCTGGTGGAGGCGTCGGCCCACCTGGCGGACACGGAGCTCTTCCACCTGCTCACCACGGGGATCGCACCCTACGCGGAGCCCCGCTATGCGGAGCGGTTCCGCTTCAACACCTTCTTCATCGCGGACAACGTGCGCCGCGCGGTCCACAAGGGCCTCGGGGACTACACGCCGGTGTTCCTCTCGGAGATCCCGCGCCTCTTCGACTCCGGGCGGCTCCCCCTGGACGTGGCCCTGATCCAGGTGACCCCGCCGGACCGCAACGGCCTGGTGAGCCTCGGGGTGTCCGTGGACATCGTGCGAGCGGCCGTGCGCAACGCGGTGACGATCATCGCGCAGGTCAACGACCGTATGCCCCGGACCCGGGGGGACACCCTGCTGCACGTGAACGAGATCGATGCCCTGGTGGAGGGCTCCGAGGAGCTCCCGGAGACGGTGTTTCAGGACCCCACCCCGGTGGTGAAGGAGATCGCACGGCACCTGGCCAAGCTCATCGACGACGGCTCCACGATCCAGGTGGGCATCGGCGTAATCCCCCAGGCCCTGCTGACCTTCCTCAAGGACAAGAAGGACCTGGGGATCCACACGGAGATGTTCACCGACGGGATCATCGATCTCATCGAAGCCGGGGTGATCACGGGGAAGCGCAAGACCCTGAACCCGGGCAAGGTCGTCGCGAGCTTCGCGATGGGCTCCCGGCGCCTCTGGGACTACCTCGACGACAACCCGATCTTCGAGTTCCACCCCACGGAGTACGTGAACGATCCCTACGTCATCGGCCAGCTCGACGACATGGTCGCGATCAACGTGGGCATCGAGGTGGACCTCACGGGCCAGGTCTGCTCCGACTCCGTGGGCACCCGCTTCTACTCTGGCTTCGGTGGCCAGGTGGACTTCATCCGCGGCGCCGCGCGGTCCAAGGGGGGCAAGCCAATCATCGCCATCCCCTCCACCACGAAGGACGGCAACACCTCCCGCATCGCCGCGACCCTCAACGAGGGGGCCGGGGTGGTCACGACCCGGGGGGACGTGCACTACGTGGTCACCGAGTACGGCATCGCCTACCTCCACGGAAAGTGCGTACGGGAGCGGGCCATGGCGCTGATCCAGATCGCGCACCCGAAGTTCCGCAACGAGCTCCTTCGCAAGGCCAAGGAGCTGAACTACGTGTACCAGGACCAGATCGAGATTCCCCCGGACGCGATGCCCTACCCCGAGGAGCTGGAGATCTCCATGACCCTCAAGGACGGCACCGAGGTCTCCGTGCGGCCGGTGAAGCCGACGGACGAGGAGCCGTTCAAGGACCTCTTCTACGGCCTCAGCGAGAAGAGCCGGTACCAGCGCTTCTTCACCCGGATGCAGTTCATGCCCCACGGGAGCCGCCAGACCTACGTGAACGTGAACTACCGGGAGCAGGTGGCCCTGGCCGTGGTGGTGGACTCCGCCGAGGGCGAGCGGCTCCTGGCCCTGGGCCAGTACGTCAAGGTGCCCAACCAGCCCAGGGCCGAGGTCGCCTTCCTGGTGAGCGAAGAGTGGCAGCGCCGTCGCCTGGGCTCCATGCTCCTGGACTACCTGATCCGCATCGCCCGGCAATCCGGGCTCAAGGGCTTCGTGGCCGAGGTCCTCGCCGTGAACAAGGGCATGCTCGCCGTCTTCGAGGCCCTGCCCTATCCCCTCGAGATGAAGTTCGACTCCGGGGTGTACCACATCACCTTCGACTTCTGACAGCGCGTCTCCGTTTCGTTGAGCCAGTCCCCGGGAGCCTGATTCGTCATCCCGAGCGCAGCCCTCCCGTCATCCCGAGCATCGCGAGGGATCTCAAGTGCATCTCTCGGGTACAGCCCTCCCGTCATCCCGAGCATCGCGAGGGATCTCAAGTGCTTCTCTCGGGTACAGCCCTCCCGTCATCCCGAGCGCAGCGAGGGATCTCAGCCGTCACTCTCGGGCACCGCACAACCTCCACAACGGCCTGTCTCCGGGGGCCTGCTCCGCACCCTCGGCACAGCCTCGGGCCTTGCGGCCGGCCGGACGCTCCACTGGAGCGTCCTACCACTGCGTGGTGCCGGCCTCATCCGGGGCCATCCCCTGGCTGCGGCTCACGCCGGTCCAGGGGATACCCCTCCACGCAGGCCCCCAGTGCCAAGCGCAAAGTAAGGGTAGAACCATAAAAAAAGAGAGGCCGGCCTCAAAGGCAGGGGCCGGATCGGCTCGTTCAGCCGTGACCAGATCAGGAGCCGAACGCGTTGTGGAGCGCTCCACGTTCCAGAGGGGAATCCGGGAGCCCGTTCCGTGAATCGCTAGATGACCACGGCAGAGATGCTGCACAGATCTTGTTTTCTCGATCAGCCAGGATCGTGATGCCTCTGTAGAATGGAGGGCCTCATGAGCAGGGCAGTCGAGATTGTAGTGTCGGAGCGCCAGCGTGGGCTCCTGGAGAAGTTGGTTCGGAACAAGGCGGATACGTCGTACCGGCTCATCGAGCGGTGTCGGATCGTT